>NZ_JBIVOI010000001.1:569289-875094 GCF_044754045.1 Neobacillus sp. NPDC093182
GTTCCCCTATTTCATCAACTCACCATTTATGGGCACAATCATGCCGGGATTGTTCCCCTATTTCATCAACTCACCATTTATGGGCACAATCATGCCAGGATTGTTCCCCTATTTCATCGACTCACCATTTATGGGCACAATCATGCCAGTATTGTTCCCCTATTTCATCGACTCCCCATTTACCGGCACTATCCCATTTTCTCCAAAAATAAAAATAGCCCCCTGCTGATGCAGGAGACTATTTTTATAAGGGTCCCAATGGTGCCGTCGCGCTTAGTTCCTTCTTTTGATCCCGCATATCAGCAGGTGGGTGTCTTGTTCCAAGTTTATGTAAGTCCCTTTAACCGTATAGGTTGAGGCTTTTACGCAGCTTGAAAACCCAGACTCCCGAAGAAATAATGTTGGTCAAAAGTTAGGTAATACAACGAACATTTCAGGACACTTATTTGATTGACTTTATAATATCATACATTCAAAAACCATTCAAGGTTTTATGAAAGCGTTTTATTCATTTTTATTGGTAACATTTAGTGACAAATGAAGTTCTTTTAATTGGGCTTCTGAAACAGCACCCGGTGCGTCAGTCAACAAGTCGCTGGCACTAGCCGTTTTTGGAAAAGCAATCGTATCACGCAGGTTAGAACTGCCTGCAAGCAGCATCACCAAACGGTCCAATCCAAGAGCAATTCCACCATGTGGCGGTGTACCATATTCGAAAGCGTTCATCAAGAAACCAAATTGCTCTTGTGCTTCTTCAGGTGTAAATCCAAGAACACTAAACATTTTTTCTTGAACAGGACGCTCGAAAATTCGTAACGAGCCGCCTCCAAGCTCATAGCCATTTAAGACAAGGTCATAGGCCTGTGCTCTTACTCTAGCAGGATCTGTATCTAAGTATGGAAGGTCTTCTCTAACCGGCATAGTGAAAGGATGGTGGGCAGCATAATAACGGCCTTCTTCCTCGCCATATTCAAGCAATGGCCAATCGGTAATCCATAGGAAATTGAACTTGCTTTGATCGATTAATCCTAATTCTTTCCCTAGCTTTAAACGCAGCGCTCCCAAGGCGTCGGCAACAACATTTTTCTTGTCGGCTACAAATAGGAGAAGGTCTCCTTCCTTCGCATCTAAAACCGTTCTTAAAGCATTCGCATCTTCATCTGCGAAGAATTTAGCAATCGGACCTTTTAATCCTTCTGCGTCTACCTTCAGCCACGCAAGACCCTTTGCCCCATAAACTCCCACAAATTCTGTCAGCGCATCAATATCCTTACGAGAATATTTTTCAGCAGCACCTTTAACGTTAATACCCTTGACTTGGCCGCCATTTGCAACTGCTGCCGCAAAGACTTTAAAGCCTGAATCCTTAACGACCTCAGAAAGGTCCACCAGCTCTAGTCCAAAACGAGTATCAGGCTTATCAGAGCCAAATCGGCTCATTGCCTCATCATAAGTCATTCGTGGAAACGGAGCAGGAATATCAAGCCCTTTAACTTCCTTCATCAAACCAGTCATCATTTTTTCCATTAAGCCCAAGATATCTTCTTGACCAAGGAAACTTGTTTCAATATCGATTTGTGTAAACTCTGGCTGACGGTCAGCACGTAAATCTTCATCACGGAAACAGCGGGCAATTTGATAGTAACGCTCAATCCCGCCAAGCATTAATAGCTGCTTGAATAGCTGTGGTGATTGTGGAAGTGCATAGAACTCACCAGGATGAACACGGCTTGGCACCAAATAGTCGCGGGCTCCCTCTGGTGTGCTTTTTGTTAAGATTGGTGTTTCAATATCTATAAATCCTTCAGAATCAAGGAAATCTCTGATTTGCTTGGTTACTTGATGGCGCATTTTTAATGTTTCAAAAATCACCGGACGACGGAAGTCTAAATAACGATATTTTAGACGCACGTCTTCAGATACATCTGTTTTATCTGAAATCGTAAATGGCGGTGTTTTTGCCTCGTTAATGATGGTTACCATTTCAGCTTGAACTTCAATCTTTCCGGTTTTTAAATTAGGATTTATCGTTCCAGCCTCACGGCTAATGACCGTTCCTTGAATATCCAGTACATACTCACTGCGAATCTTCTCAGCAATTTCCAATGCTTCTTTCGATACATCCGGATTGAAAACAACTTGAACAATACCTGAGCGATCACGCAGATCGATAAAAATTAATCCGCCCAGGTCACGGCGTTTTGAGACCCAGCCTTTAAGTGTTACTTTTTCACCAATGGCTGACTCTGGTACATCGCCACAAAAATACGTTCTCCCATACATGAAGATCCTCTCCTTTTATCTCTTTAATTCTTGAAAATATTCTACAAACTGTGTTAAGGCTATCTCCACTTGCTCACCAGTAGCCATATTTTTTAGATTAATTTTATTATTCGAAAGCTCTTCGTCACCTAGAACCGCAACATATTTTGCGTTTAGACGGTCAGCTGCTTTAAATTGTGCTTTAATTTTTCGGTTCAAATAATCCCGCTCTGCAGAAACACCTGCAAGGCGAAGTTTCTGAAGCAGTCCTACTGTATAATCCTTTGCTTCCTCACCTAACGCAGCTAGATAACAATCAATGCCTTGATTGATTTCCAGCTCAATTCCTTCAGCCTTGAGTGCGGCAATAAAGCGTTCAATACTCATGGCAAATCCAATTCCCGGAGTTTCTGGTCCGCCCATTTCTTCGGCTAGGCCGTTATAACGTCCGCCGCCGCATAAAGTGGTGATGGCTCCGAAGCCCTCGGCATCACTCATGATTTCAAAAGCTGTGTGATTATAATAATCCAATCCGCGTACTAGATTCGGATCCACAACAAACTCAATTTCTAACTGTGTTAAATGCTGCTGTAATTTTTCAAAATAAGCCTTAGAATCATCATTTAGATATCCGATAATCGAAGGCGCAGTTTTCATTAATTCGTGATTGTGATCTTGCTTGCAATCGAGAATTCTCAAAGGATTTTTTTCAAGACGGTTTTGGCAGTCTTGACAAAACTCTTCAATTCTTGGCTGAAAGTGATTCACTAGTGCATTGCGGTGAGCGGTTCTGCTCTCCTTATCTCCAAGACTATTGATCACAAGCTTTAGCTTTTTCAAACCCATTTCCTTGTATAAGTTCATGGCAAGTGAAATAACTTCTGCGTCAATTGCCGGGTCGTTACTGCCTAATGCTTCGATGCCAAATTGAACAAATTGGCGGAAGCGTCCTGCCTGCGGACGTTCGTATCGGAACATCGGTCCCATGTAATAAAGCTTAACTGGTTGATTTGGATACCCAAACATTTTTTTTTCAACAAACGACCTTACTACAGCTGCAGTACCTTCTGGTCTTAGTGTGAGGCTGCGGCCGCCGCGATCATCGAATGTGTACATTTCTTTCTGGACAATATCCGTGGTATCACCAACACCACGAGCGAATAGGTCGGTATGTTCAAAGATTGGAGTCCGAATTTCTTGATATTGATATTTTTCACAAAGCTCTCTCGCTTTTGCTTCAATCAGCTGCCATTTTTCTACCTCTCCAGGCAGAATGTCCTGCGTGCCTCTTGGAATGCTAATCGACATAGCAGAATTCCTCCTTAACCATTACTTTTTTATGTAAAAAATTTCTATAAAAAACAAAAAACTCCCGTCCCTTGTATAAATACAAGGGACGAGAGTTATATTCCCGCGGTGCCACCCTAGTTGAAGGCATATTTAAGAATGCACTTCCTCTTTTACAGTTAACGCCTGCTCACGTTCTTCTCCTACTAAGGTTGGAATTCCTTTTTCAGAGAGAAGCCTTCGGAGTGTTCCTTCATTAAGAATCATGTAGAAATGCTTTCAGCCAGGGCATTTCCTCTCTTTTCATGTTTTACCTTAATTACTATGCTCCATCATTGGTTATATCCATGTGTATTTTATTTATATAATATTACGGAGCATTGAATCCAATGTCAAGATGGATTTAGGATCTTTCCAAATGTTTTTTCAACTTTCTAACATCACCGATCGTAAGTCCAAATTCGGAGGCAAGCTCAAACGTAGTATTATGCTGCTCACTTTGTATAAAATCATGAAAATCTACACCAAATAGCCTGCTGTCCATTGATTGAATGCTATTTGTTTTATCGCTCGATCTCATCACCCATCACCTCGTATCTTCACTATAGTTCTTATTATTTCCAATCATCGTAAAAACTTACATGTCATAGAAAATTTCAAAATAGTAGATATTTAACAATTAAGGAATGATTTCCATGACCTTTTACGATAAAATGAAAGATATTGTGAAGGGAGAGAGAGAATGATAAAGAGATTTATACTTTTGTTAGTATGTTTCACGGTATTCTTCGGAGTATTCCTTCCGCAAGATATAGGTGTGGCAGCAAACGGTACGGTTACCATTACTGAGAGTCCGGTTAACATCCGCAGCGGTCCAGGCTTAAGCTATCAGCTTGTGAAACAAGTAAAAAGGGGAGAAGAATTTACGATTATAAAAGAGGAAGGCGATTGGATTCACATTCAGCTTTCTTCTGGGAAAACAGGCTGGGTAGCCAATTGGGTTGTAACCAAAACTTCAAATGAAACAACGACAACTGGTTCCAGCAGTTCAAATAAAAAGACTGCTGAAGCAAACACCAATCAATTACGTGTGCGTACTGGACCAGGAACTAATTTTCGTATCGTTGGATATTTAAATAAAGGACAAGCTGTCAGTGTTATAGCTGATAATGAAAACTGGGTAAAAATATCTGGAGGATTTGGGGAAGGCTGGGTTGTACGAGAATATCTAGATTTCAACAATAAATCTACTAATGATTCCAAAGAAGAAAATAATAATAAATCGATTGGTGCAGGTCAGATCACAGATACATTGAATATCCGAAACGAACCTTCTACTTCAGGAAGGGTGATTGGGAAACTAGCAAAAGGGACTGCGATAACGATTTACTCAAAAAAGAATAATTGGATTGAAATAAAGTACGAAAACCAAAGTGCATGGGTTAGTGCGGATTACGTTCAATTCGGAACCGAAAATCAGCAAATCAATCCTGAAAATGGAACAATTGGGACAGTTACTGCCAGTAACCTAAGTGTCCGCAGTGATTCTTCCTTGAACTCGGACATTATCGGTTCCATTACAAAAGGGCAGAAGTTTACCATTCTTGAAGAAACAAATAATTGGTTTAAAATTGAGTATAAACCTGGAAAAACAGGCTGGGCAGCCGGCTGGTATTTCAACAAGGATAAAGCAAATACTACCCAACTCGCTAAAGACAGCAAAGTTACGATCTTACATAATGGTACAAATATTAGGAAGGACCCTACCGTTCAATCGAATGTGCTTCAACGTGCCAATGAAGGAGAGTCCTTTCCGATAAGCAAGGTTGAGAACGATTGGTACGAGATTACATTGCCGAACGGTTCAAATGGATATATTGCTGGATGGCTCGTAACAACCAATGGAACTGGACCTGGAATTGATAAACAAGGGGCAGAGACTTATTTAAGATCCAAGACCATTGTGATCGACCCTGGACATGGTGGAATTGATACTGGGGCTACTGGAGTAGGCGGCACACTTGAAAAAGAATTAACACTCCGTACTGCGCAGCTTTTATCTGATAAGTTAAAGGCAGCTGGAGCCAATGTTTTTCTTACAAGAAGCAATGATGCTTTTCTTTCGCTTCCATCAAGAGTGAGATTAGCAAGTGTTCATCAGTCAGATGCGTTTATCAGCTTACATTATGATAGCAACCTAGAACGGAGCATCCGTGGGATGACAGGTTATTACTATCATTCTTATCAAAAAAAACTCGCCGAATATGTTTATAATTCAACCAATGCTCAAACTAGGTTAAAAAGCCGCGGTGTCCGTTCTGGTGATTACCATGTCATTCGAGAGAATAAAAGGCAGGCGGTCCTTATGGAACTAGGCTACCTAAGTAATTCAGCCGAAGAAATGACACTAACATCAGGACAATTCCAAGAAAATGCAGCAACAGGTTTGTACAATGGACTTGCCCGATACTTTAAGGAACAATAAGTAAAGCGGAAGCGCCTTGACTAGGGGCGACAGGCATAAGACGAACCCTGCCAGAAGGCGCTTTTTGCCTTCTTCAGGGGGCGGCTTATGACCCCGAGCCCCTAGGCGCTGAAGCTAGATAAAAAAAATGCTTGGCAGCTATAAAAGTGCCAAGCATTTTTTAACTTTTGCTCTCTACAATTAGTGTAACGGGACCATCATTAATTAATTCGACGTCCATCATCGCCCCAAAGATACCTGTTTCAACCTTGATACCTTTTTCACGTAATAAACCATTGAATCTTTCATATAGCTGGTTTGCCTGTTCTGGTCTAGCAGCTTCCATGAAATTGGGTCTTCTTCCTTTACGGCAATCACCATACAAGGTAAATTGAGAGACAGAAAGAATTTCACCGTCAACATCTAATAAGGATAAATTCATCTTTCCGCCATCATCTTCAAATATCCGTAGATTTGCAATTTTATCTGCTAAAAAGGCTGCGTCTTCTTCTGTATCCTGATGTGTTACTCCTACAAGAAGGACTAGACCTTTAGAAATTTGTCCCGTTATTTCTTCGTTAACGGTCACCTTTGCCTTTTTACTGCGCTGTACAACAACTCGCATTTTTAGTAAACTCCCTAATTCATAATCCGGCGAACCGAATAAATATCTGGTATCTGTTTAATCCGATCAACCACTTTTTGCAAATGGCTCACATTGTGGATAGCAATAGACATAATGATCGTCGCCATTTTATTACGATCAGATCGGCCAGAAACAGCGGAAATATTGGTTTTTGTTTCATTTACTGCCTGCAGAACCTCATTCAATAAACCGCGGCGGTCGTAACCGCTAATCTCAATATCCACATTATATTCTTTCCGGTCATTTAAAGAGGATTCCCATTCAACAGGAATTAACCTAGTCTGTGCGTCGTTAGAATCAATATTTGTACAATCGGCACGATGAACCGAAACACCGCGTCCTTTTGTAATAAAACCAACAATTTCGTCACCTGGGACAGGATTACAGCATCTAGATAAGCGGATTAATAAATTATCGATTCCAGCAACACGAACACCGGACTCTCGCTTTTTCGTAGAAGGAAATGCCTTCATATCAGAAATAGCATTTGTGATCGTGGCCGATTGCTCCTGATCCCGTTTTTTACGCCATTTCTCAGTTAAACGATTGGCTACCTGCAGTGCAGTTACACCATTATAGCCGACCGCTGCATACATATCGTCTTCGTTGGCAAAATTAAACTTTTCAGCTACCTTTTTCAAATTATCAGCCGTTAAAATCTCTTTTAAATCAAATTCCATTGAGCGGATTTCTTTTTCTACAAGCTCTCTGCCTTTATCGACATTTTCATCTCGGCGCTGCTTCTTAAAAAAGGCACGTATTTTGTTCTTTGCCTGTGAAGTTTGTGCAAGCTTTAACCAGTCTTGACTTGGGCCATAGGAATGCTTAGATGTAAGAATTTCGATAATGTCACCGGTCTTGAGTCGATAATCCAGCGTGACCATTTTACCGTTCACTTTCGCCCCTATCGTTTTATTCCCGATTTCAGAGTGAATTCGATAAGCAAAATCAATCGGAACTGAGCCGGATGGTAATTCAATTACATCTCCTTTTGGTGTAAAAACAAAAACCATATCAGAGAATAAGTCGATTTTTAATGACTCCATAAACTCCTCTGCATTCGCAGTATCATTTTGGAATTCAAGGATTTCTCTAAACCAAGTTAATTTTTGTTCATAAGAAGTTGTATCTGCAAGTGCTTTCCCTTCTTTATAGGCCCAGTGAGCGGCAATACCAAATTCTGCAATCCTGTGCATTTCTGACGTCCGAATTTGAACCTCCAGCGGATCACCCTTAGGACCAATGACCGTGGTATGAAGAGATTGGTACATATTCGGCTTCGGCATGGCAATATAGTCTTTAAAACGCCCTGGCATAGGTTTCCAGCACGTATGGATGATACCTAGAACAGCGTAGCAATCCTTAATACTATTTACTACTATTCGAACGGCAAGTAAATCATAGATTTCACTAAACTGTTTATTTTGCTGGACCATTTTTCGATAAATGCTATAGATATGCTTTGGTCTTCCAGAAAGCTCCGCATTAATGGACACTTCTTTCATTCTGTTTCGAACCTCGTCCATTACATCGACTAAGTATTGTTCCCGTTCTGCACGCTTCTTTTTCATCAGGTTAACAATACGGTAATATTGCTGTGGATTTAAGTATCTTAATGCGGTATCTTCCAGCTCCCACTTAATCTTAGAAATACCAAGACGATGGGCTAAAGGTGCAAAGATTTCAAGTGTTTCGTTTGAAATCCGGCGCTGCTTCTCAACAGGAAGATGCTTTAGCGTCCTCATATTATGCAAACGATCAGCAAGCTTAATCAAAATAACGCGGATATCCTGAGCCATAGCCACAAACATTTTTCTGTGGTTCTCTGCCTGCTGTTCCTCGTGTGATTTATATTTAATTTTTCCTAATTTCGTAACCCCGTCGACAAGCATGGCCACTTCGTCATTAAATTCCGTCTCGATGTCCTTTAAAGTAACATCCGTGTCTTCAACGACATCATGGAGAAAACCAGCGGCAACCGTTGCAGGATCCATCTCCAAATCCGCCAGAATTCCAGCAACTTGAATAGGATGAATAATGTAGGGCTCCCCAGATTTTCTATATTGTTCACGATGAGAATGTTTTGCAAATTCGTACGCTCTTTTTACAAATTCGCAATGCTCCTCGTTCAAATAAATCCTCGTCTTGTCGATGACTTGTTCGGCGGTTAACACTTGATCGTTCGCCATAAAAATCACCTTATTTTTCGTCTCATTTTTTTATTATGTCTCTTTTCAAAGAAAAGAGCTTGCAATCTTAATTTCAAGCACAAAATAGTTTGTTCCGCGTTAAAAATCGGCTTTAGGATTTTAACAACAATCTTTACGAAAGCAGCCTATATTATTAAATGTTACTCTATCTTAACAAGTTACTAATGAATGTTACTATTATCGAAAAAAATAGCTCAGTTGTAAAGGGATTGATATTATTTTACTGTATTTTGCGAAAAAAGTGTCGAAATACAGTAAATTCATATAAAAAATAGCTCTCTTCTTATAACAAGAGAGCACTCATTTACGAGTGCCCCCAATACTATTAATAATTCATCAATGTCATGATGTCGTAGCCTTGAAGTTTTTTACGTCCATCAAGGTAAGATAATTCAATCAGAAAAGCAATTCCAGCAACTACACCGCCAAGCTGTTCCACTAATTGAATGGTTGCTTCAATGGTTCCGCCTGTTGCTAACAAGTCATCAGTTATCAAAACACGTTGTCCTGGTTGAATTGCATCCTTATGAATCGTAAGGACATCACTTCCATATTCTAATCCATAGCTTACTTTAACCGTTTCACGCGGCAGTTTTCCTTCCTTACGAACTGGAGCAAAGCCAATTCCAAGAGAATAGGCGACAGGGCAGCCAATAATAAATCCTCTTGCCTCAGGACCTACAATTAAATCAATTTGTTTATTTTTCGCATAAGAAACAATTTGGTCCGTTGCATACTTATATGCATCTCCATTGTTCATTAATGGAGTAATATCCTTGAATGTAATACCTGGTTTTGGGTAATCTGGTACGATTGCGATAAATTGCTTTAAGTCCATTACGTAATGCCTCCTCAAATAGTAACTGATTCCTCTATAACTTGGTCAAACCAGCTCTTTAATTGCTGAAAGGACGAAAATAATAAATCTCTTTCAAGTGCATATTGAGCCTGTTTGGTTTGATAGGTTATCGAATCAGTAAGGTCACGCTTTTGTGATTGTTTATTCAAAGTAATAAATCCATTGTTTATTGTAACAAAATCTAGTTCAGAAAACACTTTTGACATAAAAGTTATGGTTTCCGTTGACCAGCCGCGGTGCTTAGCGATTTCATCTCCATAACGCCCCAAGTCAATTGGACCTTTTTTTAACAAAAATGCATAAAACCATTTAAAGTGGTCTCTCGTAGGAATGGTACTAAAGAAATCACTGTTTTCCTTATGGAAATACGCATAAATTCGAGCAGGACGTTTCCCATTAAATAAATGGTGAAGTAGTTCCTTAGACGGCGGCAGGTCAACGAGAACAACATTGGCCTGATGTGAATCGAATGCCTTAGCCTCTGCTTCATCTTTAATAAGTATTACCTCACTAGTCAGAGCAGGGTCCATTTTTTCCAGCTGTTCTCTGTTAAAGATAATATATTTCCGCTTTTCGTTCGGTATAGTATTAACCATTGAGTGAATTCGTTTTACTCCGCGATGATCAAATAATTGCCACGATTCAACCGAAACATCCTGGATAAAAATTTGTGGTTTACGGATATTATTCCACTCATTAACGGCTAATTCACCAATTAACGAAATTTTTGAGGCTGGTGAAATATGGTCAGCTAATTGTCCAAGGCCAAAGCCTATTCCATCTAAATTCGTACCGTTATCATTAACCATCACTTTCAAGTGATTTTGTTCTGAACCAATTTTTCTCATGGTCGATATTTGGACATTACTGATTAACACCTTCGGTTTAGGGTTGTCCATTCCAAATGGAGCAAGGAGATTTAGTTCATCCAGCGAAGATAAATTGATTTCTTCCACCGCTATTTGATGATCCAGTGTGGTAATTGGGATAAAATCCTCTTCTGTTAACTGCTCATTCGCCAGATTATTTAATCTCTGACGAAGGTCAGAAACATCTTCTAGTCTCAGCGTCATCCCTGCCGCCATAGGATGTCCTCCAAAGTGTGGCAAAATATCCCGGCATTCCGAAAGATTTTTAAATAAATCAAAACCTGCAATACTTCGAGCAGAGCCTTTTGCTAAGCCCTTTTCCTTGTCAAAGCTTAGAACGATTGTCGGCCGGTAAAACTTTTCCACTAATCTGGAAGCAACGATGCCGATTACACCTGCATTCCAGCCTTCTTTACCAATGACAAGTACTGAATTTGAATCAATCGGATAATTTCTTTCAACCTCTTCAATAGCTTCAAGTGTAATGGAATTGACAATCGATTGTCTTGTCTTGTTTAAGTCATCCATTTCTTGTGCTAGAGCCTCCGCTTCAAATGGATCATCCGTAAGCAAAAGTTCTACAGCCATATCAGCATTTTCTAGTCTGCCGACTGCATTGATTCTTGGCGCCAGCGAAAAGCCGATGGTTTCCTCGTTAATGCTTTGCTGATCTACACCTGCTACTTTTAATATAGCTTTTAGACCTTTATTCTCTGTGACTTTAAGTTTTTCTAAACCTCTTTTGGCAATGAGGCGATTTTCATCTTTTAACGAAACTAAATCGGCGATTGTCCCAATAACCGCAATTTCTAACAAGTGCTCTGGAACCTCTCCGTATAGCGCATGGGCTAATTTAAAGGCTACACCTACCCCAGCAAGCTCACGAAAAGGGTAGATACTATCCGGCAGTTTTGGATGAATAATCGCTAGTGCTTCAGGTAAAACGGGACCCGGCTCATGGTGATCTGTGATGATTAGATCAAGACCGATTTCTTTTGCGATTGCTGCTTCATTTATGGCAGAAATGCCTGTATCTACAGTAATAATTAACTTAATTCCATTTTCAGCTGCACGACGAAAGGCAGGTTCGTTCGGTCCATATCCTTCTGTAAAACGATTTGGAATATAAAATTGAACATTAGCCCCCAATTCTCTAAGGGTAACCATTAATACGGTTGTGCTACTGACACCATCCGCATCATAATCCCCGAATATTAAAATAGGTTCTTGCCTTTCAATAGCTTCCCGAATTCTTTTTACAGCAATATCCATACCTGTTAATAAATAAGGGTCATGAAATTGCTCTTTTCCAAATAAAAAATACCGTGCAGAATCAACGGTATCTAATCCGCGGTTGATAAGCAGCGACGCAACAAGCGGCGTAATTTTCAATTCGTTTTCGAGAGTTTTTACTAGGTGTTGATCAGTTTTACGAACAACCCATCTAGTTTTCGACTTTAACATGCGTTCACCCCTCAGACTTATCTATTATACAGGAGTAAACATGTCCTTTCAACGTAAATCTGGAATAGAAAAACCGCAGAGTGAACTGCGGTTTTAACATTTTTTATACTTGAGGCTCATCAGAGTACTTTTTCTTTTCTTTTACAGTCTTAATGGTACCCTTCTTTTTGAGTTCTTTTGCTTTAAGAACTACCCAAAGATTAGTAGCAATAAAGACAGATGAATAGACACCAGAAATTAAGCCAACAAACATGGCAATAGAGAAGTTGCGAATGGATTCACTTCCGAAAATCATTAAAGCAATAATAGTAAATGTCACCGTTAGAACCGTATTAAATGAACGAGTTAAGGTTTGGCGTAAACTAACATTTACTACCTCAGCAATATCCTCAAACGTTTTGAGACGCTTTTTCTTAACCAGGTTCTCACGCATCCGGTCAAAGGTAACAATCGTGTCATTAATAGAGTATCCGACGATTGTCAATACTGCCGCAATAAAGGTGAGGTCAACTTCTAGTCGCGTAATGCTGAAGAACACTACCATAAAAAATGCATCGTGCATTAAGGAAACAATCGCTGCAATGGCCATAGCCATTTCAAATCGGACCGTTACATAAATAATGATTCCAATGGAGGCAAGTATTAGGGCGATAAAAGCATTCTTCGCAATTTCCTTCCCTACTGTCGGTGAAACTGTACTAACATTAGGTTCCGCACCAAATTCTTTGCCAAGTTCAGATTTTAATTCAGAAATTTCTTCTTTAGTTAGTACTCCTTTTAGTCTAGCAGAAGCAATCTCTTTATTCTCACCAGAAATAAGAATATCATCAGTTTTGATATCTAGTTTTTCAAGTGAGCTTTCAACCTGTTCGGTTGTTAAGGGCTTATCTGATAATACTTCAATCCGCGTACCACTTGAAAAATCAATAGAAAGATTCATACGGAAAATGAGAAGTATTACCAATCCAACAGCAAGGAAAGCACCCGAAAGGATGAAAAATAACTTTCTAACCTTTACAAAATCATAACGATCCCATCTAGTAGGAAGGTCTAATGTGTCATAATTCTCGGCAATATCCTTAATCTGAGATTGCTTCACACCAAACCAGCCTGGTCTTTTGTTTAAGAGACCACTGTTTACCCACATCCCCAAGAAAATACGTGAACCGAAAACAGCAGTAACAAAACTCATTAGTATACTCACAATTAATGTTGTCGCGAACCCTTTTACAGAGCTTGTCCCATAGAAGAATAGTACTGCAGCTGTTAATATTGTTGTTAGGTTGGCGTCAATGATAGACGAAAATGAACTTTTACTTCCAGCTTGGAAGGCAGATTTTATTGACTTACCTACCTTAATTTCTTCCCTAATTCTTTCGTAGGTGATAATGTTCGCATCCACTGCCATACCCACCCCGAGTATGAGTGCCGCAATTCCTGGCAGAGTTAAGACCGCATTCATCCAATCAAAAACCAGGAGAACAAGGTAGATATAAATCGATAAGGTCACAATAGCGATGAATCCAGGGAAGCGATAGTAAACAAGCATAAATAAATAAATGATTGCAATACCAATTATACCGGCAAAGACTGTTTCATTTAATGCCTGCTCACCGAATTTAGCTCCAACAGAAGTAGAGTAAACTTCAGTCAGCTTGACCGGAAGTGCTCCAGCATTTAAAAGTGAGGCTAGCTCTTGTGCTTCTTCTGCTGTGAAGCTTCCTACAATGGAAACTGTATTTTGATTGAAGATCTCTCTTACCGTAGGTGCTGATAAAAATTTAGGATCTTCTTTTGTAATTTCCGTTTTGAATGAATCTTTTCCTTCTTCAAAATCAAGCCAAATAACTAAATAATTATTTGGTGCCATTTTTACAATTTCTTCTGTAACGTTTTTAAATTTTTCGGCACTTTTTAATTTTAATGAAACGCTCGGTGCTCCATTTTCATCAAAGGTCTGGCTCGCACCATTTTCCGCTAAATCCGCTCCGTCCATCATAACGCGGTCATTGGCATCACGGAAAGTAAGGTTTGCTTGGGTAGATAATATTTCCCTTGCCTGATTTTGATCCGTTACGCCCGCAAGCTGTACACGAATTCGATTTTCACCTTCAATTTGAATATTTGGCTCACTAACACCAAGAACATTTATCCGCCTATCAAGGGCTTCGGCTGTACTTGCTAAGATTTCTTTGTCAATTTTTTGACCTTTTTTCGCTGGTGTTACCTCATATAAAACCTCGAAGCCGCCTTGAAGGTCCAAACCTAGTTTAATATCTTTAAGTATACCTGTAGTGGTAACTCCCATTGTGCTTCCTAGTAATATTACTACTAGCAGGAAAGCGATAATTCTACTGCGCTTAACCATTATGTATTGTTCCTCCTTAGGGCTTAAGCAAAAGCACTGCAACGTAAAGCCTTATATAAAAAAATCATTGCTTTTATTATGAAATAGTTTAGAAATACTGTCAATTTTATCTAAATGGACAATTTACTTTAGCAGCTCTTTCCATTCATCTTCATCTTCTAAATTAAAATCATTGTTTTTATATGTCTCAATCGTAGTAAAGCTTATGTAATCGCTGACCTTTACGGATAAGATATCATCTATGATTTGGTAAAGTCTTATATCCTCTTTTGCCTTCTTCCATTTCTTTTTCGTTAAAAAATCCCAAAGTCCACTCTCTGATACGTCGTGATAACCAAGTAAGCGAAATTCCTCTAACTTACTGATTAAAGCTGGTTTTACATTGTTTTTAAAATGATTGTACGCATGACTCTTCTCCATTAAACAGCCTCCCTAGACCCCTCTTAATTATCTTTAAAATCAAAACACCTTGTCATGCTTTGTCCACCCTTATGCATATAGATTAATTGTATATGAATTCTTCTTTTTTGAGAAGGTGGGAAGTAGTATGTCAAAGTTTTTAAAAGGGACCTTTATCCTATTAATAGCAGGATTAATTACGAGGGTACTCGGATTTATTAACAGAATTGTCATAGCTAGAAGTATTGGTGAAGAAGGTGTCGGCCTCTATATGATGGCGTATCCCACCTTTATCCTTGTTGTGACTTTAACTCAAATGGGACTGCCTGTCGCCATTTCAAAAAATATTGCCGAGGCTGAAGCAAAAGGAAACCATCAGGAAGTTAAAAAAATTCTGGTCGTTTCTCTCGCAATAACTATTTCGTTATCACTGATTTTTACCCCGGCTTTAATTTTGCTAGCGCCTATTTTATCTACCACTCTCTTTACCGACCCAAGAACATATTATCCTTTAGTCGCAATAGCACCGGTCGTACCCATTATAGCCGTTTCTTCCGTTTTGAGAGGCTATTTTCAGGGCAGACAAAACATGCGCCCTTCTGCTGTCTCGCAAATTTTAGAACAGCTGGTGAGGATAACTTTAATCGCCGTCATGACGAAAGCTTTTCTGCCTTATGGAATTGAATATGCTGCAGCGGCAGCCATGGTAGCAGCCATCATTGGCGAAATTGTTTCATTACTTTACTTAATGACTACCTTTAAATTAAAGAAACGCTTTAGAGTAAGGAAGAATTTTTTCAAATCTGTTCATGCTGGAAAAAAAACATTCAAGGAATTAATGGAAATTGCCTTACCTACAATGGGCAGCAGAATGATAGGGTCGGTATCTTGGTTTTTCGAACCAATTGTTGTGGCTCATAGTTTAGCCCTTGCTGGTGTTGCAGCCATTGCTGCCACGAAGCAATATGGTTCATTAACAGGCTTTGCCATGCCGTTATTACTGCTTCCTTCGTTCATCACTTATTCTTTAGCGACGTCACTTGTACCAGCGATTAGTGAAGCCAATTCAAAAAATAACCATAAATTGATAGAACATCGACTGCAGCAGGCATTAAGATTTGCCTTTTTAACAGGAGGCTTGTCTGTAATCGTCCTATATGTTTTGGCAGACCCACTAATGGAGCTCATGTATGGCTCAACAAAAGGCTCCTACTTTATTCGTCTTATGGCACCGTTCTTCTTATTTTATTATTATCAAGGTCCGCTACAAGCTGTTTTGCAGGCGTTGAATTTGGCTAGAGCAGCCATGATCAACAGTTTAATTGGAGCAGTTGTAAAAACAGCTGTCATATTCTTACTTGCTTCACAGCCTTCTTTCGGCATAACAGGTGTAGCTTTAGGAATTATCGTTGGTTTTGTTTTAGTAACGGTACTCCATTTTGCTACGGTATTGAAGAAAATATCGTTTAGTTTTTATATACGGGATTACGTGAAAGGAGCCATCATCATGACAATCTCTGCTTATCTTGGCTATTGGCTGTTTGAGCATATTCTCTTAGGTGAACATTTAGTGGTTAGAGTTTTGTCCGTTGCCAGCGGTATGTCACTTGCCTACATTATTCTTCTAATAATCGGTGGTTTAATCAAAAAAGAAGATCTTAAAAGGATCCCGATTATTCGTAATTTAATTCCGGTTTAACAGCAATAAGAAGACACGCATGTTTTTCCCTGCGTGTCTTCTTATTGTTCATCCATTATGTCGACAAAAAACTTACCATTCTCATAACTGCAAAATGAAATCTTCCTTACATCACGGTATCCTAATTTTTTCAATTCCTGACGAAGCCAAAAATTGGTTTTATTTATACGCAGAAGATTTTCTTCCTCAATCGCTCCATCAATAATTAATGGAATCGTAATATCCCCTTCCTTAGGTTCACCCATGGGATTATTCATTTTTTCAATGACGGATAGGCTTCCCGAAGATTCCAAAATGGCAAACTCAACATCTGCAATACTGCGGATATCCTTTTCCCTTAATTGTGTAAGTAAGTCATCGAAATTGTATCTTTGCTTCCTCATTGCATTCTCATCAATTTTTCCCTTGTTGATGATTATTGTTGGCTTCCCGTCGACAAGATCGCGGAATCTTTTACTTTTTAATGAAACCACAGCCAAGGTATATTGAATGATCATTAAAAATATCATTGGAAGTGCTGTATAAATCCAAGGTTTAGTGATTTCGATTATGGAAGCAACAGCCAATTCACCGATCATAATAAAAACGACCAGGTCGAGTATACTTAGTTCACCAATTTCTCTTTTTCCCATGACTCGAAATATTAAGAGGATTAATGCATAAAAAAGTATTGTACGCACTGCGATAGTTAAAAAAATATCCACTTTATTCCGCCCCTTTTTTCATCCCTATATATTGTTTGCAGACAAGGCCAAATCCATTAAGGAATTGTATTCCAATTCGAAATAAAACTAATAAATTTTTTATTCTACTTTTGGACACCTGGGAATATGCTTGTACTAGGTAAGAATCTGTTTATCTTAGGGTGATAACTTTAAGATAAGGCAACTGAAGGGGGAGAGTAAGATCGAATCAAAAAGCTTTGGTACAGCTATTTTGTACGGGTTAATTTTTATCTTCTTATTTGCGATTGTCAGCAGCCTGATTTTTGCATTAATTCTTAGATTTACATCTGTTCGGGAAGTCTCACTTCAATACGTTATTACAGCGGTATCCTTTATTGGGTTGTTTGGAGGAGGATTTTTATCCGGTGGAAAGCGAAAGCAAAAGGGATGGCTGATTGGAGGTTTAACTGGCCTAATTTATAGCCTGATTGTGTTTTTATCGCAATATTTAGGCTATGACCGCCTTTTTGACGTTGAACAAGTCATTTACCATGTTTGCTATACATTAATTTCCATGATGGGTGGAATTCTTGGGGTAAATATAGCAACAAACAACTCGAGAACAGCATAACAAAAGGAAGCCAGAGTATTTTGGCTTCCTTTTTTCTTACTTTTCTAATGAAACTTCAGCTGTTGTTGAAGTCTTTGCAGATTCCGTTACTTCACGAATTGCATTTCGGTCGTATGTAAGACGACTTCCGTCTCCACATTTAATCACGACTTTGTTTTCATCGATGGAATCGATAAATCCATGTAAACCGCCGATCGTGACAATTTTATCACCTTTCTTTAACTCGTTTTGCATTTGAGCAACTGCTTTAGTACGTTTCTGCTGCGGGCGAATTAGTAGGAAATAAAATAATACAAACATCAGTATTAATGGAATGATTGAACCAAGTCCTTGCATGTTGTTTCCCTCCTTTCAATAATCATCTATTAGAAATTTTTCGCGTTCGGTTTGTTAAAACCATAACGTTCAAAAAACTCTTCTCGGAAATCACCAAGTCTGTCCTCTCGGATAGCCTGTCTGACCTTCTCCATTAATCTTAACAGAAAATAGAGATTATGGTAACTAGTTAATCTAATTCCAAAAGTTTCATCACATTTAATTAAGTGACGAATGTATGCCCTGCTATAGTTTCGGCATGTGTAGCAGTCACAATCTGGGTCGAGCGGACCGAAATCCTTAGCAAATTGGGCATTTTTCACAACCAGACGACCGGTACTGGTCATCAAGGTACCATTTCTGGCAATTCGAGTTGGCAGAACGCAGTCAAACATATCAATACCACGAATTGCCCCATCAATCAAGGAATCCGGTGAACCAACACCCATCAGGTAACGAGGTTTGTTTGCAGGTAACAGCGGTGTCGTGAATTCAAGTACACGATTCATGATGTCCTTTGGCTCACCAACAGAAAGTCCACCCACTGCGTATCCAGGGAAATCAAGCGATACTAAGTCTTTAGCGCTCTGCTTCCGAAGCTCCTCAAACTCTCCACCCTGTACA
Organism: Neobacillus sp. NPDC093182; assembly: GCF_044754045.1. Classification (NCBI taxonomy): domain Bacteria; kingdom Bacillati; phylum Bacillota; class Bacilli; order Caryophanales; family Bacillaceae; genus Neobacillus; species Neobacillus sp. NPDC093182. Next base: position 588,052 of record NZ_JBIVOI010000001.1, read on the forward strand.
ATTCCAAAAAGCCCTTGGTCATTTGGTCTTTGATGAGCATTCAAACAACGCTCCGCCCAACGAGACGTTCTCTCTACTGATTTTTGCATGTATTCATATGTCGCAGGGAAAGGAGGACATTCATCAAATGCCATCATAATATCGGAACCAAGGTCATTTTGAATTTCCATTGCTTTTTCAGGTGATAAAAATAATTTTTCACCGCTCATATGATTACGGAAATGAACGCCTTCTTCTTCAATTTTACGAAATTCACTTAAACTAAATACCTGGAATCCGCCAGAATCGGTTAAAATCGCACGGTCCCAGTTCATAAACTTATGAAGACCGCCTGCTTCCCTGATAATTTCATTTCCAGGACGAAGCCATAAGTGATAGGTATTGCTTAAAATAATACCTGCCCCCATCTCTTTTAGGTCCTCAGGTGACATTGTTTTTACTGTAGCAAGTGTTCCTACCGGCATAAATGCAGGCGTGTCAAACGAACCATGCGGTGTATGTACTCTTCCTAACCGGGCACCCGTCTGTTTACATGTTTTAATAAATTCATATCGAATTGCAGTCAAATTCTCTTTCTCCTTCCTTAACGTTAACCTAGATGATGAACATCGCATCGCCAAAACTGAAGAAGCGATAACGCTCATTTACAGCTGTATTATAGGCATGCAAAATATTTTCTCTTCCAGCTAACGCACTAACAAGCATAATCAACGTGGATTTTGGTAAGTGGAAATTCGTAATCATTCCATCTATTGCCTTAAATTCGTACCCAGGATAAATAAAAATATTGGTCCAGCCACTGCTTTCAATGAAGGCACCATTGTTGTCAGTTGCAATGGTTTCAAGTGTCCGGGTTGATGTCGTTCCGACGGTAATGATTCTTCCGCCATTTTGACGGACTTCATTGAGTAAACGAGCAGTTCCTTCGGTAATCATATAAAACTCTGAGTGCATATCATGCTCTAGAACATCATCAACACTTACAGGTCTGAACGTTCCAAGTCCTACATGGAGGGTAATAAACGCAACATGCACGCCTTTATCTCTCACTTCATTCAACAGCTCTTCGGTAAAATGAAGACCTGCAGTTGGGGCTGCAGCCGATCCTGGTTCACGGGCAAATACCGTTTGATATCGTTCTCTGTCATCGAGCTGCTCTTTAATATAGGGAGGTAACGGCATTTCTCCTAATCGATCAAGCATTTCATAGAAAATACCATCGTAATGAAACTCTAATACTCTTCCGCCATGATCGGAGGTTCCGGTACAAACGGCTGTCAGCAATCCGTCACCGAAATCTATTTCAGTTCCTTCTTTCACACGCTTGGCAGGCTTGATAAGCGTTTCCCACTGATCTCCTTCTAGCTGCTTCAATAATAATACTTCAATTTTGGCACCGGTATCTTTCTTCACACCAAAAAGGCGTGCTGGAAGTACCCTTGTATCATTTAATACGAGGCAGTCCCCTTCACGCAAGTATTCACTAATATTTTTAAAAATATCATGCTTCAATTCGCCTGTTTCCTTATTCACTACCATTAGCCTGCTGTCAGTCCGATTTTGCAGCGGAACTTGTGCGATCAGCTCTTCTGGCAAATGAAAATCAAATAAATCTACCTTCATAAAATACATCCCTACTTATCAAAAATTACTGTTTTGGCGGCTCCATGCCAAAATGGCGATAGACTAAATCGGTTACCATTCTACCTCGTGGCGTACGTTGTAAAAAGCCAATTTGCAGTAAATATGGTTCATAAACGTCTTCGATTGTTTCAGATTCTTCGCCAATCGACGCAGCAATCGTATCAAGCCCGACAGGTCCTCCACGGAATCTTTCAATAATTCCTTTTAACAGCTTGTGATCGATATGATCAAGTCCAAGTTTGTCTACCTGTAATAGTTCTAATGATTCCCTTGCTAAAGCTAGGTCAATTTCTCCATTGCCCTTCACTTGTGCAAAATCTCTTACCCTTCGTAGTAACCGGTTGGCAATCCTTGGGGTTCCACGAGCTCTCCTAGCAATCTCAGCAGCTGACTGCTCGTCAATCTTAGTTTCAAATAAATCAGCTGTTCTTAGAACAATATTTTTTAATTGGTCTTCCTTATAATACTCGAGACGGCTCAAAACTCCAAATCGATCCCTTAGTGGTGCAGATAAGGAGCCCGCCCTTGTTGTAGCCCCAACAAGTGTGAACGGCGGAAGGTCCAGTCGAACGGAACGAGCACTTGGCCCTTTGCCAATGACGATATCCAGACAAAAATCCTCCATTGCTGGATAAAGAACCTCTTCAATCTGTCTTGGAAGACGGTGGATTTCATCAATAAACAAAACGTCTCCTGGTTCAAGTGCGGTAAGAATAGCGGCTAAATCACCAGGTCTTTCAATAGCAGGACCTGAGGTGGTACGAATGTTTACACCCATTTCATTGGCAATAATGACAGCAAGTGTCGTCTTTCCTAATCCAGGAGGTCCGTAAAGAAGAACATGGTCCAATGTTTCCTTGCGGAGTCTTGCTGCCTCAATAAATATCTCAAGACTTTTTTTGACTTGATCTTGACCAATGTATTGTCTTAAGTTCTGAGGCCTGAGGCTTTGCTCTAAGGAGAGTTCGTTCTGGTTTGCTTCACTAGAAATAATTCTCTCATCCATGACTAATCACCTTATTTTAAAAGCCGCTGCAGGGCTTTTTTAATATATTGGTCGGTTGACAGCTGTTCTTTTCGTAACTCAGGTGAAATCTTTTTCACTTCTCTGTCTGAATAGCCAAGTGCTTTCAAAGCAAGTACTGCCTCTTCAAAAGCATTATTGGCCGGCTCTGCTGCAGTTTGAAATGTATCTGCATTAAATAAATTTGGAAAATAATCAGGAACGATATCCTGCAATTTCCCTTTTAAATCTAGAATCATTTGTCTTGCTGTTTTTTTGCCGACACCAGGAAACTTTACAAGGAAGCTTTCATCTTCATTTTCAATCGCTGAAACCACCTGCTGCACTTCACCAGATGCCAAAATGGCTAACGCACCTTTTGGTCCAATTCCTGAAACATTCAACAATTTCGTAAACAGCTTCTTTTCTTCTCTTGTTTCGAAGCCATATAACGCCATTAAATCTTCTCGTACGTAATGGTATGTATAGACAGTAACATTAGTATTCATTTTACTAGAATAAATAAACGGATTCGGTGTTGAAATTTGATAGCCAATCCCATTATTCTCAATGACGATATATTCAGGACCGACAAACTCAACGGTTCCTTTAACAAATTCGTACAATCGCTTTCTCTCCCTCAGCGTTTCATGTACTCCATTCTATCATATAAATATAAAAGATTTGAAAAAGATAGCTGTGAAGAAAAAGAATAAAAATTTTCAGTTAAAATAAAATAGCGACCTGATCTGGCCGCCAGTTACTCCACAAGCTGATTCTTAACCGCAAAAAGAGCTGCTTGCGTACGGTCTGCTAATTCAAGTTTTCCCAGGAGGTTAGATACATGCGTTTTTACGGTTTTTTCAGTAATGAACAATGAAGAAGCTATTTCCTTATTACTCTTTCCTTTGGCAATTTCCTTAAGAACATCTAGCTCTCTTTTTGTCAGCTGTTCCATTAAATTTCTTTCATTGCTTTCTTTATTGGATAAATTAGCAAGCAGATGAGAGGTGGCTTTTGGATGAAGCTGATTTTCACCGCTCATGATTTTTTTAATACAATTGATTAATTCATCAGGTTCGATGTCTTTTAATTGATAGCCAGAGGCACCTGCTTCTAGAGCAGGAATGACATGATCTTGATCAGAAAAACTGGTCAGCATCATGATTTTTATTTCCGGCATTTCCGTTTTTATCATTTTTGTTGCTTGTATTCCGTCCATTTCCGGCATTACGAGATCCATGAGAATGAGGTCAGGTTTCAACGTTCGTGCGAGTTCAACCGCTTCTCTGCCATTTCCCGCTTCTCCAATAATTTCAATATCTTTTTGTGTTCTTAGAAAAAAAGCCAGTCCCCGTCTCACCACATGATGATCATCTGCGATTAATATACGAATCCCCATCATTTCTCCCCCTAAATTGGAATTTGTATTTGAATCTCTGTTCCTTTTCCTGGTTCGCTCCTTATATGGAACATCCCGTTTAACGCCTCTGTTCGTGCTTTCATATTTTTTAATCCGAACGATGGAAGTTCAAAACTCTCATCATAATAGAAGCCGCAGCCCCGATCTTGAATCGTCATCGTCACTGAATCACTGCTTCTGGTTAAAAATAATGACACATGTGTTGTTTGTGAGTGCTTTTTACAATTTCCAAGCGCTTCCTGTCCGATTCTCCAGAGGGTTTCCTCTATCTTTTCCGGAAAGCTTGAGATCCCTGTTAATTTTGCATCTATGGTTAAACCCAGCATTTCAGCATAACTGCTTAGTGCACTAACTATTCCATTTTCAAGTCCCTGCGGCTTTAGCTGCCAAATCAGTGCTCTCATTTCTCCAAGCGCGTCCTGGGCCAGATCCTGAATATAGGAGAAGGTTTGTTGAACCTCTTCGTTATCTGTCATTTCTCTGCCAGCCCTAGCAGTTAGACTAAGTGAGAAAAGTAATTGATTCACAGAATCATGCAAATCTCTGGCAAGTCGATTCCGTTCAGAAATGAGTGCAGTCTCTTGCTCTCGTTGCGTTAATTTTATTCTTTTTAGTGCGGTTCCAATTTGAAAGGCAACAGCCTCAAGTAAGGCCAGTTCATCTTTTTGAAAGTGAGTCTTATTAGGTGATCCAACATTTAATAATCCAAATCGCTCATTCCCCGCTCTTAACGGGACTGTAGCATGATGTGTCAAACCGCCTGTGTCTCCCGCGTTTTCGAGGATTACATTTTCGATTCTTTGACATTCGATAATATTAACCGCCTTATTCAATTTCCCGCTATTATATCGACTGACACACCAGCAATCTCCCTTACACATTCTTTGGTTATGGTTTTGTGATAAAGGCTCAGGTAACGCCTCTTTCGCAGCCAGCTGATGTGCCCCTTTTTCATCGATTAAAAAAATCCAGCCCGATTGCAGCCCGGTCAGGTGTAGAAGTTTTCTTAATACCCCTGCTAAAACCGCCTTCGAATCTGTGCCTTCATTCAAGAGTTCAGCAATTTCTTTTAAGATACCGATTTCTTCGTTTCTGGACATCTAAACCTCTCCCAATTTTGTATCTATTGATTAAATCATAGTCGCAGCTCAATCTTATAGGCAAGCAGGAAGTAACGAAAAAGCTGACGTTTTATTTGTCAGCTTTTCCTCCAATCTGTATGAACTCGATTACCTCATTGTCAGGACCCTGATAAAAAACAGTTTTCCAGCCATTTTCTAGCTTATAGGGGCCTTCGATTGCAAAAATGCCATTTTCATTAAAAGATTTGGTTACCTCATTTATGCTGTCTACTTCAAAGCACAGGTGAACGGATGGAGGGTTACTAGATGACTGTTCTGTACTAGAAATGAGTTCCAGCCGAAAGTCATCTGCTTTTAAAAAGATTATTTTCTCTCCGTTAAAAAGGAAACGTCTTTCTTCCTGAAGACCAAAATATTTTTGATAGAATGATGCCGATGTTTCCAAATCCTTTACTTCAATCGCAAAATGGTGCAAGCGCATAGTTATTCCCCTTTATAAAATTAGATTCATATCCCCAAATTCGTGCCACAAGTAACGCTGCTCAATTGCCTCTTCATAGGCATTCCATAACAAATTTTGAGGTACAAACGCAGTAAGCATATCCAGATGACTTGCCTTTGGTTCATGGAGACCTGTAATAATGCCATCTGCCATTTTCAACTTGAAATTTTGATTGATGTAAAGATTGGTTACCCCATTCAATGCACCGGTAATCCCTGCACTTTCAAGGGCTCTTACCACCGTAGTACCAACTGCAATTACCCTGCCGCCTGACGCTTTTGTTTTACGAATTTTTTCAATGGTTTTTTCAGATAGATGGTATTCTTCGTAATTATCAGCTGGCGATGTCTCCAACTCGTCATCCAACAGGTAGCTAAGACCCGTATGAAGCTGAATAAAATCAAGCTCAATCCCTTTCTTCTGTAGGTTGAATAGCAGTTCCCAGCTGAAAGCTCTGCCAGCGGAAGGCATTTCTACTGAGCCTGGATGGCTGGCAAATACCGTTTGATAATAATCCAGATCCCACTTGTTATGAATATATTCATAGCGAACTGGTTCCCCGAGTGCATATATGCAATTGAAAAGGTCTGTTCCTTTTTTTGAGAAAAGAATGGTTTTTAGTGGCGAGCCCTCTTTCATATCGATTATGACGGCAGATAAATGGGCAGAAAATTGTAGGATATCACCCAATCTAACGTCATCCGTCACGATTAAGACGTCCCAAGTATCTTCATTGCGTCGTCTTGCTAATCTAATCTCAACTTCTTGTTGGATACGTTTCGTATTTCTATATAAACCTGCGTTTAAAATAGCGGGTACCGTTCGGCTGCTGTTCATGACAACCAAGTCTCCTGGCTTTAGATAATCAGCAAGTCGGAAGAATTGGTCATGGCTGACAGAACCTGTTTTTTTGTCTAAAACCATCATCCTAACATGATCTCTTCGAATGCCCCTCCGTTCAGGTGGATGAGAAGCATTTAACTCGGAAGGTAAATAAAAATCAAAAGCGGTTGCTTCCATCATAATCCCTCCCCTGTAAACTCTTGAGCTTCAAATCGCTGCCCTGTTATTCCGACTGACTTATCTGAAGCTAGGTATAAAAACACGTTAACGACATCCTCTGGTTTTGCTAATGGATAATCACAGTCTGGAACCGCTAATCTGTGCATGTCTGTATCCATTTCTCCCGGATCAACCATATTGACTCTTACATTCGTTGAGCTTAGTTCATCTGCCCAGGTTTCAGTTAGACCCTCCACAGCAAATTTAGAAATACCGTATGCCCCCCAGCCAGCATAGCCCACATGCCCTGCTTCTGAAGTTACATTAATAATAGAGCCATGATTGCGCTGTAGCATTCCAGGAATCACTCTTCTTGTTACGAGGAATGGCGAGATGGAATTAACTCGTAAGACTTCAGCAAAGTCCTCTTCAGGGTAATCGAGCAGCAGCGGCATTGGACTTGGCCCGAGAATCGAAGCATTGTTTATGAGAATATCAATTTGACCAAATGCCTCCTCTGTCATGGCGACGAACCGTTCTACATCTCTAGTTAGTGAAATGTCTGCAGTAACTGCAAGTACTTCTGCACCTAATGCTTCTGCTTCTTCCTTAACATTTGACAACCCTTTTGCTGTTCTTGAACAAATCGCTAACTTTGCTCCTTCTTTCGCAAATGCTAGTGTTAATGCTCTTCCTAAGCCTTTAGAGGCACCTGTAATCATAACCACTTTTTTCATTTTAATCGCTCCTTTAAGTGTTTAACTTGATGTCTTTAGCTTAAAGGATTTTGGAAATACTTCCCTCAGAAAAAAGCTTGAACTTTATCTACAACTTTAGGATGAGAAAATAGGATGATGCTGGGTTAGGGAGAGCGAAATCTTATTGATTACGCAAAAAAAGACCTCATGAATGATTCATGAAGCCTTAAATTCTTAGGGTATGATTATTCCTGCATCGAATAAGGTTTAAATGTTTCTAGTACCTCTACATAACGGTCTCTATTTTTGATAGGAATACCTTGAATCAGCTCTTCTTGCTTTTTGCTTTCGAGCTTTTTCACATCTATCTGAAAAAAAGATTGAATGATTCGGGATGGATCAGGGCGGCCATTATAAATGGTCAACACGCCATCTTCAGTTATTCCAAAATAGCCATTCGCTTTTAGTAACGGTGAAATATCATCCACTTGTTTTCTAAACACCATAGTTGATTCATCAATGTCAACTAACTGCCATTGATCATATTTGGCCCAAAAGTTTTCAATAGACCAGTAAGAATCAAGAATTACTTCCTCGCTTATTTCACCATCAAGATAGATTCTTTCCAAAATTATGGTCAATTGCTGAGGTTCCGACTTTTGCTGATCATGATGGTTTTCCATTTGTTCGGCGAAACCAGTTTCTAGTATTCCTGGCACCATTCCGATAGACATGAAGAGAACAACCGTAACAAAGGCTAAACCAAGCCGATACTGAGCTACCCAATTGAACCTCATGCATAATCACCTCTTATTATTAGAGATCTAACTCATCTTCAGTACTAGTTTAGCCTTATTTTCCCTTTTTATCCTTTTTGGTAAAAATGAAAAGAGACAAAGCATATTTTCAGGCTTTGCCTCTCTTACATTTTTATTTTCCAGGTTTACGGCTATTAGGTTCTAAAGGTTGGGAATCATTGTTTCTGTTACCTTCACGTCCCAGCGCACCATCATCAATGATGACTTGAACAGATTTTCCACCAGCTAATGGCTGAACGGCGTCCTGGATAGCTCTTTTTGTTTCTTCAGTATACTTACTGTTTTCTAATTTAACCGAAACCATAACAGAATTACCATAAAGAACGGAGCGGACTTCACGGACATTTTCAACGTCTGCCACTCTGCTTTTAATTCTTTCTGTTATTCGATCTTGCGATTCAGGTTTAGTGGTCGTCCCTGTGTTTCCTAATCGTTGATTCAAATGACCATGGTAATTCGCGTCACTGGTACTAAACTGATTGTCTCTTTGGAAAAAGTTATGGTCATGGTTTGCGAGCGGTTTTGTTGGGTTCGGTGGATTTCCATTTTCATCTCTTTTGCTAAACTGCTTCCTTCGTTCTTCATTATTTGTTTGGTTTTCAACACCAAGATTGTGGTCCATTAATTCTGTGAATGGACCATCATTGTCCCCTGGCATTCCATTGGAGCCGTTTTTATGATTTTCATCGGAATAGTAGCCCACCGGCTGTCCCATATTTTTGTTATCGTTGTCCATAGCAGCACGGTTATCATTTGCACAGCCTGACAGCCCAACAGCTAGTAAGGCGGACAGAGGAATGATCCACTGTTTCAAGTTCAAGCAAAAAACCCCCTCGCTAGGATGCATGAGCATAAATAAATATGCTCATGGTTAGATTGTGAGCTTTGAGGGGAATTCATTCTGCCAGATTAGACCATGAAAATCAGTTTGTTAGCATTTTTAAACGATCAATAAATTTTTTCCGTGAATAAAACTGACCAATTGTTAAATCCATGATTTGATTATATTTTTTATGGTCTCTATACGAACCTTCACGAATAAGCCTGTTCCATTCGCGGAAAATATCTGCAGGATATGCTAAAGCGTGTAAAAATGCCTGCTCATTCAACAGTTCTTCATATTGTGGAAATTGAGCCAGCCGTTCAAATGACCAGTCCAGGCTTGGGAGAATACGATTCGCATATTGTAAATAATCTAAGGATGCTGGACCAATACTAATTAAATCAAAATCAATTAGATTTAATATTCCATTCGAATCACGCAAAAAATTATGATGTGCCACGTCACCGTGTAGAATGCAATATGGCTCATTTAAAAACAAAGATCGATTTTTTTCCATTCCATTTAGGGACCATTTTGCCCAATTTATCATTTCCACCAATATTTTTTCATTTATAAAATATTTCAAAGTAGAGCCATTGGAGGAAAAAATTTTACTTCTGTCTCTCCATTTTTCAATAATTACCCCTTTTGGGATTAGTGTTCGATAACGTGATTCAAAGGATGACGTTACTTGATGGAACTGCTCTAGAAGTTCGAGCCCCTCCTGCCGATTTTTCTGTGATTGAAATGAAAAAGGTATTTTATTCGGGTTGATGTATTCCATACATCCAAAGTAGGTCCCCTCAAAAAAGAGTGGTTCTTTTATTTGGGGATGAACAAAAAGGTAGGTCTTTGAAAAACCTTCTTTTCTAAGGGTAGCGGTAAATGCCTCCTGCAGTCGAAGTCGTTTATTCGTTTGGAACCCTTTAAGCATATAAGAATTTTTATCCGTTTTTATTAAAATGACACTTTTGCGATAGGGCACCATTTCTACAATATTTTCTTTAAATTGCGAACGTAAATAAGAGAGGAGACGAATGAAATAATCATCGTCTCCTTTTTGATTAAAAGTCATACTCATTGCTTTCATCTTCATCGTAACGCATCATCCCGTCCATTGGTCCCATACCATAGGGATTCATGAATGGAGGCTGTGCTACGTTTCCCGGTCCTGTATATGGTGCGCTATAAATTGGAGGCGTGGGCGGAATAAAGTTTTGCTGCGGCATTGCTTGTGGTTTTGGTCCGCCACAGCCACAGTCGCCACCTGCTCCGACTGGTAAGCCTCCCTGCGCAGGAAATTGCTGCTGCATGGATGGCATTTGACCGCCTCCAAAAGGCATTCCCATTTCAGGTGACTCAAAATCTTGGGCTCCCATTACTTGTGGTGCTGGACCCATCTGCGGGTAACCAAATGGCATTTGTCCATATGGGGCGTCCATTCCTGACTGGCCGAAGCCCGTTCCCGTTGGTCCTCCCATTCCTGGCTGGTCAAAGCCTGCTCCCATTGGTCCTCCCATTCCCGGCTGGTCAAAGCCTGCTCCCATTGGTCCTCCCATTCCTGGCTGGTCAAAGCCTGCTCCCATTGGTCCTCCCATTCCTGGCTGGTCAAAGCCTGCTCCCATTGGTCCTCCCATTCCTGGCTGACCAAAGCCTGCTCCCATTGGTCCTCCCATTCCTGGCTGACCAAAGCCTGCTCCCATCGGTCCTCCCATTCCTGGCTGACCAAAGCCTGCTCCCATTGGTCCTCCCATTCCTGGCTGGCCAAAGCCTGCTCCCATTGGTCCTCCCATTCCTGGCTGGTCAAAGCCTGCTCCCATTGGTCCTCCCATTCCTGGCTGGCCAAATCCTGCTCCCATTGGTCCTCCCATTCCTGGCTGGCCGAAGCCTGCTCCCATTGGTCCTCCCATTCCTGGCTGGCCGAAGCCTGCTCCCATTGGTCCTCCCATTCCTGGCTGACCGAAGCCTGCTCCCATTGGTCCTCCCATTCCTGGCTGACCGAAGCCTGCTCCCATTGGTCCTCCCATTCCTGGCTGGCCGAAGCCTGCTCCCATTGGTCCTCCCATTCCTTGCATACCTTGATCGAACCAGCCTTGATTTGTCGCTGCAGGTGAGCCTACAGGTACTTCTGCTGGACTTTCATCGAAATAAGGCGTTTGATCATCTGCTGGCATTTGATCAAATCCTGCTGGCATTTGGCCGCCCATTGGCATTTTGCCCATTCCTGGCATTTGGCCGCCCATTGGCATTTGGCCCATTCCCGGCATTTGGCCGCCCATTGGCATTTGATCCATACCTGGCATTTGGCCGCCTATTGGCATTTGGCCCATTCCCGGCATTTGACCGCCCATTGGCATTTGGCCCATTCCCATCATTTGGCCGCCCATTGGCATTTGACCCATTCCTGGCATTTGGCCTATTCCCGGCATTTGACTGCCCATTGTCAATTGATCCATTCCTGGCATTTGACCCATTCCCATCATTTGGCCGCCCATTGGCATTTGATCCATGCCTGGCATTTGGCCAAAGCCTCCTTGCATTGGGTTGGTCATCGGTAATTGCGGCATAAAGGATGAAGATTCATCATCAAAGCCATGTGGCATATATTCCGCACCTGCAACCCCTGGCATTGGTCCAAGTTGATTAGGCTGCATATTAGGTACCTGCGGCATTACCGCTCCTTGAACCTGTGGATAAGGCATAAATGACATTGGTGGACAAGGCGGCGGCGGGCACCATTGTGGCGGCGGCGGACAAAATCCTGTTCCAGGCATTATTGGTGATATAGGTACACAAAAATCTTGCGGCATTTGCTGCTGTACAGGGAGCTGGTTTTCCATAGGTGCTTCATGTACAGGCATAACTGGGTGTTCTTTTATCGGTGCTTTTACAGGTTCTTTTATTTCAGGAAGTATGTTTGTTGGTTTTGGAGGCAGTTGTGGCTGTTTAACCTCCATATTGGTCATGTTGTTCATATAATAGTTGTTAATGTCGATTTCTGGGATGATTTGCAGGGGCATTTTTGGAGTGTATGGTGTTTTTGGTGCTTCTTTTATTGGCGCTTCTTTTATCGGTGCTACTTTTATTGGTGCCTCTTTTATTGGTGCTTCTTTAATTGGTGCTGCTTTTATTGGTGCTTCTTTAATTGGTGCCTCTTTTATTGGTGCCTCTTTTATTGGTGCCTCTTTTATTGGTGCTGCTTTTATTGGTGCTTCTTTAATTGGCGCTTCTTTAATTGGCGCTTCTTTAATTGGCGCTTCTTTAATTGGCGCTTCCTTTATTGGCGCTTCCTTTATTGGAACCTCCTTCTTTGGAGCGGTTTTAATCGGCATTTCTTTTGGTTTCTCTTTGGTAAACGGTTGCCCAGCAATCGGCATTTCTTTCTTTGCGCCTAAATTGATTGTGGCCCCCGGCTTTGTTCCCATAGGCGCTTCTTTTTTTATGTTTCCACCTGAAGTTGGGACTTTTATTTTCATACCGGGCATAATCATATCAGGGTTGCTGAGCTGTGAATTCATCTTTTTCAGCTCTTCAAAATTCACGCCGTACTTCTTGGCGATTTTCCAAAGAGTATCCCCTTTCTGTACGATATGGATCTTCACTCTGATTTCCCTCCTATGCATAAGTCCATATATTCTATGTGATGATGGGCAAAGTGCTAACATTCTTCAGAAAAACTTATGCTTTTTTTCTAAGAAATATGAATCAACCTATCAAATATAAAAATAGATGCAATTTGTGAAAATTGCATCTACCCTTATCATTATGCGTTTTGTAACATACGATCCAGCGCTAATTTTGCATTTTCAGCAATTTCTGGCGCGACTTTTATCGTATTATTCGTCTCTTCTAGTGTATCTAAGCTCCACACTAAATGCGGCAGGTCAATTCGGTTCATGGTTAAACAAGGACACATCGCAGGATTTAACGAAATAATCTTCTTATCAGGGTGATTCATAATCAGGCGATTAACTAGATTCATTTCTGTTCCAATCGCCCATTCAGAGCCCGGCTCTGCTTTTTCAATCGCATTAATGATATAACTTGTTGAACCAGCCATATCGGATAATTCCACGACTTCGCGGCGGCATTCAGGGTGGACAATGATTGTCATATTAGGATATTGGCTGCGTGTATCTTGGACATTCTGAACAGTAAAGTTCTCATGAACAGAGCAGTGACCTTTCCAAAGGATGACTTTTATTTTTGAAGGATCCCCTTCGTATTCAAGCTTATTCGTTATTGGATTCCAAACGGCCATTTCATCTAAACCTATACCCAAGTCATAAGCGGTATTGCGACCTAAATGCTGATCAGGTAAAAATAAAATACGTTCTTTTTGAGTGAATGCCCACTTAACCATTGTCTCTGCATTCGAAGACGTAACACTAGCACCGCCATGAGCACCAACAAAAGATTTAATCGCTGCAGTAGAATTAACATATGTTAATGGAAGAATGGTATCACCAAAAATCCCCTGAAGGATTTCCCATGCCTTTTCAGTTTGATCTAAGTCTGCCATGTCAGCCATGGAACAGCCTGCACGCATGTCTGGGAGAATAACCTTTTGGTTATCGTTTGTTAATATATCTGCCGTTTCCGCCATAAAATGAACGCCACAGAAAACAATATATTCTGCTTCGGTATTTTCAGCAGATAGTTGTGCTAGTTTTAATGAATCGCCGGTTGCATCGGCAAACTGAATCACTTCATCCTTTTGATAATGATGACCTGGAATGAAAAGTTTTGAGCCTAATTTGTTTTTCACTTCAACTACTCTAGCCTCTAACTCTTCCTTCGACATTTGTTTATATTTTTCAGGAATCATCTTATTCTTTTGCATAGCTGCTAAAATACTCACGTTTATACCTCCCCTTCCCTAAAGAGAACTTTTACACTTATATCGAGTGCTTTATATGAATGTGTTAAGAATCCTAGTGAAATATAGTCAACACCTGTATCACGATAACCAGCTAAATTGGTTAATTGAATCCCGCCTGAAGCTTCCGTTATGAATCCTGAAGGAACTAATTTGATTAGTTCTTTAATTTCATCTGGAGTACGATTATCAAACATAATAACATCTGCACCGGCACTGACGGCTTCTCTCACCTGAGCCTCTGTTTCAACTTCTACCTCTACCTTCACCATATGACCGGCTTTTGTTCGAACACGTTCAACTGCATTTGTAATCGAGCCCGCAAACGAAATATGATTATCTTTAATCATGATCCCATCGTATAAACCAAAACGATGATTAAAGCCTCCTCCAGTTGTAACGGCATATTTTTCAAGCATTCTTAAGCCAGGTGTAGTTTTACGCGTATCACAAATTTTGGTATGGCCACTGTCCAATGTGGAAACAGCTTGACGTGTCAGGGTCGCAATTCCGCTCATTCTTTGGACGAGGTTAAGAACAACTCTTTCCCCTTTTAATAAATCCGCTATTTTTCCAGAGGCTGTTGCAAGCTTCTGTCCGTACTCAATGTTTTGACCATCCTTCACAAAAAGCTCCGTTACAATGTCATTATTCAAAAGTTTAAAACCTGTTTTAATAATTTCTTCTCCACAAAAAATTCCGTTATCCTTTGAGAGAAAGACGATTTCCCCTTCTGTATCGTCTGTAAAAATTAAATCAGTGGTAATATCCTGTTCCCCAATATCCTCGATAAAAAATTGCTCAAGTAGCGAGCGCAGTTTCAATGTATTCATGGTTACTCTCCATTCCCCGGCTATTTTTATGAATAATGGTTTTGTTTAACCAATAATGGTCGTCTTCCATGGGATAATCACTTCGAAAATGACCACCACGGCTTTCTGTTCGTTGTAGAGCAGCTTCGGTAATTAAGTTTGCAATAATCAACATAAAAATCTTTGTCATCTCTTCAATAGAATAAATATCAAGATTATTTATTCGGTGTACCTTAAAGGTATCTAACCATGCTGTCTGGTATTGGAGATTAGACTCATTTCTGACAATACCAACTCGTTCCATCATGGTATCCTTAATATCTTGTAAGTTCGGTAAGATTACCTTTTCTTGCGGGGAAAATGGACGAGTGATTTCGGTCCAAAGTGTATCTTCATATACAGCCTCATTTAGCATTGAAGATAACTTTTCTCCCATATATAACCCTTCTAATAAGGAATTACTCGCAAGACGGTTGGCACCATGCAACCCTGTGCATGCCGCTTCCCCAATAGCAAATAGACCCTTTATGGAAGTCCGGCCATATAAATCTGTTTTAATTCCTCCCATTAAAAAATGACTGCCGGGGGCAACTGGAATTCTCCCCTCAGATAACTGAAGACCATTATTTTCACAAATGGCGGTTATCGACGGGAATCTTTGCTTAAAGTTTTCAATTTTACTAATATCTAAATATACTTTGCTGCCTTTTTTAAGATATTCATAGATTTTCTGTGAGACAACATGCCTTGGGCCAAGGTCCTTAAGTGGATGAACACCTTCCATAATAGGAGTACCATCTTCCGTGATAAGAACAGCGCCTTCGCCGCGTACCGCTTCAGAAATTAACCCTTTTGTTTCACCATTTAGGTATAAAAGTGTAGGGTGGAACTGGATAAACTCCATATCAACGACTTCAGCGCCGGCTAAATAGGCCATTGCGATCCCTTCGCCGCTGACTGTATCAGCATTTGAAGTATAGGTAAACAATTGCCCGCAGCCGCCTGTTGCTAGGATTGTATTACGGCTGTAATAATTCTTTATCGTACCATCTGGCATTTTAGCTTTGACACCAATGCATCGTTTCTCGGAATTTAGTAATAATTCATAAGCAAAAACATCTTCTTCAATGGTGACATTTTCCTTCAGCGTGCTAATAAGGAACTCGACTACATTTTTTCCTGTCGCGTCTCCGCCGCCATGAACAATTCGCTTTTCGCTATGTGCCCCTTCCATTCCGAGCAGCAATTTACCTTCTGTATTTTTATCAAAAACAGATCCTTGTTCAGAAATGAACTTAATCAGCCTAGGTGCAGCATAAATGATTTCCTCAACAGCCTCTGGATTATTG
Source organism: Neobacillus sp. NPDC093182 (assembly GCF_044754045.1). NCBI lineage: Bacteria > Bacillati > Bacillota > Bacilli > Caryophanales > Bacillaceae > Neobacillus > Neobacillus sp. NPDC093182. The sequence goes on from NZ_JBIVOI010000001.1 coordinate 604,087, forward strand.
TGATATCTTCCTGCTTCGTGTGTGTCAGCAATATGTTTACTTGGATGGTCATGCTCGCCGATCGCCGCGGCAATACCGCCTTGAGCAAGATAAGAATTGGCTGTTCTAATTTTGTCCTTTGTGAGTATCCTCACATTCAAATCCTTATTTAAAAGCGAGGCTAACTGCAGTGCAGCGATCCCACTTCCTAAAATTAAAACATCATCATTTATTGTCATCTCGAGTCCTCCTGGATTAACAGGTGTCTTGACATCTATATTTACATAGAATTAAACTATTTACAAGAGTTTTTTTAAAGAGCACCATGTTCCAAAAAAATAATAATATTGGAGATTACTAATGATATATTTTGATTTTGCGGCGACTACTCCATTAGATTCTGAAGCAGCAGAGGTGTTTGTGCAGGCTTCAACTGAGTTCTTTGGAAACTCAAGCTCCCTCCATGATTTTGGCGGGCAGTCACAGGACTTGTTAGAAAACTGCCGTGAAGAGCTGGCTAGTCTTTTGGGAGTTAATAAAAAAGGATTGTACTTTACAAGCGGTGGTTCGGAGGGGAACTTTTTAGCGATTGAGGCATTGTTGTCGGCTCCTAAAAAAACTGGGAAGCACATCATAGCTGGGATGGCTGAGCATTCTTCCATCCATGGTGTTCTCAGCCGTTTAGAAGGCTATAGCATTACTTATTTACCCCTTAATTCTTCAGGTCTCATTGACATTGAAGAATTGGAGCGTGCTATTACTCCTGAAACGATTTTAGTGATTGTGCAGCATGTTAATTCTGAAATAGGTACGATTCAGCCAATTGAAGAGATAGCTCATATTTGCAGAGTGCATGACATTCATTTTCACAGTGATTTTGTTCAATCTTTTGGAAAAATCGATTTGAAAAGGATTACCCCGCTTGTCAGCAGCTTCTCCTTCTCTGGTCATAAAATATATGGCCCTAAAGGGGTTGGCGGGGTTTATGTAGATCCAGCAATTTCTTGGAGAGCCTTTTTTCCAGGAGGATCTCATGAAAGAGGTTTTAGACCGGGAACGGTGAATGTCCCTGCGATAGCTTCTATGACTGCAGCTGCTCAAAAATTAAACGAACAACTTGTACAAAGCCACAATAGATTCTTAGAGCTTCGTGCCACTTTAATCGAGACGCTTGATCCTATAAAGGAATTTGTTCATATTTATCAAGCTGCTCCTAACTCTCAGTTACCTTCTATCATTGGACTGAGGATTTCTGGGATTGAAGGTCAATGGATGATGCTCGAATGTAATCGGTATGGGTTTGCGATTTCAACCGGCAGTGCCTGTCAAATTGGCATGCAAGCACCAGCAAAAGTGACACAGGCATTAGGATTAAGCCCTCAACAGGCAAAAGAATTTATCCGTATTTCTTTTGGGAAGACAACGAAGAGGGAAGATGTAGAAAAGCTTGGGGAAACTATTGTAGATATCGTAAAGAAATTTAAACTATAGAATTATGGTAAAATAGGGTTGAACAACGAGGAGGTACGTATGGCTGAACAGAAAAAAATTCTTGGCGATGAAAGGAGAGCTCTCATCCTGCAGCTGCTAAAAGACAGCCCTGTACCGCTTACAGGAAGCGAATTAGCAGCACGAACAAACGTAAGCAGACAGGTGATTGTTGGAGATATCACACTCCTTAAAGCAAAAGAAGAGCCGATCATCGCAACAAGTCAAGGTTATTTATATTTTAAACAAAACACTGGCGCACCCACATTCGAGCGGACGATTGCCTGCAGACACTCACCAGATGAAACGGTAAAGGAGCTAAATTTACTCGTTGACCATGGTGTATTGGTAAAGGATGTTAAAATAGAACATGCGGTTTACGGTGACTTAACGGCCTCCGTTATGGTATCGAATCGCCACGAGGTAAAACAATTCATGGATAACATCCTTAATACTAAGGCATCGTTGTTATCTGAATTAACTGGAGGCATTCATCTGCATACAATTGCAGCGTCTAGCGTTCAAACTTTAGACAAAGCAGAGGCTGCGTTGAAGGAAGCTGGGTTTTTGATTGAGGCATAAGGCATTCTCCCTCCTATGTAAAATTTCTGTTGGAAATTCTTACATAGGAGGTTTTTTTAGTTTTACGAAAAATCACGCGAAGGATAATGTCCTTATTTCATCGACTTCGCATTTATGGGAACAATACCCGAGGGAATTGTTCCCTTATTTCATCAACTCACCATTTACGGGAACAATAACCAGAGTATTGTTCCCTTATTTCATCAACTCACCATTTACGGGAACAATCACGGTTCCATTGTGCCCGTACAGTACAAAAAAGTACCGAGCAAATGCCCGGTACTTTTGTTTGAATTAAACCATTTTCGAAGGGTAGCTTCCTAGCACTGTAACTCCGCATCCAAGTGCTTCGAGCTCGGCCATTGCGCCTGGAATCAATACTTCATCAAGCTTCATTTCTAAATCAATAATAAAGAAATAATTGCCAATTCCTGTTTTCATTGGTCTTGATTCGATTTTTGACAGGTTAATTTTTCGCCATGCAAAGGCAGACAGTACCATATGAAGCGTTCCAGCTTTATCCGTCGGAAGTGTGACCATTAGCGTTGTTTTATAATGAGAAGAACCGCTAAACTCCTCAAAATTAATCCCCTTTTCTGATAGAACAAAAAAGCGGGTATGGTTATGATCAAAATCATGAATGTCGCGTTGAACAATAGATAATCCATATTCTTCAGCGGCCAGTTCATTAGCAATGGCAGCAATACGCTGGTCTGGGTGGTCCATCACCATCTTTGCAGCCGCAGCAGTTGAGCTGACACTTTCATAAGGAATCCCATGAAACTGATTATGTAAGAACTTATGGCATTGAGCAATGGCGTGGGAATGACTGTACACCTTATTAACATCCTGCCAATTTTCTTGATTATCCGGGTGGACCATCAAATGCTGTTTAATAGGAATGGTAATTTCCCCGACAATCGGCAATTGAACGACATGAGTTAAGTAATCCAATGTAATATTTACTGTACCTTCAAGGGTATTTTCAACAGGAACAACGGCTAGTTCCACTTTTTCACTGACAACCGCATCCATGGATTCAGGAATGGTCCGATATGGTTCAAGCTCAAATCCAGGAAAAACCTTTTTCACCGCTAATTCGGTAAAGGTTGCCTTTGGTCCTAAAAAACCAACTTTCATTTCACACACTCCCTAACAAAAATCTCTCTGCTGTAAAAAATCCATTATGCGCCTGTTCCAAGCACTTCAACTTTTTCTACGAATTCAAGTTTACGTAGTTCTGCAAGCAGTTCATCTATATCTGTAGAAATCTCGGTGGTATTCAACGAAAGTGTAACGTTTGCCCTTCCTTGCAATGGAATCGTTTGATGAATGGTCAACACATTGCAGCCAGAAGAAGCAACTACACTAAGAAGCTTAGACAAAGTGCCTGAACGATCTTCAAGATGAAAAAAGAGTGTAACTAATCGTTCCTTTACAATCGTGGAAAATGGAAATACCGTGTCCCTATATTTATAATAGGCACTTCTGCTTAAGTCTACTTGCTGCACCGCATCCCAAATAGACTCAGCCTTACCCCTTTCAAGCATTTCCTTTACATCGAGTGTTTTTTTCATCGCTTCAGGCAAGACGTCTTCTCTTATTAAGTAAAATTTTTTATCAAATTTTTCATTTTTCATCTTTATCCCCACCTGATTAGAAAAAGCTTAAGCGCCCGAACTACGCATTGGGGCGCCAAGCTTGATTTCTCAAAGTCCCCTTTGTACCCTACTCAACAAATTCAAATTCGAAGTCTAATAATTTAACGGTATCCCCATCTTTTGCACCTTTTTGTCGTAAAGCCTCGTCCACACCTAAACCACGAAGCTGTCTGGCAAAACGACGAACAGATTCTTCCGTTTGGAAATTGGTCATCTTAAATAATTTTTCAACCTTTTCCCCTTGAATCACAAATGAGCCGTCCGGTTCTCTTGTAATATAGAAGGCTTCAGGATCTGCCTCATGTTTGTAAAGAACGCGATTAACACCCGTTTCTTCTTCTTCATGATCGAGAGGAAATTCTGGAGTCTGCTCGATTTTATCGGCGATTGCATATAATAACTCTCTTAAGCCTTTTCTAGATAAAGCAGAAATTGGGAATATCCGGAAATCCTCTTCAAGGCGTTCCTTAAATTTCTGTAAATTTCCCTCTGCTTCCGGCATGTCCATTTTATTGGCAACAATAATTTGCGGACGCTCGGTTAAGCGGAGATTATACTCTTCCAGCTCTTTATTGATGGTCAGGTAATCCTCATACGGATCGCGTCCTTCCATCGCAGCCATATCGATTACATGAACGATAACCCTTGTCCGTTCAATATGACGTAAAAATTGATGCCCCAGTCCTACACCTTCACTCGCACCTTCAATTAATCCTGGAAGATCGGCCATAACAAAACTTCTATTGTCCTCTGTTTCAACCATCCCAAGGTTTGGCACGATTGTTGTAAAATGGTATTCAGCAATCTTTGGTTTTGCGGAAGAAACGACCGATAATAAAGTTGATTTTCCAACGCTCGGGAAGCCAACTAGTCCAACATCAGCAAGCAGCTTTAACTCAAGAATAACGTCGCGCTCTTGACCTGGTTCACCATTTTCGGCAAGCTCTGGCGCAGGATTTGAAGGGGTCGCAAAACGGGAATTTCCTCTTCCGCCACGTCCTCCCTTGGCAATGACTGCACGCTGACCATTTTCAACAAGATCGGCAATGACTTCTTTTGTTTCTGCATCCATCACTACTGTGCCTGGCGGTACCTTAACAATCATATCTTTAGCGTTTTTCCCGTGCTGATTTTTGGACATGCCATGCTCACCACGCGGGGCTTTCCAATGGCGTTGATAACGGAAATCCATTAACGTACGCAAGCCCTCATTTACTTCAAAAACTACATCGGCACCCTTACCGCCGTCTCCGCCAGCAGGTCCGCCCATTGGAACATATTTTTCACGACGAAAAGCGACCATTCCATTACCGCCGTCTCCGCCTTTTACGTAAATCTTCGTTTGATCGACAAACATGTGAATCCTCCTGATTTGACTGATAAACGAACGAAATAAAAGCCTACATCACTGACATAAAGACTTCTAACCCGAGTTCGTTCTCTGAGAATTCCCTTACAGTAACTTCCATTTCAGAGAAGTTCAGGAATTGTTCAATCAGTTCTTTTTTTATTATTATTCCGCTAAAATCAAAAAAGAAACGAACTCCATCTGATTGCGGTTGAATTGTTATTGATAAATGATTTTCCTGAAAGGCCTCAATCGCCTGATCCAAGCAAATAAAGAAGGATTTTGTCCAAGTCGACAAAATGTCATCATTTATTTTTACTGCCTCTAAATCGTTAAGAACCTCATATTCAAGCTGAAATAAATGATTCTCCCAATTTGATTTCAAAAGCAAGGAGGCAAACATTGGCAAATGAAAGTTCGACAGCTTCGATTCATGCTGTGCTTCAATGACAATTTCATTTATGTATGCTTTCGCCCGGTCAATTCTATTTAAATCCAAGTTCCCTTTGATTAACTGCAGCCTATTCAGCCAATCATGCCGTGAGTGCCGCAGCACTTCAACGATATCCCATTCTTTTTCCATAATCGCACTCCTAGCTTAAGTGTCGAAAAAACTATTTTCTGTTAGTATATCAAAAAAGTTCACATGAGTAAGCACTTTTGCGCGAATGTTTTCCAATTGAGGTATTATGAGGCTATTTTCGGGAGGTCAAATTGGAGTTTTTATTGGATATTTTTTCCTTATTATTTCAAAAAGAAAACCCTAACCAATCAGGTTAGAGTTTTCACTGAAAGCTTACGCTTCTTGAGCTGTTGGATAAACGCTCACTTTTTTACGGTCACGACCTAAACGTTCAAATTTTACAACGCCGTCGATTTTCGCAAATAGAGTGTCGTCACCGCCACGTCCTACGTTTTCACCTGGGTAAATCTTTGTACCGCGTTGACGGTAAAGGATTGAACCACCAGTTACGAATTGACCATCTGCACGCTTAGCGCCAAGACGCTTTGCGATAGAGTCACGTCCGTTCTTTGTAGAACCTACTCCCTTTTTAGATGCAAACAACTGAAGATCTAATTTTAATAACATGTATTCCACCTCCTACTTTTTGAAGGTAATTTTTATATGCTGTCCATATTCTTCTTCAATCGTTTGTAATGAAATAATCATTCCTTCTAGAAGAATCTGAACCTTCTCATGAGTGCCATCCGAAAGTTTCTCTGGAACAACACAGCGGAGAAAGCCATCTCCTTGTTCAATCTCAGGGGTAACACCGGTTAAGGCATGTACCGCATTGATTGCCCCAACGGCTACAGCGGATGCGCCTGCACAGACGATATCCTTGCCCCGTTTAGCAAAAAAAGCATGACCACTAATTATAAACGATTGGATAGAATTTGACTCATTACGGTTAATTGTAATGTCAATCATCTAATGCCCAACACCTTATGCGTTGATCGCTTCAATAACAACTTTAGTGTATGGCTGACGATGACCTTGCTTCTTACGGTTGTTTTTCTTCGCTTTGTATTTGAAAACGATGATTTTCTTAGCGCGGCCTTGTTTTTCAACTTTAGCCGTAACAGTAGCGCCTTCAACTAATGGGCTTCCTACTTTCACGTTATCTCCGCCAACGAATAAAACCTTATCAAATGTAACTGTTTCGCCTGTTTCAGCGTTAAGCTTTTCAATGTAGATAGCTTGACCAGCTTCTACTTTCAATTGCTTACCACCTGTTTCGATAATTGCGTACATACTTGCACCTCCTTATAAACTCAGACTCGCCATATACAGGCGCTATGCTTAGCGCATTAGACTTAATACCTGTGATGTGCGGTTGTAGCACGGGTGCTACAAACATAACATTGAAAAGTTTATCATGTTATAGGCGAAAGTGTCAATAGGATTCTCCAGCTTTTTGCTCTATCTCGTCATGATTCCCGAATTGTTTTATCACATAGTAATGATGAGCAGATGGCCGAATCGAAAAATATACTTTGAATTTCAGCCATTCTTCTAACATACCAAGATGCGGAGCAAGTTCATCATTCACAGCCTGTGTTGTTTCAACTAATACCGCCTCAGAATCTGAATTTTGGTGTTCTAACAACTCCCGCTCCAATCGGAATGCGATTGTCTCTGCACTTACTATTTTCCCAGTACCATTGCAAACAGGACATTTGACTTGAAGCGCTTCTGAAAGAGATACCTTTGTTTTCTTCCTTGTTAACTGCAGAATACCAAGTGCAGTAAAACCAATGATTTTGGTTCTCGTTTTATCCTTTTGGAATTCTTTTTCAATCGTTTCTTGTATGTAACGCTTGTCCTTTTCATTTTTCATATCGATAAAATCAATCAGGACTATACCGCCTATATCGCGCAATTTCAGCTGATGGGCAATCTCAATCGCAGCCAGGGAATTGGTTTTCACCACTGTATCCTGATAGTCATTTTTACCGGAGAATTTCCCGGTATTAACGTCAATGATGGTTAAAGCCTCTGTTTCATCAAATATCAAATAGGCACCATTGTCGAGCCAGACGATTCGCTTTAGTGCTTTAGCAATTTCATGCTCAATTCGATGAACGGTGAAGATATTTTCTTTCCCATTATAATAGGTAACATTTAAATTAGGGTTTCTCGATTGTATTTGCTGTTTTAGGGAGAGGTCATCAACAAAAACTTCACCTAATGACATATTCATGACAGACTCAAGTACCAATTCGGTAAAGGTATCTTTTTGATATAGAATCCCTGGCTTTTTAAAAGACGCAGCTTTCACCATTAGTTCTGCATACTGAGTTCGTAAGGTGCTCAGTTCATGCTCCATTTCCTCTTGAGTGGCTGAGGTACTGGATGTCCGAAAAATTAGGCCTTCTTCTTCACTTTTCAGTTTCATACCAAAACTTCGGAGAGCGTCCTTTTCATCAACAATTTTTTTAGAGACTGCCACATAGCGCCCTTGAGGCATATATATAAGGTTGTCTCCAGATATCTCAATGATCCCCGTCACTCTAGCACCTTTAACGCCTGTCGCATCCTTATCAACTTGTACCAATAACTTTTCTCCCTGATGAACGAAGGATGATACACCTTTCTTCTCTTTTTCGATACTCCGTTCCGGTGATAAAACATATGAAGCAAGTACATCACGATGGAGATAGGCATTTTTCTCTTCGCCAATATCGATAAACGCCGCATTCATACCAGGCAAAACCTTCGTTACGGTCCCATAATAAATATTACCGACCAAAGATCTCTGCTCTGGCCGGTCAAAAATTATCTCTTCAACTGTATCATTTCGAACGAAAGCAAATCTCTTTTCCCTAGAATTTGCATTAACAATTAACTTTTCCAATCTAACATCCTCACTTTTTTACTAATTGACTATATTATAACCTTTTAGTAAGAAAAGAGAAGGTCGCTGATTTTATCTGTTAACCTTTTTTCAGTAAAATAAGCATGCAGGAGTTCATTTTCATCCAGCATCCCTTTTTCTTTGCCATCACTCTCAACAATAATCGGATGCTTACAGCCGCGTTGGAATTTTTCTAAGACGTCGATCAGCAGGTCCTGCTCGTTCGCCTGGATTGGTTTTAGGGCTTGAAGGTCGCTTTTTTTACCATAGTAGCGCTCGAGCAGGAATCTCATAAAAATATAGCGTCGCTGTTTCCATTCGTGGTAAAGAGAAAAGAGTAAGAAACCAACGATAATCCAGACATTTAATTGCTCTGGTGCAGATATAAGCGTAAGAAATGAAAAGATCGCAATGCTAAAAAAAGAGATGATTAATGTTAAACGGTGTGCAATCGGAAATGATTTTTTTAAGGAAAGAAACATGAATATCAACTTTCCACCGTCAAGCGGCCAGACTGGAAACAGATTAAAGATAAAAATCATAGCATTGTAGTGAAAAAATAATTGAAACATATCTTCAGGAATAACCTCAAAGGAGAATAGCGCAAAGGCTATTGCCACCATCCAAATGTGCTGAATCGGTCCAGCGAGAACAACAATGGCCTCTTCCTTTAACGGCCGGTTCCCATGCTCTTCCATTTCAGCTACCCCTCCAAAGGGAAGGAGAGTGATTTTTTTGATTCTCCATGAAAAAAAAGAAGCCGCAGCAGCATGCCCCATTTCATGTACAAAAATGATGCCGATTAAAAGGCATAGCTCGAGGAAATGCGCTGTAGCGATCGATATGGCGATGACAATCCATAACAAAGGATGGATATAGACCTGTTGTAATAAATATATGGCTTTATTCAAAGCGAATCACCTGTATCGGGTCGATGAAATCATCGCCTTTTTTGATAGAAAAATAATACTTACCCTTCGTTTTGTCTTCACCCGTTGATTCTGAGGCTGTGCCTACGACCGTTTCCGTTTCAATAAATTCATATAAACTAACCTTTATTTCTTCGAGATTACCGTAGGTAGATTGCGTTTGATCGGCGTGCTGGATAATGACGGTTTTACCCGTGTCTTCCTTAACACCAGCAAACATAACATTTCCTTCTTTCATCGCTTCAACGGCAGCACCATTTGCTGTTTCAATCATAATCCCCTGTCCATTTTTCTCGAAGTTTTCGAGGACTTTCCCTGAAAATACAGGTATATCATGGTTCTTCTCTACTACGTTCTTCTCGCCGCCTTTTTCTTCATCTGTAAACGGCAGAAGAGCTAATGGCTTACCGAATTGGTCTTCGTACCATTTTGATACTGTCGCAAATTTAAAATCCTGCTCCATGGTTTTCAACACAAAATCCTTTGCAGGAGCAAATGTTGCAGTGTTTTCTCGGAACATAATGGCAATGACAAGGAACAACAGAGCTGATGCCAAAATTTTAAAGATGAAAACTTCCTTCTTAAATAAAGGATGAATACCATCATCCTTGCCTGCTTCGTATGAGGAATAATGGTTATATCCATTTTCATCATCCCCCGGCCAAGTAATTTCACGTTCTGGACCTTTTGCTGATGACCCTTGTTCCCTTTTCCGCTTTGCGATTCGTCGCCGTATTTCTTCAGGAGTAGACCGCATTATACCCACCAACCTTTAGAGACCTTTTTGTACAAGTCTATGAGGTTGTCCTTAAGAGTATGACTACTCTGATATTTTTAAGAAGATTTTGGTTTTATGCTATTAACTTTTTTCAAACAGCACTTTTCACCCTACATTTGACCATAGCATAACTATGTATTTAACAAAATACATTCGCTAGATACTATAAAAATGTTACTACTTTTTGTAAAAATTTCGATAGTTTTTAACGTTGTTATACCATTATTAGAATGCTAAGTTTATGTTTAGATAGCGCTTTCAATGATTATTAAGTTACGTATGATTTTTAAAGAAATTAGTAATCCACAAAACTTGAAAGCAAAACAAGTGATAAAGGAGGAATTTTTAAAAATGAGAAAAAGAATCGTAACACTAACACTATTAATAATCGTCTCCCTTGTAACTGTAACAATGACTGGTGCAAAATCCTTATATCCTTCAAAGCCTGTTCCCACAAAAGATAGACACACCATTTCTGAAATTGTCCATCCCACTAGCAAATGGGAAAAGGTAGCCACCGGAAGCGGCTTTATGGAAGGGATTAATTTTGATCGCAATGGCCAAATATGGATGGTCAGTCCGGCCACTGGGGAAATCATGAAGGTCGAGGGCGATAAGGTTTCAATTGTAGGTGAAAAATATAAAATTCCTGTAGGGGCAAAGTTTCATAATGACGGACGCCTTTTTATCACTGACCTCACGGGAGAACTATATGCTTATAACACCAAAACTGGAGAGCGTACGTCCATTGTTAATTCATACAGCGGCTCTCCTTTAAGAGGACTTAATGACCTGGTATTTGATGACGCAGGAGGAGTTTACTTTACAGAGCCAATGGGTTCAAGCGCAACAAAGCCAACGGGCCGTGTCTTCTATCTGCCGCCAAATAGTTCCGAGGCGCAGCTTTTTCAGGAAGGTATTGCTTATCCAAACGGTATAGCCATTTCAGCTGACGGACAGCGTGTTTATATCTCGGAGTTTGGCACCAATCGAATTATCTCCGTCCCATCAAAGCATGCAAAAGATCAGCGGGAAATAGCATTTGCTTTCGCTCAGTTTGAAGGCGGGATTGGTCCAGATGGATTAGCCGTGGATAAAGAGGGTAATCTTTATGTAGCACATTTCCAAGCTGGTGAAATTGTCATAATTGATGCAAGTGGATTTAAGTACGGTACGATTCGCCTACCTGAAGTTGCGGGAACATTTACTACTAACCTGACTTTTCATAATGGCTATCTGTATGTTACCGAGTCATCGAAAAATGAGGTTTGGCGTATAAAGGTTAAAAAGGAAGGTTTGCTGCCTTACGGTTTACAATAGACCTAGGCAGGTAATCGTTATCCCTACGATATATTTCTCGGAATTTCTAAGGCTGTCGCAAAATTCAAATTTGTGGCAGCCTTTTTTTTGTGTGAACACGCTTTTTACCTGCGGTTATCCCCAAAAAGTTGAGATAAATTGTTTTAAATAGCAACGTCCCGTAACATAAAAGTGTGCATTAACCTCTATTGAAACTTCCATGTTATTTGTGGATAAGTCGCACATTTTTATGGCTTATCCATATAATGGCTGTAAGTTAAATAAACAGAGGTGAATAATTTTGTCTACCAGTGACAAACATGATTCTTTTCGTGGGGATGTTTACGATTTAATTGAATTACAGCAATTATTACAAGGTCCTCACAAAATTCTTTTTGAGGGTAAGAGTCCGTACCAGGACGTGCTCTTGCTAGAAACAAAGAATATACGATTGTACCAGAATGATCAACTAGTATGGAATAGCTTAGATGAACGGATCTATCATGAAGCACTAGTCCATCCGGCTTTTGTTTTATCAGACCAGCATGAACGTGTTTTGATTATCGGGGATGAATGCGGATTCGCACTGCGAGAAGTCCTCAAATATTCGAGTGTATGCGAGGTTAGTCAAGTATCCCTTTCTCCCGCAGCCCTTATAGCTGCCCAGAAAACACCGCAAGTTTCCGAATTGAACGAGGGTTCTTTTTTTGATAATCGCGTTCATTTTGCCCATGGCACCATAAATGATTTCCTTTTAACTAAACAGCAGCCCTTCGATGTAATAATTGCCAATCTTCCAGATCCGGAAACGAAGGAAGCTAGCAAACTATACACAAAAGAATTCTTTAAAATATTGTCCAACCTCTTAACTGATTGCGGTATATTGGTTATCCAGTCTGCGTCATCTGAAGACAATCCGGTGGCATTCTGGAGTATTGAAAAAACTTTACAGAGTACTTCCCTATATACTCTCAACTATCATGTTAATGTTCCTTGGTTTGGAGACTGCGGATTTCATCTTGCTACGAAGAAACAGTTAAAATGGAGAGAAAATATACAAAATCGTACACTTCCTGAAGATTTAAAATCATGGTTTACGTTTTCGCAACGGGTGAGATCTGTTAGGAAACAAGCAAGAGTTAACTCAATCAAAACGTTACACCTCCACAAACTTTTTTCAGCAAGTTCAAAGGACATCCAAGAACCGGAAGACTTGAAAGAACTTCGTCATCTACTCTCCAATCCGCATCGGTTACTTTATGAAGGAGGAACTAAAGGGAATCAAGTAAAAATTATAGAGACCAATGATGTACGTCTATATCTAGACAAACAGCTTCAATTTAGTTCTTTAGATGAACAAATCTATCACGAGGCTCTTGTTCATCCGGCCCTTTCCATGGTACAAAAACGGGAACGTATTCTGATAGCTGGCGGCGGGGATGGGTTTGCCATTCGTGAAGTTCTTAAATACTCTGATGTGCAGCATATTGACTTAGTGGACCTCGACCCATTAATGATTCACATGGCTGGTAATATACCAAAGGTAGCGTCCCTAAACCAACGAGCACTCCATGATAAGCGGGTTTCCGTTCATCAAAAAGATATCCAGGTATTCCAAAAAGAACAAACTGCCCCGTATGATGTCATCATTGTGGACTTGCCAGACCCAGGCGATGAAATTTTGAGCCGATTGTATACGGTAGAATTCTTTAGCAAATTATCAAATCTTCTAACGGAGGATGGCATTCTAGTATGTCAATCTCATTCGCCTGAGTATGCACCATTTGTTTACTGGAGCATTGGGTTATCACTAAAAGGGACTGGAATGCATGTTAGGAGTTACCATACCGAAGTTCCTTCATTCGGTGATTGGGGATTTCACATGGCGTCAAAAAAGCCACTTCATTTATCTAATAGAAAAGTAGTAGTTCCTCATCAAACACTCCCTAAAGACCTGTCAACATTATTTGTCTTTCCGTCCAAATTCCGGTCAGTTCAGGAAAATTCACAAATGAATACCTTGTCGAACCTAAAATTACATGAAATTTATAAACAAGAGCTTCGAAGATAACCAACCAAAAAGGCTCTACTCAATTTAGCTGCTCAATGAGTAGAGCCCCTTTTTAAGTATAATTTAGCGAAAACATGGACAACCGTACAATTTATTTTTACTGAATCCCATACGATAACATACAAAGGAAAACCGAGGGGAATGATGAGACTTTGACCAAAGAAGGAAAGCATATTATCATTGACGCATTTGAGTGCGATTCTGCCCATTTAAATGACATTAAGTTTTTAGAAGAAATGTGTAAAAAGGCTGCTCTTGATGCAAATATGGAGATTTTATACTCTTACTTCCACCAATTTGAACCACAAGGTGTAACAGGGGTACTAGTTTTATCCACTTCACATTTATCGATTCATACATGGCCAGAAGAAAGGTATGTATCCCTGGATTTTTATACGTGCGGAACGCTGGAACTTACACCTCAAGTAGAATATCTTATTAAAAAATTATCTTCAAAACGAGCAATGGTATATTCCATTTCCAGAGGCGTTTCATATCCTCAATTGATTAAATGTGAAGAATTAGGCGATTGAAGTTGCCTGTTTAACCAAGGTGGAAACATATGAGAACCAAAAACGTAAAGCCATTTACTTATGGATCATTATATAAACAAGATAGCCCAGATGAGAAAATTATTCCGCTTGTGGCCGGTGACCTGATAGACTTTACGATAGCCGGACCATACCAAAATACTAGACCTGAAATTGCAGAAAATAGAATAACCGTTTACAAGTCAGGTGTTTATCAGATTACAGCAGATGTCTCCGTTATTTTAGAAGAAGAACAATCGGCATTATTTAATATCAACCGTCAGCCTGATGGATCTGACCCCCTGATTGGTTCTACCTTTGACGCAAACGGGATAACCACTGTCACGGGCATTAATGTACAGGCTTACTTGTATGCTGGAGATGCAATAGGGATTTTTATTGCTGATACGTTTGCTCCTAGAGGGAAACTGCCACGATATAATAGAGCTGCACTTACTGTTCATTTACTTGAATATTAGCTGGGAACAACTAAAAAGCCTGTCCACGTTTAATGGGCAGGCTCAACTATTATCTAACACCAAAGAATTGTTTAATTTTACCAAAAACACTTTTGTTTTTGTCTTCTAATGGCTGTAAGGGGATGGATTCCCCGAGAATGCGTCTTGCGATGTTACGGTAGGCGATGGACGCTTTACTATTTGGATTTAAGGCAATCGGTTCACCATGATTGGAAGCTTTGATTACTTCCTCATCATCTGCAACAATACCAATTAACTCGATAGATAAATGTGTAGTGATTTCATCCACATCTAACATATCGCCGCTTTTCATCATATGGTTTCGAATTCGGTTAATCACAAGTTTCGGTGACTCGACGGTCTTAGCTTTCTCAAGTAAACCAATGATTCTATCAGCGTCTCGTACAGCAGACACTTCAGGAGTCGTAACTACAATGGCACGGTCCGCCCCGGCAATCGCGTTTTGGAAACCTTGTTCAATTCCTGCAGGACAATCTATAATAATATAATCATAGTCTTGCTTAAGTTCATTAATTAGTTTGTGCATCTGTTCTGGCTTAACAGCTGATTTATCAACTGTTTGCGCTGCTGGAAGCAAATACAATAAATCTTCGAATCTCTTATCTTTTACGAGCGCCTGGTGGATTTTACATCTACCTTCCACCACGTCCACAAGATCATAAATAATTCGATTTTCCAGCCCCATAACGACATCTAAATTTCGAAGGCCAATATCGGTATCTACTAAGCATACTTTTTTGCCTTGAAGGGCCAACGCTGTACCTATATTAGCAGAAGTCGTGGTTTTTCCGACGCCGCCTTTACCGGATGTAATTACTATTGCCTCTCCCACATTAATGTCCCCCTTCGAATCTATTTAAATTAGGCCTTAAATTTATTAAAACTTGCAATCTATCTACGATGATTTGATGGTTATCGTCGATGTACGCACATTCCATTTCACGTTTTTCAGTGTTTTGAGCTTTATCGGGTGCACGATTGATACAATCGTGAATCCTCAGCTGTGAAGGCTGCATACTTGAAGCCGTAATAACGGCTTGATCATTCCCAAAAACTCCTGCATGGGCTATTCCCTTTAAGGTGCCCATGATAAAAATATTTCCGCCAGCAATCACCGTTCCACCTGGGTTAACATCCCCTATGAGCAATAAATCTCCTGGAACTTCTAATACCTGTCCAGAGCGGATAATGCGCGAAACGGTAACGACTTCATTTTCCGCTTTAAGCTTGTCCACCTCTGCTCTTGTGACAACATTGGATTCAATATCATCGACCACTAAATTCTTTTTTTGGCGAATGAGATTTTTTATTTCTTCACGTTGAGCATCATTCAAGTACCTATTGCCGACATCGACTTTAACAGGAGTTAAATGCCGCTCAACTTCAGTTGTTTGATTTGCCGAAAGTTTTTCATCAAGCTCTTTTTTTAGGTCCTCGTAGGAACAGGTATCATCAAGATGAAGGACAATTCCATCCTTCGTACCTTTAATCGTAACATTTTGTCGCTTTTTCATGGAGAAAACTCACCTCAAATAATAAGAAACACATTCATGCCATGGAAATAGGCATCTATTAAGCCAGAGACACACTTTTATTATACAATTCGACACGCTTTATGTATTCTCCTTTTTTTAAAAAGAAATACAAACCTCATTCATCTCGTAAGCTTTCTGCAAAACTTTCAAACTGACGCTTGAAAGGATACGCTGCAATCAACAGGAAAGCTGCATTTAAAATGAGTGAAGGATAAAAACGCATTTCAAGAAAACTCATAAATTCAAGTGTGGTGATATGGATTAAAAAATTCATTTCATAGACACCTAATTCCAGCAGGGCAATTCCCACTAGAGACACAAAAAATGCGACAATGATATTCGTCTGCAATACGTGCATGATTTTCGAAATAAGGTACGTAATGAATGGAAAAAGAAAAAAGTAAATGCCAATAATTTCGATCCACACGATATCAAATAAAAGTCCAAAAATGGCAGCATAAATGATTCCATATTTCCTGCCTGCATAAATGGCAAGGAACAAGATACCTCCGAACAGAAAGTGAGGCGCCAAAATATAACTGTGACCAAACACCTCAGGAGGAGCATATTGAGCATACAAGCTCTCTGATAAGAAAAGGAATAGAAACAAAAGAGGAAGTAGGAATTTCTTCACAAATCCTCCTCCTCTCCTGCGCCCATTTCCCCTTTAGTAGGCTGAGTCATTGTTCTTGTAATCACAATGATATTTTCTAAATCGTAAAAATCTGCACCCGGTTCTACTAGAGCAGTTTGGTTCAATCCATATTGATCAGGCTTTACCTCAATCACTTTACCAATTGGCAAGCCCTGAGGAAAGACACCGCCTAAACCGGATGTAATGACATTTTGTCCTTTTTTAATTTCTACACCCGACGGAATAGCTTTTACTAACAATGCCTTTTTCTCTTTATCGTAGCCTTCGACAAGACCATTTACATTCGTTTCGCCTTGGACAATGGCTGAAATCCGGTTTTTCGGATCCATGGCACTCAACAGTTGAACGGTCGAACTAAATTGATTGACCGTTTTAACTTTACCAATTAAACCATGAGCCGTGACAACGGCCATATTTTTCTTAATTCCATCTGTTTTTCCTTTATTGATAATAATCATTTCATGCCAACGATCAGGGTTTCTACCTATTACGGTTGCCTGTAAAGGTTCAAAATCTCTCAGGGTCTCTTCTTCACCGAGAATATCACGCAGCTCTTTATTATCCTTTTCCAGCTCCTGTACCTGTGCTTCAAGGCTAACAAGTTTCTCCATCCGTGATTTTAATTCTTTATTCTCTTCATATGTATTTTGCAAGTCCTGAAGATTTTCAAAGAAACCTGCAACCAAATGAGCAGGCTTTGAAACCAGGGATTGAACCAAGCCGGCAGTATCCTTTAAGAACTGCTCCGGCCAGGATAGTTTACTTCTCTCCCTCAACGAAAACCCAATCAATGCCACGAGAACAATTATGCTAACCAGCAAAACGATCAATCGTTTATTCAAAAAGAACTGTGGCATGATTATACACCTCTATTTTTATGTCTATGTTAAACGTGTAAGTTGATTTCCGCTCCAGGCACTTCGCACACCTTAGGGCGGTCCGAGGGGACCCCGTAGGAATCTTCGTGCCTTCCGCTCCAAACAACTATTATTTTTAACACTACAATATTATTTGTTATCTAGTTTCTTTTGCTTTGTTTTTGAAAAGTTGAATATGGTCTAAGGCTTTTCCTGTGCCGATTGCTACGCAATCTAACGGGTTTTCGGCAATAAGAACAGGCATGTTGGTTTCTTCACTAATCACCTTGTCCAGGTTACGAAGCAGAGCACCACCGCCTGTTAAGACGATTCCCCGGTCCATAATGTCCGCTGCAAGCTCTGGCGGTGTTTTTTCTAATGTATTTTTTACAGCCTCTACAATCGCATAGACCGTATCTTTTAAAGCCACACCAATTTCCTTCGCAGTGATTTCAATGGTTTTTGGCAACCCAGTTAATAAATCACGTCCGCGAATTTCCATATTATCGATACCTTCAGAGTCACCTGCAGATCCAACTTCCATCTTAATGGCTTCCGCCGTGCGTTCACCAATCATAAGGTTATAATTTTTACGGATATACGTAACAATTGCTTCATCCATTTCATCACCGGCAACACGAATGGAAATGCTCGTAACAATTCCGCCTAAAGAGATAATCGCTACTTCGGTTGTACCGCCGCCAATATCGACAACCATACTGCCGGTTGGCTCCCATACAGGAAGGTTTGCGCCGATAGCGGCTGCAAATGGCTCCTCAATCGTATAGGCGTCTTTAGCACCAGCTTGACGTGTTGCGTCAATAACAGCTCTTTCCTCAACAGCCGTTATCCCTGATGGCACACATACCATTACATACGGCTTACCGGAGAAAATGCTCTTACTTTTAATTGCCTGACGAATATGGTGTTTCATCATGGCTGCTGTAATTTCAAAGTCTGCAATAACTCCATCCTTCATGGGTCTCATCGCAACAACATTTCCTGGTGTACGACCAATCATGTTCTTCGCGTCATTACCAACCGCTACAATGGATTTTGTGTCTGTCTGCATCGCCACAACAGATGGCTCTCTTAATACAATCCCTTTACCTTTTACATAAACAAGGGTATTTGCAGTCCCCAAGTCAATACCAAGGTCTCTTGTCCCAATTCCAAACATAGTTGTATCTCCCTTTCTGATACCAAATAGCTAAAGGTAAGTGAATATACCTTCTATTCATGTAATTTTTCTAGTAAATTTATATGATTAACACGAAAGATGTCCTAAAAAATCATAAACATTATTATATCTCAACGATTAAAAAAATCATAGTATTATAAATATCCTTTTTCCTTGAGAGAGACAAATTTATTTTCGCCGATAATGAGGTGATCGAGCACGTCGATTCCTATCATTTTCCCGCACTCCACAAGCCTTTTGGTTACCTCAATATCTTCGCGGCTTGGGGCGGGATCACCACTGGGGTGGTTATGGAGGCATATGATAGAGGCAGCTGAACGTTTTAAGGCCTCGCGAAATACCTCCCTAGGATGTACAATGCTAGCGTTTAGACTCCCTATAAAGATTGTTTGTTTATGGAGCACTTGGTTTTTTGTGTTAAGGTATAAACAAACAAAATGCTCTTGTGATAAAAAACGCATGTCATTCATCACATAATTGGCTCCATCTTCAGGGGAGCGAATCACATAGCGGTCAGTATAGTTTAAGTTCGTTATCCTCCTGCCAATTTCGACAGCAGCGAGAATTTGGATAGCCTTTGCCTGGCCAATCCCCTTAATTTCAGTCATTTCTTCTAAGGTGGCATCCTTTAATAGCCGTAATCCTTCAAAATTTGTAAGCAACCGGTTGGATAATTGAAGAACACTTTCATCCTTCGTACCGGTTCTAAGTAAGATCGCAATTAATTCATGGTTCGATAAACTGGCTGGACCATTTTGAATAAATCGCTCTCTAGGTCTTTCGTCTTGAGGGAAATCCCTGATCATTAATGAATTGGTTGACATTCTAATTCCTCCCTTTGAAAGGGAGTTAAAGAACTACATAACTGTTACGACATCTGGTAGCCCAGCCTTTTTAGTTCGCGATAGGTCTTTGCTGACGGCAGGCCGACAACCGCAAAATAGTCTCCATTAATTTTTTTGACAAGCATGCTCCCCAGCTGCTGAATACCATATCCACCTGCTTTATCAAGCGGTTCACCACTTTGTACATAAAAATTGATTTCGTCGTCCGTTAACTCCCAAAACCAAACTTCTGTTCTTTCGAAAAAGCGCGTTGTTCCATTTGGAGACAATATGGAAACACCGGTGTAAACATCATGCCTTTTTCCAGAAAGCTTTTTTAACATACCTCTGGCATCTGCCTCGTCAGTTGGCTTTCCTAAAACTTGACCATCGGAAACGACAATCGTATCGGAACCTATGACAAATGCTTCTGGGTTTTCTTTAAAAATGACCTTTGCTTTTCGCTCGGCAAGATCCATAACTACATCCTCTGGAGAAAGCGTTGGATCAAAGCTTTCATCTACTTCACTGCTTGAGATCGTGAATGTTAAACGGAGGTTTTCTAGAAGTTCTTTTCGCCGTGGAGAAGAAGAGGCTAAAATGAGGTTTTGCATTTAATCACCTTACCTTTTGCATCATTTAGGGAGATACACGTTAATCGTATCAGAAATTGTAGAAGCAAACAATTTTTATATCATTAAAGTTCGAAGAAAATTGTCAAATTATGCAAAGTACCTGCTAAGATATAAATTCAAAATATTTCGATATCAATAAAAAAAGCCTGTCCGAAATAGACAGGCTCATTATTCAAGGATAATTTCCCGGAAAATATCAGCTTTTGTCGACTACAGTGAATAATAAATACTAAGATAATTTAATAAATGCTGTTGTGCTTCAACCAAACTATCTTTATTCTTCTTTTCTTGAAATGCTTCGACTTTCTCCAATGCACTTGATAATTCCTTATTTAGATTTTTTACTTTTTCATTTTTCAGCTTGTCTGCTGATTGATTTAGTTGATTTCCAAACCCTGAGACTTCTTTACTAGCTTCCGATGTTATATTTCCAGAAACAATTGCGTTGGAAGTGACCTTCGAAAGTTGTTGATAAATAGCTGGAGCAGCTTCTAAAAAGCTTTTTTCGTTTTCATTTATATCTGATACTGTCTTTTCAGCAATGGGTATTTGTTTTGGGAGAACATCATCAAAGCCATTCGCTTCGTAATGTCCTTCTAGTTGTTTTGCAGTTTCAATAGAGTCCGCCGCACCTAAGAACAAAAATTCATTACCGTTCATTGCCAGCGTTTGTGCTGGTGCACCTTTACCCTTTGCCTGGTTCGCCCCATCTAATGCTGCATCTTTAGTCGAAAAAGCTCCCCCTTGGACGATAAACAATGTTTGTGCCCCAAGAACGATAGAACTCCCGCTCTTTCCTCCGGTTGCTTCTGGACCTTTCTCAGACCCTTTATCTACAACCACCGGCTCAGTTACTGCTGGTTTACTGTTTTCACTAATGACTAACTTAAGCATAAGGACCCCAAAGCTTGTCCCAATCAAGATAGCAAAAACAGCTGTAACAATAATAGATTTTAACACGCCGCCATTACGCTTCATGGAAAAGGTTGTGAAGGAAGCAGGCTTCTTTTTCCCGCCTTTTTTCTGATTTTGGCTGCTGACAACCTTATATTCCTGAATGTCGTTTTCTGCAGATTCCGGAATAATCCAATCAAAGCTTTCATCGATCGATTCCTTTGCTGCTGCAGTCTCAAGAAAAACATCCTGATCGTTGAAATCGTCGTCGATGTTTATCACATTAGTAAAAGAATCTTTGCTAGATTCTTGTTCCTTCTTAATGGGCTCTTCCGAGAAAGTTTGACTTTCTCCATTTAGCTTTATTTTGATGGTATTGCCACGATTCGGCTTGTCCACTAACTTGTACTCCTCCCTCTACCAATAGCAATTTCTACCATCCTATCACAAAGACAAAAAAAAATAACAAGACTTTTGTCGTCTTGTTATCGAATGCTTTCGCCAATTTTTTCAGTTTTCAACTTTATTAGAATTGAGATTTTATCAATTTCAGTAGAAAAGATATGAATTCTATTTAGCTTCTGAAAATGCGTTTAGTGGATTTTTCTTATTGGCCGGTGCAGGCGACTCGATTTTCGGAAGCTCTGCGATTAAATCGTCTAAACCTGGCAAGTAATAAGCCGAAACGGTAAGAGTATAGGATATTGGTTCTTTCCCTTTTTCGGGATCAAGGGTCGTTATTTCTTCTCCGCCAGAGTAATTGATTGATTCAACAACGACAATTCGCTTTAATGATTCAAGTGTTGCGATAAGCTTTTCAATATCTTCATACGCAGGTGATTCGACACTAAGATTCACAGTTAATTTCTTTAATCCAGATGTAGGTGCTGGAGTCGCCTGTTCTGCTGTAGTTTCTTGAACGGTTTTAACCTCAGGGACTTCTGTAGTCTCCGCACTATTAGCTGTATCAGCAGTTTCTGGTGTCATCGGTACATCCGCATCTTTTGAGAAAGCCATACTGCTAATCTTACTATTTGAGACATTTTCTGCCTTCTCTAGATCTAAAATAAACTGTTCCTGTAACGGGCTGACGGGTACCTTTTTTTGCAGTTCTCTTGTATCTTCGGTTACCTTTTTTGTTTCATCTAGCTTTTTTTGTGTAATGGATTCTAGTAGTTTTTTTTCAGTAGCCAATGTCTGTTCTTTTGATTCTAAATCAGATTTCAATGGTGAAAGCTTAAAGAATTGCGCAAAGACAACTAGCAAGACAATAAGAAGAAGGCCAACCAATAAAATAAGTTTATGCTTTTTTGAAAAACTTAGTTTCATGATTGTGTCACTCCTTCCTTATCTTCGCTCCCTTTATTGAGTAGCTTCTTAATCGTTTCCTTATTGAATTTAATTTCAAATTGTCCAATATACCTTGGTAGCACATCCACTTTCTGCTGTTGAGCGACAGCTGTTGTTTCTTCAGCAACGGTAGTATTAGGATCAACTGGAGTGATAATAATACTATTTGGGTTATTCGGGTCTGTTGTGACAACGATCGATTGGTTATTTACGCTCGTACTAGGTTGTTGTCCGTCAGTACTCTGTGTAGCAGCGGTTGATGGTGCTGCTTCTTTGGTTTCTTCTTGCTCCTTGGTAGTCAAGGAACTAAGATTAGTATCATCAATCCATTCAGATTCATTTAAATTATCTAAGAAATATGCAGCCTCTCTTGCACTATCAAATTGAACGGAAATAGTGACTGTACCAGCCTCTGTATAAGCAAAGGTTTGGATAAAACCACGTTCTGGCAATAAACCTGTCAAATGCTGCATAACAGGGATGGTTTGAATCGGATAGCTATTAGCCCACTCAACAGCACTTTTTAAAAGTGTAATAGATAATTCTGATTCACTTTTATTTGTATTCTTTTCTTCTATCGCCTCTAAATCTTTTGTCATTTTGATTTGACTATCCATATAAGTAATATCATTTTTAGTTGATTGAATTTGCAAGAAATAATAAGTGCCTAGGGATAGAAAAATAACTGCCATAGCAGCGATAATAATAAAAAAGCTTTTTTTTCTAGGTTCTTTTTGGGGAAGCAGGTTAATTTCGACTAACATCATTTCACCTCTTTTAAAGCGAGACCTAAAGATAATAATAGATTAGCCGGTACGCTTCCTGTTTTACCATTTTCAATTCCTTCCTGTTCAATCCTCTCAACAGGTATTTCAAATCTTTCGTTCATTTCGTCAAAAATCGCCGTCAGCATTGGATGGTCGCCATTTAAAAGGAACTTCGTTATATCCTTTTTTTCGTTCGATAGTGTGTAGCGATAAAAGTCTACTAACTTATTAATTTCATTTAATATATCTTCAAACTGCAGAACTAATTCTTCTGTATCCCCCGTGTATTTAAATAACATCGAGCCGGCAATGTCTTGTTTGATATCCCATTTATCCATATCAAAAGGAAGTGGAAACTGTCTCATGACAAGAGGCACAGTCTCTTCAAAAATGCACAAGTTAACACTTGTTAAGTCAAACTGTACCGTAAACAAAACCTCATTTTCTCCAGCTTGTCCGATTTGATGGAATAAACGATACAATGCCAGCGGCGAAATATCTGCTGCAATTGGGTTCAGCTTCAGACTAGAGAATAATTCTGCATATTCCATTACATATTGTTCTGGGGCAGCAAACAAAAGCAGGTCCTTTGTTTTCCCGTTATTAGCGAGTGGAAAATAATCAAAGACTGGTTCTTCAAATGGTAAATGTATACTAGAACCAAGTTCCAAATATAAATATCCCTTGATTTCATCATCCTGAATATCAGCAGGTATAGAGACTTTACGGATAATCACTAGTGGGTCAGGAACAAGAAAACGTACCTGACGACCTTTAATTTTCCATTCGTCTATACACTCTTCCAGTATATTTGCCAGCGAATCAATATCCGTAATCTTCCCTTCGGTAATAATTCCGGGGGGAAGGAAGCGTTCGCACCATTTTTGTGCAGCAGGGGGGTTCGCTTGTTTTAATTCAACAAAACGAACCGAATGGTCATTTATTACCAGGTTAACTATTCGATTTTTTGATGAAAAGAGGGAAAATGCCATAATAATTACCCCTTACTTAAAAAGCTGTATTAAGAAACTGTAAGTATAAATCGATGAGTTCCGAACCCCAATAATAAGCCGTTAATGTCCCGGCTGCAATAAATGGACCGAACGGAATCGGCTGCTTTCTTTTAATAATCTTAAAAATAAGCAACAAACCGCCAATGACGGCTCCAAATAATGTAGAAAAAAAGAAGGATAAAAGTACTAGTTTAAAGCCTAGGACGAAACCCAGCAATGCATATAATTTAACGTCTCCCATCCCCATGCCGCCTTTACTAACAAGCGCAACGATGAGCAAGAGCACAAAACCAGTTACGGCTCCGAGCAGGCTGTCCCACCAAGGTGAGAGCGGCCAAACAATTCGTTCCAATAAAAAAATCCCTGCAAACCAGATTAAGATCTTATCAGGGATGATCATATAGTGAATATCAGATACTACAATTATGATAAACATTGAAATTAGGGTAAGTGCTACCACTAATTCCCCGGACCATCCAATTACAAGAGGTGCTGTTGCAAACAAAACGCCAGTCAAAAATTCAAAAAAAGGATAGATAGGAGAAATCCGCGACTGACAGCCGCGGCATTTCCCTTTTTGAATTAGATATGACATTACTGGTATCAGTTCATACGGTTTTAATTGGTGCCCACAGGTTGGACATGATGAGCGTGGAGCAACAATAGACTGTTTTAATGGTACTCTGAGACCAATTACGTTATAAAAAGACCCAAAAATGATACCATAAATGAAGATAATAAATTCCATTGTTACTTAGTGTATTCTAATAATTCTTGTTCTGTTGCACCGTCACTAGGGTCGTCTTGGTCAGCAAGAGCAACTGCCTCATGTGTTTTTAAAGTATACGTATATTTTCCGGATGCAGTTAAGCCAATAGCTACCTCATAGGTATCATCTTGTACTTTATCAAGGTACTCTACTAATTGGACCTTGTCTATATCACCTGCTGCAGGTCTCGTATCTGCAACATATAACTTTGCAGCATTGATTATTTGTATACCTTCTTGTACCTTTGCCTTATTATCAGATTTACCAATAACACTTGTTATTGCTGGAATTGCAATTGCAGCAATAATCCCTAAAATAACAATTACTGCTAATAATTCGATTAATGTAAAACCTTTTTGTTCCTTAAGTTTTGAACCTAATTTTTTTAACATATTCCATCTCCTCCTGGTCCTATGAACCTAGTAATATTTCTCTATGAGTATACAATAAATGTAAGCTATTGAAAAGAGAATTTTATCGCATTTTGTCTTAATTTTAACATATTTGTAATATTCTCTAATATTTTGTTACATTAGCTCATTTGGTCAAACATCGAGAACATTGGCATCATAATTGAAAGGACAATGACACCGACTACACCAGCAAGGAATACAATCATGATAGGCTCTATTAACGATTTAAGCCGATCTGTCCCTTGTTCAACTTCTTTCTCGTAAAATTCAGCGATTTTAGATAGCATCGAATCTAATGCTCCAGTGCTTTCACCGATAGATATCATTTGCGTCACCAATGGCGGGAAAGCCCAATGATTCATCATTGGTTCTGTCATTGAGCGACCTTTCTCAAGAGAATTTCGAGATTCTCGAATTACTTTAGCAATCACTTCATTTTCTACAACCTTTTCAACAATCGACATTGCTTGCAAAATAGGAACGGAACTAGAAAATAGAGAACTAAGCGTACGCATCATTCGTGCTAATGCAGCTTTTTGCAGCATATTACCAAATATCGGCATTCTTAAAAGGCAATAATCTAAATAATATTTAGTTTTTCTATTTTTCTTCATATAAATAATTGCAAATACAAAAGCTAATATAATAAGGAAAACTAACCACCAAAATGATTGCATAAATCCACTAGCATTTAAGACGAATTTCGTAATTCCTGGAAGTTCAGCACCCATATCTTCAAACATTGTAACGAATGTTGGAACCACCCCAACTAGTAAAAAGATTACTGCTCCAATTGCTAGAATCCCGATTACAGCAGGGTAGGTTAAGGCAGATTTCACTTTGGCTACAGTATCATGCTGCTTTTCAAAATCGTCTGCCAGCTTTTCTAATGTTTCATCCATATTCCCTGCAACTTCGCCAGCCTTAACCATGTTAATAAACATTGAGTTAAAAATCTTTTTATGCTTTGCAACTGACTCGGAATAAGGGTTCCCTTCACGTAAGTCCTGTTCTACTGCTATTAATGCCTTTTTCAGCGCTTTACTCTCTGTCTGAACTGCTAGAATCTCTGTTGCTTCAACAACGGTTACTCCTGCTTTTATTAAAGTAGCAAACTGCCTTAAATAAATAACAAAATGCTGAAGCTTTACCGGGTTTCCAATTGTTAACTCCATTGTCATAAGAGTTTCAGGTACTTCCTTCATTTCAATGACTCGGATACCATCTTCTTTTAGTTTAGCCATTGCCTCTCTTCTGGAAGCAGCGGTTACCGTTCCCTCTTTTTTCCCTCGTTTGTCACGGCCTGAATATTTAAATCTAGCCATCCAGCATCATCTTTTCTTGTAGATATTTATTTGCTGCTTCTTTTTGAATTAGATTACGGTCAATTAAGTCTCTAATACTCATCTCAAGCGTATGCATTCCTTGGGCACGTGACGTTTGCATTGTACTTTGAATCTGGTGTATTTTTTCATTTCGAATTAAGTTTGCGATAGCCGGGTTATTAACAAGAATTTCTGTTGCTGCTTTACGTCCTTTCTTATCAACTGTTGGAAATAGACGTTGGGAAATAACGCCAACTAAAACTGACGCCAACTGAACCCGAATTTGCGGCTGCTGTGCAGGTGGAAATACGTCGATTATACGATTAATCGTTGATGGAGCACTGGATGTATGAAGTGTCCCCAATACAAGGTGTCCTGTCTCCGCAGCCGTAATGGCAATTCCGATTGTTTCTAGGTCACGCATTTCCCCCACTAGAATGATGTCTGGGTCTTGTCTAAGGGCGCCTTTTAAACCATTAGCATAGGATTGCGTATCAAAGCCCACTTCACGCTGGTCAATGATCGAGTTTGCATGCTTGTGGAGATATTCGATTGGGTCCTCTAATGTGACAATATGCTTACGCATCGTTCGATTCACATAGTCAATCATGGAAGCAAGTGTGGTTGATTTACCACTACCAGTTGGACCTGTCACCAAAATTAGCCCCTGCGGTCTTTCAACAAGCTCCGGAATAATTTTAGGCAAATCTAGTTCTTCAATGGTAGGCGTTTTTGAAGCAACTACCCTTAGCGCTAATGACACGCTTTTCCGTTGATGATAAGCATTAACACGGAAACGTGAAACTCCAGGAATTCCATAAGAGTAATCGAGTTCCCCTTTTTCCTTAAATAAATCATACATATTTTCAGGAATCGTTATTTTTGCAATTTCCTCTGTGTCTGCAGGAAGCAATATGTCCTTCCCGTAACGTTTAATATCCCCATTAATACGAAAGATGGGCGGGACACCAACAGTCAGATGGATGTCTGATGCCTTAAATTCCAGCGCCGCCCGCAATATATTCTCTATTTTTTCTCTCATCATGTTTGTTCTCCTACTCCAAGATAGCTACACGCAATACTTCTTCTGTGGTAGTTAAACCTTGTTTTACCTTTAGTAAACCATCATCAATCAAGAAGATGGTTTTATTTTTTATGGCAACCTCTTTTAATTTATGAGTTGAGTCCTCATTCATAATTATCCTGCGCATATCATCATTGAGGACGAGCACTTCGTGAAGGGCAACCCTTCCCTTATAGCCAGTCATATTACAGGATTGACAGCCTTTTCCGCGAGTGATTTTTTCAATTTTCATTCCTCGACGAGCGAATATATCTATTTCACGTTTCGTCGCGTCCTGAACCTCTGCACAGTCACGGCACACCTTACGCACTAACCGCTGAGCAACGATCCCTGTTAGGGAAGAGGCAATTAAAAATGGTTCAACCCCCATATCAATTAACCTTGTCACTGTACCTAGTGAGTCATTTGTATGCAGCGTACTTAGCACTAAATGACCCGTCAAAGATGCTCGTACAGCAATCTCTGCAGTCTCTTTATCTCGAATTTCTCCGACCATGATAATATTAGGATCTTGTCGAAGAATCGAGCGTAATCCAGCTGCAAATGTCATTCCCACATTCGTGTTTACCTGAATTTGATTAATTCCTTCAAGCTGATATTCAACAGGATCTTCGATCGTAATAATATTTACTTGTTCGCTGTTTAAACGATTCAGAGCGGCGTAAAGGGTTGAAGACTTACCTGATCCTGTTGGCCCCGTAATCAAGACAATCCCTGTTGGCTGCTCAATCATCTCCGAAAACCGCTTCAGATTAAGCGCATTGAAACCAATCTTGTTTAAATCATTGAGGACCGCACCCATGTCCAATATCCGCATAACAATTTTCTCTCCGTAAACCGTTGGCAGAGTAGAAACACGGAGATCAATAGGGTGAAAGTCAAGATTTATTTTAATCCGTCCATCCTGTGGAATCCGGTGTTCAGTTATATCAAGATTGGACATAATTTTAACCCTTGCAGTTAGGACACTTCTCATATGACGAGGCAATACTCGCTCAACTCGGAGTACACCATCCACACGGTAACGAATAACCACTTTCGTTTCCTGTGGATCAATATGAATATCACTTGCCTTTTGTATAACCGCATTGGTTAAAATTTGGTTTACTAGACGTACAATCGGTGAATCGAGGTCATTAATATCATCGTCACGGCCTCGTTCACTCGGTGAAAGTTCATCAAATAGCTCCTCAAGTCCTTCATCAACATTGTAATATTTATTAATTGCCCTTAAGATACCTTCTTTGGTTGAAATTGCGGTTTCAATTTGGAAGCCTGTTGATAGACGGAGGTCATCTATTACGATGAAGTCCATCGGATCAACCATCGCTACGTAAAGTTTATTACCTTCTTTTTTCAAAGGAACAATTAAATTACGTCTTGCTGTTTCTTTTGATATAAGTGAGAAAAGGTTCGTATCAAATGGATACTGCATGAGATTGATATTCGGAATTCCAAGCTGAACCTCTAATACTTCCGCCAACTGTTGATCCGTAATATATCCTTTTTGCAGAAGGGCGTCCCCTATTTTTTGATTGGGAGCTTTTTCATCTAATGTTGATTGAAGCTGCTCCGGTGTAATCAACCCTTCCTCAATTAATAAATCTCCTAGTCGTCTACGTGTTTGTTTCATTTTTTATCACTACTTAAATTATTTTGGTTGTTCATTTGGTTTCCCCCAAAGGTCATCATCTGAATTCTGTTCGATACTTTCCGAAGATGTTGTTGATGGATTTCCAGTAGGATTAGTTGCTGCTGAGCTTGGTGTTACGGTAGAAGCCTGCTGTGTTCCTATTAAACCATGGACTTCGACACGATATACAGGTGGGTAATAATCTTCCGATAATAACTCACTCGTTATCATTTGTTCTCCTTGATAGGTTTCACGGAAAATCTTAACAATTTGCCCATCTAAACCATTCGATTCTACCTTCGTTTGCCCAGGCAGCAGGAATGGACTATATTGGACAATCGTTTTTGGTTTTAATTGCTGTTCCTCTTTTTTGCTAATTTTGTAATCGTATAGTAACTTTTCTCCCTTAAGGGTAACGATTAAATCCTTATTTTCTAATTTCAGATCTATCGTATATGGAGTTGTATTAGGATTAACAATTATAAAATCAGCACCATTAACCACATTAACCTTCGCTTCAAATCCTACTCCTGTATAATTCGGAAGTGCATTACTGATATTTCTTTCAAGTATTTTAAAATTAGTTGGTAAAACTGACTGATAGATACCAGTTGCAATAATACTTAAGGAAGCTGAACTTTCAATTTTTTGCAGTTTAGCGAATTCTAACAAAGAGAAAGTTGCACCTTCAGCAATTTGAAACTCAGGGTTAGCTTTAAGTATTGAACCTAAGTCATTCGGGACATCTGTTAATCTCACAATAGATTTACTAATGACATTATCTTTTTTGCTCGCTTCAACTAGTAGATAATCTTTATTCAAATTAAGTAGATAAGAACCAGCTTCAAATTTTGACGCTGTGTTTGTTAAATCAGCTAAAAGCTTCGTCAGTTCAAGTTCTTGTGTGTTAATCGTTGGAAATTGTAACTGTATTTGTTCCTCAACCGGTAACAGCTCAATGGTCATTGAAACTGCATTTCCTTGTCCGTCCTTAATTGCATAGACCGATTGGGCTGCATCAAAGCTAAAAAGATTCATATCGAATGGTACTATTTTTTCACTATATTGAAATTCAAACATTGTATTTTTTACCCATTCCACATACTTTTCTTCTAACAAAGCAATCGTTTCACTTTCTGTTTTTCCAGAAATATTTATAGAACCAATTGTCGTTCCCTCTGAGTATTTTCCATCAGAATCATTGGTTATATTTTGAAATGCTTTGGCACCAAAATGGGAAGAACTAAAAATAACAGCTGTACTTAAAAATAGTACAACAAATAATTTAATGAATGGTTGATGTTTGCTCAAACTCTATGCTCCCCCCCTCTTTAAAAGTTACTTTTGTAATTCAAGGACTTTCCTTGATTTGCTTTCATTATTATCAGATGATTTTGATGCCGCTACTTCTTTATCCGTAAACAACTCTTCTAATTCAAAATCCTCCAATTGTGGTTCCAAATTAGGGGTTTTTTCTTCATCCTTGATTACAGAGAGTTCAGCTAATTCATCTAGCCAGCCTTCCTCTTCAAGTGATTCAAGCTCATCTTCCTTTAAATCGGCCACTACTTGGGTACTATCCTCTAGTAGACTCTCAATATCAGATAAATAACCAACCCCAAGTTCGTCATCCTCGATGACTTCCTCACTAATGCTTTCAAGTTCTCTTTCCTGTAAGAAGGAAATGTCTTCGTCTAGTGAGTCATCAGATAGTATATTTTCATCTTTTTTATTAACAGGAGAAGATGAGGAAGTAATCTCCATTTCCGATAAATCCATCAATTCTATGTCTAAAGTTTTCTCAGTCTGATTTGCTGGAGTAGATGAAGATTTAGTGTCTTCAAAATCAATATCTTCAATGAACTGCTCTTTAGTCATATACATAACTTTCCCTAAACGGCTATCCATCATATAAGCCGCTAAAAAAGAAAGAGCCAGTAGAACTAAAAACGTTTGCCAAACAGGAACGGAAGTAACTGCTGCAAGTCCTCCAATTGCTAACAAGCCACTTGTTACCACAACGATAAACTTTCCTTTTTTCGTGTATCCAAGTGGTAATAACAAATGAATCAATAACATCAATAGCATAGAACCTAATACCCAAATAACTGGTAGCATTCATTCACATCCCTTTTTATTAGTGCATATATACTATGAAACTACATTTTCTCTCAAAAAGTTATATTTTTTATTAGCAAATACAAAAAATAGACAAAAATCGTCTACTAGATATTGTATAATACTTTAGGATAGTTTAAAAGAAGCTGGAAAACATTTATAGGTCATAATTACTGTAATTTGTTATTTTTTGTCTAAAAAATTTGTTAATATGAATCTATTATATTTATAATATACTATTTTCTGCCCAGAAGGGACTGGATTATATGGAGATATTGAAGGGTGAAAAAGGTGTTACCTTAGTAGAGGTTTTAACATCGATTACTCTTTTGTCTATAGTTTTAATTACATTAATGAACATATTTCCACAAATGGGAATGATGAATAATCACAACAAAATGAAAAACCAGGGAATAAATACAGCAAAAGAAGTTCTTCTTAAATGGCAGAATGACAATGACAGATTAAAGAATTTTTTTGCTACCCCAGATGTATCGGTTATTCCAGAGTATAGACCAATTACCGGTAACGCTTATAATTTCGAGTATGTAAACGGGGATTTTTTAGTAAACGTTAAAATTAATAAAAACTTTAGTAAAGAATCCGACATCTATAACGCACATCTTATTGTTGTAAAACTATATAACATAAATAAAACAGATACAGTCGTTAGTGAAACATACGGCTACGTAAAACTTAGGAGATGAGTTTTTAATGCGTGATGAACGCGGGTTAACATTAGTAGAGGTTTTAGCTACTTTAACAATACTCTCAATTGTCAGTTTAATCATTTGGAGTATCTTCTTCCAAGGTCTTAATTTTTCAAAAAAAGCAACTTCAAAAAACGTTATGATCCAAGAATCTAATATTATTATTTCCAATCTTACAACTATCCATCGCGGAGAAAATAAGTATGAGATAACCAGCACTGGAACAAATAATTGTGAGATAACGGTTACAACAGATATTAGTGATACAGAAAAACAAACTCAGACCTTCACTCATCCTCAGATGTGCTTTGAATTTACTTCCGATATTAAGAATAAAAAAGCAGGTGATCCTGAACCGAATAAAATAAATCCAAATGAGAATGATGTTAGTCTCACAATTACCGTTAAAGACAACAATGATCCAACTAACAAAGTAACTACGAGTACTTATCTTTATCGAATGAAAGGAGTTGGATATTAGTGAATAATTCTAAGAACGAACTAGGATATGCTCTCATTACAGTAATGCTAATTATAACAGTCTTTACTGTTTTAGGTTTCACCTTCACGGCGATGGCCTTTAATAGCGTTAAGCAGACACAAAAAGTAGAGAAAACATCTCAATCAGTAGCTTTAGCAGAAATGGGAGTAGCCTATTTAGATGTTGCCATTCAAGAGATCTTAAAAAATACTAAAATTGACATTGAGGGAAAAGTAGCAAGGAAAGAACTAATATCTGTACCACAAGTAATAGATTACATGAAATCATCCCTAAAAATCGGAATTAAAAATATTACACCCGAACAGTTAGATCCAAACTCATCTTATTCCATTGTTAAGGATGATGATAAGATTGATATTATAGCAATAGGCAATTTGTTGAAAATAAGAGTTAATGTTACGGGTACAAAAGTTAACCCAAATAGTACTGAGGATGCTGTTAGTACACTATTTGTAGAAATGGCAATTGATAATCTTGGTGATATAAAAATAATAAAAGCAGATGATGCAACTGCCCCTGAAATTACGTTTGGACAAGTAACAAGACCAGATGTAGCGGTTGCAGCTGAATGTACGAATCCATTATCTTTTGCAAATATTGGCCAAAGTAATGGGAACAATGGTAATGGGAACAATGGTAATACGAATAATAATATCATCTGTGCAGATGTAATAATTGATCAGCCAGTAGGCGGAATCAAAACTTATACTGGTCAAAACGATGTAAATGTCGAGAAAGTTTATTCAACAGTTGGTTTAAATTTTACTGGGAATCTTAACAATAGATCTGGATTAGAAATGTATGCTGTTTCATTGCAATTAGGTTCAAACTTTAATAATCCAAAGGATGTAGTTGTAGAAACGAAACACAACCTCACAATTGGAAGTAATGTTCAGAATACCGATCACACTAGTTTTTATGTTGGCGGGCTGCTTGATATTAATAGTCACCTCGATTTAGAAAAAAGTTCTAAAGTATTTATTCGTGGAAAAAGAACTCCAGCTGAAATTACTAATAATACAATGTCTAGAATTAATGGGAAATTAAATATATTAAGTGGTTCTAGAATGTGTGTTAACGGAGACTTAAAAGTAAAAGATGAATTAACCATACCAGAACAATATGGGCTAATCATTAAGGGGAAGGTGTATGACTTCTCTACACCTGCTAGAGTAAAAGAAAATGCTAATATATATTATGTAACAGAATCTACGAATAAAGATTGGTTAAAGACAATGTGTGGAAATACGTTTGACGAAGCCTCTACATTAAACAGTATTGAATGGGGTAACTTAACAAATGCAGTACTAAATGATGTTACTTATAATTAATATTAGAAAAGGTGAAAGAAATTAGTGCTAGTATCACTAAAATCTTTCACCTTTTCTTTTTATCTTTACTTCTCCTAGCCCACTTTTGTTAACAAGAAGAATACTCCGCTACCCGATTTCTCCCAGCCCTCTTCGCCCCAACATACAACGCTCTATCTGCATGTCGGATCAATGCCAACGGATCTTCGGCATCCTCAGGCGCTGTTGCTACCCCAATCGATACAGTTATCTTCGCCTGGTGTTGAGTAGGATCTAATGAATGCTGCAATGTAAATGGCCAATTGGCGATGGCTTGTCTGATCATTTCTGCCATCTGGTAGGCCTCTTCTTTTTGAGCCTCTGGCAATAGCACAACAAATTCCTCGCCACCGTACCTTGCGACAGTTCCACTGGTACCGACTATTTTACACAGTCTTTCAGCTAGTTCACACAGAATTTCATTTCCGCTTTGATGCCCGTATGTGTCGTTGACAGCTTTAAAATGGTCGATATCAAGAATAATCAACGATAATACTTTACGTTCAAACTGAAATAATTTATTGAATTCATCAGTCAGTATTTTTTCAAAGTAGCGATAATTATATAATTTCGTTAACGCACAGCGTTCGCTCTGAGTTTTTGTGAGTTCGTAATGCTTAGCATTTTCAATCGCCACTGCAAAGTAGGAACAAAGAATATCCACTATCATCAGCTGAGATTTTTCGTATGCTCTTTTACGCTTTGAAGCCAGCATTAATACCCCAATGACTTTTTTATTTCTGACAATTGGAACGGCTAATACACTTTCTGCATCACCTGGGAGAAAGCCTTTAGAAAAAGGTTTCCAATCTTTTTTTGAATGATATAAATAACCTTTTCGCTTATCCCATACATAACCGCTAATGCCCTGATTTTTCTTAATTTTAGCTGTCTCAATAGTAATTCCAGTACCACACTGAATGCGGCGGACTAATTGAAGCTCGTCCTCACTGATGACATCAAAAATATAAGCGTAGTCAACCGGAAGCATTTCACTTAGCTTCTGAATAAAAAGGTCAATCACTCCATTAACCTCTAGACGTTCTGCCATTTGATGACCAATTTCAGCAGCTTTTTGTAAATATTCATTGATATTTTGACTTGAATAATAGAGCTTAAAAATGACCGATAAACTTACAAATGGAACCGCCACGATTAATAAAGCTAATAAACCTTGTTGGTTATAAAACATATATAGTACAAAGCCTAGCGGCAAGGTAATAAATGTCGTGATGGTCTCAACAATGAAATCCTTCCCAAAGTAGGATTCCTTACTTTTATAAATGAAGTATAAATAAAAGGAGATAATAACCTGATTCAAAAAGTAATTTACAACTGCATATATCGCCGCAAGCCATATAGCTTGTGGGTCATTTATTAGGCTGGGGCCAGTTTGACCACCTAGTGCGTAGTAGACAGCTCCGCTTACCAAAGATACAAGGAAAAACATGATCAAATTTAGCGGGATACGGAAATATTGTTCCTTTGGAACCCGCAGCCTTAAGAGTAACAAAACAACGGCCGCTTGGGCAAAAATCATTTCTATGAACAAGCCAAAACTTAAAAATGTTGCAAGTGAAACCCATTGAATTAGAAAGATAGGAGTATTATTAATGACCATGGGCATAAATGCCACGACTGATGTTAACGTCAAAAAGGCCAATAAATCCCACCATTGTCCTGAGAAGTGAGGAGGAAAAGCTTGATAGGTAAACCACATTCCTGCAGGTACTAACAACAACCAAACAAGAAAGATTGCTTTCTTCATTTTCGGTTGAACTGCCATTACACTCCCCCTCCCACTTACATTATTTTGAAATTGAGATATACTAATATTATCAAAAATACTTTAACTTGTCATAGTGAAATTTTATTGTTTTTTAAAAATTCACTTAAATACGGCTTAGCCTCAGAGATGAAATATAAGGAACCTGTAACGACTAGTATGGAATCAGGCTGCAGGTTTTGGATACATTTGGAAAGATAAGAATCCCAATGCTCACCGATCCTTTTATTTTTCGAATGACTTAATGAAAACAAATCAATCGCTTCTGCTGCTCGTGGAAAATCAAACGATAAAAATGAGATTTCATCCGCAACTTGGTCCAATTGAGATATCATTCGGTCTAGTTTTTTATCCTTTAATGCTGCAAATACAATATGAATCGTATAGTTAGAATAACGATTTGAAAGTTCATGGACAAGTGCCGAAATTCCCTCATCATTATGCGCACCGTCAATAATCACGAGTGGACTTTTAGAGAGGATTTCAAACCTGCCTGGCCAATACGCTCTCTTTAAGCCTGTCCTTATTGCATGATCAGAGATTGTAAATTCTTCATGATGATTGATAGATCGTGCTGCCATAACCGCTAATGCGGCATTTTCTGTTTGATGCTGGCCAATCATGCTAATTTCTAATTGCTCGAATAGATGATTAGCACTACTTAATGTAAACACCTCGCCAGTTTCTCGTGGACTGTGAGTAGTAATGGCGAAATCCTTGTTCAATGTAAAAAGTGGAGCATGCTTTTTATCTGCCTGTTCTTTTATTACCTTAATGGCTTCCTGATTTTTTACAGCAGTAAAAACAGGAATCTGTTCTTTTATGATACCCGCTTTTTCAAATGCAATTTCCTCGTACGTGTGACCAAGGATGTTCGTATGGTCAAGACCAATATTAGTAATAACAGAAGCTATTGGCTGAATAATATTCGTTGAGTCAAATCTTCCCCCTAAACCTACTTCATAAAGTACAATATCCACCTGATTTACATTGGCAAAGTAATAGAAAGACATTGCTGTGATGACTTCAAACTCAGTCGGACCGCCAAGCTCCGTTTCTTCTAATTGATCTGCAAGCGGAACAATTACATTGGTCAGTTCCAAAATCTCTTCATCACTGATCGGCTGGCCATTAACTGAAATTCGTTCATTAAATTGTTCGATATATGGTGAGGTAAAGGTACCTACAGAATAGCCAGCTGCTTCGACAACCGATCGCAAGAAGGTTACAGTCGAACCTTTGCCATTTGTACCGCCAATATGGACGGTTTTCATTTTTAATTCAGGAGACCCGAGTTTCTCCATCATCCATTCCATGCGGGCAAGACCTGGTTTAATGCCGAGTCTTAATCTTCCATGAATCCATTCAAGGGCTTCGTTATAGGTTGTAAACATTTCTGGCACCCCAACTTTACTTTTCTAAAAGAAGACGAATCCTTAATGAAGGACTCGTCTCGATTTGTTTTTATTATAAACCTTTTAACTCATTTAAACGAGCCTCTACTAACGCTCTTTTTTCGCGATAGTCTTTTTCTTTTGCCCGTTCTTCGGCAACAACACTTTCAGGCGCCTTTTTCATAAAGCCTGCGTTGTTGAGTTTCTTTTCTACTCTTTCTACTTCTTTTGTAAATTTATCGTATTCTTTTGTAAGACGGGCAATTTCCTCTTCGATATTAATCAATCCTTCTAGCGGAAGAATGATTTCCAATCCGGTAATGACTGCCGTCATAGCCTTTTCTGGTGTTTCGAGGCTGGTTCCCATTTGTAATTCTTCTGGGTTACAGAATTTTTCAATATAGGCACGATTTTTTTCGATTGCCTTCAGAACTGAATCATCCTTTGCCTTAACAAGCATTTTAATTTTCTTGCTCATTGGTGTGTTTACTTCAGAACGGATGTTCCGAACAGAACGAATCATTTCCATTAACATCTTCATTTCTTGTGCAGCTTGTTCATCACTGTATGCTGGATTTACCTCCGGCCATTTTGCTGTTGTGATTGATTCTCCACTGTGTGGAAGGTTCTGCCAGATTTCCTCGGTAATGAATGGCATGAATGGATGTAACAAACGCATCGTCTGATCAAGAACATGTGCAAGAATCGAACGAGTTGTTTTCTTGGCAGCTTCGTCCTCACCATATAATGGAAGCTTTGCCATCTCAATATACCAATCACAGAAATCATCCCAGATAAAGTTGTAAAGAGCGCGGCCAGCTTCTCCGAATTCATAACGCTCTGAAAGCTTTGTAACAGTTTCAATGGTTTCATTTAATTGAGTTAAAATCCATTTATCTGCAACTGATTTTTCACCGCTAAAATCAATTTCATCGTAGGTCATGCCATCCATATTCATTAAGGCAAAACGTGAAGCATTCCAGATTTTATTGGCGAAGTTCCAAGTAGATTCAACCTTTTCAAAGCTAAAGCGTAAATCCTGACCTGGAGAGCTTCCTGTTGAAAGGAAGTAACGTAAGGAATCAGCACCGTATTTTTCGATAACATCCATTGGATCCACGCCGTTTCCAAGGGATTTACTCATTTTACGACCTTGTTCGTCACGAACTAAACCGTGTATGAGAACGTCTTTAAATGGTCGTTCACCTGTAAATTCTAGGCTTTGGAAAATCATTCTCGATACCCAGAAGAAAATGATATCATAACCGGTTACGAGTACATCAGTTGGGAAGAAACGCTTGAAGTCCTCTGCTTCCACATTTGGCCAGCCCATTGTGGAGAACGGCCATAACGCAGAACTGAACCACGTATCCAATACGTCTTTATCCTGCTCCCACTTTTCGCTATCTGCTGGTGCTTCGTGTCCAACAAATATTTCACCTGTCTCTTTATGGTACCAAGCAGGAATTCGGTGACCCCACCATAGCTGCCTTGAAATACACCAGTCGCGGATATTTTCCATCCAGCGCAGGTAGGTTTTTTCAAAACGATCTGGAACAAAATTCACTTTGTTTTCTTTACTTTGGAGAGCGATTGCCTCATCCGCAAGCGGCTGCATTTTAACAAACCATTGTGTTGAAAGGTATGGCTCAACTACTGCCCCGCTGCGCTCGGAATGACCAACGGAGTGCAAATGCTCTTCAATTTTGAAAAGAACGCCTTGTTCTTGAAGATCCTTCACAATTTGCTTACGGCATTCAAAACGGTCCATCCCTTTGTACTTACCGGCTCTGTCATTCATTGTGCCGTCTTCGTTCATAACAAGAACACGCTCTAAATTATGACGGTTACCGATTTCAAAGTCGTTCGGGTCATGTGCTGGTGTAATTTTAACAGCGCCAGATCCGAATTCCATATCTACATAGTCATCGCCAACAATTTGGATTTCACGGCCAACGATTGGAAGGATAACGGTTTTGCCGATTAAGTGTTTATAGCGGTCATCCTCCGGATGAACGGCAACTGCTGTATCTCCCAGCATAGTTTCTGGACGTGTTGTTGCTACTTCAATGTGTCCTGAACCGTCTGCTAACGGATATTTCATATGATAGAATGCACCTTGAACATCCTTGTAAATAACCTCGATATCAGACAATGCTGTCTTCGTGGATGGATCCCAGTTGATAATGTATTCGCCGCGATAAATAAGTCCTTTGTTATAGAGAGTAACAAATACTTCACGTACCGCTGCTGACAAGCCTTCATCTAAAGTGAAACGCTCACGGCTGTAATCTAATCCTAAACCTAGCTTTGCCCACTGCTGGCGGATATGGGAGGCGTATTCTTCCTTCCACTTCCATGTTTCTTCAACGAACTTTTCACGTCCTAAATCGTAACGGCTTTTGCCTTCGCTGCGGAGTTTTTCTTCAACTTTTGCTTGCGTTGCAATTCCAGCGTGGTCCATACCCGGGAGCCAGAGAACATCGTAGCCCTGCATTCGCTTCATTCTTGTAACGATATCTTGTAATGTTGTATCCCAAGCATGCCCTAAGTGCAGCTTTCCGGTTACGTTTGGCGGTGGAATAACGATTGTATAAGGCTGTTTGCCCTCGTCATTCTGTGCTTCAAAAAACTTTCCTTTTAGCCACCAATCATAACGACCTTGTTCAATCGACTGAGGATCATACTTAGTCGGCATGGTAATTTCCTTTGTTTCCATTTGACCATCTCCTTAATTTCTCTTTCTGTCTCTTAAGTAAAACAAGACAAACAAAAAACCCCATTCGTCATAAAAGGACGAATGGAGTTTGCTTCGCGGTACCACCTTTTTTCCAACCATAAAAAATGATTGGCTCTTAAATGGATAACGGATTTGCTCCGTCTTCAACTAGCGGGATTGGTTAATCCGTTCATTGAAGAAGCTCAAGGGCGACCTTCCGAGTGTCTGCTTAGGAAACCTTTCAGCTAATGGCATCCCTCTCTTAAAGCAGGTGAACATCGTACTCTTCCCTGTCTGTGCTTTTGTGTTTTTAATTATATTGTTTATACTACCCAAAAAGTGTTCTAGACGTCAATAATGATAACCAATTTTTTTATATTATATACCATTTTGTAAAAAACGTTAAGGAAATAGGGGAATTCATTAGGTGGGAAGAATATACATAAAAGAAATGCCATTTTGGAGAGGAAGGAAGAGATGAAGCGGAGGAAATTTATCACCAAATACTCCTACACTCCCTGGTATCGAACCTGCAGGAGAGTTTGCGAGCAGCTGATTTTGCCGTTTACGATATTTCAATTAATCCGAACAATATTTATACCAACTGTCTTTGACGTCTTATTATTAGCAGTGTTTATTGCGATTGCCGTATCGATTTATTTTGAAATTGTTTAAGAGCCCAATTAGCAATTTTATTGCTGCTGGGCTCCTTCTTTTGCCTGCTTTTCTTGCTCATCGAGTTCCGTCATTCTCATTACTACATATTCGGAATTCTTTAAATGCCAATATTTGCGCTGGAGCATTCGGACAAATTTCAGCTCGTTTTTTGGCTGTTCTTTTTTATAATAGCGTTCGACTACTTGGATAATTGGAATTGGATAAGCTAAATAACTAAAGAATAGCAGTTTTTCATTTGTCTTGAAGGGAAAAAATTTAAAGTAGTGGTAAACCCATTCAACGGCTTCATCATTTCTTTGTGGCTGGGTATTAAACGAACGAGATAAATATGGTAATAAATCATGAATCGGCGAGCCATAGCGGGCATTTTCAAAGTTAATAAAATAGCCGTACCCTCTATCGTCATAAAGAAAATGCTCGGATGATATTTTTCCATGCGTTATAACCATTCGTGCTTTTTCTTCTTCCTTTGTTTTTTCATACCATTCTTCGAATTTGGTTTTTGAAAAGCGAAGTGCCTGACTTATTTCGTTATAGTACAAGCAAAACACCAATTCAAATGGGGACATATAGGTCTTTTTTTCACATTCACCGATAAATCCGTCCAGAAACTCCTGATTCTTATCGAGCACAGCTATCGTTTTTTCGTAGTGCTCTGTCCGCTCCTCTTTATTCACCGTGATGTCTTTAGCAGAAATCGTGTGCAGCCTTGCCAGCTCACGAAAGAGCTGCTGGTGCTTCTGCGTCCGGTCTTCCTTTACTTCATTCGACATCCACGGCATTAAGTAATATAAGGCTTTATCATGGAGAACGGCATATCTTCCGTCCAAGGTCGGATAAATGGGGACAATCCGATTGAAGCCCTTTTGGTAAAGAAGGTGAACATGACGAATAAAATCGGTACCATTTGTCGGTTCAATTTTCTTTAATGCAAAGGTCCCTTTATTGGAATAGATTTTCTTAATATTGCCGTGTTCCTCAACAAAATAAGGTTTTACTTGGTAGTTATTTAAAATGGGTATAAGTGAATCTACCTGATATGTGTCGCGCATCAACATTCATCTGCCTTTCAGCCAGAGCAAAATCCTTAAAAAGATGTGAGCAGGTTAAAAACCCGCTCACCATGTTGTTTGGTTGATTATTTTTTTGCTAATGCGACAGGTACATATAATACTTGACCCTCATATACATCTTGATTGAGCTCAAGATTATTGTAACGCAGCAGATTAGGAACTGATACGTCATAACGGTCGGCAAGACTATCTAGTGTATCACCCTTTTGGACAATACAAACTTTTATTCTAGCTTGATCAGAGCTGTCTTCCTTGCGGGCAAAGAACTCCGTTAATGTCATGGTTTTCTTCTTTGAGGCCTTCTTTTTGACTTGTTTCGGCGGTGCCTCTGGCGAAGAAGAACTCTCCTCTAGAACTGGTTCTTTTGCTTCTACAGGCTGCTCTGCCTCTTGTTCTGCAATTGGCTGTACTGGAGCTTTTTCGAGGATTTCTTCCTCTTGGACGGGCTCACTCGCTTCACTTCGTGCATGTTCAAAAACAACAGGCTGCTGTGGCTGCTGAG
Organism: Neobacillus sp. NPDC093182; assembly: GCF_044754045.1. Lineage (NCBI taxonomy): Bacteria > Bacillati > Bacillota > Bacilli > Caryophanales > Bacillaceae > Neobacillus > Neobacillus sp. NPDC093182. Next base: position 646,397 of record NZ_JBIVOI010000001.1, read on the forward strand.
GTTCTTCCTCTTCTTCAGGCTCTTGATACGTAAAGGTTGGGAATTTTGGAAAAGCTTCAACCTTTTCCTCTTCTGGCTGTTTTCTTGCTTCAGCCTCAAACAAGAAAGTATCCTCAAATTGATTCTCTTCTGGTTCCGCTTCTTCTTGTTCTTCTGCTCTTGGAACTTCTACTTGATAACGATGGAGAACTTCATATTCCTCTTCTTGTTCCTCAGTTTCTTCCTCTTGTTGTGTTGAATCATACAAACCGCTGATGGTTAATTCTGCTGACAGTTTAAGACAACTGCGCTCTGGAATGGAATAATCAAATGACTCCACAATGACGTCGATATCATAAATGCTTTGAATCCGATTGTTGGGAATGGTAATATCGACAGGAAAACGGTGTGAGAATTCACAAATACCTTCCTCTTGTGGATCCACTCTTTCTACATACTTTTGGTTAGGTACATTTTCTTCCTCTTCCACTGTACTTTCTTCGTCATTTCTATATTCGCCAGTTAGTTCCAGCGAACCACGTATGGTTACGTATTGATCATTTTCCTGGATGGTGATATCCGGGTCTAGAGAAATCGACACAAGTTCAGCCACTTCCTGTCCTTTTCTAAACCACAATGACTCCTCCAAGGAAAATCGCAGGCACGATTGATTCTCCTGAGACAAAGCGACTCCTCCTTTCGTTTCCTTTTAAGCAAAATCACTATGTCACTTACACTCTATGAACCAATAGTTTTATTTATGATAAAAAAGCCTTCTTATGTGAAAAAGTTTGGGTTTTGTTGCATTTAACTATTCACACGAATAAAAAAACACCCGCCAAATAAATGGTGAGTGCCTTAAAAAGTGTTATTTTAGTTTTGAAAAAGCAATTTCTACAGCTTTGATCGTCTTTTCAATATCCTCATCGGTATGTTCCGTAGATAAGAATAGTCCTTCGAATTGAGATGGTGGCAGGAACACACCTTGTTCAGCCATTTCACGATAGTAAGCAGCAAAATACTCTAGGTTAGACGTTTTGGCTGTTTCATAGTTGATGACAGGTTCATTGGTGAAGAAGAAACCAATCATCGAACCAGCACGGTTAAAGGTAACAGGAATATCATATTTTTCAGCCGCTGCTGTAATTCCTTTTTCAAGTAAATCACCTAAGCGCTTGAACTCTTCGTAATGCTCTGGTGTTAATTGACTTAAGGTCTCATAACCAGCCGTCATCGCAAGCGGGTTTCCTGAAAGTGTACCTGCTTGATAGATTGGTCCTGCCGGAGCAATCTGCTGCATGATTTCCGCTTTACCGCCGTAAGCGCCAACTGGCAGCCCGCCGCCAATTACTTTTCCAAGACAAGTGATATCAGGTGTGATATTGAAATAGCCTTGCGCACAATTGTAGCCAACACGGAAGCCCGTCATTACCTCATCAAAAATCAGCAATGCTCCGTTATCAGTCGTAATCTCACGAAGTCCTTCTAAGAATCCAGGAAGCGGCGGTACCAGACCCATATTCCCTGCAACTGGTTCAACGATAATACAAGCAATATCATCACCGAACTGTTCGAACGCATATTTAACACCTTCAAGGTCATTGTATGCCACTGTAATCGTGTTCTTAGCCACTCCTTCAGGTACACCAGGGCTGTCTGGTAATCCAAGTGTAGCGACACCAGATCCTGCTTTAATTAATAAGGAATCACCATGTCCATGGTAACAGCCTTCAAATTTCAAAATTTTGTTACGGCCTGTGTAGCCGCGTGCTAAGCGCAGTGCACTCATGGTTGCTTCTGTACCGGATGAAACCATCCTGACCACTTCAATTGATGGTACACGTTCAATCACAAGCTTTGCCAGTTCATTTTCCATTAATGTCGGTGCACCATAGCTTGTACCAAGCTCAGCAACCTTTTTAATTCCTTCAACCACTCTGTCATTTGTATGACCGAGGATAAGCGGTCCCCAAGATAATACGTAATCGATATATTCATTACCGTCGATATCATAGATTTTTGAACCTTTTCCTCTTTCCATGAAAATCGGATCCATGTTTACAGATTTAAAAGCACGAACCGGGCTGTTAACACCGCCAGGCATTAAGTTTTGAGCTTCTTTAAATGCTTCTACTGATTTTGTATATGAGCGCATGATCTGTTCCTCTTTTCAAAGTCGTTATTATTTGTCTTCTTTTAACCAGCGGCACGCGTCTTTTGCTGCATACGTAATAATTAGGTCTGCGCCTGCACGTTTGAATGCGATTAACATTTCCATCACCGTTTGTTTCTCGTCAATCCAGCCGTTTGCAGCAGCTGCTTTGATCATGGAATATTCACCGCTGACGTTATAGGCTACTACAGGTAGATTAAAGTTATTTTTAACATCCCGAACAATATCAAGGTAAGGCATACCTGGTTTCACGATTAGGAAATCAGCACCTTCTGCTACATCGGATTCTGCTTCCCTGAATGCTTCCATTCGGTTTGCAGGGTCCATTTGATACGTTTTACGATCACCGAATTGTGGTGCACCTTCTGCTGCCTCACGGAAAGGTCCGTAAAAGGCAGAAGCATATTTAACTGCATAAGACATGATCGGGATATCTTTAAATCCTGCTTCATCCAAACCAGCACGAATCGCTGCCACAAAACCATCCATCATATTCGAAGGGGCAATAATATCCGCACCTGCTTCGGCTTGGGCGATGGCTGTTTTTACCAGTAATTCAAGAGACTCGTCGTTTAAAATTTTGTCACCTTCAACCATACCACAGTGTCCGTGGCTGGTATATTCGCACAAGCACGTATCCGCAACAATAATTATTTCTGGATAATGTTCTTTAATCCATCGGGTTGCCACTTGGATAATGCCATGGTCATGAAATGCTTGTGTACCGCACTCATCTTTTGTGGTTGGAATACCGAATAATAAAACAGACTTAATTCCATGTACAACGATATCGTCCATTTCAGCTTGAAGATTATCCATTGACACTTGGAATACACCTGGCATTGAAGAAACTTCTCTGCGAATGTTTTCACCTTCATAGATGAATAACGGATAGATGAAGTCGTCTGGTGTTAGGTGGTTTTCTCTAACGAGTGCACGCATATTAGCGCTTGTACGTAATCGGCGATGACGTGAAAATTGAAGTTCCATTAATATTTACCCCCAAATTCTATTTTCGAATATCATTTTTCTAAAAATTGAATCGTGCATTTAATCATTTCTTTTACTGTATACTCCTCTGGAGAAACGTGGACGGGCAATCCATATCCAAGTAATCTCTTCTCTGTAACGGGTCCAATGCAGCTAATCACACATCTTTTTATATGATTTTCGAGTTTATACTCTTTTACAACGCTCATAAAGTGATTAACAGTCGAAGGACTCGTGAACATTAAGATATCCAGTTCATCATCAGCAAGCATTTTTGCTAGTTTTTCACGACTCTCATCAGGCATATAAGTCTCGTAGATAACGATTTCATCAACGAGGACACCATGGTTACTAAGAGAAGCAGAGATATATTCCCTTGCCAGATTTCCCTTTGGAATCAGCACTTTCGAACCACTCGGTACTATAGGCAAGAACTCGTCCGTAAATACCTCGGTCACATAGGCGGAAGGTACAAACGCTGCTTTAAATCCTTGTTCCTGCAGTACCTCTTCCGTTTTCCTGCCAATCACAGCAATTTTCGGAAATGGTTTTTGATTAATATTTTTATAAAAAGAAAAGAACGTTTCGACAGTGACATTGCTAGTAAAAACAATCCAGTCATATGTATGAATCTGATTCATAGCAGATTGTAGCTGCTCTGTGATTTCAATTGGCCGAAATGCAATAAGAGGGATTTCGATTGAAATCCCTCCATACTTTTCGACAAGTTGTGAAAAGGATTTGGCCTGACCTGCACCACGAGGTACCAGGACCTTTTTGTCTTTCAAACCTAATGGTTTTAGCATTGACCTTCGAGCTCCCGTTTAACCTTCTCAATCAGGTCCTTAGCTCCTTTTTCGATTAATAGGTCAGCGGCGGCGATACCAAGCTCTTCAGGATTCGTCCCTCGAAGTTCTTGTTTGAAGATTTCCTTACCCTCAGGCGAACCCACCAAGACATTAAGAACGATTTCATCATTATCAGCAATATAGGCAAAACCAGCAATTGGCACTTGGCAGCCGCCTTCCATTTTATGAAGGAAAGAACGTTCTGCTTTAACGGCTCTTTCTGTTTTCTTGCAAGTGAATTTTTCAAACAGTTCAAGAAGTTCTTTATCATCCTCACGGCATTCGATGGATAATGCCCCTTGACCAACGGCTGGAACACACAGTTCGGCATCGATAAATTCAGTGATCGTTTCTTTTGCCCAGCCAAGACGGGAAAGACCTGCAGCAGCTAGGATAATAGCATCATACTCTTCATCTTGAAGCTTTTGTAATCTAGTATCAACATTTCCGCGGATCCATTTAATTTCTAAATCAGGGCGTTTTGCTAAAAGCTGTGCACTGCGGCGAAGGCTGCTTGTACCAATGATCGCACCTGGCCTCAAATCCATTAATTTAATATGATCTCTTGAAATTAGTGCATCACGGTGGTCCTCACGGAAAGGAATGCACCCAATTGTAAGACCCTCTGGAAGAATAGCTGGCATATCTTTCATACTATGTACTGCCATATCTATTTCTTTATCCATCATGGCTTGCTCAATTTCCTTAACAAACAAACCTTTTCCGCCTACTTTTGACAGCGTAACGTCTTGGATTTTGTCCCCTTTTGTGACAATTTCTTTTACTTCAAATTCAAAGTTGCCGCCAAGCTTTTTAAGCTGTTCTATGACCCAGTTTGTTTGAGTTAGAGCCAATTTGCTGCGTCTAGAACCTACGATAATTTTTCTCATGACTGCCTCCTACGAGTACCAAAAATGAAATGATGATAATTGACCAAATAGAAAAAAGTTAATTAATACAATTAAAAATGAACCGACGTTCCAAAAGGCTAGTTGTCTGCCTGACATATTTTTAACAATACGGAGGTATAAATAGATACTGTATCCGGTTAATAGAATAAATGAACCAATAATTTTCATATCGTACCATGGCATTCCTGGAACCTTTAAAAAGGCCCATTGTAATCCGAGGATTAGACTTAACAACAGCATAGGAACCCCAATTACTACTAATATATAAGAGGATCGTTCCAGCTTGCTTAAATCTGCAAGTCTCAAAAGCCTTGTCCCCCATTTTTTCCTTTTCAATAAATCATATTGAATCAGATAGAGAAGGGAAAGGACAAATGACACAGAGAAGGCCCCATAAGATAGAATGGCCATTGTGATATGTATAAGCAAGAGCTCAGACATTAGCTGATTGCTAATGACATGTGATTCATGGTTAATCGGAGCAAATGTATGAATCGCGATGACGATAAAACCAAGTATATTTGTAAAAAAGACGATGAAATCTACTTTTAATAGACGGTTGATTCCAAGTGATAGAGTTACCAACACCCAGGCATAAAAATAAAGACCTTCAAAGATTGTTAATGCAGGGAATCTTCCCGTTTTTAACATATAGGAAGTTAGAAAGACTGTTTGTAAAACCCATACAAACGCAAGTAACCAGAAGGCGATACGGTTTGCCTTCCGGTTATGGTGAATGAAATCGAAAAAATATAACAACACACTGAAGGCATATAGGACTACTGTCAATTCGTGCAGCCGCGTCATATGGAAGTCAAACATATTCAGTACCTCTTATGACTGAAAGGAAGCCTGCGGTACATGAACCACTGCATTATTCGTTTCGGCTGCTTTCGTTTGTTTTTCTACAAGCTCTTCAATATTAAATATTTTCATAAATAAATCCAATGCCTCTTCAGCGTCTGGACGAGCAGCCAATTCTTTTGCTTGTAAGATAGGGTCTTTTAACAGCTGGTTGATAATGCTCTTTGTATGTTTATTTAAAACCTTAATATCTCTGTCCGATAAATGAGGGAGCTTGCGTTCAATGCTGACCATCGTTTCGGATTGAATCGCAGCTGCCTTATCTCTTAGAGCCGAGATAACAGGAACTACTCCCAGCAATCCGAGCCATTGCTTGAAATCAACAATTTCCTTTTCAATCATCAGCATGATGACTTGAGCCGCTTTCTTCCGCTCCTGAAGGTTTGCCTCAACAATTCCTTCTAAATCATCGATATCATACAAAAAGACACTTTCAAGCTCTGCGATTCTTGGATCTAAGTCACGCGGAACAGCAATATCAACCATAAATAATGGCTTGCCCTTACGCTTTTTCTCAACTTTTTCCATCATTGCTTTTGTAATGACGAAATCTTTTGCTCCTGTTGAACTGATCAGGATATCAGCGTCGATCAAAGAATTTTGAAGATTATCAATCGTTTTGGCCTCACCGGCGAAACGGTTAGCAAGAACTTTCGCCTTTTCAAACGTACGATTGATCACGGTAACTTTTCTTACACCATTGCCATGCAGGTTTTGCGCCGCCAACTCACCCATCTTACCGGCACCAAAAATGAGAACATGCTTATTCTCAAGAGAACCGAAGATTTTCTTCGCTAGTTCAACAGCAGCATAGCTGACTGAGACTGCATTGGCACCAATATCTGTTTCAGCATGCCCGCGCTTCGCAAGTGTAATCGCCTGCTTAAATAGCTGGTTAAAGACGGTACCTGTCGTTCCTAGTTCTTGAGCTAACATAAAGCTGGTACGAACCTGCCCTAATATTTGTGTTTCCCCTAATACCATTGAATGAAGGCCGCATGCCACCTTGAATAAATGCTCCATTGCACCGTCTTCTTCATAAACAAAAAGAAAAGGTGAGAACTCAGATTGTTCAATGCCGAACCATTCAGATAAAAATTCTTTAATATAATAGCGTCCAGTATGCAGCTGATCGACAACCGCATATATCTCTGTACGATTACATGTAGATACAATGATATTTTCTAGGATGCTTTTTTTCGTATTTAATTTTTTTATTGCATCCCCAAGCTCGGCTTCATTAAATGTCAACCGCTCACGGATTTCCACAGGGGCAGTTTTATAGTTTAGACCGATCACTACAATATGCATTTTTGAAGTACACCCCCAATAAGTAATACAAAAACTACTAATACATTATTAACTAGTCTGATTATAACACGGGTTTTTTCAACATTTACCCGAAAAATGTGAACAGAAAACGAAACTATATGTTACTATATATAGGAAAAAAAAGTTGAGTAATAAATAAATATATCATCTTATGTACAGTACCAAAAAAATAGACTAGATTCAAGTAAACCTTTCTGGAAGTGGTGTTAAAATGAAGAATCAGCGTATTTTCCCTGGAATTATTCTTATAGGCTTTGGAGCCTTTCTATTTTTACAGCAATCTGGCTTTACGGCTCTACAAACATTGTATTCCTGGCCGACACTTCTTATTATTATCGGTATCGCTTTTTTAGGACAGGGATATTCTGCAAAGGATCATGAAGCAATCTTACCTGGAGTCATCATCGCAGGTTTTGGCCTTCATTACCATTTAGCCGGTAAAATCTTAATCTGGCCAAACAATACCATCGGCATGCTGGTATTGTTTATATCAATTGGCTATTTTCTTCGTTTTCAAAAAACGAATAATGGCTTGTTTCAAGCATTTCTCTTTTTAGTATTGGCATTATTGCTATTATTTTACGATAAAGTTGCCGAATATCTTGGATTACTTCAAAATGGTCTGAGTTTGGTTTGGAAGTTTTGGCCTGCGGTCATTATTCTTATTGGAATTTACTTTCTTTTTAAAAGAAAAAAATAAACGTCAGGCGAAATCCGCCTGACGTTTTTTCTTACATATAACTTTGCAAAATAGACCACGCTTTATCTTTTCCTTCACCCGTTTCGGATGAGAAAAGGACGATTTGATCATTTTCATCTAGATCCAGCGTTTCCTTCGTTACTTTTAAATGTTTCTGCCATTTCCCTCTTGGGATTTTATCCGCCTTTGTCGCGATGATGATACAGGGTATTCCATAATGCTTTAAGAAATCATACATCATGACATCATCCTGTGTTGGAGGGTGTCGTAAGTCAACAATCAAAACTGCGGCTCTTAATTGCTCTCGGGAGGTAAAATACGTTTCAATCATTCTTCCCCAAGCAGCGCGCTCGGACTTCGAAACTTTAGCGTATCCATAACCAGGAACATCGACAAAGTGAAGAATTTCATTGATCAAATAAAAGTTTAACGTTTGTGTTTTTCCGGGCTTTGACGAAATTCTCGCAAGCCCTTTTCGGTTTAGCATTTTATTGATAAAAGATGACTTACCAACATTCGAACGGCCTGCTAAGGCAAACTCAGGCAAATCTGTTTCGGGGTACTGCTCTGGCCTGACGGCACTGATGACGATATCGGAACTTACTACTTTCATTGCAATCCACCTTCTATTAGTGCATGCCGAAGAACTTCATCGACATGTGAAACAAGCACAAACTCTATTTCATTTCTTACACTTTCTGGAATATCATCAATATCCATTTCATTATCCTTAGGGAGAATGACTTTGGTTAAACCTGCTCGATGAGCACTAAGTGTTTTTTCTTTTAATCCGCCAATCGGAAGCACACGGCCTCTTAGCGTAATCTCACCTGTCATCCCCACTTCACGGCGAATGGCTTTACCAGTGAGTGCAGAAACAAGAGCAGTCGCCATTGTAATACCTGCAGACGGACCATCTTTCGGAACAGCACCTTCTGGAACATGAATGTGAACATCATATTTTTCATGGAAGTCTTCTTCAATTCCAAGTTCACCGACTTTAGAACGGATATAACTAAAGGCAGCCTGGGCTGATTCTTTCATGACGTCCCCTAGTTTTCCTGTCAACACGAGTCTTCCTTTACCTGGCGATAGAGAAACTTCGATTTGCAGCGTATCTCCGCCAACTGTCGTGTAAGCTAGACCAGTGGCAACTCCCACTTGATCCTCTGTTTCTGCCTGCCCATAACGGAATTTAGGTTTGCCAAGGAACTCCTCTACATTCTTTTCGGTAACAACGACACGTTTTTTCTCACCTGAGACAACGATTTTTGCTGTCTTACGGCAAATGGTAGCCATTTGTCGTTCGAGGCTCCGCACTCCTGCTTCACGGGTATAATATCTAACCACCTTAAGAATCGCGTCATCACGGACTTGGAGAATTCCTTTTGTAAGACCATTTTCTTTAATCTGTTTTGGCAGCAGATGGTCTCTTGTAATATGAACTTTTTCAATCTCTGTATAACCGGCAATCGTAATAATTTCCATTCTGTCTAAAAGTGGACCTGGAATCGTTGACAAGTTATTGGCAGTAGCAATGAACATGACTTTTGAAAGGTCATATGTTTCTTCGATATAATGATCGCTAAAATTATGGTTTTGTTCCGGATCCAATACCTCAAGCATCGCAGAAGAAGGATCACCACGGAAGTCGCTGGACATCTTATCAATTTCATCTAATAAAAAGACTGGATTAATCGTACCTGCTTTTTTCATTCCCTGAATAATTCGGCCAGGCATTGCCCCTACATAGGTTCTACGATGACCGCGAATTTCAGATTCATCGCGAACACCGCCAAGGGACACACGGACAAAATTGCGATTTAATGAATTGGCAATCGAACGGGCTAAGCTTGTTTTTCCTACTCCTGGAGGTCCAGCAAGACATAAAATGGGTCCTTTTAAGGAATTGGTCAGTTTCTGAACAGATAAAAACTCCAACACTCGTTCTTTTACTTTTTCAAGACCGAAATGATCCTGATTGAGGATTTTTTCAGCTCGGAGTATATCGATATCATCGTCTGTCTTCTTTGACCATGGAATCGTAATCAGCCATTCAATATAGTTACGAATAACCGCACTTTCTGCTGAGCTTGATGGCACTTTTTCATAGCGGTCAAGTTCTTTTAATGCGGTCTGCTGGACATGCTCAGGCATACCCGCGTTTTTAATTTTTTCAGTAAGTTCAGCGATTTCGCCAGTCTTGCCTTCTTTATCGCCTAATTCCTTCTGGATTGCCTTCATTTGCTCACGCAAATAATATTCCTTTTGCGTTCTTTCCATGGAACGCTTCACACGCTGCCCAATCTTTTTCTCAAGATTAAGCACTTCTTTTTCATTTTGAATAGTAGAAATAACCATATTCATTCGCTGCTTGACATCAATCATTTCAAGAATTTCTTGTTTTTCCTTCAGTTTGATTGGCAAATGTGAAGCAATAATATCTGCCATTCTTCCTGGTTCCTCAATATCAACCACAGAGGCATAGGTTTCCGCGGAGATCTTTTTAGATAACTTTATGTATTGCTCGAAATACTCAAGCATTGTTCTCATTAATGCCTGATCTTCTACATCCTTTGTTGTTGCTTCTTCATAGGTCACAATGCTGACAGCATAATATTCGTCCTCATCATGAAATGATTGTATTATTGCTCTGTTTAGTCCCTCAACCAATACTCTAATGGTCCCATTTGGAAGCTTAAGCATTTGTTTAACCTTCGTTAATGTACCAATTTGGTATAAATCCTCTTCTGAAGGATCGTCTATTGCAATATCCTTTTGTGTTGTTAAAAAAATTAAATGGTCATCTACCATCGCTTTTTCAAGAGCTTCCACCGATCTTTCACGTCCAACATCTAAATGAAGGACCATTGTCGGATATACAAGCAACCCTCGAAGTGGCAGGAGGGGGACGATCAATTCTCTCTCTTTCGCCATTAAATTGCACCTCCACATGCATCAATCAATCTTTCTTGCTGATAAAAGCAGAAATCGTCTTTGTACAATTCTATCTCATTTGCAAATATGTGTCTAATAATACGAAAGTTACAAGATCTGCTTGTCAATATAATTAATTTTCCCCAACTAGGTGGATTTCTTTCATAAAAAACACTTCGGTCAGACAACCGAAGTGAAGAAAGTTAAATGGATTCTTTTTTAGACAGCTCGATAGAAGCCGGAATCACCTGATTGTGCGCCAAATTATTGACGAGTGCGACGTCAAAAACTTCACTCAAATGAGTAACTGGAACAATCCGGATTCCCTTAATTTCATTTAATATCGATTGCATATTTTCTTCAGGGATAATAACGGTTGTGGCACCCGCTTTTTGAGCAGCCTTTACCTTAGGGTATACGCCGCCGATTGGCTTCACATTTCCATGAATGCTGATTTCTCCCGTCATCGCCACTTTGTTATCAATCGGTACTTTGTAAATGGCAGAATAAATCCCCGTTGCCATTGCAATTCCTGCGGACGGACCATCAATTGGAACCCCGCCTGGGAAATTAACATGTATATCGAAATCACCAGCTGGTACACCCATTGACCGTAGAACGGTAATAACATTTTCAATCGAACCCCGTGCCATACTTTTCCTGCGGATGGATTTCCCTTGTCCGCCAATACTTTCTTCATCCACAATCCCGGTAATGTTAATCGTTCCCTTATCTTTGGCAGGGATGACCGTTACTTCGATTTCCAGCAATGCCCCCGTATTTGGACCATAAACGGCTAGCCCATTTACAAGGCCAACTCGGGAATCAGCATTAATCTTTCTTTCCATTCTTGGTGACAGTTGACTGGAATGTGCCACCCATTCTAAATCTTCGTCTTTTATAAAATTTCGTTCATCGGTAATGGCCAGCCCTGCAGAAATTTGAATCATATTAACCGCTTCGCGCCCATTTCTCGCATATGTAGATAAAATATCTAATCCGGTTTCACTAATATCTAATTTCACTTTTTCAGCTGCTTTTTGCCCTACTTGAATGATTTCTTCTTGCGTTAAGTCTCTGAAAAAAACTTCCATACAGCGGGAACGAATCGCAGGCGGTATTTCACTTGGAGTTCTTGTTGTTGCACCAATTAAGCGAAAATCTGCCGGCAGTCCATTCTTAAAAATATCATGGATATGTGTAGGGATCTGATTATTTTCTTCATGATAATAGGCACTTTCAAGAAATACCTTACGATCCTCAAGAACTTTTAATAACTTGTTCATTTGAATCGGATGCAGCTCGCCAATCTCATCAATAAATAGTACACCGCCGTGAGCATTGGTAACTGCGCCTTGCTTTGGCTGTGGAATCCCCGCTTGTCCCATTGCTCCTGCACCTTGATAGATCGGATCATGAACAGACCCAATTAGCGGATCGGCAATACCTCTTTCATCAAACCGAGCCGTTGTCGCATCTAATTCAATGAATACAGAGTTTTGTTTAAATGGAGATTTTTGATTTTTCTTCGCTTCTTCTAAAACTAATCGAGCAGCTGCTGTTTTCCCTACCCCAGGCGGTCCATAAATAATGACATGCTGAGGATTCGGTCCGCATAGCGCTGCTTTTAATGACTTTATACCATCTTCTTGTCCAACAATATCTTGAAAGCTAGTCGGACGTACTTTTTCAGCTAATGGTTCTGTTAATGATATTGATCTCATCTTTCGAAGCTGTTCCATTTCCTTACGGGATTCCCGATCAATGGAAACCTTTTGTGTCCGTTGGTTCCTTAGCAAATTCCAAAAATACAGCCCAATGATAATTCCAAAAAACAGCTGTATAAATAAGGCAATCCCCGTCCAACTCATAATTTTCCCTCCTGCTACAGTAAACTTAAGTAGTTGTTTATAAGTATTTCCTGCATAGAGAGGGAATAAACCACAAATTGTAAGAAACTGTTTTTGTTGTCATGTATAATCTGCAAAAAAAAGAACCCAGCGATTATACTGGGTTCTCTAGGGTTGCATATTTTAAGCAGATTTTTCTTCTGCTACAACGGTTCCGTCTTCTAAGACAAGCTTTGGAAGACTATTGTCGACGACCGTTTCTTTGGTAATGATACACTTCTGAATATCATCACGAGAAGGAAGGTCAAACATAACATCTAGCATGATTCCTTCAATGATAGAACGTAATCCACGTGCGCCTGTTTTACGTTCAATCGCTTTCTTCGCGATCTCACTAAGGGCGCCTTCCTCGAATTCCAATTCTACTTCATCGATTTCAAGCATTTTTTGATATTGCTTAACTAATGCATTCTTAGGCTTCGTTAAGATTTCAATTAATGCTGACTCATCTAACTGCTCAAGACTTGCAATTACAGGAAGACGACCAATAAATTCAGGAATTAAACCGAAGCGGAGTAAGTCCTCAGGTAATACTTTAGAAAGAAGCTCTTTCTGTGTAATTTCCTGTTGTTGCTTAACATCAGAACCAAAACCAATAACCTTTTGACCTAAGCGGCGCTTAATGATTGGTTCGATTCCATCAAACGCACCACCGCAAATAAATAAAATATTTGTTGTATCGATTTGAATGAATTCTTGGTGTGGATGTTTACGTCCCCCTTGAGGTGGAACGCTCGCAACCGTACCTTCTAGAATTTTTAATAATGCTTGCTGTACACCTTCACCAGAAACATCTCTTGTGATCGATGGATTTTCTGATTTACGGGCAATTTTATCAATTTCATCAATATAAATAATACCCTTTTCAGCTTTTTCCACATCGTAATCAGCAGCTTGGATTAATTTTAAAAGAATATTTTCAACGTCTTCACCTACATATCCTGCTTCAGTAAGAGACGTTGCATCAGCGATTGCAAATGGAACATTTAGAATGCGCGCTAATGTCTGAGCTAATAAAGTTTTACCACTTCCAGTTGGTCCAATCATAGCGATGTTGCTCTTAGAAAGTTCAACGTCATCAATTTTACTGTTAGAATTGATACGCTTGTAATGATTGTAAACTGCAACCGATAGCGATTTTTTAGCTTGATCTTGACCAATGACGTACTCATCAAGAATTTCACAGATTTCTCTCGGCTTTGGAACGTCTTTGAATTCTACTTCTTCTTCTGTTCCTAGCTCTTCTTCAACGATTTCTGTGCAAAGCTCGATACACTCGTCACATATATAAACACCTGGTCCGGCGACCAATTTACGTACTTGGTCTTGTGTCTTTCCACAGAAGGAACACTTTAATTGGCCTTTTTCATCATTAAATTTAAACAATTCTTTCACCCCTTGAAAACGTGTTGTAACACTATTTAAAGTTGCGTAACACAAACAAAAATCATTTCATTTTTCGATACGATTCAGTGGTATGTATTGCATTGTAACACATGGACCCAGCGGACTGGTAATAAAAAGCCTTCTTCAACTATGTTTTTGTGAAAGCGGATTTTTGTTTGGACACACTTTAAATGATTCCTATGTACCCATTAAGCATAACCACTTTTCAACAAATTAAATCTTTGATAAAGCTGGTTTTACTTAATTCGCTATGTAATTCTGTTTTTCCTGCCTGCTTGTTAAAAAGGTTTCCCTGTCCTTATTATAATATGTAATTGAAAAAATGTATAAAAACAGGCACGATAAAATCGTGCCATGTTTTAACAATACTTATTTATTTTTTATTTTCGATTAAGAATTCAACCGCTTTTTGCTTTTGAAGATCGCCTTTGATACCATCAACGCCGCCAAGTGCTGCCTTAATGTTATCAACCGTCATGTTGTACATGCCAGCCATTTTTTCAAGCTCAGCATTAACATCTTCGTCAGATACTTCAATGTTTTCAGCTTTTGCAATTGCTTCAAGCGTTAACGCAACGCGAACACGGTTAACAGCTTCTTCTTTCATTTGCTCACGTAAAGCATTTTCATCTTGACCTGAGAATTGGAAATACAGCTCAAGGTTCATACCTTGCATTTGCAGGCGTTGTTCGAATTCTTGAAGCATACGGTTTACTTCGTTTGTTACCATAACTTCTGGAATATCAACTTGTGCATTTTCAGCCGCTTTTTCAACTAAAGAATCACGTAGGTTGTGCTCAGCTTCGTGCTTCTTGCTGTCTTCTAAACGAGTTTTGATTTTTTCTTTTAATGCATCTAATGTTTCAACTTCGTCATCAACATCTTTAGCAAACTCGTCATCTAATGCAGGAAGTTCTTTACCTTTGATTTCATGAACCGTTACTTTGAATACTGCTGGCTTACCAGCAAGTTCAGCTGCATGGTACTCTTCAGGGAAAGATACTTCTACGTCTTTAGATTCGCCAGCAGCTACTCCTACTAACTGCTCTTCAAATCCTGGAATGAAAGAGCCAGAACCCAATTCAAGTGAATGATTTTCAGCTTTTCCGCCTTCAAATGCTTCACCATCAACGAATCCTTCAAAGTCGAGTACAACAGTATCGCCAAGTTCAGCCGTACCTTCTTCTTTCACTACAAGCTCAGCTTGACGGCTTTGAAGAGTTTCTAATTCTTTTGCTACATCTTCGTCAGTTACAGTTGTGTCGAACTCTTCTACTTCTAAACCTTTGTACTCGCCTAATGTTACTTCAGGCTTAACTTGTACAGTCGCTTTGAAGATAAGTTCTTTGCCTTTTTCCATTTGCTCGATATCGATATCAGGACGGTCGATTGGCTCGATACCTGCTTCGTCAATTGCATTTCCGT
The DNA here is from genome assembly GCF_044754045.1 of Neobacillus sp. NPDC093182. NCBI lineage: Bacteria > Bacillati > Bacillota > Bacilli > Caryophanales > Bacillaceae > Neobacillus > Neobacillus sp. NPDC093182. Next base: position 661,873 of record NZ_JBIVOI010000001.1, read on the forward strand.
ACGCTTCTGGAAGAAGAATATCTAATGCATCTTGATAAAGTGATTCTACGCCAAAACGCTTTTCAAACATTGGACGAGGCATTTTTCCTTTACGGAAGCCAGGTACATTTACTGTCTTAACAACTTTATTAAAAGCTGCAGTTAATCCTTCATTTACTTTTTCTGCGCTTACTTCAACAGTAAGGACACCCGTGTTTCCTTCTAACTTTTCCCATTTTACTGTCATACTATTTCCCTCCAACAATCTATTATCATTTCATTCGTAACGAAATTGGTAGGATATGCCTTGTACATGATCCTTTTTTATGTAAAAGATAGTTTTACACAATGCAACCCTTACATTATAACACAGGATTTTTTTCTTTCAACAGAGTTACCTATATATTGGGATAAGAAATTTCTTCTAATTCTCTTATTTTTGCGAGTGCCAGCTCTATTTTTTCGGTAGAAATCTCGTATTCATCTGAAATATCATCGGCATCTGGTTCTCCGCCTAGATAATTAAGAACTAGCAGGTTAAAGGCCGCAGCCCAGGCCGACACAGCTTCAGGCTTGAGCTCAAAGGGATAACTTATAAAGAAAATCCTTTCTACCATCCCTTTAATATTTTCAAATAGAACAGGGTCACTATTTTCTAATTTTGCTTCTAGTATATTTTCTATTTCCTTCATTCGCGGCTGCGTTTGAATGTCTGGAAGTTCTGTGGGGACAATGCTTAAGTCCTCATTAAACTTTTTCACCACTACTTCCTTATCATATTCCTGCTCTTTTAATAGGGTCAGGAGCATAGTTTTTAAGAATGGATGGCCATCCTCTGAGTTTAAATACTCTTTGATTTCATCCATATAGGGACGAATATTTTTCTCTGCCAAACTCGAAATCGCCAGCATTTGCTCATTTAAATTTTTTAGAGAAGATAGTTTAAGCTCTTTCAGATGGGTCTCTTTTTTTGCTTCTTCAACTGGTTCCTGCTGACTATTGTCAGCCATCCGTTTGCTGAATTGCAGGATGGTGAGGAAATGATCATGCCTGTCCGGTGGAATCTCTTTTTCGTCAAACAGGGCTTCAATGGTTGAAACAATTTCCTGATATTCATGCAGCTGTATTAAGATGGTCAGATACAGATCGACCATATGAAAATAATCGCCAATACCTTTTAAGAGCATTTCATTCGCAAGTTCTTTTGCTTTTATATAGGCTCCTGCTTCAAAGTAAGCAAGCACGAGACCTATTAATATGTCACTATTTTCTGGGTCATGGACCCTCGCTTCTTCAAGCAGGGTAATGGCTTCTTGATATCTCTTGTTCTGAAGGCTCTCAAGTCCCTTATCCGTCAATCTCTTTTCGAGTCCGGGAAGGAATATTATATTATCTTTCCGTTTCGCTCGTTCCCGTTTTTTCATACTTTGTACCGTCCTCTGCACGAAAAGCGTCAGCGCCTTGTCCAAGGAAAAAAGTAGTTCATTTTTTCCCTGGGGCGACCAGCGCTGGAGGGCCTGCAGGTGAAGTCTGGTTTTTGACTTCATTAGCAGGACCGAAGCGCTCGAGCCCCTAGGCGCTAAAGCTAGACATAATCTATATGGAAAATAGTGTAGCATGAATTGTAAGAAAAACAAAAAAACTCACCTTGTTAAAGGGGAGGGAGAGCAATTGTTGCCGTAAATCCGATATTGCTTGTTTACGGGCACAATTACGAGGTTATTGTTACCCTAAATCCATTACTGCTGATTTATAGGCACAATCATGGGATTATTGTTACCCTAAATCCATTATCGCTGATTTATCGGCACAATCATGGGATTATTGTTACCCTAAATCCATTACTGCTGATTTATAGGTACAATCTTGGGATTATTGTTACCCTAAATCCATTACCGCTGATTTATGGGCACAATCCTGGGATTATTGTTACCCTAAATCCATTACCGCTGATTTATGGGCACAATCATGGGATTATTGTTACCCTAAATCCATTACCGCTGATTTATCGGCACAATCATGGGATTATTGTTACCCTAAATCCATTACCGCTGATTTATCGGCACAATCATGCGATTATTGTTACCCTAAATCCATTACTGCTGATTTATCGGCACAATCATGGGATTATTGTTACCCTAATTCCATTACTGCTGATTTATCGGCACAATCATGGGATTATTGTTCCCCTAAATCGATTTCTGCTGATTTTCGGGCACAATCCATTTGCAGGATTAACAAAACAAAAAAACTCACCTTCTGAAGGTGAGTAATATTTATTGGTATGTAGTTAAATGGCGTCCCAGGAGAGATTCGAACTCCCGACCGTACGCTTAGAAGGCGTATGCTCTATCCGGCTGAGCTACTGGGACGTAATAAGTATTTCAACGACAAGATTTATTATATAATCCATATACATTAAAGTCAACATCATTTTAAAACTTTTTTAAAAAATAAAATGGGGGGAAGAAGAAATCTTCCCTCATCCTTTTGGCAAATCAAATTCAAACGCCAAATCTTTAAGTTCCCGTCCACTGATGTCATAGACAGACATTTTGATTTTTGCATCTAATAACTCTAAAATGACATACGTTTTTTCTAAGCGTTCCCTTGGCATGCGTATGCTCCCTGGGTTCAAGAACAAAGTATTTCCAATAACTTCTGCTCCTAATACATGAGAATGTCCAAAACAGACAATATCTGCACCCATCTCTGCTGCCTTGTATTGTAAGTTCATTAATGAGGATTTAACTGAATACTTGTGACCATGAGTAACAAAGAACTTACGTTCAGCAATCTCCGTGGTAGTTTCCAGCGGATAAGCGCCAAAATCGCAATTTCCCTTCACCGTCAAATAACCATTCATCACTTTCTCGTCTGGCATCATTTCAGAATCGCCACAATGAATCATTAAATCTACTTCGTTCATGTGCCGCTCTCTTAAAATCTCGAGCTCATTCGTTAAACCATGGCTATCACTAACAATTAGAACTTTGCTCATGATTATTCCGCTCTCTCCACTATAGAATCTAAGATACCTTCAAGCTTTTTCAATGCATTCGCTCGATGACTTATTTTATTCTTTTCATCGGAAGATAGTTCTGCCATCGCGCGGCCTTTTTCCGGCACATAAAAGACAGGATCATACCCAAATCCATTTGTTCCCCTTTGTTCCACAAGAATTCGTCCTTCACATGTCCCGGCTACGGTGATGGTTTCTTGCCCTGGCACAGCTACTGCCAGTGCACAATAAAATCGAGCCGTACGCTCTTCTTCAGGAACCCCCTGCAATTCAAAAAGTACTTTTTCAAGATTTTTCTGATCGTTTTTAGGCTCCTCACCAGCATATCGTGCTGAGTATATACCTGGCCGGCCATCTAAGGCGTCTACGATTAAACCAGAATCATCGCCAATCACCATTTTATTTAATTGCTGTGAAACCGCTTCTGCTTTTAACGTGGCGTTTTCTTCAAAAGATGAACCCGTTTCTTCTACATCCTCTATTTCAGGATAATCAAGCAGTGTACGGACTGCTATCCCTCTCGGTGCAAAAATATGTTCAAATTCTCTTGCCTTGCCTGGATTTTTGGTGGCAATTATAACTTCCTTCATCTCCGTATCCCCTTATTTCTTTCGTCTTGCTTCAATTTTCGCTATAATTTCTTCCCCTAACGCACTTTTTTGATGTTCGAAAAGCTCCATCAGTCCTTCTTGAGCAGCACCTAAAAGGTCCTGAAGCTGTTGGTAAGAGAAAGTGGATTCTTCGCCGGTCCCCTGTAATTCTACGAATTCACCATTTCCTGTCATAACGATATTCATATCGACCAGCGCTTTAGAATCCTCTGCGTAATTTAAATCTAGAACGGTTTCGTTATTTTTTAAAATTCCCACACTGGTAGCCGCCAAATAATCTGTAATTGGGAATTTTGTCCCCTTTTTCTCACCGAGTCGATGGAGGGCAATCGCCATCGCGACAAATGCTCCTGTAATCGAAGCAGTCCTTGTTCCACCGTCAGCTTGTATGACATCACAATCAATCCACACCGTTCTTTCACCCAATGCAGATAAGTCAACAATGGCTCTTAATGCTCGTCCAATTAATCGCTGGATCTCCATCGTTCTGCCGGTGACCTTCCCTTTTGAAGATTCACGAATGTTTCTTGTTTCCGTTGCACGAGGGAGCATAGAATATTCAGCTGTAATCCAGCCTTTGCCTTCGCCGCGCATAAAAGGCGGAACTCTTTCCTCAATGCTTGCCGTACAAATTACCTTTGTATTCCCAACGGAAATAAGCACTGAGCCTTCCGGGTGCATTAAATAACCTGTTTCAATATGTATGGGTCTTAATTGCAGTCGTTCTCTTCCATCAACACGCAAATTTGTTTCCTCCTTATGTATGGGAACACCTCTCCCACCGTTTTTCAGGCAATCTTTAAAAATCAAATAAAGAAGAGGAAGCCTAAAGGCAACCTCTCTGATTGTCACTATATAGTATATCAAAAATCTATTTTTAGAAACTACCTGTATTGACTTTTTCTGGACGAGTGACTGGCTCGGATACTTTTTCACCTTTATCGTTTACCAGTTCTGCCTTGCCATCTACTGTAACGGCAACACTTTCAATCCCCTTTTGTTCCGTTAATGAAAGGACAAGAGCGTTTAATAAATGTTCAGAAACAATTTTTTCTTCAAAGCTTCCATAGATGGATTTATTAAAGTTTAAGGTTACCTTTCCATCTTCAATTTTCGGAGCTTCTAGAAGTTCAACGTCTGGCATAAACTCCGAAGCCAAATTAGATTTAATATTTGGTCCTTTTACAAGTTCATTCACAACTGCGACGACATTATTCTTTTCGCTCGTGCTAACCCGTTTTGTAACAGGTACATAATAATAAGCTCCTTCTTCACCGCCGATGTAATAAACGGTGACTGGCTTTGTGTTTGTAATATCTGTAACGCCGGCAGTATCATGATTGATACCTGTAGCTCTGGATAGATTCTCACTGATTGGCGTTCCATTTACAGGCATTTCTGTTAAATCATGTCCGTTCATCTGAAGCTTTACCTTTTTCACTGTATCAAATTGTGTGAGTGTCCAAGTTACTGCTTCAAGGATCTTTCTTTCATCTTCAGGCTGATAGTTCTTAAACTCCTTCGAGAAGTCAACCACCGCTACACCATCTTTAATGTTAACGGAAACTTGTGTTTCTTCAGGCAGCACAGCGCGAAAATCATTAGGCAGCATGTCTGTAACTGGTCCGTTTGCAACCAAGTATTCTAAGGCTTGCTTCGCTACGGAAGAAGTTTTTGGCAGTGTTAATGTTTGCGGCACCACTAACCCATCTTTATTAATTAAGTATAACTCTGTTTTTACTGTTCCTTCCACTTCTTCACTCTCACTCTTACCGGTGGTTTCCTTAGTCGGGTTTGTATCGGTTACGGTAACCTGCTTTGGCGGATCCACCTTTTTCTGCTCTTCACTACCGAACAAACCACACCCCGATAATAGAAGTGTTGAAGCAAAAACGGCTGTAACAAGGGGTTTTACTTTATTTTTAGACATATTTTTTCCCTCCTAAGACAGTTTGTACTATCATGTATACGAGCCTATTAAAATAATTAGACCGCCTTTAGAAAGAAAAATAGGACATTCTTTCATTTTTTTGAAAAAAAAATAAGCTCCTTTAATAGGAACTTAATTATAATTTAATCTTTTTAACATTATTGATGGGTACTCCGAGCCACTGCGAAGCGATTTTTGAAAAGATATACCTAGACCCCGTGGTATAAAATTCATGCTCTGGTTCAATCTCATCTGATTCCAGTATATTGTTATACTGGAGAATGGCACTAATTTCCCTTGCCGTTTCATCTCCAGAGCTGATTACATTCACCCTTTCACCCATTACCTTTTGAATAAGTGGTTCAAGCAAAGGGTAATGGGTGCAGCCGAGGATTAGCGTATCTAAATTTTGATTTTGCAAAGGCTTTAGCGCTTCGATGACAATTCTTTCAGCAATCTCCCCGTCATATTCACCACTTTCAACGAGAGGAACGAACTTCGGACATGCTTGTCCAGTCACATATAACCGGCTGTTTAATGCTTTCAAGGCTTTTTCGTAGGCACCGCTTTTGATCGTACCCACTGTGCCGATAATCCCTACTCGATAGTTCTTTGTCCGCTTGATAGCAGTGCGTGCTCCAGGGTAGATTACGCCAATCACTGGTATGCTTAGCTCATTTCGAATTTCATCCAGGACAGCGGCCGTTGCTGTATTACAGGCAATGACGAGCATTTTTATATTTTTTTCTAACAAAAATGTTGTTAGTTCCCAGGTGAATCTTTTTACTTCCTTCAGAGGTCTAGGGCCGTATGGGCACCTTGCCGTATCCCCTAAGTAAATAATTTTCTCATTCGGAAGCTGTCTCATAATCTCTTTTGCAACCGTTAATCCACCAACTCCGGAATCTATGACACCAATTGCTTGTTTCAAAATCTTCGCCTCTTTTTTTAACGCATATCTTCATGCAGTTTCATCAAGTTGGTTTGAAGTTGTTGAATTTCTTCTACTGAGAAATTAGTTAAAACTTCCTCTAAGTAAACTTGACGTTTCTTTATTACTTCATCTATGATTCTTTCGCCTTCTTCAAGTAAGTGTATTCTGACGACACGGCGGTCCTTAGGATCCTTTACCCTAACAACCAGCTGGTTTTTTTCCATCCGGTCGACAAGGTCGGTTGTCGTACTAAAGGCCAAATACATTTTAGTAGACAGCTCTCCAATGGTCATATCGCCATCTTCAAAAAGCCACTGCAGTGCCACAAATTGCGGCGGGGTAATTTTATAATGGCTGAGCATTTCTCTGCCTTTTTGCTTAATAATACCTGAAATATAACGTAAATCTTTTTCTATCCTTGCGACAATCTCAGCGCTAACCTTTTGTGAGTTTTCGACAGTCATTTCTATAACACTCCTATTTGAGGCTCCCTTTGCCTTGTTTTCGTAGACTTTAACCGTTCTTTCATCTTGCTCTATTTTCTACTTTTTTCGATAAAATTTCAAGTTGAAACATATCCCACTGTAAATTCATATGTATATATCTAGGTTTTTCCCTTATAAAAACATGAACCGGCCTCCCGTAGGATGCCGGTCATGATTAAAGTTCTAGCTCTCCCATACGAAGGAGCTCTACAACTGCTTGTGAACGCCCTTTAACACCAAGCTTTTGCATAGCATTGGAAATATGATTTCGAACCGTCTTCTCGCTTATAAATAATTCACCAGCGATTTCCTTAGTAGTTTTATCCTGTACTAAGAGTTCGAATACTTCTCTTTCACGTTTGGTGAGTAACGGCTTGTGAGTATATTCATTCTCCTTCAAGTATTGTGACCCTCCTTGCCTTCGCCAGTTATGAACCGTGGGGTGGGTATATATTTAGTCACGATATCTTATGTAAATGACACACCTAGAGTGACTAGAAATGCTTTAAGGAGAATAATTTTGTGAAAAAAATCAAATAAAAAAGTCCTCATGTTAAAAGGACTTTAAATGGGTTTAGCATATATGATATAGCGTTGTGGTGCGTTACCTACAAAACGGAATGGATAACAGGTGATGACGATTAATTCTTCCTTTATATTTTGCAAGGTAATGATAGTCCTATCTTCTGCATCTACAATCTTTGTATTCGTTAATTCATATTTAAATTTCCCGTTTGGCATTTGAACTTCAAAGATATCTCCAGGCTCCAGCTCTCCTAAACGACGAAATACAGTATCTCGATGTCCAGATAAAACGATCTGTCCATTTTCACCTGGAAAGTACGATCCCTTATAATGCCCGACTCCTTTTTTTAAATCGTTCGGGTCGGTACCTTCAATAATTGCTAATTCAGATTTAATCTTCGGTATCGTCAACAAACCTACCGTGTCCCCGAATTTAGGAGGATCGATTTTTTTTAGGTTCTTGACAGGTTCCTCTTCATCATATTTAGACTCTGCCTTGGCTACTATTCTTTTAGCCTCTTTTAATGAAGCATCCTTCATAAAATTAGTCTCAACGATTTGCCAAACACCGATTCCAATTACAACTAGTCCTGCCAATATTATAAGTAAAGGTAGCCTCTTCACCCTTCTATACCATCCTTTTTCCAACTTTGAAAAGATCTTACTATCAGTATACTAAAGGCAGTTTAAAAGTCCTACCCATAAAGATACAAAAACCTCCTTTTCGTCTAGAAAAGAAGGTTTTAAAAATTCACGTATCGATCCAGCTCCAGCGCCTAGGGGCTCGGGTTCATAAGCCAATCCGGCAAAAAGGTTAAAAACCAACCTTCTCGCCGGCTCGTCTTATGCCTGTCGCCCCTGAACAAGGCGCTTCCGCTTTTCTACGCATGGTCGCTTCCGAAGAAGTTTCTAAATGCTTGGATCGTGGTATCACGGTTTAATGCTGCAATTGATGTTGTTAATGGGATTCCTTTTGGACATGATTGGACGCAGTTCTGTGAGTTACCACAGTTAGCCAGTCCGCCATCGCCCATAATCGTTTCTAAACGCTCAGCTTTATTCATCTCGCCAGTTGGATGAGCATTGAATAAACGCACCTGTGAAAGCGGCTGAGGTCCAATAAAATCAGAATTGCTGTTTACATTCGGACAAGCCTCAAGGCAAACACCACAAGTCATACATTTTGAAAGTTCGTAAGCCCATTGACGCTTTTTCTCAGGCATACGAGGACCAGGTCCTAAATCGTATGTTCCATCGATTGGAATCCAAGCTTTTACTTTCTTTAATGCATCAAACATTCTGCTGCGGTCAACCTGAAGGTCACGTACAACCGGAAATGTTCTCATTGGCTCCAGACGGATTGGCTGCTCAAGCTGATCAACAAGTGCCGAACATGATTGGCGAGGCTTACCGTTAATCACCATAGAACATGCACCGCAAACCTCTTCAAGACAGTTACTATCCCAGGTAATCGGAGTAGTAGCTTGTCCTTTTGTGTTAACAGGATTTCTTCGAATTTCCATTAATGCAGAAATTACGTTCATATTTGGACGATACGCTAGCTCAAACTCCTCTTCATAAGGAGCAGAATCAGGGCTATCTTGACGGGTAACAATAAATTTTACTGTTTTATTTTCAGACATGTGTTCCTACTCCCCTTTCTTTTTTGCGTAGTTGCGTTCACGAGGCTTGATTAAAGAAACATCAATATCCTCATAATGGAAAGCTGGTGCAGATGTGCTATCAACAAATTTTGCCATTGTTGTTTTCAAGAAGTTTGCATCATCACGGTTCGGGAATTCAGGCTTATAATGTGCGCCGCGGCTTTCATTACGATTGTAAGCACCGATTGTGATTACTCGTGCCAATTGAAGCATGTTTTGTAATTGACGCGTAAAGACTGCTCCCTGATTGCTCCATTTGCTTGTATCTTGAATGTTAATATTTTTATAACGTTCTAATAACTCTTGAATCTTGTCATCTGTTTTTAATAGTCTGTCATTGTGGCGTACAACTGTCACGTTATCAGTCATCCATTCGCCAAGCTCTTTATGAAGAACGTACGCATTTTCCGTACCATTTAAAGACATAACGGAAGACCACTTTTCTTCTTGTTCCTTCACGTGACGATCAAATACTGTAGATGATATAGCATCTGAACTCTTCTCAAGGCCTTTGATATATCTAACCGCATTCGGTCCAACGACCATACCGCCATAAATAGCAGAAAGTAATGAATTCGCACCTAAACGATTGGCACCGTGCTGTGAATAATCACACTCACCGGCAGCAAAAAGTCCAGGAATATTTGTCATTTGGTCATAATCAACCCATAGCCCGCCCATTGAATAGTGCACGGCAGGGAAAATTTTCATCGGAACTTTACGTGGATCGTCACCCATGAATTTTTCATAGATTTCAATGATTCCACCAAGTTTAATATCTAATTCTTTTGGATCCTTATGTGAAAGATCTAGGTATACCATGTTTTCGCCATTAATACCCAGCTTCTGATCCACACAGACAGAGAAAATTTCACGTGTCGCAATATCACGTGGTACCAGGTTTCCGTACGCAGGATATTTTTCCTCTAAGAAGTACCAAGGTTTTCCGTCTTTATATGTCCAAACTCGTCCGCCTTCACCACGTGCTGATTCACTCATTAAGCGAAGCTTATCATCACCAGGAATAGCAGTTGGATGAATTTGAATCATCTCACCATTTGCATAATATGCACCTTGTTGATATACAATTGATGCAGCAGAACCTGTATTGATAACAGAGTTAGTTGTTTTTCCGAAGATGATTCCAGGGCCGCCAGTTGCCATAATAACAGCATCGCCCGCAAAGGATTTAATCTCCATCGTTGTGAGGTTTTGAGCAACAATTCCGCGGCAAACTCCATCGTCATCGACAACTGCGCCTAAGAATTCCCAGCCTTCGTACTTTGTTACTAATCCAGCTACTTCATGACGGCGAACCTGCTCGTCCAAGGCATAAAGCAGCTGCTGACCTGTAGTTGCACCAGCAAATGCTGTTCGTGAATGCTGTGTCCCGCCGAAACGGCGGAAGTCCAAAAGTCCTTCTGGAGTTCGGTTAAACATAACACCCATCCGGTCCATTAAATGAATAATTCCTGGTGCTGCTTCACACATCGCCTTAACTGGCGGCTGGTTAGCCAAAAAGTCTCCGCCATAAACGGTATCATCAAAGTGAATCCATGGAGAATCGCCTTCTCCTTTTGTATTTACTGCTCCATTCATACCACCTTGGGCACAAACAGAGTGGGAACGTTTAACTGGAACAAGTGAGAATAATTCTACTGGTGTTCCTTCTTCTGCAACTTTGATGGTTGCCATTAAGCCGGCTAAGCCGCCGCCAACTATGATCACCTTACCCTTACTCATTGTGACTCACTCCCTTAATCCAAAATCCGATATTTTTCAATACAGAGTATGAAGTTTTTTTTAAACAAAAGCTAAAAGTGTGCTGATTCCTACGATTGATAGGACAATGAAAACGCCAATGGTGAAATATGTAGAAATTACTTGTGAACGTGGGGAAACTGTAATACCCCAGCTAACAAAGAATGACCACAAACCATTTGCAAAGTGGAAAATAGTTGAAATGACACCAACCGCATAGAAACCAAACATGAATGGTGAAGATAGGATGTCTGCCATCATGTCATAGTTAACATGCGCACCAAATGCTGCTGCAACGCGAGTCTGCCATACGTGCCATGTAATAAAGATTAACGTAATGACACCTGATACACGCTGTAATAGGAACATCCAGTTTCTGAAATATCCGTATTTTCCGGCATTATTTTTTGCAGTAAAAGCAATATAAAGGCCATAGATTGCATGAAATAAAATTGGTAAATAAATAATCACTGTTTCTAGGACAATTCTAAAAGGAAGGTTCCCCATAAAATCCGCCGCATTGTTAAAGGCCTCTGGCCCTCTTGTAGCAAAATTGTTGACCACTAGATGCTGCAGTAGGAATACTCCTATTGGAATTACTCCTAGTAATGAATGCAATCTTCGATTCAAAAACTCTCGATTCCCCGCCATAATTAACCCCCCTTGAATTTTTAAAATGATGATAAGCCTTTTTTCTCTATTGATTTTAAATAGAATTTTTAACTTAGCACCAGTGTGACAATTATGTGACAAGTCCATTTTACTCCCATCGGGAAAGAGCGTCAAGAAAACGGATACACAAAAGTCGGTAAAAAATAAAATTTTTAAAATATATTGATATTATAATAAATTATAAGTTTTATTTCTTGCAAATGGAATTATCTTGTATTAAATCCAGTAGAATTACAATAAATAATTCAATTTTATCAATAGCCCATTGTCTTAAATGGGAATGTTAATTATGATGAAAGACATGCTATTATATTGCAAAATAACAATCCTTTACCACTCTAACGCTTTACACTATATTTCATAAAAAGTGTTCTTAACTTAAAGCCGTAATTGTATATAATAGAATGGTAGAAAGAGGGGAAGCAAAATGAATGAAAGTACTGCCGTCGAACTTAATTTACAATCGAATGAACCAAGAAATATTTCACTGTTTGGGTATGAATTGATTCGAGAATTCATACTGCCGGAAATCTTAGGAAAAGACACACCTGAAATCCTTTACTGGGCTGGAAAACGATTAGCTCGTAGTCATCCTTTAAATAGCCTTGATGAAATCATCGATTTTTTCTCAAAAGCCTCATGGGGGCAGCTCGAATTAAAAAGAGAGCGTAAAGATGAAATTGAATTTGAACTTGTCAGCCCGCTGATTGTTTCGCGAGTCAAATCAAAAGCTGAACATTACTTCCAAATTGAAGCAGGCTTCCTAGCCCAACAAATTGAACTCCAAAAACAAGTCATCGCAGAAACCTTCGAACACCCAGTAAAAAAAGCAAACAAAGTCCTATTCACCGTCAAATGGGATCGTAAAGACACCATTTAGATTAGGGTGTAGTTGTTGGTGCAGTTGTTGGTGTTGATGGTGCCTGTCACCACCCGTGGACACTGTCCACCTCAGGCGGACAGTTTGGGCAAAAAGCTTTCCTTGGAGTTTTCTCCAAGGAAGGTTTTTTTTATTTGCTAGAGGTGGCATGTCTTAATAGGAAACCTGTCTGAATACTAGCCTCATTCAGGCAGCAATTAAGCCTTTCAGCCTATGCCTGGTTGTTTAGACCAAATGCTTGGTGCAGTACTTCTACTGCTTTTAGCATGTGTTTTTCTTCGACTACTGCTGAAACTTTGATTTCAGAAGTGCTGACCATTTTAATTTGAATTTGGTTTTTTGCAAGAACTTCAAACATTTGCGCTGCTACCCCAGGGTTTGAAATCATCCCTGATCCAACGATTGATACTTTTGCCAATTTATTTTCAGCATCGAGCTGTTCGTAGTTCAGTACACCCTTGTTATTTTCAAGGACATTTAATGTCTCCATAAGGTCCTGGGTTTTAATAGAGAAAGCAAGATTTGCTGTTTCTGCTTCTGTTGTGCTTTGAACAATAATGTCTACGTTCAAATGGTTTTCAGCCAGGGTTGTAAAAATGGTTGATAAACTTGTTAAAGAATTAGCAAGTCCTATCACACTTACCTTCGTAATTTCATCTTCAAATGCCACTCCACGGACTACAAGGTTTTGTTCCATTGACGCTTCCTCCTCAATCACTGTTCCTTCTACTCTTTCCATACTTGAGCGAACCTCAAGTTTGACTTGATAGTTTTTCGCAAATTCCACTGCTCTTGGATGCAGTACTCCAGCACCTAAATTGGCAAGCTCGAGCATTTCATCATAAGACACTGACTGTAATTTACGTGCACTCTTCACATATCTCGGGTCAGTGGTGAATACACCCGTTACATCTGTATAAATATCACATTTATCGGCCTTTAGTGCAGCAGCGAGGGCCACCGCCGTCGTATCTGAGCCGCCACGGCCAAGAGTAGTAATTTCTCCATTTTCTGTAATCCCTTGGAAGCCAGCGACAATTACCACTTTACCAGCAGCAAGCTGATTTTTTACCGCTTCTGTATTAATGGTCGTAATGCGGGCATTTCCATGAACCGGCTCCGTGACAATTCCTGCCTGCCATCCTGTAAACGAAACAGCAGGAAGATTCTGTTCATTTAGAGCCATTGACAATAACGCAATCGTTACCTGTTCTCCTGTACTTAACAGCATATCCATGTCCCGTTTGTTAGGAGCTGCGGAAATTTCTTTTGCCAGATCCACCAGCTGATCAGTGGATTTCCCCATTGCGGAAACAACCACAACAACCTGATTCCCTTGATCGGTTTCATCTTTTACTCTTTGAGCTACATTTAGAATTCTTTCTACACTTCCAACCGAAGTACCGCCAAACTTTTGTACAATTAAACCCATCTTTTCCCCTGCTTTCAGTTATAGGTTTAGCTATCATTATATGTTTCCCCGCAAAAAAATAAAAAAGCAATGAGAGGGCATCTCATTGCTTGAATACACAAAAAAATTCTGCGTCTACAATGTAAGATAGCTCTCCAAGGCATTAAGCCTTGACAATCCGGCATTTATTAAATGCAAGACCAGCAAAGAAAGAAATGAGACTTTCTTCACTTCGGCGAACATCCCCTTTCATGATTCATCACCGAAGCTCATCCTTCTCCGAATCACTACTATTGAAGCTCGCACCTCTACCTTCACTTTAGTATTAAAAAGTGATAGTAATATAATTTTCACTCATTATAGCATAGTGTCATTTTTCTGACAATCACTAGGATTGAAGTTTTTTAATTAATTCCTCCGCTACAGGAGCGGGAATTCCGATGGCTCTAAACTCTTCAAATGTGGCCTCCTTCATTTTCTTAACCGAACCAAATTCCTTTAACAGCTGCTTTTTACGTTTTTCACCGACACCTGGAATGTCGTCCAACAGTGATTGAAACGCACTTTTCCCGCGTGTTTGACGATGAAAGGTAATCGCAAACCGGTGAACTTCATCCTGAATTCTTTGTAATAGATAAAACTCTTGGCTGTTCCTCCCAAGAGGGATAATTTGAAGTGGATTTCCATATAAAAGCTGAGAAGTCTTGTGCTTATCATCTTTCACTAGACCAGCCAGTGGAATATCTAAACCAAGCTCGTTTTCTAAGACATCTCTGACAGCCTCCACATGTCCTTTTCCACCATCAATAATAATGAGATCCGGCAGCGGCAGTTCCTCTTTTAACGCCCTAGAATACCTTCTTCTTGTTACTTCACGCATCGATTCGTAGTCATCAGGTCCCTTAACCGATTTAATCTTATACTTTCGGTATTCACGCTTATTTGGCTTCCCGTCGATGAAGACCACCATTGCAGATACAGGGTCTGTCCCTTGAATATTCGAGTTATCGAAAGACTCAATTCGATGCGGGGTATAAATACCCATCAGCTCGCCAAGATTTTCAACAGCCTTTATCGTCCTTACTTCGTCCTTTTCAATCAGTGAAAATTTTTCATTCAAAGCAATTTTTGCATTTTTGATCGCCATCTTAATAAGATCTAGTTTCTGGCCGCGCTGAGGCTTTAGGACTTTAACTTGAAGGAGCTGTTCGGCAAGATTTAAGTCAATTTCATCCTGAATCAGAATTTCCTTCGGCTTAATATGATTCGATTTTTCGTAAAATTGACCTAAGAAGGTAAGAATTTCTTCTTCTGGCTCATTGTATATAGGGAACATGGAAACGTCACGTTCAATTAGTTTTCCTTGGCGTACAAAGAATACTTGAACACACATCCAGCCTTTATCGACGGCATAGCCAAAAACATCACGATCCGTAAAATCAGTCATCGTGATTTTTTGCTTTTCCATAATGGTTTCAATATGAATAATTTTATCGCGGAATTCTTTGGCTCGCTCAAAATCCAATTCCTCAGAAGCGCTGGTCATTTTCTCCGTTAGTTCTTTTTTAATCTCTTTAAATCCCCCATTGAGGAAGCGAGTGATTTCGTCCGTCATTTGTTTGTATTGCTCTTCATGTACTTCATTTACACATGGTGCCAGGCACTGCCCTAAATGGTAATATAAACAAACCCTGTCCGGAAGGGTTGAGCATTTTCGTAATGGATAGATTCGGTCTAACAGCTTTTTTGTTTCATTCGCTGCCATGACGTTAGGGTAAGGACCAAAGTATTTTCCTTTATCCTTTTTGACCTTCCTTGTAATAATAAGTTTCGGATGTCTCTCCGCTGTCAATTTTATAAACGGATAGGTCTTATCATCCTTCAGCATGACATTGTATTTTGGGTCGTATTTTTTAATTAAATTTAATTCGAGTAACAGTGCTTCGATATTTGATGAGGTGACAATATATTCAAAGTCCTCAATCTCGTTGACGAGCCGCAGTGTTTTACCATCGTGTGACCCGGTAAAATAGGACCGTACACGATTTTTTAGTATTTTTGCCTTTCCTACATATATGATCGTTCCCTGACGGTCCTTCATCAAGTAGCAGCCAGGCTGATCAGGCAGCAGTGTTAATTTTTGTTTGATAGTCTCATTCATTTCAAGCTGCTCCTCTCCGTCTTTTATTTATCTATCCTAAAATTTTAAATGATAAAGCGGATAAAGAAAAGCCTGATTCTTTTTCCAATGGCTGTGTAAAACTGGCCTGTTGATTTCCGCTCCAATCAACAGGGTGCCAAAATTAATATTTTGGCTTTAACACAGTCTTTCAAAAAATAAAAAACCTTAGCTAGAACGATCCTAGCTAAGGTTATCTATGCTTATACGTGCTTTTCTAATACACCTGCTAAAGCATCTTTTGGCTGGAAGCCGACTACTTTGTCAACTACTTCGCCGTTTTTGAAAACAAGTAATGTAGGGATACTCATAACGCCGTATTTAGCAGCTGTTTCTTGGTTATCGTCTACATCTAATTTAACGATTTTAACTTTGTCGCCCATTTCTGAATCAAGTTCCTCAAGAACTGGAGCGATCATTTTACAAGGTCCACACCATGGAGCCCAGAAATCTGCAAGAACTAGACCAGAGCCTGTTTCTGTAGAGAAATTTGCATCAGTTACATTTGAAATAGCCATTTGTTTATGCCTCCTAAATAAATACTAATTTCTATCGAAAGTATAGCATTGTTTAAACCATCATGCTAATAATCTGTCTCGGATGTAATTTTCCCTAAAAAACGTTTCATATTCTGGCTTATTATATGTAATAAGGCGAACAGTTTCCACTGCTCGCCTTATCTATTATGAATGAACTTTTAACTTTTTAAACTCTTCTGTTAAAAGTGGCACTACTTCAAATAGATCACCAACAATACCGTAATCTGCTACTTTAAAGATATTTGCTTCTGGGTCTTTATTAATCGCCACGATTACCTTGGAGTTAGACATCCCTGCTAAATGCTGGATTGCGCCAGAAATTCCACAAGCAATGTAAAGGTCAGGTGTTACAACTTTACCAGTTTGACCGATTTGTAAAGAGTAGTCACAATAGTCAGCGTCACAGGCACCACGGGATGCACCAACTGCGCCGCCTAGTACATTCGCTAATTCTTTAAGTGGTTCGAAGCCTCCTGCACTCTTAACACCACGTCCGCCAGAGATAACGACTTTGGCTTCACTTAAATCTACGCCTTCACTCGCTTTTCTAACCACTTCTTTGATAATCGCACGAAGATCTTTAATTTCAACGGATAAGGAGGCCACCTCACCTGATCTGCTTTCATCCTTGGCAAGAGGTGCAATGTTATTTGGTCTTACCGTTACAAAAATTAACCCGTCCGTAACAATTTTCTTTTCAAACGCCTTACCAGAATAGATAGGTCTCGTAAAGACAACATTTCCGCCAGCAACTTCAACAGCAGTGGCATCTGAAATTAAGCCGGATGACAGCTTAGCAGCAATTCTTGGGGAAAGATCCTTTCCTAGTGAAGTATGACCAAAAACCAAACCTTCTGGGCTTTCTTTTTCTAGTACAGCAAGTAATGCTTGCGCAAAACCGTCAGAGGTATATTGTTTTAATTTTTCATCTTCAACCACTACCACACGGTCCGCACCGTATTGAACTAACTCTGTTCCTAAAGCGCTAACATTTTCGCCGATTAAAACACCAACTACTTCTCCGCCCTCAGCTACCGTTTTTGCTGCAGCAATTGCTTCGAATGAAACATTACGTAAAGAGCCGTCACGCGTTTCCCCTAATACTAATACTTTTCTAGTCATTCCTTTACCCTCCTGCAAATCGTTTTTGGCTATTCTGAATGAATTCGTGGATTTTACGCTTAAACTACTTTTGCTTCTGTATGAAGAAGGTGAACAAGTTCTTTTACCTGATCATTTAATTCTCCAGATAACACTTTTCCAGCTTCCTTTTTAGCTGGCAAATAAATTTCAATTGTTTTTGTTTTTGCTTCAACATCACTTTCTTCTAGATCTAGATCATCCAATTCTAGTTCATCAAGCGGCTTTTTCTTCGCTTTCATAATACCAGGTAAAGATGGATAACGAGGCTCGTTCAAACCTTGCTGCGCAGTTACCAATAACGGCAGGCTTGTTTCGATCACTTCAGAATCCCCTTCAACGTCACGGGTAACGGTTACATTGGTTCCATCGATTTCAAGCTTCGTAATGGTCGTAACATAAGGAATGTTTAACAATTCAGCAACACGTGGACCTACTTGACCAGAACCGCCATCAATCGCTACATTTCCACCGATAATAAGATCCGCTTCTTTATCCTTTAGATATTCAGCGATGATTTTAGATGTTGTAAATTGATCGCCATTTTCAACATCATCTTCTGTATTAATTAATACAGCTTTGTCTGCGCCCATAGCGAGTGCTGTACGTAATTGCTTTTCAGCTTCTTCCGTACCCACTGAAATAACAGTTACTTCTCCGCCATTTGCATCGCGGACTTGGATTGCTTCTTCAACTGCGTATTCATCGTAAGGATTGATGATAAACTCTGCACCATCCTCATTGATTTTTCCGCCGGAAATAGTAATCTTTTCCTCAGTATCAAACGTTCTTTTCAATAGTACATAAATGTTCATGATTTCCCTCCTATTAATGCAAAGATTTTTTCTGTTTCAAAGATTAAGAAAATTTAACATAAAAAAATATTTTAACTTCTATTTAGAAGTTATTCACCTTTAAAATTTGGCTCCCTTTTTTCAATAAAAGCCTGAATGCCTTCTTTCGCATCAGGAGAAACAAATATTTCTCCGAACAACTCCGCTTCCTTTTTAGAGCCTTCGTAAAACTCTTCGTTTTTTGCATAATTTAATAATTCGATCGTGGCTTTTAATGAACCTGTGCTCTTCTTAGTAATCTTACCAGCTAATTTTAGTGCTTGTTCTAATACCTCATTTTCTTGATACGCATGGTTCGCCAAGCCGAATTGAACCGCTTCCAATCCTGTGATCGGCTCAGACGTAAACAGCATTTCTGCGGCTCGTGCAACCCCAACATATTTCGGAAGACGCTGTGTTCCAGCAAATCCAGGGATTAATCCAAGCTGTAATTCTGGAAGACCAAGCTTGGTATTTTCTCCTACTAATCGGATATGGCATGCCATTGCCAGCTCCAAGCCGCCACCAAGAGCCGCGCCATGAATAGCGGCAATGATTGGTTTAGAAAACTTCTCCATCCGATCAAATAAATCTTGACCATACTTTCCAAGATTGGCAAATCCCTCGGAAGATGAAACCGTAGTGAATTCTTTAATATCTGCCCCCGCAGAGAAGAATCGCCCTTCCCCATGAATCACGATTACCTTAATGTCACGATTAGGTTCAATTTCGTCTAGAACAGCCGACAGTTCTCTTAATAGTCCTTGTGAGAGGGCATTTGCCGGTGGACGTTGAATGGTGATCGTCGCGATAGAGTCTTGATTAGACCATTTTAAGTATTCCAATAGAATCCCTCCTCCTTTTACTCTCGAAAATTAATGACTTCCGCAGCCCCTAATCAAGAGCTGATGAACCGGTTTAGCGAGTGCCACTAAATCGTATTTCTCCTCATTTAAAACCCAGGTTGTCACGGTTTCATCCATCGTGCCAAAAATCATTTGTCTGGCAAGGCGGACATCGAGGTCGCTTGAAAACTCACCCGTTTCTTTTCCTTCAATGATGATCTTATCAATCACTTGTAAATAGCCTTTTAAAACATTGTTTATACGTAAACGTAATTCTTTATTGGATTGTCGTAATTCAAGCTGGGTTACGATTGCCATGTGATGATCATCAGAAAGGTTTTTAAAATGAGCTTCTATCATCATTAATAACTTCTCCGCCGCCGTCTGTTTTCCTGCTATCATTTCATCTATTTTTTCAATAAAGCTTCCCATTTTTTCTTCGAAGAGTGAGATGAGAATGTCTTCTTTGTTTTTAAAATAAAGATAAATGGTGCCATCAGCAACACCAGCCTGCTTTGCAATTTTAGAAACCTGTGCCTGATGATAACCTACTTCTGCAATAGCAATTACTGCTGCGTCAATGATTTGCATGTATTTTGGTTTATTTTTTTTCATAATAATTCTCCCTCCTCCCGAAGAAAGTGCAATTAGTAATTTAAAAAAGAAAAAATATGAATGAATAATCATTCATATTTTTATAATAGATTTTAGTTGTATTCCTGTCAAGAATTACAGGACATTTTTATATTACTTTACTGCCAGCCTAGGGACAAGCTTTTTTATGCAAAAAAAAAAAAGAAGTGCAGTAAATGAGGGGATTAGGCATGTTTTTTGTTTTCTTCCTCTATTTTTCTCATTTCTTCTTCGACAAGCGTTCTTCTTAAGATCTTTCCAACAGCTGTTTTCGGCAATTCTTCTCTAAATTCATATAATCTTGGTGCCTTATATGCCGCTAGATATTTCCTGGCATATTGGTTTAAGTCATCCGAGGTAACCTGTGAGCCTTCTTTTAAGACAACGTATGCTTTAACAGTTTCGCCCCGATAAGGGTCAGGAATTCCCGTAGCAACAGCTTCCAAAACATCTGGGTGTTCATATAATACTTCTTCAATTTCTCTAGGATAGATGTTATACCCTCCTGCTATGATCATATCCTTCTTTCTATCTACTACATAAAAATAACCTTTATCATCCATATAGCCAAGGTCACCTGTATACAGCCAGCCATCTTTTATCGTTTCCTCCGTTGCGTCAGGACGGTTCCAATAGCCTTTCATAATTTGAGGACCTTTAACGATAATTTCTCCTATTTCTCCAACCGGCATGTCTTCGCCATCATCCATTGAAACGATTCGTACTTCGGTATTCGGCCAAGGAACACCAATACTGCCTTTTATCCGTTCACGATCCCATAGGAAATTAGCATGTGTGACAGGAGAAGATTCTGTTAGTCCATATCCTTCAACGAGTTTCCCTCCTGTAATGGCCTCAAACTCCTCTTGGACTTCAATAGGGAGTGGAGCAGAACCGCTTAGACAGGAATCAATCGATGATAAATCATATTTTTTCAAATCAGGATGATTTAATAGTCCGATATAAATCGTTGGCGCACCTGGAAACAAGGTAGGACGCTGCTTTTGGATTGTCTTTAGGGTGGTCAATGGATCGAACTTAGGTAATATAATCATCTTATACGCCTGCATAACCGATAAAATCATCACGATTGTCATTCCATAGACATGGAAAAATGGAACAATACCTAAGACAGATTCCTCACCCGGTTTTGCTTTGTATAGCCATGCCGTGCACATGGAAGAGTTCGCTACTAAATTCCTATGTGTCAGCATAACCCCTTTTGGAGAACCTGTTGTACCGCCCGTATATTGAAGCAGCGCAACATCCTCTTCAAAATCAAAGTCATATTCTACGAGTTTTTTAGGCTTTAATTTAACGATCTCTTTAAATAAATGGGTATTGCCTTCATGTTTAACGTTAACGACAATTCCATATTGTTTTTTCTGGATAAAGGGATAAACTAGATATTTTGGAAATGGCAAGTAGTCTTTGATAGCGGTTACAATAATGTGCTGCAAATCAGTTTGCGGCATCACCTTAGAAGCGCGTGGATAGAGGATGTCGAGTGTGATGATCGCTTTCGCTCCGGTGTCTTTCATTTGGTATTCAAGTTCACGTTCGGTATATAACGGGTTCGTTTGAACGACAATCCCTCCAGCCATTAATATACCAAAATAACTTATGATCGATTGTGGTGTATTGGCAAGCATAATCGCAACTCGGTCACCTTTTGAAATACCAATCTGCTGAAGATAGCTGGCAAAGGATAACGCTTCATCGTAAAGCTCTTTATACGTCATTTCCTTTCCCATAAAATGAATCGCCGTTTTTTCTGGAAAACTTCTTGCTGCATCTACTAAATACTGCTGAACAGGTTCTTTTCGAAATTCCAGTTCTGCAGGAATTTCCTCAGGATAATGCTGCAACCATGGTTTAGAATCATACATAGTAACCCTCCTTTTTATTCTACTGAAAAATTTCCCACTACTCTTTCATTATAATATAGTCAGACTGTTTAAACAATTGGAATAATAATATATGTTTACTATTTCACGATAAATAAATCACCGCTGATTGGGGATAAATCTCGGGGCTTGCCTGCACGGCTTGTTGTCGTTGTGCATTGATGTTCTAGGCGATATGCAGGTTATGACAACAAAAAGGGTGGCAGCATCTATTGAATGCTGTCACCCAAACTTTTTTAAACAACTGCAGGCTTTTCAGCAGCCAGCGGGTTTTTTACTCTTCCAAATTCAGAAGCATGAGGCCGGTCATCGCCATCGCCATATCCATATTCAATCATCCGGTTCCGGTTGAGGCAAAGTTTTTTAAAGGATGGTCTCAGCAGATCAAACAGCCCAAATCGTTCTTTCAGTTCAGGGAACTGCGCCTGATAAGAAAGAATCGTCTCTCTTAGCATGTTCCAGAAAACAGCTTCATCCAGTTCCCTGCTCCGATGAAGAATGTCTGCGAGATAGCGGAAGTGGCATACGAACAATCCGGTAAAGATAAATTGACAGAGTCCTTCCGGAGCCTCGCTTCTCAGTACATTTTTTAACTCTGCTGAAATGTTTTCCAACTCGGACAGCGGCTGATCACTGATGTTCACATCATCCACAAAATCTTTAATGGCGAGACGATGCGGTTTGCTGTCCTTTAAAATGACAACGGTATTCTGACCGTGCGGCGAAAAAACGGTTCCATATTGATATAAGTAGTGCAGAAGTGGCGGAAGTACTACATCAAAAAGCTGTTTTGTCCACTCTTCTGCGTTGAGGCCAGCCTTTTTGGCAAGTTCAAGCGCATAGGATTTTCCGTCCTCCCCAACATATAAAAGCGCAGCCAGGGTTATCGCCTGCTCTCCTTCATCCAGGAACGAATAAATACTTTCTCTCCAGATGACACCGAGCATTTCAAGGAATTGATAAGGAGCCCCTTGCAGCTTTGTATAATCTGGATGAGCGTAGTTCATGCTTGCTATTTCTCCAGGGAGCACAACTCTGCATGTATCACGCAAAAATGAGTCACGATCCCTGATTCCCTGAATATGCTGCGTGATTTCCGGTGCAAGCACCACCCGCTCAGACGGCAGGCCGCGATAAACGAGTGTATTCAAAATGCTCATCGGAAGCTTCACATGATATTTCATCTTATCTTGCATGTTCACGAACGTTCTGATGGATTGCTGTGGCAGGTACACATCTTCTCCTTTTCCAAGATAAACGATGCGCTTTTCAAACAGCTCTTCTGAAAATAGTGGTACCAATACATGATTCCACTGCCATTCATGAACGGGCATGAAGAAATAGTCCTCAGGCTGAATACCTTCCTCATGCAGAACCTTCTGAAACGTTACCCAAAGGGAATCACCCAGCTCGCTTTTCAGTAAATCTTCATAATCTACTTCTTCAATTGAATGAAAGCTCCCCTTCTCTTTTGAAACAGCTATCCAGTCAAGCTTTACCCCCTTCTTCTGTTCCGGCGCATACTGTAGATAATCCGTATAGGAAAATCCGATTCTTCCTTTGTTATATGTAATCCATGGATGACCGGTCATTTCCCCTTCAAGCTCGGCATAATCGAGTTCAAGGAGGGACTCAGTCCGCTGATTTTCCTGGCTGGCCATAATATGGGCATCTGCGAGCAGCGTCCGTTTATATTCTTCAATCAGATAAGCGGCAGTAAATGGTTTGATGCCTATTTCCTTTTGCAGCTCAAGCAGAAAAGCAACTGCGCTTTTAGCATTTGCCCATTCACCGCCTGTTTTTATCTGAATAGTGTCAGGGTCTATCCAGTAGCTGTCCATAAGCCGTTCTTCCGCCTGGAATCTGTACATCGTCCCTCCGTTTAATAAAAGGTGATAAAGACCATCTGTTTTCTCTGCTGAAATCATGTCTTCATATAAAAACTCTGCAATCATTTTGGCAAGCAGCCGTTTGTTTGCTGTTTCCCAGTGCCTTTTTTTCACGTTCGCTTCCATTTCATTCACTCTCCTATACGGTTTGTTTCTTTCGGGCAAGATGCTGAATCCCAAAGTGCTGAAAGACATTTTTTTCCGGAATCTCAAAAATCGTTTTACCCGCAATCGAATTAATAATAACGGCATTCCGATAAGCGCCAAGCCCCAGATCAGGCGCTCCTACCCCATGGGTATGAAGCTCGCCGTTTTGAATAAATACCTTGTGCTCATCTCTTGTCTCATGCATTTCGGCCTGATAGTTTCTCGAAATAACTGGGCGTCCAGCTTCGTCCCATTTCATCGAATGAGCCAGGCTGCTGAATGCTTTGGGCCAGAGGGTTTTGTATCCTGTTGCAGCGATAACGGTATCTGTTTCAACCGTAAACGATTCACCCTCCTCCCTGTGATAACAGTCGAGCTCCAGACCGCCGCCATATTCAGAGATATCTTTCACCGCCGTTTTGGCAAGGAGCTGTACGTCCGGCTTTTGCCCGGCTATCGTTCTTTCATATAAAAGATCGTAAATGTCAGCAATCGTATCTGCGCTTATTCCCTTATAAAGAGAATCCTGCTTTGGAACAACTTCATCTTTCAGGCTTTGAGGCAAGCGGTAAAAATAATCCGTGTAATCAGGTGAAAAATGTTCAAGTCCGAGCTTGGAATATTCCATCGGAAAGAAACCGTCTGTTCGTGTCAGCCAATTTAGCTTATAGCCCGCGGTTACCTGTTCTTTTAAAAGCTCAAGGAAAACCTCTGCTGCACTTTGCCCTGAGCCGATTACTGTGACTGTCTCTCCCAGTGCTTCATTCCTTCTATGCAAAAACTCAGAAGAGTGATAGAGATTCCGGCTGCCTGCCGCCGTCCATTCCGGCAGATTCGGGGCACTTCCCATTCCCAGAACCACATGCTTCGCGTAATAAGTCTCCACATGTCCTGTCAAAACATCTTCTACACTCACTTCATAGCCATCCGCATGCTCAGCTGCATCAATGACTCTTTTGCTGAACCGGCATGATGACAGCTGCTTTGAGACCCATTGAAGATAATGGTTATATTCTCTGCGGGGTATATGGAACGATTCTAGAAAATAGAAGTGGTACAGCCTATTCTGGTGATGCAAATAATTCAAAAAGCTGTATTTACTCGCAGGATTCACCATTGTAACGGCATCAGCCATAAAAGGAACCTGAAGAGTCGTTCCTTCGATTAATAATCCTTCATGCCAGGCAAATTCCGGTTTTTGATCAAAAAACAAAGCGTCCATTCCGCCAATTTCATCTATAAGGGCAGCCATACCCAGATTAAACGGGCCAAGCCCTACACCAATCACGTCATAAACCACTTGTAAGCCTCCTTTCAAAATCTTCTCTTTTGCTGATCAAAAACAATGCTTGTTTATCAGGAAGGCTAAGCTCCTTTTGCGGAACAAACCCGCACTTTTTAAACACGTGAATCATTTTAGCGTTGCGGATGTCAGGTTCCGCAACAATCCTCGCTGTCCTGCTGTCAGAAAACATCTGCTTCATAATGCTCTGAAGCATAGGCTCTGCCAAACCTTTTCCTAAATAAGAGGGGTCTCCAATGAGCAAATGAACTCCCTGATCGAATGGTTTTGCATCATAATAGCGGCCTATGATATCGTCTTTTGCCCAATATGTTTCCCAGTAGCTCATCTCTTGCCCGTTCAACATGCCGATCCATAAGGTTTGATGCCTGTCGGAAAGTAAACCCTTTAAGTGTTTTGAATACTGGCTGAACGGAAAGTTCTGGTGCCAAAAAGGAATGACGTGCGGCTCATGGTGCCACTGATGAAGCAAGACCGCATCCTTCTCAAAATCAACCTTGCGGAACGTAATCACTGCGTTTGTTTCTTGTTGAATCATAATGAAGCGACTACCTCCTCTTTTAACAGCGGATTTGGAACATCCACATACACAGACTGAGTTTCAAGGGGACCTACAAGCTCATCTAAGTCGTGGAATCGTGTCATGAGATTGGCCTTGCAAGGCAGTTTCTCACGTTCTAGGAAACTTTTTATAAGTTGAGAAGGATGTCCAACTGGAACAGAATAGGCTTCCATTTCTTCCCGGATGATCTTAAGAAGCATGCGTTCATCTGCCAGTCCTGCCGTCCCGAACGCATTCACAATACCGAACAAATGATTGAAAAAGAAATAGTAGCGCAGTCGCTCATCTGCTACTGCATCTGAACAGAAGGTTTCGCTTTTCTGTCCAGCTTCAGGAAGAAATGACTCAAGTAAGCTCTTCTTTGATTCACAGAAGTAAAACCCTTGATTATCACGGTAAAAGAATCGCTCAGGATATCCGTCATTCAACTGAACAATGCTGTTTTGCTGATGAGCCTCAAGTGCAATCCCCTTCTCATAATAAAGCCAGAGAATCGGTTTTAGAGAAATCTCCAAGTAACGCTTTAGCCAGTCCGAACTGATTTCGCTTGTGGAACGGTTTTCTTTATCTGCTATGCCGCGGATTATGCTTGAAAGTCTTGATGTTCCTCTTTTCAGTCCATCTTGGCATAATGAGACGATGGTCGTTGTTTGATCTGCATTTTCTTGATAAAACGGGTTATCGCGAAGGATGACTTCAAACCCGGATTCTTTCCTGCCCTCCAGTTTCAAGGTGAGAAATGCAGGATCGTGAACAAACCTGAAGTGCGGAAACTCATCTGAAATTTCCTTCCCGAGACCGGCCTCCATCAGTTCTTTTACCTCTGCGCCGCGTTCAAGTTCCTTCAGTAAATTAGCCCGCACTGAATTCGTAATTTTTATGTTCAATGAAAACTTCAGCATAAACGGCACATCAGGATGAAATACTGTTCTCAGTGAGGAGGTGGCAAAGAAAGAACGCCCATGCTGTCCAAGGTCCTCAATAGCTCCCGCTTCTGCAAGACTCTTAATCTCATGATCTTGAAGGACATATTTTGCCTGCCAGGGATGCAGCGGAAGCAGCGCGTGACCGTCCTCTTTTGCATACTTGTTTTTGAAGTCATTTGTTATTTCCGGATCATCAAGGACCATTTGCTTGATTTGCTGAATGGCTGAAACCGGAAGCAGGGACTTAGAATAAACAAGGTCAGCAGGAGCTCTGAAATAATGCAGCGGAAAAGAGCCTTTTAATTCAGGTGAATAGGATCTGATTTCCTCTTCATTCATCCCTTCCCTGCTTTTTGGTGCAGGATGAAGCAGGTGTCCGAATAAAAGCGACTGCTCTGCTGCAAGGAAATCAAAGTCTGTGCCATACAGCTCGTCTTCATCACCAGAACGGTTTTCAATAAATGCTGCCATCAGCGTGCAGCTCTGGGAAATGCGGTTAAGCAGCTCATTCTTTTTTACTTCCGGCTGGCCCGCATTCAAGTCTATTAACGTCACATCAATGCAGTCCATGAAATTCAGTTTTTTAGAACCCATATACACTACTGGTCCAACTAAGTGACGTCCTGTTTCTGAATAATAAGCTAAAGGTATATATAATTCAGGTTTATTATTAAGCGAAAGCTGCATCCATTTGCCTGAATGGGTATGTTTAAGCTCTGGTGGAACCTCCTCCGTTATAGAGCCTTTTCCTGTCTCACGGATATAACAATTTAAATAGCTTTGCAGTGTAGCATGCTCTGCACGTTTTTTAGCTTCTTCCCTGTTCATTCTGAAGCCTCCTCCATTCTTTTTGTCCGATTTCTTTTATTCTCTGGATCAGTTTTGACAGATCCTCTGCTTCTGCGAGAGGATTTAATAATGTAAATTTCAGGCAAGCATGTCCTTTTACCTTTGTACGTGCAATGACCGCTTCTCCATTTGCAAGCAACCTGTCACGAATCCGGTAGTTTAGAAGATTGACTGACTCCTCTGGAAGCATGCCGTCCCCTGTATACCTGAAAACAACCGTGCTCAGCTCAGGTTTATGCATAACCGTAAATGAACTGTCATGTTCAAGCATTTTATAGGCATCCTTTGCGAGGGAAAGGGTGCGGCGGATGATTTCTGACCAGTCGCTCCTGCTTATCAGCTGAAAGGATAGAAAGGGTTTTAACGCATCAAATCTTCTTGTTGTCTGCAGGGATTTTCCTACAAGATTCGGTACCTCTTCTTCATCATCTTCCTCTGGGTTGAGGTAATCTGCGTGCCGCTTCATATAGGAAAACGAGCTGCAGTCATTTACCAGAAACGCCCCACAGCTAATTGGCTGGTAAAACATTTTGTGAAAATCAACGGTGATGGAGTCCGCCTTATCAATGCCTTTCAGTTTGTATTTGTGCTGATCTGACATCATGAGGCCACCTCCATACGCCGCATCCACATGGAACCAAAGATCGTATTGCTTAGCGGCCTGACTCATTTTTTCGAGTGGATCTATGGCTCCAAAATCAGTTGTACCTGCTGTGGCAATTAGAGCAAAAGGAATTTTTCCTTCTTTTTTAAGCTGCTTCAGCTTTTCTTCTAAATCGTTCATGCACATCCTGTGGGCAGCATCTGTTTTTACAGGAATGACGGCTTCTTCTCCAAGCCCTAAAACAGAGGCTGCCTGCTGTACGGAAAAATGGGCTGCATCCGAGCAGAGAATTTTCAAAAGGTTGTGTTCTACAGGGAGACCCTGCTTCTTAATATCCCAGTTCCAAAGCTTTAAAGCTGCACGCTCTCTTGCAAGAAGAAGCCCCATCAAGTTGGATTGTGTTCCTCCACTCGTCATGACCCCGTCGCCTTCATTAAGACCGAAAAGTGTGCAAAGCCCATCCATCACCATCTGCTCCACCATGGTTGCAGCGCCGCTTTGGTCCCAAGAGTCCATTGAAAGATTCAATCCTGAAATCAGCACTTCAGCTGCTAAACCAGGCAGCATCGGCGGACAGTGTAGATGTGCCGCACACAACGGATGATGGACAAAGACGGCATGGTCAGCAACCGCAGATGAAAGCTTGTGAAAAACCTCTCGGGGACTGCCGGCAGCTTCAGGGAGGAACTCAGGAAATTGAGCTTCAAGTCTCTCCTTAACAAGCTGAGGAGAAGCACCGCTGAATGGAGCATTTGCAAGAACGGCTGATGTCAGTGTTTCCATCGCCTGGTTCATTAAATGTTGATAGCTTTCCATGCTGCCTTGTGAATTTGTGAGAAAAAAGGCATCGATTTTTGTTTTTACACTGGTTGTCATTTTCTTCACCTCCTACACGAAACTTGGTATCAGCGCTTTTTCCGCTGCCATAGCCGCTTCGAAGAACAGATCGCACACCTTTTCAAGCTGCTCTTTTGTGATAATCAGCGGAGGCAGGAATCTGACGGTACTTCCATAGCGGCCCCCTAGCTCCAGGATCAGTCCTCGTTTAAAGCATTCCTGCTGAATCTTCTTAGCCAGCTGCGGATTTGCAGGGTAACTTCCGAGTGCATCTGCAGGAGCGGTTTTGTCGACGATTTCGGCTCCAACCATTAGACCTAAACCGCGGACATCACCAATGGATTGGACATCTTGTTTCATTTCCTTTAAGCGCTGCATGAGGAAGTCTCCAAGCAGAGCTGCCTGTTCGTCAAGTTTTTCCCGCTTAATAAACTTCATTGTTGCCGTACCTGCTGCAATGGCCAGTTGATTGCCGCGGAAGGTTCCTGCATGAGCGCCAGGATCCCACTGGTCTAAATCCTTGTGATAGACAACGACCGCAAGAGGAAGAGTTCCGCCAATTGCTTTTGATAAAACAACCGCATCAGGAGTAATGCCGGCATGCTCAAATGCAAACATTTTTCCCGTGCGCCCGAATCCTGTCTGCACTTCATCCACAATAAGTGGAATCTGCTGTTCAGAAGTAATCCGGCGGACTTGCTTCACCCATTCATCAGGTGCAGGTATGGCGCCTCCCTCACCCTGAACAACTTCCATTACCATTCCCGCAGGCTTTACAATCCCTGATTCCGGATCATTCAAGGTCCGTTCAATGAATGTCGAACCGACTGCTGCTCCTTCTTTTCCCCCAATGCCAAACGGACAGCGGTATGCATATGGATATGGAAGAAAGTGAACATCAGACATCAGATTCGGAATTTTCGTCTTCGGACCAAGATTGCCCATGAGGCTAAGGGATCCATTAGTCATTCCGTGGTATCCGCCTTGAAACGAGAGCATTCCACCCCTTCCAGTTGCGGTTTTCACAAGCTTCATTGCTGCTTCAATTGCATCTGAACCAGATGGGCCGCAAAATTGAATCTTCGCATTTTCTGCAAATGAGGCAGGCAGTGAATCAAACAATTCTTCCACAAACTCCTCTTTCATTGGCGTCGTAAGATCAAGCGTGTGAAGCGGGCGTTTCCCTCTGATTACATTTTCCATTGCTTCAATCACAACAGGATGGTTATGGCCAAGTGCAAGTGTGCCTGCGCCTGCCAGACAGTCTATGTACGTTTTGTTCTCCACATCTTTTACATAAATCCCTTCTGCTTCACTGATGGCAATTGGAATTCTGCGAGGATAGGATCTTGCATTCGATTCCCGTTTGTTTTGACTGTTTAGGTAGAATTCATTTGTCAGCATATATAATCACCTTTCTTTTTGATAATAATTCTCATTCTCAATTAAAAATAAAAAACGTTCTCTCAGCATCGTTTTTAAAGTTACGGCCAGTTCCATCATTTTTTCACTGATGCGTCCAAGCAAGTCTGATATTCCTTGTCTTGCAAAATTGCTTCTAAATCTTCTTCTCTCTTTATTTCAATCAGCTCCTGTCTGTCAGAACATCGATTACATGAAAATACTAATTGAAAATGATTATCATTGTCAATAAAATTTCAGAAAATTAGTTCATCCTGCCCAGTCACGGTTTTCGAGTATGATCTTTGGTAGAACATTATCCCTATTCTTATCAATAAAAAAAAGGAAACAGCAACAACGCTGTTTCCTTTCTCTCTAAAAAAGTAATATCATTGGTGAATTTTTTAAAATTCACACATCAGCAATGATTTTCGTGTTAAAAAAACAACATGTACCCCAAACCAATTAGTAAGAATAAGGCGCATAAACCAAAAAGTACTTTGGCTAAAGTCTCCACTTTTTTTCTCCCCTTACGATATTCCTGCACCTATCACATAAGATAAGCCGATTGACAAAATCATTGCAATGAATCCAACCGCACGATTATCATTTTGAATTTCTTGATCTATGTTAAATTTAGGTGTTAAGAATTCAAAGATAAAATATCCTACCAGTAATAGCACAAAGCCAAATACTCCCCAGCTGATCATTGTAACCAATGAATCATTTTGTTCAATCGAGTAGCGAAAAATATTAGCAATTCCGAAGATTTTCCCTCCGGTTGCCATTGCCACAGCGATATTGCCCTTTTGGATTTCTTCCCAATTTTTATATCTCGTTACCAACTCAAAAATAGCTAAAAAGACAATGACACATAAGATAACCACACTATAATTGGCAGCACTTTGAACATACACGTTATCCCAAAACTGGTTCATTCCCTATTCTCCCCAGATATTATTTAAATTCGACTACGGTGACACCAGAACCGCCCTCACCAGCTTCTCCAAAACGAATTTTCTTGACTGAACGGTGATTTCGTAAATATTCCTGGACTCCCTGTCTTAATGCTCCCGTGCCTTTTCCGTGAATAATTGAAACACGAGGATAGTTTGATAATAACGCATCATCTATATATTTTTCCACTCTCATGAGTGCAGCCTCATATCTTTCTCCGCGTAAATCCAACTCTAACTTTACATCAGCGTCTCTGCCTTGGACAATCGCCATTGGTCTCGTTTCTACCGGTTTTGGCGTGCTGATATACTCTAAATCCTTTTCTTTTACCTTCATTTTCAGGATGCCGATTTGTACCTGCCATTCGGTATCTGTGACTTTTTCAAGAAGTGTACCCTTTTGACCAAATGTTAGAACTTTCACTTCATCTCCAGGCGTAAAGGTATGCTTCTTCGTTTTCTTATTCGTTTGAGCGGCAGATTTCTTTATTTCAGGAGTTGCATTTTCGAGACGGCGCTTTGCATCAATTAATTCGTGTTCCTTAATATCGGCATGCTTTTCGATTCTCATTTTACGAAGGTCACGAATAACCTTTTCAGCCTCACTCTTTGCTTCTTCTAGAATTTCGCCAGCTTGTTCAGCCGCTTTTTCAAGCATCGAGTCCTTGTTCTCATAAAACTCAATCATTTGCTTTTGCATATCCTGATGGAGCTTTTCTGCCTGTCTTAAATAATCACGTGCTTCCTCATGTTCAATTTCAGCTTGACGTTTACTTGCCTCAAGGGACGCAATCATTTTATCGATTTGATTTGTATCTTCACTAACATGGGATCTTGCTGCCTCAATAACGCGTTCATTTAACCCTAATCGTTTTGAAATTTCAAACGCATTGCTTCGTCCTGGCACGCCAAGGAGAAGCTTGTAGGTTGGGCTTAATGTTTCAACATCAAATTCAACACTGGCATTGAGAACACCTTCGCGATTATATCCATAGGCCTTTAATTCTGGATAATGAGTAGTGGCAATCACTCGTGCCCCTCGATTATGAACCTCATCTAAAATGGAAATGGCAAGGGCAGCACCTTCCTGAGGGTCAGTTCCTGCACCAAGCTCATCAAACAGGACAAGGGAATTAAAATCCACCTTTTTCAAAATGTCCACGATATTTACCATATGGGAAGAAAAGGTACTTAAGCTCTGTTCAATGGATTGCTCATCGCCAATATCCGCATAAATGGCATCGAAAACAGCAAGTTCTGAGCCATCATAGGCAGGAACCTGTAAGCCTGACTGCGCCATTAATGAACATAAACCGAGCGTTTTTAAGGTTACCGTTTTACCGCCCGTGTTTGGTCCGGTAATCACAATCGTCGTATAGTCCTTCCCAAGCAAAATATCATTCGCTACCACTTCGTCAATCGGAATTAACGGGTGTCTAGCTTTGTATAAGGCAATTCGTCCTTCATTATTCATGCGGGGCATACTTGCTTTCATCTTCCGGCCATATCTTGCCTTTGCAAAAATAAAATCAAGATTACCGAGAACCTCAACAATCACCTGCAGCTCCGACTCAAATTCAGCGGTCTTTGCCGAAAGCTCCGTCAATATTCTTTCAATTTCAAGCTGTTCTTTTACTCTAATATCCTGTAATTGATTATTTAATTGAACAATCACTTGTGGTTCAATAAATAGAGTTTGCCCTGATGAGCTCTGGTCATGGATAATACCGCCATAATGTCCTCGATACTCCTGTTTAACCGGAATAACAAAGCGGTCATTTCGGATGGTGATAATCGAATCTGACAGCATTTTGGCTGCATTGGATGAGCGAATCATACTCTCTAATTTTTCACGAACCCGCGCTTCATTCGCACGCAGCTGGTGCCTTAACGTGCGAAGCAGGTCACTCGCACTATCAAGAACTTCACCGCTCTCATCAATGGCATGTCTGATTGATTCCTCCAAATTGGCAAGAGGAATAATACGGTCGACCTGTTCCATTAATAGTGGGATTTCGGTTCTATCTTCTGCAATATCTTCAATAAATCGTTTCATTTGCCGGCTGGCATGGATGGTACTCGCAACCTGAATCAACTCGTGCGAGCTAAGTACTCCCCCAATTACCGAGCGTTTAATATGTGCTCGAATATCATGAATACCTGATAACGGCACATTTCCTTTAATTCGTAGCACGGTCGTTGCCTCATCTGTTTCTGCCTGCAGTTTAACGACCTCTTCATAATCTGTTGATGGTACTAATCTTTTTAACTTATCTATTCCAAGAGACGAAGTTGCATGTTCAATGAGCTGGTCTCTTACTTTGGTAAATTCCAATACCTTTAACGTTCTTTCTTGCATGGAGATGAACCCCCTATTTTCGATTATGCAAAAATTCTAGTAAGTCATTCGGTTCCAGTGCGTTAATCACCGATGATTTTTTTATCCAGCCTTTTTTCGCTGTTGAAACCCCTACACCCATATGTGACAGCGTTTCTTTCTTATGTGCATCAGTATTAATAAATAATTTAACGCCCGCGTCCTGTGCTTTTCGTAAGTATTCAGCTTTAAGATCCAATCGATTAGGATTGGCATTCAACTCTAAAGCGGTATTCGTTTCTTTGGCTAACTCGATCAGCATATTGATATCGACATCATAACCTTCACGTCGGCCAATTTTCCGGCCAGTCGGATGCGCGATTAAATCAACATGTGCGTTTTCTAACGATGTACGTAACCGCTCCATGATTTTCTCTCTAGGCTGTGAAAAAGCAGAGTGAATCGATGCGATGACGAAATCCATTTCAGCAAGCAAATCGTCCTCATAGTCCAACGTGCCATCTGGCAGGATATCCATCTCAACTCCCGATAAAATTAGTATATCATCGTATTTTTCATTTAATTTTTTTATTTCTTCTTTTTGCTGTAATAACCGTTCGCGCGTCAGCCCATTTGCCACTTTTAAGTATTGCGAGTGGTCCGTAATGGCCATGTACTTATAGCCCTTTGCACGGCAAGCTTCCACCATTTCCTCGATGGAATGTGCTCCATCGCTCCAGGTTGAGTGCATGTGAAGATCGCCCTTGATATCACTCAGTTCTATTAATTCACCTTCGTAAGCTGGAAAATCCTCTACTTCTTTACCATCTTCTCTTACTTCTGGCGGAATAAACGGCAGGTCAAAATGCTTGAAAAACTCTTCCTCTGATGAAAAAGTAAGAATTTCGCCAGTCTCCACATTTTCAACACCATACTCACTTATTTTTTCTCCACGTTCTTTAGCCAGCTGTCTCATCCGGACATTATGATCTTTTGAACCCGTAAAATGGTGAAGAGTCGTGATAAATTCTTCTGGTTTAACCAGACGAAAATCTACCGATACATCATAATCAAATCCAAACACAAGTGATACTTTTGTATCTCCTGCGCCAATAACTTCTTTTATATTAGGCAGCTCCAGTAGAAATTGTTTTACTTTTTCTCGTTGTTCACTTGAAATGATAAAATCAAGGTCTTTAACGGTTTCCCGTACCCTTCGCAAGCTTCCCGCACGAGAATATCGATGAATCTCAGGAAGTTCAGCAAGTTTTGCCTCAATAAGGTCGGCTATTGGAAGCATATAGGCAAGCGGAAGACGATCAGGCCTCGAGCCCACATTGGCAATAGCACTTAAAATTTTCTCTTCAGTCTTTTTTCCGAATCCTGCTAATGCTTGGACTTTTCCTGCTTTACAAGCTTCTTCTAAGGTTGTGACATCTTCGATACCTAGTTCTTTATGGAGCTTTGCAATCTTTTTCCCCCCAAGGCCAGGCAATTGTAATAGCGGGATTAACCCTTTCGGAACCTCTTCCTTTAGCTCTTTTAATGCCGTGGAAATGCCTTCATTTATGTATTCTTCAATAACAGCGGCGGTCCCTTTGCCGATTCCTGATATTGACGTAAAATCTTCAATATCAGATAAGCTGCGATCATCAAATTCAAGTGCAGACGCCGCTTTGCGGAAGGCAGATACCTTGAAGGGATTTTCCCCTTTTAACTCCATGTAAACCGCGATGGTTTCTAATAGTCGAATTAAATCTTTTTTATTTACCTCCATTATTTCCACCCACCTTACCAATATTTTAACCTTTTAATAGAAAAACTTCTCTCTTAGAGAGAAGTAAGGGCATTCTCTCCTTAGAGAGAAGTCAATGCAGCTGTATATTCTATCCACATATTCTTAATTTGTTCTGATAGAAATGGCGTATGATTAACAAGAAGATTCGCCATTATGGAATCATCCAATGGTTTTTGTAAAAATTCCATTGGAATTAATGCAGCAATATATAATAAAATAAAGAGAATTAAGTAGACTTCCGCGAAACCAAGCAATCCGCCTGCCCATACATTTAATTGCTTAAGAATAGGCAAATGAGCAATAAAATCAAGCATTGATCCAATGATTTGCAGTAGAATTTTTACCGCAAAAAATATGATAATAAACGCAATGGCGCGGTAAAAAGCCTCCTCCATATTGCCGTTCTCACTTAATAGTTTTAGAGGAGAAGTCGTACCTAAATTCGGATACGGAACCCATAACGTTAATCTGGGTGCCAAATCGCCATAGTATAAATTTGCCACTATGTATGCAATAATAAAACCTGTTAAATGCACCAACTGCAATATGAATCCTCTTTTTAACCCTATAAAAAAACCAAAAATTAATAATACAATAATTGCTAAATCCAGCATGACTTATTCAGTCCTTTTCCTTTTGTAGTTCAGATTGCAGCCGCTCTAATTGTTCCTTCATTTTCATATAATCATTGACCGCATTTACTGCTGTAAGTACAGCGAGCTTATTTACATCTAGCAGCGGATTCCTGGAACCAATTTCGCGCATTTTTTTGTCAACTAAGGAAGCGACATGTCGAACATGACTTTGGGTTTCAGTCCCTAAAATAACGTATTGCTGTCCGTATATATCAACGGTTGTTCTGGTTTTTTCTATATTTGACAAAATACTGCCTCCATTCGATTCGAAGAAATCCCTAATTTATAATATAACACGAACGGATGTGTGTCGAAAAGTAGAACAGTTTGATTTGGTGTTTTTTTACTTTTTTAAGAATAATGTCGAGGAGTGTTTTTGGATTGGGAAATGTCGTGCTAAATCTAAGTATGTCTGAAATTAATAAAATGAAAAGCTACTATGAAGGAAAATTGCTAGATAAAGCACCTCCAGGAAGTGTGTTTGCTGCCAAGACTTCTGGCTCGATGATTACTGCCTATAAGTCTGGGAAAGTTTTATTTCAAGGGAGCGGCTGTGAAGCAGAGGCCAGCAGGTGGGGTGAGGCAGCTGCAAAAGCTCCTGTGAAATCTAGTGGTCCTAAAGGGAGTCTGCCACAAGGTTTTAGCAGCTGGTCCGTTATTGGCTCCGATGAAGTCGGTACCGGCGATTTTTTTGGTCCCATCACAGTTGTCGCTGCTTATGTTAGGAAAGAAGATATCCCTTTATTAAAAGAATTAGGGGTCAGAGATTCGAAGGATTTAAATGATGATAAAATCATTGCCATCGCAAAGGTTATTAAAGATGTGGTCCCGTTTAGTTTAATGACACTCAAAAATGAAAAATACAACCAGCTCCAAAAGGCAGGGATGTCACAGGGGAAAATGAAGGCCATTCTCCATAACCAAGCCATCCTAAATGTACTGGAGAAAATCTCACCGGTTAAACCGGAGGCCATCCTGATTGACCAATTCGTTCAAGAGAGTACCTATTTTCAGCATGTAAAAAATCAAAAGGCTGTCGCGAAGGAAAATGTTTATTTTAGTACAAAGGCGGAGGGGATCCATCTTGCCGTAGCAGCAGCGTCGATTCTCGCACGTTATGCTTTTGTTCAGTATTTTGATAAGCTAAGTGAATCTGCAGGCTTTAAAATCCCAAAAGGAGCAGGATCTCAGGTTGATGAAGCAGCAGCAAAGCTGATTATGAAAAAAGGACGAGAGGTATTGCCTCAATTTGTAAAGCTTCATTTTGCTAATACGGAAAAAGCAATGAAGCTTGTGAATAAAAAGAGAGGCTGATGAATTTCAATAGTCTTGTTGTCTATGGACCTGGCATGAGGTTACTTTTTTCAAAATCTAATTGAGGTTGGGCTTCATAAACCAAAACATAAAAAATGACCTAGTTGATTGCTTCACTAGGTCATTTTTCTATCTATAATTAGCCTCTCAAAACGGCTCCAGCCTTTTCTTTTAAGGCGTCAAGTACTTGAGTATGAACCTTTGTTACTTCTTCGTCAGTCAATGTACGTTCTGGATCCATGTATTTTAGTGAGTAGGCAATTGATTTCTTGCCTTCTTCCATCCGTTCACCTTCATATAGATCAAAAACGCTGACTTCTTTAAGAAGCTTTCCTCCAGCTGTTTCAATGATATCCTTTAACACGCCTGATACCGTTTCTTTATCAACGACAAGAGCGATATCTCTTGTGATGGATGGGAAACGAGGAATCGCTTCGTATCTAAGTGGTGCTGTCGCTTCTTCAAGCACTGCCTTCAATGAAAGCTCGAACACATAAGTATCTTTCAAATCAAGCTCTTTTTGCATGGTTGGGTGTACTTGGCCAACAAAGCCAATCCGCGCACCATTTAAGTGAATTTCGGCCGTTCTTCCTGGGTGCATGTTATCCACTTTTGCCTGCACATATGTCACACTTTCAGTAAGACCAAGTTTAGCAAACAATCCTTCTAAAATGCCTTTTAACACATAGAAGTCACCAGCCTTTTTCTCACCCTGCCAAGAATGGCTGTGCCATAGGCCAGTAATCGCGCCTGCTAAATGTTCTTGTTCTTCAGGTAAGACTTCGTTTCCGTTTGCTAAGAATACTGCGCCTGTCTCATATACAGCAAGGCTGTCGTTTTGGCGCGCACTGTTGTATTTTACTACTTCAAGCAGCTGCGGCATAATGCTTAAGCGCAGGATACTGCGGTCCTCACTCATCGGCATCGCTAAACGGATGAAATCACGTTTCTCTAGGGCGAATTGTGCAGCCTTCTCTTCACTTGTTAAAGAGTAGGTTACCGCTTGGTACAAGCCTGCACCTTCTAAATATTGACGGACAATTCGGCGCTTTTCCTGGTAATCTGATAATTTACCTGGTGTAGCGGAACCGATTGGCAATGTTTTTGGAATGTTATCATAGCCATATAGACGTGCTACTTCTTCAATTAAGTCTTCCTCAATTTTAATGTCACCACGGCGTGTAGGAGCGGTAACCGTAATTACATCTTCCTCTACATTAACCGCAAATTGAAGACGTTCGAAAATTGCTTCAACATCCTGAACAGTCAAGTTTGTGCCGATAACACTATTTATTTTTTCTAAAGTAACCGAAACGACCGCAGGTTCAAGGGTTAGTGTATCAACTTCAGAAGCTCCTTCTAATACTTCGCCGCCAGCGTATTTTGCGATTAAGTAAGCAGCACGCTCACCGGCAGCTCGTACGCGGTTTGGATCGACACCCTTTTCGAAACGAGCGCTAGCTTCACTGCGTAATCCATGGTCTTTTGAAGCTTTTCTTACAGTACCTCCTGTAAAATAAGCTGCCTCCAGCAATACGGTAGTTGTATCAGATGTTACTTCTGAATTTGCACCGCCCATTACCCCAGCTAATGCAACAGGTTCTGTTCCGTTTGTAATCACTAAATGATCAGAAGTTAATGTACGTTCAACGTCATCGAGTGTTACAAATTTTTCACCATCGTGCGCACGACGGACTAGAATTTCTTTTGAACCTAAACGATCATAGTCAAATGCATGCAGCGGCTGACCGTATTCTAATAAAATGTAGTTAGTAATATCGACTACGTTGTTATGTGGACGGATTCCTGCGGACATAAGTCTTGTTTGCATCCATAGTGGTGCAGGACCGATTTTTACATTCTTAATGACTTTAGCAGCATATAAAGGATTATCTTCATTCGCTTCTACTTTTACAGTAATATAATCAGTTGCTTTTTCAGTTACTGGCTGAACATCGATTTCTGGTAGCTTTACTTCTCTGCCTAGAATCGCTGCCACTTCATAAGCCACACCAAGCATGCTCAAGCAATCTGCGCGGTTTGGTGTTAAGCCAAGCTCAAGAACTTCATCATCACGGTTTAATAATGCAATTGCGTCCGTACCGACCTCTGCATCCTGAGGAAAAACAAAGATGCCTTCTGAATATTCCTTTGGTACAACCTTTGCTTCCACACCAAGTTCTGTTAATGAGCAGATCATTCCATTTGATTCTTCACCGCGAAGCTTCGCGCGTTTGATTTTAAAGTTACCAGGTAATACTGCACCCACCGTTGCAACAGCTACCTTTTGTCCTTGTGCGACATTAGGTGCTCCGCAAATAATTTGAACAGGTTCACCTTGACCAATGTCCACCTGGCATTTGCTTAATTTATCAGCGTTAGGATGCTGCACACGTTCAACGACGTGACCCACGACTACACCAGTAATTCCTTCGTTAAGGACGTCTACTCCCTCAACCTCAATCCCGCTTTTTGTGATTTTTTCAGCTAATTCAACAGCTGACACCCCGGATAAATCTACATAATCCTGGAGCCATTTATATGAAACGAACATTTTATGCTCCTCCTCTATTCGTGTTTAGAAAATTGTTTTAAGAACCGTACATCATTTGTATAGAAATGACGTATATCATCGACGCCGTATTTCAACATGGCAATTCGCTCTGGTCCCATACCGAAGGCAAAGCCAGTGTATTTTTTAGAATCATAGCCAGCCATTTCAAGGACGTTTGGATGGACCATACCGGCTCCAAGGATTTCAATCCAGCCTGTTTTCTTACAAACATTACAACCCTGTCCGCCGCAAATCATACAAGAAATGTCCATCTCAACGGAAGGCTCTGTGAATGGGAAGAAACTTGGGCGCAATCTGATTTCACGGTCATCACCGAACATTTTCTTAGCAAAAACTTCTAAAGTACCTTTTAAATCGCTCATTCGAATATTCTCGCCGACAACGAGTCCTTCAATCTGCATGAACTGGTGAGAGTGTGTCGCATCATCATTATCACGGCGATACACTTTACCCGGGCAGATAATTTTGATTGGGCCTTTCCCTTGGTTCTTTTCCAAGGTCCGTGCTTGAACCGGTGATGTATGTGTACGCAGTAAAATCTCATCGGTAATATAGAAAGAATCCTGCATATCACGTGCAGGGTGACCCTTCGGTAAATTTAAAGCTTCGAAATTATAATAATCCTGCTCTACTTCAGGACCTTCTGCCACCTGATAACCCATTCCAATAAACAAATCTTCAATTTCTTCAATGATTCTTGTTAATGGATGGTGGTTACCAACCTTAACAGGTCTTCC
The DNA here is from genome assembly GCF_044754045.1 of Neobacillus sp. NPDC093182. Taxonomy (NCBI): domain Bacteria; kingdom Bacillati; phylum Bacillota; class Bacilli; order Caryophanales; family Bacillaceae; genus Neobacillus; species Neobacillus sp. NPDC093182. Next base: position 702,673 of record NZ_JBIVOI010000001.1, read on the forward strand.
AGGTAATGTTACATCGATTGATTCAGAAGCAAGCTTTTCTAAAACTGAAGCTTCTTCTAACTCTTTTTGTTTCGCTTCTAAAACAGTAGCAATAGCTTCACGAACCTCATTTGCGAGTGCTCCCATAATTGGACGCTCTTCTGCTGAAAGTTTACCCATTCCACGAAGCACTTCCGTAATTGGACCTTTTTTTCCTAAATAGGCAACGCGAATGTCATTCAATTCTTTTAAGCCTGAAGACTGTTCAATTTTTTGAATAGCTTCCTGCTGCAATTCCTTTAATCGTTCTTGCATCTTATTTCCTCCTTTTTAATCTTGAATATTCGAGCGGTTCCTTTCACGAAAAAACAAAAAAACCCCATCCCTGGAAAGGGACGAGGTTTATAGTCGCGGTACCACCCTTGTAAACACGGTATGTATAAAACACATGTGTTCGCTTCATTGAGATAACGGCATAGGCCGGTGCACCTTTACATTTCTAATTGAAATGGTCCCGGTGCCAACTCAGGAGGTGAACTTCTCTTAAGCTTCCCATAAAAGTGCTTTCAGTCACGGCACTTTCTCCCTAAATGGTCTGTGATAAGATACTTTTCTCCGTCATCGTTTTTGTGATTTTTTCAATAATGTAGATTATTATATAATACTTTACGGTATGATTCAAACTAGTATCGTCTATTTTTTCAAAAAATATAACAGGATACCTGTTGCCACTGCAACATTTAATGATTCACTTTTTCCGTAAATCGGGATGTAAAGGTTCGCGGTCGTTTTCGCTAGCAGTTCTTTACTAACACCATTCCCCTCATTTCCGACTAATAATGCATAGGATTCGCCTGTTGAAATATCAGTATATGCTGAAGCTCCTTCAAGTGCTGTACCGTAAACAGAAATATTTTTCTCATGCAGCTTATCAACCCAATCATGAAGATCCCCTCTAATTATAGGAAGATGAAAATGACTTCCCTGTGCGGACCTAAGTACCTTAGAGTTGTAGACATCCACGCTTCCCTTACCTACCACAACTGCATCAATGCCTGCTGCGTCGGCTGTACGAATCATCGTTCCTAAATTACCTGGATCCTGTACTGCATCGATTAGCAGATACGTTTTTGCCTCTGGTACTTCTATTTGAACCTGCCGGCAAACTGCATAAATTCCTTGCGGTGCCTCCGTGTCAGATAATGAATTGGAAATCTCCTCGGTAACGATTGTGACTGGTATTTCCCCGGAATCCCAGCGCGGCGGAAGACCTGTCTTATCTGAAACGATAATCTCCATTACACTATCGCTTTGTTTTAATGCTTCTTCTACTAAATGAAAGCCTTCCACTAAAAATGTCCCGGATTTATCCCGTTCCTTTTTCGTTAACAGCTTTTTCCATTGTTTTACCTTTGGATTTTGAATCGATTCAATATGCTTCAAGTTTGTACTCCTTCAGTGTTTTTTCTCATTATATCCCAAAAAAAATACATAATAAAACTAAAATTAGAAAACATATTAGAGTAATACAGGATAAAAAAGGAGTGAATTCATATGAACTTAAATTTACGAAATGCCATTATTCACAATGTTTCTGGTAACTCACAAGAAGAATTAGAAGATACAATCGTTGACGCTATCCAAAATGGAGAAGAAAAAATGCTCCCGGGATTAGGGGTATTATTTGAAGTCATTTGGAAAAATTCTTCTGAGGAAGAAAAGAAAGAAATGCTTGCAACCCTTGAAAGTGGATTAAAGTAATTTAGATGAAGCTGCCGATATGAATCGGCAGCTATTTTTTTTGCTTATCCGCCAGCATTTATCCGCCAGTATTTCTTGCCATCCGCCGGTATTTCCCGCTATCTGCCAGTATTGTAATAAAAAAAATCCCCGACATAATATCGAGGACATCAAATGCTTATTCATACGTAATTTTATCAACGGTTTCACGGTCTAAACGCTTGATTACTTCAACCAGGAGTTTAACTGCATTTTCGTAGTCATCACGGTGCAACATGGCAGCGTGAGTATGAATATAACGTGTTGCGATAGTAATAGCTATTGAAGGAACACCATTATGCGTAGTATGAATAGGTCCTGCGTCTGTTCCACCCCCAGGAATAACATCGAATTGATAAGGGATATTTAACTCATCCGCAACATTGATAATTAAATCACGCAAGCCTTTATGCGCTACAAGGGTGGCGTCGTAAAGGATGATTTGCGGTCCTTTCCCCATTTTGCTCATGGCTTCTTTTTCCGAAATCCCAGGAGTATCGCCAGCAATGCCAACATCTACAGCAAAACCGATATCAGGGTTAATTTTAGCAGCAGAGGTTCTTGCACCGCGTGCACCGATTTCTTCCTGGGTTGTTCCAAGACCGTAAACCTCATTTGGATGTTCCGTATCTTTTAATTGCTTTAAAACATCAATCGCAATGGCACAGCCAATTCGGTTATCCCATGCTTTTGCTAAAAGCAATTTTTCATTATTCATGACGGTGAATTCAAAATATGGTACGACCATATCACCAGGCAGGACGCCCCATTCCATTGCTTCTTCACGGCTTGAGGCACCGATATCAATAAACATATCTTTTATTTCTACTGGTTTCTTTCGAGCTTCCGCCGGTAAAATGTGCGGCGGTTTGGATCCGATGACACCAATGATATCACCTTTATTGGTAACCACGGTGACGCGCTGTGCGAGCATAACTTGTGACCACCAGCCTCCTACTGTTTGGAAACGCAGGAAACCCTTATCATCAATTTGCGTAACCATGAAGCCAACTTCGTCTAAGTGGCCTGCTACGATAATTCGCGGACCACCCTCTTTTCCAACCTTCTTGGCAATTAAACTGCCAAGTCCATCAGTTGTGACTTCATCTGCGTATGGTGCTATGTACCTTCTCATTACTTCGCGAACTTCCCGCTCGTTGCCGGGAATGCCATTTGCATCTGTTAGATCCTTAAACATGGTCAAGGTTTCATCCATTTTAGCCATTGCTTCGCTCCCTTTTATGTATGTTCGAAATTCATTATACAGAAAATCATGTATATCTACAGCTAATAGTTATTCTGCTGTCTTTGATAATTTACTTCATTTTTTGTAAAATATGCTTTTTCCATTTCCTCATAGGTTATTCCGAGCAGTGCACCAAGGTGTAAATAAGACGTCAGCAAAGTTTTGAAATCAGAATCGCTCTTGCTGTCCCTAAATTTATTTACTAGTTGATAAATCAAAAGAAATTGCTCTGTAGTGCTCAGTGTGGATGGTTCCAATTCAAGTTTGTAATCGAGGTTCTGAAATCCACATTCAATTCCTAGCGATAATATAAAATGTATACCATCAACATACTCCTCTAAAATAACATCCTTTTCTGATGAAGGCTTGATACTCCAAAACTTGAAACAGCGTGTTTCATTTGCCAATTCTCCGAGTTCCACCAGCAAGGCAAGAACCTTTCTATCGAATAAATCTTCGTTTTGTAATCCATGCTTTTCTTCAATATGCTGGTCCAATCCACGCTGCATTCTAAATAATTTTTCTAGTTGCATTTTATCACTCCCTCTGCAAATTATATCAAACTGTGGGCAGAATGAAACTTTTCTCATTCCAATTCGTATAGTAGGAAAAAGGTCTAGGAGGCAAAACCATGGTTTGGCTGCTGCGCTTACTGTTAGTAATCTTGTTCATCTTCTTGATGTTTGGCACGATTAAATTCCTCCTCAAACCAACCCGTAAATTAGAAGCCGCCCGAAAACACAAACGCTTTTTACTGCTAGATAATGAGGAGGTAATTAAGAATTTTCAACTTACCTACAATGGTGCTGTGTTTACGGGAGAAAAATACTTAGGGGCCGCGAAAAACAGTATAGATGTTGTTTCTATTTCACTTTCACCGGATCATTCCACTTCCATTCAAGGGATGGCTAAGGAAGACTTTTATTTTATCGAAAAAAAGATACATGAAAAATATCCGGCTGCTCAGATCAATTGGAAAAGCCCAATACATGAATTTTTGCATCAAAAATAGCCGCTTAACCAGCGGCTTTTTCTGTTTTTCTTTTAAAAAAATCCTTCCACTTAATGACGTTTTGTTTCTCTCGCAACAGATAAACAAGACAAGTTAAACCGATAAGAATCATTAAAATAACAGAAGGGGTAAAAGTGCTGATATACTCTCCAAAGATTGTGAAGAAAAAAGCGATGGGAATATTCGTTAGTAAAGAAGCCTTCATATACTCTTTAAATTTAGGTTTTCTTTGTTTTAAACAAAAGCTTAATAGATGGTAATGTACAAATGGAATAAGTCTTAAAATAGCAATTTGACCAACGGTAAGATTCCGATATTCTCCGAACCAACGATTTTTTATTTTTAACATACGCTCCTGTGTTTTCGGCATTCTATCAATGAATGCAAAGAAGAAAATGCTTACCCCCATTAAACCGATAACCGAATAAATGGTTCCCCACAAAGTTCCAAACAGAACACCACCAGCAATGATGACAACTGATACAGGAATAAATAAGAACGATCTGAGCAGATGAAATACAACGAAAGTAAGTGGAGCAAAAATGCCGCCAGCTTCCACCATGATTAACAGCAAAGACAAGTCCTCATTCATTTACATGCCCCCTGGGTGTTAATCTCTCTTGATAGTTTTAGCATATAGAATGGGCCATGCTGTTATGTCTATAAACTATAAAAATAGACTAAAAGAATGATTTCTGCTAAGGCTAGGATTGGAAAACCAAATTTAAAGGATAAATGCTTCGTCTTATGGCGATAAAGCTGCATTCCTGCTGTAGTACCTACTGCTCCGCCAAATACAGCAATTAGCCATAACGTTTTTTCACTGATCCGGTATTGATGTTTTTTTGCCCGGTCTTTATCTATTTTCATCACAATCAAACCAATAAGGTTCATAATGATATAGGCACTTAGAATAGTACTCATTTTCTTGTCTCCCTTATAGAAAAAACCATCCTCATTATGAGAATGGCTTTTATCGTATATTATTTCGCTTGTTGTTGTTTTGCAACAGTTGCTAATTCAGCAAATGCGTTTGCATCACTTACTGCTAATTCAGCAAGCATTTTGCGGTTTACTTCGATACCAGCAAGCTTTAAGCCATGCATTAAACGGCTGTAAGAAAGACCGTTCATACGAGCTGCTGCGTTGATACGAGTAATCCAAAGTTTGCGGAAGTCGCGCTTCTTCTGGCGACGATCGCGGAATGCATACATTAAAGATTTCATAACCTGTTGGTTAGCTACCTTATATAATGTATGTTTTGAACCATAATAACCTTTTGCTAATTTAATAACTTTTTTACGACGCTTACGCGTTACAGTACCGCCTTTTACACGTGGCATTGAATTTCCCTCCTATATATCAATCGTTCGAGATTACTTAAGATTTGTTAATAAGAAACGAATGCGTTTGAAATCGCCTTTAGAAACAAGGGACGCTTTACGAAGCTTACGCTTAGCTTTTGTAGATTTGTTTGCAAATAAGTGGCTAGTATATGCGTGTGAACGCTTCAGTTTACCAGAACCAGTTTTCTTGAAACGCTTTGCAGCGCCACGGTGAGTTTTCATTTTTGGCATTGGGATAGTCCTCCTTATTACTTTTCAGTTTTAGGTGCTAGAACGAGGAACATGCTTCGTCCATCCATTTTTGGATGAGACTCGATTGTTGCAACTTCCTTGCACTCAGTAGCAAAACGGTCTAAAACACGTTGACCGATTTCTTTATGGGTAATCGCCCGGCCCTTGAAGCGGATAGAAGCTTTTACCTTGTCGCCTTTTTCCAAAAACTTAATCGCATTGCGAAGTTTTGTATTAAAGTCATGCTCATCAATTGTTGGGCTGAGACGAACTTCTTTTGTAACAATAATCTTTTGATTCTTTCGAGCTTCTTTTTCTTTCTTTTGATTCTCGAATTTAAATTTGCCATAGTCCATAATTCGGGCTACCGGAGGCTTTGCGTTTGGTGCAACTAGTACCAAATCAAGATTCACTCGTCCGGCAATCTCCAGCGCTTCAAATTTGGTTTTAATACCTAATTGTTCACCGTTCTGATCAATCAAGCGAACTTCGCGAGCGCGAATACCCTCATTTAACAACATGTCTTTGCTAATAATTAGCCACCTCCAAGGTTTTAACGAATACAACATTGGGTCAAGGATCATCTGTGACGTTAGTTGCATCGGCAAGTAATGAACAACTTTAGATTCTTTGTTTTACACAAATAAAAAAGTGCGGATGAATACACCCACACTTTACGAAACAAAAGTAAATAAACTAAAAAGTTCACGTAAAACCTGCCAACTGCCAATTGCGTCAATCAGGTGAGAAGCGGGTGCTTCTTCTTTTCCCAAAACTAGTATTCAATTTTCCTTAGTTACTATAACATAAGCAAAGACGTGATGTCAAACATGCATTTCATATGACAACGAAATTCATTTTATCAAGAAACGAAAAATTATTCAATAGAAATTTTTTCTTTTCAAAAAAACAAAGGGAGAAAACCTCCCTCTGTAATCATTTATCCTCGTTTTACTTCTGCCAGTATTGATTCAAGGAACTGTGCGAATGGCTGTGTTTCTGATTTTTGTTCGCCGTATTTACGGACGTTTACGGCAGTTTCTTCTACTTCTTTGTCGCCGACAACGAGCATGTATGGAATTTTTTGCATTTGTGCTTCACGGATCTTGTAGCCGATTTTTTCATTACGGGCATCTAATTCAACACGGAAGCCTTGGTTTTGAAGCTGCTCCTGTACCTGCTTGGCAAAGTCAAAATGCACATCAGGTGAAACAGGAATCACTTGTACCTGTACGGGTGCAAGCCAAGTTGGGAATGCACCTTTGTATTCTTCAATTAAGAATGCGACAAAGCGTTCCATTGTTGAAACGACTCCACGGTGGATGACCACTGGGCGGTGCTGCTTGCCGTCTTCCCCAACATAATTGAGATCAAATCGTTCAGGAAGCAAGAAGTCTAATTGTACTGTAGACAGTGTTTCTTCTTTTCCTAAAGCTGTTTTAACTTGAACATCCAGTTTAGGACCGTAGAAAGCTGCTTCTCCTTCTGCCTCATAATAATCAAGGCCAAGGTCATCCATTGCTTCCTTCAGCATACTTTGTGCTTTTTCCCACATGGCATCATCATTGAAATACTTTTCAGTATCTTGTGGATCACGGTAAGACAGACGGAAGGAATAATCATTAATGTTGAAATCTTTGTATACTTCTAACACAAGATTCACAACCCGCTTAAATTCATCTTTGATTTGGTCTGGTCGAACAAAAATATGAGCATCATTTAATGTCATTCCGCGAACACGCTGTAAACCTGATAAAGCACCAGACATTTCATAACGGTGCATCGTTCCAAGCTCAGCAATCCGGATTGGAAGTTCACGATAGCTGTGAATCGCATTTTTGTACACCATCATATGGTGTGGGCAGTTCATTGGACGAAGAACCAATTGCTCATTATCCATATCCATGATCGGGAACATATCTTCTTGGTAATGATCCCAGTGACCTGAAGTTTTGTATAAATCCACGCTTCCCATGATTGGAGTATAAACATGGTCATAGCCAAGACGCTGCTCTTTATCAACGATATATCGTTCCACAACGCGACGGATTGTTGCACCTTTTGGAAGCCATAATGGCAGCCCTTGTCCAACTAATTGAGAGCTAGTAAATAGGTTTAACTCTTTTCCAATCTTTCGATGATCGCGTTCTTTCGCTTCTTCAAGTAAGCGAAGGTGCTCTTTCAAATCCTCTTTCTTGAAGAAAGCAGTACCATATATACGCTGAAGCATTTTGTTTTTGCTGTCACCGCGCCAGTATGCTCCGGCAATACTCAACAATTTAAATTCTTTAATTTTTCCAGTTGAAGGTACGTGGACACCACGGCAAAGATCAGCGAAATCACCCTGCTCATAAATTGTCACTGTCTCATCATCCGGAATTGCTTCGATTAGTTCAAGCTTGTATGGGTCGCCCTCTGCTTTGAAGTGCTGAACGGCCTCGGCACGGCTGACTTCTTTACGAACGATCTCGATATTTTCATTCACGATTTTCGCCATTTCTTTTTCAATCCTTGGCAGGTCTTCTGGCGTAATCGATTCTTCAAGGTCGATGTCATAATAGAATCCACCTTCGATTACTGGTCCTACACCAAGGTTTACTTCTTTACCATACAGTCTTTTAATCGCTTGAGCCATTAAGTGAGCTGTACTATGACGCAAAATTTCCAAAGCTTCTTTGGATTCAGGTACAACGATTTCTATTGAACCGTCTTCTACGATTGGACGGCGTAGATCAAATAATTGTCCATTCCATTTCCCAGCGATTGCCTTTTTCTTCAGTCCCGGGCTGATGGAAGCGGCAATATCTTCCGTTGTTGTTCCACGAGGGAACTCCTTCAATGCTCCATCTGGAAACGAAATCTTAACAACGTCTGACATGGTAACTCCTCCTTTGATTTGAGCGCTCGGGACAAATTTTGTCCTTAAAACGCTTTTTAAAAAATAAAAAAACCCGTCCCTGGAAAAGGGACGAGTTTAATAAACACGTGGTTCCACCCAATTTTTCATTTTTAAAAAATAGTCTTTAAAAATGACTTTAGGACAGGGTAACGGGCTGTTTCCCGTCAGGCGATTACTCACTTCAAAGAAGCGTTCACCGCTGAAGTTTAAAGGTGGTAAGCATTCAATCCGTGCTAGGAGGCTTTCAGCCCTGTCCTCCCTCTCTGGTAACCGTGAATAAATACTGTTGTCCTTATCATTACTTTTGCTTGATATATTAACTATGTACTGTATTATAATGATTCTAATTTTAAAAATCAATACACCAAGCATACAATTTTTTCAATATTTTTCAAGCACCATTTCCATTTGCAGAGTTTTTCTGCTGAATCGATTCTTTCGTATGCCGTAAACCTTTATATGACTTTATCAATACTCTTTCTTCAAAGATGTTTTTAATGGTCCTGACAAGCGGTTCCTCGGGATTTTTTGTATAGAGGTGAATGTTCTTTGGTGCGATTGATAATAAAGGTGCAATGGAAGCAGAATCTACATAAACCGGATGGTTAAACAAAAGCTTCCGGTCAATCATTTTCATCAATTCTCCCCGTTTTATCTCTTCAAACTGCTGATCAAAAAAGGTGATTTCCTCATCAAACAAAAGATGCAGTGTGTCCATTTTAGGTTCACGGCTCGCTAAAAAATCCCTTAATGTTTGAATAAACATTTGATATTCCTGCTCCATTTTATATTCATCAATGGAGATTTCTACGTAACTCTCTAACAATTTAAAATAGGGACGTAATCGAAATTTAAAAAAGGAGTCAAACGAGAAGGAGACATGATCCTGAAAGATTTCCTCCACTGCTTCTCTAATTTGAGGTTCTTCCCTATTACCCTTAATGAAAACAGCCAGGTCTTCCCGCTGACCTTCAAGAACAGAATAAATAATCTCCATGATATGTTCCTGCTCTTCTGGATCCTCGAAAAAATATTGTTCTTGTAAAATAGCCCTAAACCAGTCATCACGCTTTATTTTTATGATAAATTCATAGAATGCTTCTTTGACCTCTCCAAACCTAACAATGCTTTCCGAAATTTTCACTATATGTCGATCTTCTATAAGAAGAATATCTTCATTATTTGGATGATACCGTAAGCACTTCAGCAAGTGATCATAACATCTCTTCGCATCCATCTTGCTTCGGAAGATGATTTCTGCCAACCAAATCCCCCCTCTATCCCATACTCTGTTTTACATTTATATGGGGGACTTGGCCAAAATAGAAGTTCAGACAGCATGGATGCACCAATATTGTGAAAAAAAATAAGGACTACCGAAAATGTATCGGTAATCCACTTGCATTTATCATTTAATCACGGCGATTTGGACCATCAACAAGAACAGGATCACTTAAACTACGAATTCTCTCCATGATTCTCCGCGCTTTCATCTTCTCCTCTTCACCACGCTGGCTGTAGGTTAAATGGTGCTCCAGCCCTTGGAAGTCAAAATTAGAGGTAAAGAAGGTTGAAAGCTTTTCAAGCATCCTAAACTGCAAGATAGGCCCTATTACTTCATCCCTTGTCCAGCTGGATACAGCTTCTGCACCAATATCATCAAGCATTAAAATGGGTTCTTTTTTCAATGCTTCAATTTTTTCATTTAACGTAGAATCACCAATGGCACTTTTCATTTCGCGCAGCAGCTCTGGAACATAAACTATCATCGTTGGAATTTGCTTTTTAGCCAGTTCGTTAGCTATCGCTCCTAACAAATAGGATTTTCCTACTCCAAATTTGCCATATAGATACAATCCCTTAGGCTTTAATCCCGCCTCATAATTCATTAAAAAAGTTGCTGCACGGTCCCCGGCATCAAGACGGCCGAGGTCACCTTCAAACTCCTCAAAGGTAGCTTCCAATATATCTCTAGGTACATATAAACTTTTAATAAGCTTTTGATTTTTCTTTTGCTCATCCGCCATTACTTTTCTTGGACAGCGTTTATATACGACATCAATCGAGTTTCGAACCAGCACTAAATCAGGGTGATACCCTTTCATGAAATTGATACAGCCATCAAGACTCTCACAGCGATTACATTCTTTACTTTGCTGCGTGTATTCATAAAGCTTACTCATGCTTTTTTCAATCGTATTCTGATTGAGCTCATTTTCATGTTCTGTTAGAAATGCATGAATATCCGGATGACTTAACACTTGCTTTCGCTGCTCTTCATAGCGCTTCAGAAAGTTTTCATTAGAGGCTAACCGCTTAATTGTTCGATTGATCCTTTCCAATTCCCTTCACCACCTATTTGCGAAATGCTTTTAGCTTCTCTTCAATCGCACGCTTTTTCGCTTCAAGCTCTGTATTCTGGTCTTTCGTTTCTGCCTTAACACTAGCTTTTCCACTATCATCAAACCAATCAGGTAATACTTCTGTCCGAATCGGTTTTTGTTTCGTTGATCTTCCGGTCTTTTTGCTCTCTTGAAATCCTCGCTCGTCTTTCCTAGCAGCTTCCATTGCTTCTTTAACAGTCTTTATTTTAAGCCGAGCCCAATGGCTTGCAATCGATTCAACAAATCCCTTTGTAAATTTCATATCTGTTTTTCTAAGAACAACCTCGATTAACACATTTACAACACCAGGAGGAAGTTTATATTTAATCATGACTTCCTCTAATATTTTTAAATTGGCAGCAGAAGGCTCCACTCCACCTGAGAGTTCTTTAAAAATAACAATGGGAGGTGTGGTTTCATAATAACGAATTAACTTTTCTTCCTGTGTTTTCGGTTCCGTTAATTGGACTTGGTGGACAGCAGGCTGTGTTCTATTAATAAGACTCGGAAGTTGATCATAATTTTCGAATTGATACCAATCTCGTGCACCTTTTCTAAGGTCCTCGATATCAATTTCATCCTTTTCATTGATGGCCCCTAAAATAAAGTTTTTCATTTCGATTGGGCTGATTCCGTAAAGAAATGCAAGATTACTGATAACCTCTTTCACCTTTTTGGTCAGTGCTTTTTGTGGGACCAGTGATTCATTAAGACCCGCCATTAACAAATCAAAATCAAAGGTACTCGTATCAATTTGAATTGGTTTTTGATCCTGACGGCCAATAAATTCTTGATTGGATTCCGCCTCCAAGTCTTCTGCATGGTCTTGCATATACTGAAGACTTCCTGGAATTGCCGATGCAAACACATCCTGAAAAGCTCTAGTTACTTCTAAATAATCCTCATCCAATGGCTTTTTTGGAATGCTAAAAAAACGTTTTAACCGCGCAAAGTGATTTTTACCGATTTTACGATATAGATAAATATTTAACATTCCATCTAGAAAAAATTGCTCTGGATTCAACGGCGGATAAAGTTCATAGATAAACGAACGTCCACTTTCATCACTTTTTACGTATGTTTTTAACAGTCCAATACCCTCTAATTGTAACCTAGCTTCGTAGATATCCTTTAAGTTAACACTTAACAAATTCATTAACAAATGATGAGTCGAGGATTCAGACCATAGTTTATTTTCTTCAAGCTCTGCCCAAAGCGTCATATATAAACTTAAACAGGTAGAGCCGATTAAGGGCTGATACAAAAAAGTCAGCACTTTGCGGTCGTATTCATGCAGCAATCCATTTGACGTAACAAGATAACGGTCAATCGGAATCAATTCCTGCCAATGCTGCGCCATATCATTCACCCTTTAAAAAAGTAATAAAGAGCCAAAGACGTTCTTTAGCTCCCTAGGATTTCTCCTTGTTTATCAGTTCTTTTAATTCTTGAATAAAAACATTTATATCCTTAAATTGACGGTAAACAGAAGCAAAGCGAACATAAGCTACTTCATCAACATGTGCAAGCCTGTCCATGACCATTTCACCAATCAATTCACTTTTAATTTCTGATATTCCTTGATTGCGTAATTCTTTTTCTACCCCTTGAGTTATATCTTCTAATTCTTTTAACGCGACAGGGCGCTTTTCACAAGCTTTAATCAAGCCTCGCAGGATTTTATCCCGGCTGAATTCTTCCCTCGTACCTTCCTTTTTTACCACAATAAGTGGAATCTCTTCAATTTTCTCAAATGTCGTAAAACGATATCCACATTCTTCACACTCACGTCTTCTTCGAGTTGCACGTCCCTCATCAACCGGCCGGGAATCAAGCACACGTGTACCATAATTTTGACATGAAGGGCACTTCATTTGATCAACTCCCAAATCAATCCATTCATAAGTATTTTATCTATTCTTTATCTTATTAGAAAGAAAACGGTAAAACAAGAAGTATTATGAGCTTTTTCCGACTCTAACAAGAGTATGTAATTTGTCGATTTTCTCGTAATAGGAAATGAGCCTTTTTCTTAAAATTGGATACAATCCGATTGGTGAAAATTTTTCCGAAGAGATACTGAAGTCTACAGCCGTTTCCATTCCTCTCACAGATACTACCGTCACGATTAGAAAACAAGGTATCGGTTTGTTGATTTCCACAGCAATTTCCCCATGGTCTTTGGAAACCGTAACGATTCTGCAGTCTGCATCCTGGCGAAATAATTCTTCAACAGATTGAAAAAGCTGGTTGAAAGTTGCTTTATAATAACGGGTAGCCAGGGAACTATCTTTTTGATGATCTGAGGTTTCGATTTGCTTTCTAAAACGAATAAATAAATTACCAAATATAGCCATAGGAGCCTCCAAATATAGTCTTTTATCTAATTTTACAATACTTTACGAAAAAAATAAAAAGAGGTGTACTATAAATACACCTCTCGTCGCATTTTTATTTAAAAATTATCGCGCTTTTGCCTGTTTTACTTGAACAGGACCCATACCGCGTGGAATTTCAATATTCTCGCGTGTTTGCGCATTTAAGCTTTGAGCTATATAATCTGCTGCTACATTTGGATTTAAATCACCACAAGTATATACATCAATGCTGGCATATCCATGTTCAGGGAAGCTGTGAATGGTTAAGTGAGACTCAGAAATAATGACCACACCGCTTACGCCTTGTGGTGCAAACTTATGAAATGCTACTTCACGGATTTCCGCACCTGATTTAAGAGCTGCTTCAACAAAAGTTTGTTCAATAAAATTCATATCATTCAATTTTTCAAAATCGCAACCCCATAATTCAGAGATTACGTGACGTCCCATTGTTTCCATATTCATTTTTCCCCCTCTAAACATTTTTGCTTCATTCTTGAAATCTTTTATTGACAGTATCTTGTAATTACCACGGGGGAAAGTTAGTCCAGAGAGGTCCTAACCCTTTAAGTAATTAATCGGTACCAAATTTCAAGAAGTTCACGATGACTAGTATACTAAGTTTATATTTGTTTTGCAACCTATCAATCTAAAATTTTACAGTGTCTGTGTTTAAAGGGCTTATCTCCTCAAAGCAAAAAACAAATTTCAAACTATATTATTCACAAATGCTTTAGAAAGCTACAAAAAAAATACTGTCAATCGACAGTATTTTTTAGAGAATTATCCCACTTTCACTTGATTTGAATTCGCCATTAGATGTGCGACATATAAGGTAAGATCGACGACTCTGGAAGAATAGCCCCATTCGTTATCATACCAAGCAAGCACTTTCACTTTTCTGTTCCCCATAACCATCGTCGATAATCCATCAATGATCGCAGAGTAAGGATTTGTATTGAAATCGACGGATACAAGCGGTTCCATCGTAAAGTCGATGATACCCTTTAATGGACCATTTTTTGCTTCCGAAAAGGCCTGATTGATATCATCAACTGTGACATCTTGTTTCAAATCAACTACCAAATCCACTAATGAAACATTTGGTGTAGGTACACGAAGTGACATTCCATGCAGCTTCCCCTTTAACTGAGGTAATACCAGCGATAATGCTTTTGCTGCCCCAGTGGTGGTTGGGATGATAGATTGTCCACATGCTCTAGCTCTTCGCAAATCTTTATGTGGGTTGTCAATGTTTCGTTGATCATTTGTGTACGAGTGAATCGTTGTCATTAAACCATTTTCAATTCCGAACTTTTCATCCAACACTTTCGCCACAGGTGCTAAACAGTTTGTGGTACAAGACGCATTAGAAATAACATCATGTTGAGTGATGTCGAGTTTGTCTTCGTTTACACCCATAACAATGGTAATATCCTCATTTTTCCCAGGTGCAGTAATAATGACCTTTTTTGCTCCTGCGTCTAAGTGCAGACCTGCCTTGTCTCGTGAGTTAAATTTACCAGTCGCTTCAATAACGACATCAATATTTAACTCTTTCCATGGAAGCTGCTCAGGATTCCGATTATTTAATAATTTAACTCGTTTACCGTTTACAATTAGCTCTTCATCCAGCGCAATGATATCCCCTTGAAATGGTCCATGAACCGTATCATATTTAATTAAATGAGCTAACGTTTCCGCAGGATAACTCGCATTTATAGCAATAATATCCAGCGTATTTTCAAGGATCGCTTTTCTAAAAACCATCCTACCAATTCTCCCAAAACCGTTTATTGCAATTCTCGTCTTCATTTCACGGCCCCTTCCGTAATATGTTATACTTATTAACTTGTTTTGATGTAATTAGTATAACATATTTAATTCAATATGTGATATATAAAGTGCGGAATTTTAAAAATGTTTTATAATTCCGATAACTTGTTTAATAAATACGCTACATTAATTTTTATTGGGGATTTTATTTGGATAGTAGATTTAACAAAACATTCATTTTTTGACCTATGAATTTCGGATAGAATAAGAGATAAGAAAGGAAGTGGGATATGTTTAAAAAAGAACGGTCTATACCTGCAGAATTGGTTATATTGAGAATTTTGGATTATAGAATTAACTTATCGGAAAAAGAAAAGCTGCGACTCTCTAACAAAGAGAAGGGTTATGCAGGGGAATTGAAGTTTGACAGTTTAATACGTGACTTAGATACTTTGGTTATTAATGATTTGTTGCTTGAAGTAGGTGATACAGTTTTCCAAATTGACACTTTAATTATCTTCTATGGACGAATTTATCTTATTGATGTCAAAAATTATGAAGGAGAATTTTGTTATGAAGATGGCCTGTTTAAAACAATAGCTGGTAGTGAAAAGAAGGATCCTATGCTACAGTTAAATAGATGTCATTCCGAACTCCGGCAATTACTCCATAAATATGGATATAATTATCCCATTGATGCTTTTCTCGTATTCATTAACCCCGAATTTACCTTGTTTCAATCATCACCAAATCCACAGATTATCTTACCAACACAAGTTAATTCTTTTATTAAAAAGCTATATAAAATGCCTTCTAAATTAAGTGATAAACACCATAAACTTGCAGACCTGTTAGTTTCTCTGCATAAAACGGAAAACCCTTATGTGCGATTACCAAAATATGACTTTGATAGTTTACACAAGGGGTTAAGCTGTGGAATATGCCACTCATTTTCCCTTTCAGTTTCTCGAACGATCCTAACCTGTAAATGCGGGTTTAAAGAGCGAGTAGAACCAGCAGTCATGCGCAGTGTGAATGAATTGCAAATTCTGATTCCAGAGATTAAGATAACAAATAATCTTGTTCATGAATGGTGTGATGCAGTTGCTTCTAAAAAAACAATCAGGCGAATTCTCAAAGAAAATTTTAAAGCAATAGGGAATACAAAGGAAAGCTATTATGAATAATGAGCTAAATTAGGATTTTCCATTGTATCCGAACTACGTCTTGGGTCACATCACCGAATAAATGTTAAGGGCTCGTTTTAGGGGGATATCCTGGTCTGATTGTTACCGTAATAGGGAGCCTAGGTTTATCGGCACTATCCCGGTCTGATTGTTACCTTAATTTAGGGAGCATAGGTTTATCGGCACTATCCTGGTCTGATTGTTACCGTAATCTGGATAGCCTAGGTTTATCGGCACTATCCCGGTCTGATTGTTACTGTAATCTGGATAGCCTAGGTTTATCGGCACTATCCCGGTCTGATTGTTACCTTAATTTAGGGAGCATAGGTTTATCGGCACTATCCCGGTCTGATTGTTACCGTAATCTGGATAGCCTAGGTTTATCGGCGCTATCCCGGTCTGATTGTTACCGTAATTTGGATAGCCTAGGTTTATCGGCGCTATCCCGGTCTGATTGTTACCGTAATTTGGATAGCCTAGGTTTATCGGCACTATCCCGGACTGATTGTTACCGTAATTTGGATAGCCTAGGTTTATCGGCACTATCCCGGTCTGATTGTTACCTTAATTTAGGGAGCCTAGGTTTATCGGCACTATCTTGGCCAGATTGTTACCGTAATTTGGATAGCCTAGGTTTATCGGCACTATCCCGGTCTGATTGTTACCTTAATTTAGGGAGCATAGGTTTATCGGCACTATCCCGGTCTGATTGTTACCTTAATTTAGGGAGCCTAGGTTTATCGGCACTATCTTGGCCAGATTCTTACCGTAATTGGTAAACACTTGGTTTATCGGCACTATCCCACTGGTATGTAATTTTATAGGCATTAAAAAAGAAGGGGATCCCCCTTCTTTTTTACGTTGCTATTCCCCAGCCCTTTAAAACCTCAATTACTTGTTTTTCGGTTTCGGCGATGGTGCCGTTGTTATTAATGACGGCGTCGGCTAATGCGACTTTTTCTGAAAGAGGCATTTGTGATTTAATTCTCGCCTCTGCGTCCTCCATGGATAAATCATTTCGTTCCATCAGTCTTTTTAGCTGGATATCTCGATCAACGTAAACGAGGATTGTTTTTTCGACCATATGCGTTAGTTTACTTTCAAACAGCAGTGGAATATCGAGGACAATGACTTGTTCTCCGCGTACCCTGGCTGCTTCTACTTGATCGTTCATCCTTTTTCTTACCTCAGGATGAACGATGCTATTTAAGAGCTGTCGTTTTTCAGCGTTGTGAAAAATGATTGAACCGAGTTTTACCCTATCGATTTCCTCAGTATCTAATAAAATATCATCGCCGAATTCAGCAACAATTTTTTGATAGGCCGGTTCACCTTTCTCGACGGCTAGGCGGGCTTCTACGTCTGCGTCAATAACAGTGATGTTCATTTCTTTTAACATACTGGAAACTGTACTTTTTCCACTGGCTATTCCGCCTGTTAGTCCGATTACTAGTGACATACTCTGTTCCTTTCTACATGAACGTTCATAATTTCAAAATTCCAATGATGATTAATAAAATCCCTGGTATAAAGGTAAACTTTTGGACCAAGTTAAATTTATGAAAAAAAGCACCGCTTTTTATTCCTAAAACTAGAAATAAAGAACTCATAACAGCAACGCTGGCGGCTAGATAAAAAGGAGAAAATCCAAGCATCGCGGCACCAATTCCAGCACCAAACGCGTCGATGGATAAGGCAAAGCCGAGCATGAATGCCTCAATTCCAGTGATCGTACCCGAACGGTCAAAGTCAGCTGACATTGGTTTCCTTAAGATATTTATGGCAATTCCTAAGGAGCGGATTTCAAAATTAATGATCAGCTTTTCATGTTCGAGCAGTTCTGAGTCCTTTTCTTTCGCTGGCCTGAAAAATTGATATAATACCCAGGCGCCGAGACCGATTAAAATAATACCCCCAAGGCTTGCAGTGATATCCGGAGATAAGATTTTTTCAAGGCCATGTCCGATTGACACCGCAATCATTAAAGAAATGGCTGAACAGGTGGCAATGATGAGCACTGATTTAAGCGGCAATACCATTTTTCTTAGTCCATACGTAAACCCTACGCTAAAGCTATCAAGACTGAGAGCAAAAGCCAGCAGGAGAAGTGAGAACATTTGAAACATGATGTCTAGGGCTCCTTCCGTCAATCACTACGATAGTATATGGGAGGAGCCTATCCTATGTTATTAAATTGTCATCTCACTTCTAACACTTAAAGTTTTTGGCATTTAGGACAAAAATGTGTTCCTCGGCCGCCTACTGTTGTTTTTTCTAACGGGGTACCACACCTTTTGCATTCTTCCCCTTTACGGCCGTAGGCATATAATTCAAGCTGAAACATTCCAATTTCTCCTTGTGAGTTAACGTAGGAGCGAATCGTACTTCCTCCTTTTTCAACTGCTTCATCTAATGTCTTAACAATTTCTTGATGCAGCAACGTTACTTCTTTATCACTCAGAGAATTGGCAATCCTTTCAGGATGAATTCCAGAACGGAACAGGGCTTCATCCACGTAAATGTTTCCAAGGCCGACAAAGACTTTTTGATCAAGGAGTGCAGGCTTTATCTTTCGGTTTGTCTTTTTCAGCTTGTCCCATAAATATTCCTTCGTGAAGTCTTCTGAAAAAGGCTCTGGTCCAAGATCAATAAGTGGAGGTTTTTGAAATTCCTCACCCTTTATATATAAGTGCATGGTTCCAAATTTACGAACATCCCGATAGCGCAATTCAGTTCCATCGGTAAAATGAAAAATAACATGCGTATGTTTATCATACGGTTCATCTTTTGGATAAAGACCGTATTTCCCTTCCATCCTTAAATGGGAAACAAGGGCAAACGTAGTCGTATAGATGATTAAAAACTTTCCTCTTCTGCCGACATCCTCAATTGTTTCCCCCTTAAGGGCGTCAATAAATTGTTCCACCTCAACTGGGTTTTTAATGATTTTCGGCCAGTGAACGGTAATGTTCTCAATCTGTTTATGCGAGACAAGATTTTTTAACGTTTTTCTTACGGTTTCAACTTCTGGAAGTTCCGGCATTCAATAAGCCCCTCCTTACTTCGCGTCAAACCATGTTGGGCCATAGGAATAGTCTACTTTTAATGGCACTTTTAATTCGAGGGCATTTTCCATAACATCGGGAACGAGTTTTTTCAGGGTTTCGATTTCTTCTTCCGGTGCTTCGAAGATAAGTTCATCGTGCACTTGAAGCAGCAGTCTCGTTTTTAACCCATAATCCTTCAACGCTTCCGCCATATCGATCATGGCTTTTTTAATGATATCAGCAGCGCTTCCCTGGATCGGGGTGTTCATTGCCGTTCTTTCAGCAAAACTTCTGATGTTAAAATTACGATGTGTAATTTCTGGGATATATCTTCTTCTTTGAAGGAGGGTAGATACATAGCCCTTTTGTTTGGCTGAATGAATAATGTCGTCCATATAATCCTTTACCCCAGGATAGCTGGCAAGATAGCGGTCAATGAACATCCCTGCTTCTTTCCGAGTGATTCCTAAACTCTGTGAAAGACCATAGTCACTTATTCCATAGACTATACCGAAGTTAACCGCCTTCGCCTGCCTCCTCATATTGGATGTCACCTCGTCTGCGTCCACGTGGAATACATCCATCGCTGTTTTTGTGTGAATATCGAGGTCATCCTTAAAGGCTTGAATTAGTTTTTCATCACCAGCAATGTCTGCTAAAACTCTAAGCTCGATTTGCGAATAATCGGCCGCAAAAATGATCCATCCTGGTTCCGATGGTACAAATGCTTGACGAATCTTCCGGCCCTCTTCTAAACGAATCGGAATGTTCTGCAGGTTCGGGTCTATGGAGCTTAATCTGCCTGTTGCGGTTAATGTCTGTTGATATCGTGTATGAACTTTACCCGTTTTAGGATTAATTACTTTGAGCAAACCTTCAATATATGTTGACTGAAGCTTGCCTAGTTGTCTGTAATTAAGAATATGCTCAATGATTTCATGGTCATTTGCTAATTTTTCTAAAACATCTGCTGACGTTGAATAGCCTGTTTTTGTTTTCTTAAAGGTTGGCAGGTTTAATTTTTCAAATAAAATTACACCTAATTGTTTGGTTGAATTAATATTGAACTTTTCACCAGCCAGCTCATAAATAATTCCTTCAATTTCAATCAGCCTGTCATGAATTTCGCCGCCCATTCTTTGTAGACGGTCCCTATCCACCTTGATTCCGCAAGATTCCATATCAGCTAAAATGAGAGATAATGGCATTTCAAGATCAGTAAACAATTCATATTGTTCATTTGTTTTTAATTCATCTTCTAGTTTTAGTTTTAAATCAAACATAGCAAGACTTTTTCGAACAAGGTGATCAGCTACTAGTGGTGCTTCAGGTATTTTCCGCTTAGCCCCTTTTCCATAAAACGACTCATCTGATTGGATATTAATCCCATATTTTTTCCCAATCGTTGAAAGGTCATCAATCGATTCAGAAGGATTAATAATATAAGAAGCCATTAACGTATCGAAATTAACCCCTTTTAAATGAATATCATACCTTCTTAACGAAACTTCGGAACGCTTCGCATCATAGACTGTTTTCTTTTTTGTATCATCTTCAGCCCATTTTTTAAAGCTATCGGACTTTAAGGCTAATTCAGTTGGTAAATAATAATATCCCTTTTCATTAACTAGCGAAAAACCAATGATATCCGCGTAATGATAATTATCATCGAGCATTTCAACATAGAAATAATTATCATCCGCAAACAAATCATCACTAATCACATCAGGGGTTACATACTCTATGTCTTCAAGTTCAAGCTGTTCAGTGCTTGCAGTGTCTCCACCTAATTTTTCTAATAAGGAATGAAAGCCAAGCTCTTTATAAAGTTCAACAAGTTTTTCTCTTTCAAAGCCTTCATAAGCGACCTTTTCTACGGATACCTCGACTGGTGCATGTCTTTCTATGGTGGCAAGCTGCTTGCTCATCACTGCTTGATCCTTAAATTCCTCAAGCTTTTCCTTTAACTTACTTCCAGTCACTTGATCAACCGACTCTAGTAAATTTTCTAATGTTGAAAATTCCTTCAGCAGTTTAATCGCTGTTTTTTCACCGACTCCTGGTACACCTGGAATATTATCTGAAGGGTCACCCATTAGCCCCTTCATATCAATAATTTGCTCAGGCGTTAAACCATACTTCTCCATAACATGTTCTGGAGTATATTCCTCTATGTCGGTAATTCCTTTACGAGTGATAGCTACGGTAGTATGTTCGGAGGAAAGCTGCGTTAAGTCTTTATCTCCTGATATTACCTTGATTTCATAACCTTCTTTTTCAGCCGTTAATGACAGCGTCCCAATAATGTCATCTGCCTCATAATTCTCAAGCTCATATCGCTGGATACCATATGCGTCAAGAAGATCACGAATAAAAGGGAATTGTTCCGATAATTCAGGCGGTGTTTTCTGCCTGCCGCCCTTATATTCTCCAAAAGTAGCGTGACGAAATGTCGTCTTCCCAGCGTCAAATGCCACTAGTATATGCGTTGGCTTTTCGTCTTCTATAATCTTATTTAACATCATGGTAAAACCGTAAACTGCATTTGTGTGTACGCCTTTATCGTTATTAAGCAGGGGCAGTGCAAAGAATGCACGGTAAGCGATGCTATTCCCGTCTATTAATACTAACTTCTTCTTTTCCATCCATTTACCCCTTTCAGGTTAATTCATATATTTATGTAGTTCGATGATAAACTCACTGCCCTTACCCAGGGTACTTCTCACTGAGATGTTTCCGTGATGTGCTTCAACTAAATGTTTTACGATTGCTAATCCAAGACCTGTCCCGCCAGAATCCCGGCTTCTTGCACGGTCAACCCGATAAAACCGTTCAAAAATACGGGGAATTTCTTCTTGTTTAATTCCTACCCCTGAGTCTTTTACATGGATTTTTACTGTTTTCTCGTAATCGAACAGTGAAACTTTTACATATCCTCTTGGCGGGGTATATAAAATTGCGTTGCTCATCAGATTAATAAATACCTGTTTTAAGCGGTCATGGTCTCCTTGTATATATAATTCTTCCCTCTGAAACTCAAGTTCAAGACGAATATCTTTTGATTCTGCTTTTTTAGTAAGCATGGTGATTACGTCGTTTATTAATTCATAGAGGTCAAAGTCCTGGATGTTTAACTTAAATTCCTGCTGCTCAATTTTCGAAAAATCGAGCAAATCTTGAATGAGCGATTGCATTCGCTCACTTTCTTTATTAATAATCGATAAAAATGCTTCAAGCGTATCTTGATTGTTCATCGCACCATCCAACAGCGTTTCAGAAAAACCTTTAATAGAGGTAACGGGCGTCTTCAATTCATGTGACACATTGGCAACAAAATCTTTTCTCATTACCTCAAGTTTTTTTATCTCGGTAATATCATGGAAAACAAGTAAAACCCCTTTCCATACATTATTTATCCCAATAATCGGTATCCCATAAACATCAAAGTATCTTCTCTCGATCCCCAATGGGAGAAGAAGATGTTTTCTGATTTTTTGTTCAGTCCTGAACACATCTGCTATGATATTGCAAATTTCCTCTTGCTCAATCACTTCATAATATAGTTTGTCTAAGTAATTAGTAGAGTTCACATGAAAGATATCGATGTAGCCCTTATTGATGAGATTAACGAACCCACGGCTGTCCATTAGAAGCAGTCCTGCACCCATATTTTCAATTAGTGCACTTAAGCGATCTTGCTGTATTTCTTGAGCTTTACTCATTTCTTGAAGGTTTTGGGCTAGTACATTGATAGAATTGCTCAACATACTCGTCTCATTTAATTTGTTACTTTCGATTCTAGCCCGGTAATTTCCTTTGGCCAGCTCAATGGCCACACTCGTTGCAGCTTCTATTGGCTTCGTATATCTTGCCGTTATTCTGTATCCAAGATAAATAAAAACAATAAACACCATCAGTAAGCAAGTTGATAGAATCCACCAAATTTGCCCGTAGGCTTGTTTCAGTTCACTGGTTTTAGTAAAGATGAACAAATAACCTTCATTTTCATTTGCTTGTAAAATGGGTTTCCAGGAATAGTGTAAGTCGTATTCCTCACGTTCAACAAGCTTCGTCTGATTTTTTTGCTTTTCCTTTAAAACCTCATTAATAATTTCTTTTATCCCTTTTATATTAGAAGGACTCATTTCGTCGCTGTCAAAAAGTATCTTCCCTTTGGTATCTGTAATGGCAAGTCTCACATTAAGGATATTGCTTATTTCCATTATTTTTTGTTGATTAAATGAGTTGACGCCACCGTTATTTTCAATATGCAAGCTAAGAAGATTACTCTCTTTATCCAGACGTTCATTATATGTATCAAGGTAGTAGCCTTTAAAAAGTTGTCCAAGTAGTATTTCCAGTCCGATTAAACCGATTATTAGTAAAGAAATGAGTGCAAGTAAAAGCTTTGTACGGAATTTGGTCATTCACCTTTCGGCTCCTCGAGCTTATACCCTAGTCCACGGACGGTTTTGATATAAGCAGGTTTCTTCGTATCCTCTTCAATTTTTTCCCTCAGGTGTGAAATGTGAACATCTACAATACGAGTATCGCCAGCAAATTCATAATTCCAAACAGCACTTAATAATTGGTCACGAGTTAAAACGCGATTTTTATTCTGAGCCAAATAATAAAGTAATTCGTATTCCTTGAGGGTCAGTTCCAATTGTTGATTTTTAAAATAGGCTTCATATTTTTCCGGGATAATTTGAAGGTTTCCAATAACAATATCAGAACTATCCTGTTGGTCAGCCTCATTACTGTTGGATTGTATTTGAATTCTTCTTAAAATTGCTTTTACTCGTGCAACCACTTCTCTTGGGCTAAATGGTTTAATCATGTAGTCATCTGCACCAAGCTCCAGCCCCAATATTTTATCAAACTCATCGTCTTTGGCTGTTAACATCAGGATTGGTGTCATAATTTTTTGCTGCCGAAGCTGCTTACATACTTCGATTCCATCCATTTTAGGAAGCATAAGATCTAAAACAATAATATCAGGTGCCATACTTTCAGCTAATTGTTTGCCCGCTAAGCCATCCATTGCCGTTACTACTTCAAAACCGGCTTGTTCCAAATTATATTGAAGCAAAGTTACAATTGATTGTTCATCGTCTACAACTAGTACCTTGTTTTTCATAAAAACCTCCGATTGATTTATCTATTTCGCCACCTTTCTCCATTATAATATAGAAATAAAAAGAATACCTACTTTCGACCTTGAGACAAAAAAAAGGAATGTGAAATACATTCCTTTAAGATACTAAAAATTATCTAATACATTGGCATCCATTCTTCCTAGACGATGAGGAGGACAGACTTTCATTTTCCCGGTAATGACTACTTCTTCTTTTTCGTTTGTTCCAACAACTGTCATCAGCACGGTGTGATCATCATGATTGACTTCGACAACCTCTAACAACAGCTGGACTGTTGCATAATGGTAAACAGGCTTCGGAAATTGGATATCTTGACTTAATATATGGCTTCCAGGTCCAGGTAAATACTTTGAAACAGCTGAGGTAATCATGCCTGTCAGCATGATACTTGGTACAATCGGCTTTTCATAAGGTGTTTGGGAAGCATAATCATGCTGAATAAAGAGTGGATTCGCATCATCGGTTAACCCTAAATACAGAAGAATATCCTTATCTTCCACTTTTTCGGTTAACGCTAGTTTTTCTCCGACTGACATTTCTTTAATTTCTCTGCCTAACTTTCTCTTTTTTCCTAAAAGCATTTCGTCACGCTCCTTTGTAAACGGTTTCATGTGTAGCAGAAAAAATTCGGGGAATATTTCCCCCGAATTTTTTCACTTACACTAATACTTTCATTACATTTTGAACGGACTCAACTGATTTGTCTAACGCCGATTTTTCTTCAGGAGTTAGTTCAAGCTCAATTACCTTCTCAATTCCGTTTGCACCGAGGATTGTTGGTACTCCAAGATAAATACCCTCATATCCAAATTCTCCTTCAAGGTAAGCAATGGAAGGAAGAACCCGGCGCTGGTCTTTTAAGATTGCTTCACACATTTCAACAAGTGATGCTGCTGGGGCATAATAAGCACTGCCGTTGCCTAGAAGATTGACGATTTCACCGCCGCCTTTTCTAGTGCGCTCAACAATCGCTTCTAAACGCTCTTTCGGCATTAATGTTTCTAATGGAATACCGCCAGCATAGGAATAACGAACAAGCGGAACCATATCATCACCGTGACCGCCTAAAACAAAGCCAGTAATATCTTTAACAGAAAGATTTAATTCCTGAGCTACGAATGTACGGAAACGCGCCGTATCAAGAACACCTGATTGACCGATTACGCGGTTTTTAGGGAATCCTGATTCTTTAAATACTGTATACGTCATTGCATCAACTGGATTTGTTAATACAAGGATTGTACAGTTTGGAGAATACTTTACGATTTCCTGTGTAACACTTTTCATTACCTTTTGGTTTGTTTGAACTAGATCGTCACGGCTCATTCCAGGTTTACGTGCAATACCAGCAGTAATTACAACGATGTCAGAATCACGTGTATCTTCGTAATTGGAAGTACCAGTAATGTTTGAATCAAACCCTTGAACTGGACTAGCTTCAAGCATATCTAATGCTTTTCCTTTAGTAGGGTTTTCCATTTGAGGGATATCAACCAGAACGACATCGCCTAATTCTTTTTGTGCAAGTAAGAATGCAGTTGTAGCACCAGTGAAACCGCCGCCAATTACGGAAACCTTTTTACGCTTTAAAGACATTTTAAACTCTCCCCTTTGAAAGTATTATTGTCGTTATTCGAAAAGGGGCTGTTCGAAAACAGCCCTGATTTTCCATGTCAAGTTTCGTACTCTCGGTGCACTAGCTTTCCAATTATTCCATGTTCTTAATTAGTTCATCACCAAATTCAGATGTTTTAACTTCTGTTGCTCCATCCATTAAACGAGCGAAGTCATAAGTTACTACTTTAGAAGCAATTGTTTTTTCTACTGATTTAATGACCATTTTTGCAGCTTCATTCCAGCCTAAATGTTCAAGTAGTAATACACCTGATAGGATAACAGATGAAGGATTTACTTTATCAAGACCAGCATATTTAGGTGCTGTTCCGTGTGTAGCTTCAAAGATTGCATGGCCAGTTTCATAATTGATGTTTGCTCCTGGAGCAATACCAATTCCGCCAACTTGTGCTGCAAGAGCGTCAGAAATATAGTCACCGTTTAAGTTCATTGTTGCAACAACATCAAACTCACGTGGACGAGTAAGGATTTGCTGTAAGAAGATATCCGCAATTGCATCTTTTACGATGATTTTGCCAGCTGCTTCAGCATCAGCTTGAGCTTTGTTTGCTGCTTCAGTACCTTGCTCCGCTTTAATACGGTCATATTGAGCCCAAGTAAATACTTTATCGCCGAATTCTTTTTCAGCAAGCTCATAACCCCAGTTTTTGAATGCACCTTCAGTAAATTTCATGATATTACCTTTGTGCACTAACGTTAATGATTTACGGCCTTCTTTAATTGCGTAATTAAGGGCAGCACGTACGAGGCGTGTTGTTCCTTCTTCAGAAACAGGCTTAATTCCGATACCAGAAGTCTCTGGGAATCTGATTTTGTTTACACCCATTTCAGTTTGTAAGAAATTAATTAGTTTATTAGCAGCTTCTGAGCCTTTTTCATACTCAATTCCTGCATAAATATCTTCAGTGTTTTCACGGAAGATTACCATATCCGTATCTTGCGGACGCTTAACAGGAGAAGGAACACCTTCAAACCATCTTACTGGACGCAAGCATACAAATAGATCTAACACTTGACGAAGCGCAACGTTCAGTGAACGGATACCGCCGCCGACAGGAGTTGTAAGTGGACCTTTAATCGCAATCAAATATTCATTGATTAAATCAAGAGTTTCTTGTGGAAGCCATTCACCAGTTTGGTTAAAAGCTTTTTCTCCAGCTAGAACTTCTTTCCAAACGATTTTACGCTCGCCTTTATATGCCTTTTCTACTGCTGCATTTAATACTCTCTCGGAAGCTGCCCAGATATCAGGCCCGATACCGTCACCTTCGATAAATGGGATAATTGGATTGTTTGGTACATTTAATACTCCGTTTGTTACTGTGATTTTTTCGCCTTGCATAGTTGTTCTCCCTCCTAGGTATGTATCAATGGTAATGATCAATTGTCCCTTGTGTATTAAGAGATTGCGTCCAAGGTTAAAGATTTTGCTCTTTAACCTTTTCCCACAATCCTATTAGAACAATTTTTTTGAAAAAAGTAAATATTTATTAACCTCTTTGATTAATTGGTACATATGTCTGCATGCCAGGACCTGTATATTCAGCACGTGGACGAATTAATCGATTGTTATCATATTGTTCTAGTATGTGAGCAAGCCATCCGGAAACCCTGCTTACTGCAAAGATTGGTGTAAATAAATCATGGTCAATGCCTAAGCTGTGGTACATGGACGCGGAGTAGAAATCTACGTTTGGCGGTAATTTCTTTTCGCCGGTTACGATGCTTTCAATTTTTTCAGACATTGCATACCAATGAGGCTCGCCTGTCAGCTCCGTTAATTTTTTGGACATAGCTCTCAAATGTTTTGCACGAGGATCGCCTGCGCGGTAAACGCGGTGTCCAAAGCCCATGATTTTTTCTTTCTTCTCAAGTTTTCCACGAACATATGGCTCAACGTTTTCAATTGTACCGATTTCTTTAAGCATTTTCATTACTGCTTCATTTGCACCGCCGTGCAGTGGTCCTTTAAGCGCTCCGATTGCGGCCGTTACACCAGAGTATACATCTGATAAAGTAGCTACACAAACTCTAGCTGTAAATGTTGACGCATTAAGTTCATGATCAGCATGCAGTACAAGAGCTTTGTCCATAGCATTAACTGCGATTTCATCAGGCTCATTCCCAGACAACATGTAAAGGAAGTTAGCAGCAAAGCTTAAATCAGTTCTAGGTGCAATTGGTTCAAGACCTTTTCTAACGCGTGCAAAAGTTGTCACAATTGCAGGCATTTTTGCTTGAAGACGAATCGCCTTTTGATAGTTAGACTCTGGATCCATAGAGTCTGCTTCTTCGTCATAAAGACCTAGTAAGGAAACAGCAGAACGCAGTGCAGCCATTGGATGAACCTTTTCAATAGGATACATCTTAAAATGCTCAATCACTTGTTGTGGAAGTGCCGCATTTTCAGATAGCTGTTTTTTTAATTCTGCTAATTCAGGCTCAGTTGGTAATCTGCGGTGCCACAATAAATAAATTACTTCTTCAAAGCTTGCATTCACAGCTAAATCATCAATGTCATACCCAACATACGTTAACGTATCATCAATAATTGAGCTGATGGAAGAAGTTGTTGCCACTACCCCTTCAAGACCTCGAGTTACTGTCATAGAAAATCTCTCCTTCTCATTCTAATTTCCCCATTACCCATTTGTTAAAAGAAGTATTTTTATCAGCTGAAACTGTTAATTGGTCACAGCTATGTTGAAAGAAAATCTTCATTTCAAATATGAATGACTAGCGCCCTTTTTATACGAATATCTAGATTGAGCGCTTGCTCAGAAAAAAGCCAACAAGCGGAATAACTTTTAATTAATAAAAAAGTTACTTTACAAGTAATCTAGCATATTTATGTGACTTATGTAAAAAAGGATGCGCTTTCAAGTCCTATTATAAACAATTATCAGATTTTTGTGAATGAAAAGGGGCTGAAAAGTTCAAAAAAAATATTATTTTACAAAAAAGCTAATTAAAAAAATCAATTATTTTCATCGCTGTATAGGCTATTCCAGCGCCAATAAGAGGGCCAACCGCCACACCTTTGAAAATGGAAACGGATAGAATGGTCCCTAAAACAAGTGCAGTTGTAATATGCGGATCATTTTGTAATAAAGATACTCCACCCTTTGCTAATAAGGCAACAGCCATACCTGAAATAAGAGCTACCCAGGCAAGAGGTGATTTAAAGGCGCTAGTCAAATCTTTAAAACCTATTTCACCCGAGGCAATGGGAGCTAACACTGCTATAGTGATCACCGTAACTCCCCAATTAATCCCTTTACTCTGAATAAAGGTAAAGGATTTTGTTTCAAGTCCGCTTACTTTTAATATGAGTAAAACCACGATCGCAATTAACAATGAGTTATTTTTTGCGATAAGTCCAATGACTAAAAGCAGTAATAGGAACAATAATGGCTGATTAAACATCTATTTCACCCTTCCTTTTCTTCTTACAATATGGAAAATCATGCAGATTTGTACAAAAAATGTTAAACTAGAACTACCTAAATGACGATTAAGGAGGCATGTTATTGGATAAAAAGTACTTATATCGAACCTTGAGGTTCTTTTTCGTGATTGGCATTGTGGTTCTCTCACTTCTATCATTTTATTATTTGTCAAAAGTGACCTATCCATTTCTTATCGCCTTAGTAATTGCCTTTTTTATCAACCCAATTGTTAACCTTTTTGAAAAAAAACTTCGAATGCCCCGTGGATTAGCTGTTTTTGTTGCATTAATCATCATTTTTGCCTTTGTGGCAGGCTTAGTTACACTTTTAGTTGCTGAATTGGTTTCCGGTGCAAATTATCTTGCCCGCGTTGTTCCTGAGCATTTGGATACCTTAATTGGCTATATCGAGGAGTATATAACTGCTCAAATTATCCCTCTTTATAATCAATTAACAAGTATGTTTAACCAATTAGAGGATGGGCAGCAAAACACAATCATTTCTAATATTAAAAATGTTGGTACTACCATTGGAACAAACGTTGGGAACTTTATCCAAAATCTATTTGGCAACATTCCAGTCATCTTATCATGGTTCCCAAACGCCGCAACCGTATTAATCTTCTCCTTCTTAGCAACATTTTTTATTAGTAAGGATTGGCACAGACTTTCACGTATTAGCAGTACCATTTTACCTGAGAGGGCTAAAACAAGTGGTAAAACTGTGTTTGCGGATTTGCAGAAGGCTTTATTTGGTTTTCTAAAGGCTCAATTAACCCTTATCTCTATTACAACCGTTATTATTTTAATTGGACTGCTCGTTCTCCGCGTTGATTATGCCATTACGATCGCTTTGATAACAGGTATCGTGGACATTATTCCCTACCTAGGCACCGGAGCCGTTTTTGTACCATGGATTATATATGAGGTCATTGCAGGGGATATAAGCCTTGCAATAGGCTTAGGAGTTCTGTATTTGCTCGTAATCGTGCAGAGACAAATTATGGAGCCAAAAATTCTATCGTCTAATATTGGTCTTGATCCATTAGCCACCCTAATAGCCTTGTTCGTCGGATTCAAATTAGTCGGCTTTTTGGGATTGATTCTAGGTCCAGTCACCCTCGTCATTATTAACACACTCTACCGTGCAAATGTTTTCCACGACCTATGGACATTTATAAAAGGGAAAGAAGAATAATACATAAAAACGTCAACCTCCATTTGGAAGTTGACGTTTTTATTTAAGCTCTTTTCTTAAACTTTGGATCATTACGAAAACAGCCTTATTTGATAATTTTTATATTTCCATTTTGAATTCTCTTTCTTAAAGCATTAATCATCAAAAACTTAAAAGGCTTTCTAGATGGAGGAAATAATAATAAAAATCCAAATAAATCGGTAAAAAATCCAGGAGTTACTAACAGGGTAGCTCCAATTAGAATACATATTCCATCCAGGACAGATTCACCTGGAATTTGACCATAAGCAAGCTGTTCCTGAGCTCTTTTTATGGTCTGTAATCCTTCTCGCTTGGCCAAATAGGCACCCACTACTCCTGTTAGGATGATAAGGGCAATGGTGGGCAGAAATCCTATTGTTTTGCCTGATAACAGCAGAAATCCGATATCTATTGCGGGTATGATAATAATTAATAAAGCTAAATAGCGCATTGTTTTATCTCCTTCAAACAAGCTTTAATTTATTATATACCAAGTCATAAAAAAAAGAAGGGAATATCCCTTCTTTCCTGATTTTATAGTACACTAGCGTGCCCGTTATAAATGACACCTCTTGTCGCGTCTACAGTGATTTCTTGACCATCTCTAAATAACTCAAGTGCATCTTCTACACCAACAATTACAGGAATACCTAAGTTAAGGCCGACTACCGCTGCGTGGCTGGTTAACCCGCCCTCTTGAGTTATGAGAGCAGCACATTTTTCAATCGCTGGTACCATATCACGGTCAGAACCAAGCGTAACTAAAATGGAACCTGGCTTAACCTTCTCGATTGCTTCCCCTGCATTATGGGCAATTACCACTTTACCGAAAGCAGACTTTCGACCGATTCCTTGTGCTCTAGCAAGAATATCTCCGACTACATGAATTTTCATTAAGTTCGTTGTACCAGCTTCGCCAACTGGAACACCAGCAGTGATGACAACTAAATCACCATGTCTGACAATTCCGCTGTTCACACTTTCCTCAATGGCGCTGTCGAGCATTTCGTCCGTAGAGCTGCACATTCTTCCAAGCTGAGGATATACACCCCATACAAGCGCTAAACGGCGGCAAATTTGCTCATTGGCTGTAACTGCCACGATTGGTGCCTTTGTACGGTATTTTGAAATCATTCGAGCAGTATGACCGCTTTCCGTTGGTGTAATAATCGCATTTACATTAAGATTTAAAGCGGTATGAGCAACAGACTGACCAATGGCATCAGTAAGATTGTGTTCTGTATCTTTACTGCGTGCTGATAAAATTTCTTTATGATCTAACGCTTGTTCTGCTCTAGAAGCAATATTATGCATAGTCTGCACTGCTTCAACAGGATAAATTCCTGCCGCAGTTTCACCAGATAACATGATCGCATCTGTACCATCAAAAATGGCATTGGCAACATCACTTGCCTCAGCACGTGTTGGACGTGGATTACGCTGCATTGAATCAAGCATTTGTGTAGCGGTAATAACAGGTTTACCATGCGCATTACACTTTTTGATTAACATTTTTTGCACAAGAGGTACTTCTTCAGCCGGTATTTCTACACCTAAATCACCACGTGCCACCATTAAACCGTCAGAAATTTCAAGGATTTCATCAATGTTATCGACGCCTTCTTGGTTTTCAATCTTAGGGATTATATGGATATGTGTAGCCTGCTTTTCCTCTAATAGCTGACGAATTTCCATCACGTCACTGGCACGGCGTACAAAGGAAGCAGCAATAAAATCAACACCTTGTTCGATTCCAAAAATGATATCATTTGTGTCTTTTTCTGTGATCCCTGGAAGTTTTACTGATACCCCTGGAACGTTAACACCTTTTTTATTCTTCAATGTTCCACTGTTTAGGATTTTTGTCTGAATTTCATTTTGTGCCTTATCAATATTAAGGACCTCTAATCCAATTAATCCATCATCTAATAATATTTTAGAGCCCACATGAACATCATCAATTAATCCTGGGTATGTAATTGAAAACTTTTCTGTGGTACCTTCGACTTCAGTCATGGAAACTGTAATGTTGTCGCCAGATTTAAGTTCAATTGCTCCATTTACCATATTATTCGTGCGGATTTCTGGACCTTTTGTGTCGAGTAGAATGGCAACAGTCTTACCTGTTAGTTTTGAGGCTTCACGGATATTTTGGATACGCTGTCCATGCTCTTCAAAGTCACCGTGGGAAAAATTTAATCGGGCAACATTCATCCCGGATTCGATTAATTGGGTTAACTTTTCTACACTTTCACTTGCAGGACCAATTGTACAAACGATTTTTGTTTTACGCAACATCTTTTGTTTCCTCCTATAATTCAACTAGTACTGGTTAGATAGATAGTTCTTTTGAAAGTTTAACAAGGTCTAGGTCCAGCGCGTGCTTTCTTTCTAACGCTTCAACGATATCGTAATCTACAACACGATTACTTTCCATCCCTACAGCACGTCCGCCTTTACCTTCGATTAACAATTCTACTGCTCTTGCACCTAAACGGCTTGCGAGCACCCTGTCGGCTGCGGTTGGAGAACCACCGCGTTGAATATGCCCTAATACAGATACTCTAGTGTCAAAGTTAGTAGCTTCTTTTAACTGTTTTGCAAATTCATTGCCGCCGCAAACTCCCTCAGCCACAATGATGATACTATGCTTCTTACCGCGTTCCTGACCTTTTCGAAGCCTTTCAGCAATTTCAACCATATCAAAGTTTTCTTCAGGGATAAGGATGGTCTCTGCACCGCCTGCAAGACCAGCATACAAAGCGATGTCACCAGCGTCCCTCCCCATTACTTCAATCACAAAGGTTCTTTCATGTGATGTAGCCGTATCACGAATTTTGTCCAAGGCGTCAATAACTGTATTTAATGCTGTATCAAAACCAATTGTTAGTTCGGTTCCTGGAATATCATTATCAATCGTACCAGGTACACCTACACATGGATATCCTTGCTGAGTCAAAGCTTTTGCACCACGATAAGAACCATCGCCGCCAATGACAACAAGCCCTTCAATTCCATGTGCTTTTAACTGCTCAATTCCTTTTTGCTGTCCCTCTGGTGTTATAAATTCTGGGCATCGTGCCGTATGCAGCATGGTGCCTCCACGATGAATAATATCACCTACAGAGCCGAGCTCGAGTTTTTTTATATTTCCAGAAATTAAACCAGTATACCCGCCATAAATTCCATAAACCTCTACATTGTGATATATTGCTTTTCGAACTACAGCCCGAATTGCTGGATTCATACCAGGTGAATCTCCGCCGCTTGTTAGAACGCCAATTTTTTTCATTTCTACCACCTCATGTGATTTACTAAAATATTTATGTATATCTAAATAGGAGTTTTCATTTTACAAGTACTTCATTTATTATCTACAGAAAATCCGGGAATATTTATAAAATACCATTAAAGAGGCCCCTATAACAACTCAATCATATTAGTAAATTTAATAGACGGAATTATCGGTTAACTGGAAACGCTTAACTAAAAAATGGAAACGCCATCATTTACACAAAATGGATATTTGTTGACATAATTGTGAAATGGAAAATAATCTCCAAAAATTAAAACGTGCCCAAAGAGCACGTTTTAGATACTTATATAATCCTTTAAAAAAGAGTATTCGCCAATCGTTCTGAATCGATTATAGCGATCAGCAACAAGCTCCTCTTCGGAAAGTTCTAAAAGTTCCTTTATGGATTTCTTCAAGAAATTGTCAATCGCTTCTGCCTGCCCCTTAACGTCTTTATGTGCACCGCCCTTAATTTCTGGAATGATATCATCGATAATGCCTAGTTCCTTTAAGTCAGGTGCTGTTATTTTCATAGACTCTGCTGCCTTCTTTGCAAGGGCTGAATCCTTCCATAAAATTGCCGCTGCACCTTCTGGTGATATAACAGAGTAAGTGGAATTTTCAAGCATGTACATGCGGTTACCTACTCCTAAAGCAAGGGCACCACCACTTCCTCCTTCACCAATAACGATGCAAATAACTGGCACCTTAAGTCCGGCCATTTCAAATAGGTTACGCGCAATGGCTTCACTTTGTCCCCGTTCTTCTGCAGCTTTCCCTGGATAAGCACCTTTTGTATCAATAAAACAAATAATTGGACGCTTAAATT
Organism: Neobacillus sp. NPDC093182; assembly: GCF_044754045.1. NCBI lineage: Bacteria > Bacillati > Bacillota > Bacilli > Caryophanales > Bacillaceae > Neobacillus > Neobacillus sp. NPDC093182. Next base: position 737,522 of record NZ_JBIVOI010000001.1, read on the forward strand.
TATCCGCCTGTTTCATTAGACGAAGTGCTTTTCTATAGCCTTCCGGATGAGGCATACCAAAGTTCCTGCGGATATTTTCTTTGGTATCTTTCCCTCTTTGATGGCCAATGACGGTAACAGGAAGCCCGCGAAACTTCGCAACACCGCCGACAATGGCTTCATCGTCACCAAATGATCTGTCTCCATGACATTCAAAGAAACCGTCAAATAGATTAGAAATATAATCTAATGTAGTGGGTCTATTTGGATGTCTGGCGATTTGAACACGACCCCATGGCTTGATGTTGTTATAAATATCTTTTTCAAGTTTTTCAAGTCGTAATTCTAATTTATCAATTTCGGCTGATAAATCAACATCTGCAGTTTTTGTAAACTCTTTGATTTCGGCAATTTTATTTCTTAATTGCACGATCGGGCGTTCAAATTCTAATTCCCCTACCATTCGAGCTCACCTCCTGGTTGATGAATTTCAAGTAAGTTTGTGATTTTATCGATTAACTCAGGACGAGAAATAATCGCGTCCAGCTGGCCATGCTTTAATAGAAACTCCGCTGTTTGAAAGTCTTCAGGCAGTTCCTCACGAATGGATTGTTCGATAACTCTGCGCCCTGCAAAACCGATTAATGCACCTGGTTCTGCAAAGTTATAGTCACCCAATGAGGCGAAGCTGGCAGAAACACCGCCAGTTGTTGGGTGAGTCATAATCGAAATAATAAGTCCGCCGTTATCACTAAATCTCTTTAATGCTACACTAGTTTTTGCCATTTGCATTAAGCTAAGGACGCCTTCTTGCATTCTAGCACCGCCAGAGGCAGTGAAAATAATAAATGGCACTGACATTTCATCCGCTTTTTCAATTGCACGGGTTATTTTTTCACCTACAACTGAACCCATACTGCCCATTCTAAAAGTAGAATCCATAATGGCTGTCACAATTTTATTTCCGTTGACACTTCCGGAGCCAGTTACGACGGCCTCATTAATCTTCGTTTTTTGACGGTCTTTTTCTACTTTTTCCAAGTAATCAGGGAAGTTCAATGGGTTCTCAGAAACCATGTTTTCGTCGATTTCATTGAAGCTGTCTTCATCTAAAAAGCTGATAATACGTTCTTTTGCGTTCATTGCAAAGTGATACCCACAATGTAAACAAACCTTCAAATTTTTATTAAGTTCCTTTGTATACATGATTGTTTTACATGACGGACATTTTGTCATGATTCCTTCAGGTACATCATTTTTCGCTGCCTCGGTAGGAATCGTTGCATATTTTTTCTTTTTAGTCGTGTTTTTTGTAAAAAGCTCTTTAAGCAATTTGTCCAACCTCCTTTGTTCGAAAAAATCTGCCAATCGGCAAAGTTTTTTATCATTCTTTATTTGAAGTCTTTCCTTAAATAATGACAATTCAAACCTACCCTTTAAAATTGGTCAGACCACCCAAAACATTAAAAATGCCCACATCCAATTGGGCTTGATTGCTTGTCTATCATCATAAAGGAAAAATACTTCAAAATCTGTTAGTATTTGTCGGTTAAAATAGACAAATTTCTTAATTGGCGATAAGCAGATAATGTTTTTTCCTCATCTTTTTCAACCAAGGCTTCGATTAACATTAAATAGCTATCACGATTATACTCAACGTTTTTTAAACTTAATGAATGGTGATAGTCCTTTAATATTAACCATATCCTTGAAAACAAATAATTGTCTGCCAGTTCAATCAGTTGATAAAAAAATTGATCATCATTTAATTGATCGGCTTCAACCAAGCTCTTAAGCTTCCCGAACTGCTTTTCATCAGCTCGAATAAGAACTAACCGGAGAAAATCCATCTCTATTAGGTTCTTTGTTTCAATTACATCTAACTTTGCTTTCTTATCTTGAAGAATAAAGGTCCCAAGCAGTTGTACAAGCTGATTTCCCCGAAAATCTCGGATAAAGGTGCCTTCACCACGTCTCGTTTCGATTAAACCTAACAGTTCTAAAGCTCTTAAAGCTTCCCGAACGGAAGAGCGCCCGACATTCAGGCGCTCTGATAATTCCCGTTCAGATGGGATTTTATCTCCAGATTTCAAATCATCTGCAGCTATCATCTCTCTTAGCTGTTTAACAATCTCAAGATATACTTTAGTATTTGTCACTAAGCAATCACTCACTTTTACCTATAATAGCGAGCCTTTTTGTTTTTTCCTTTACATCTTCAGGGTCAACTTTTAATCGTGCAACACCCGTTTCCATTGCTGCTTTTGCTACTGCGGCAGCAACTGCAGGCGCAACACGCGGATCAAATGGTGCAGGGATGACATAATCCTCATTCAGTTCAGATTCATTTATTAAGCTGGCTATTGCCTCAACAGCTGCCACTTTCATTTCCTCGTTTATGTGTGTAGCCCGTACATCTAGTGCCCCACGGAAAATGCCAGGGAAGGCTAATACATTATTTACCTGGTTTGGAAAGTCTGATCTGCCCGTTCCTACCACTCTTGCTCCCGCTTCTTTTGCCTCATGCGGCATAATTTCTGGAGTAGGGTTTGCCATAGCAAATATGATTGCGTCTTTATTCATTGAAGCAACCATTTCTTTCGTTAGAGCACCTTCAACGGATACGCCAATAAACACATCGGCACCTTTTATTACATCTTCAAGGCTTCCAGAAAGATTATCACGATTTGTGAATTTTGCTACTTCTGCCTTGACGTCATTCATTCCTTGCGGGCGTCCTTCGTAAATGGCACCCTTCGTATCACACATAATAATATCTCGTACACCATAACTGTGTAATAATTTTATAATTGCAATTCCAGCTGCTCCAGCACCATTCGCAACCACTTTGATTTCAGACATCTTTTTGTCAATCAGCTTTAATGCATTAACAAGACCTGCTGCTGTAACAATAGCAGTACCATGTTGATCATCATGGAAAACAGGAATATTTGCTTCTTTTTTCAAACGTTCCTCAATGACAAAGCAATTTGGTGCAGCGATATCTTCAAGATTCACGCCGCCAAATGTTGGCTCGAGCAACTTAACAGTTTCAATAATTTTTTCGACATCAGTTGTGTTTAAGCAAATTGGGAAGGCATCGACGCCGGCAAAGCTTTTGAATAATACTGCTTTCCCTTCCATTACTGGAAGTGCAGCTTCCGGTCCAATGTTTCCGAGACCTAAGACTGCTGTACCATCAGTCACTACAGCAACCATATTGCCCTTCATTGTGTAATCGTAAACCGTTTCAGGCTTTTCATAAATATCTTTACACGGTTCGGCAACGCCCGGAGAATACGCTAAACTTAAATCCTTGGCATTTCTTACTGGTACTTTTGATTTTGACTCAAGCTTTCCCTTATTAATTCGATGCATATGTAGTGCTTCTTCCCGTAATGTCAAGATATGTCACCCCTTAAATTAGTACAAAAAGATATCGTTAAATACAATGAATCCTAGTCTGTTTTTTAGTGGTCAGACCACACCCATCTTCATTTACCACTATAACACATCTGCAAGAGTTGTAAAGAATTATTCTTTTAAAACTACATTGTCTGTTCCTAGAAACTCCCGTAATATTCTCATAAGATTACCGCTAGGGTTAATCATAAACTCACTGCCCAGTCGAATCGTTTTCTTGCTGGTTTCATAATGTAAAACGACTTTTGTTTTTCCAGAATTAGCCTTAAATAATTGTTTTAAATGATTTAAGGAGTGCTCATCTTGTTTTTCACTGGCTATTTTTAGATATAAAATCGACTCCTGCTTAGGTTTCGAGCTTAACCACGTATCCATTTCAACTGCTTGCTGGATAATAAATTGAAGCTCCCCATCTCGTTCTTCCACTTTCCCTTCTATCACAGCAAATTGCCCCTGTTCAAGCAGGTGATAATATTTTTTGTACACAACTGGAAAAGCGACAGCTTCCATTTCCCCGCTGGAATCACTAACATTCAAGAAGGCCATCGAATCCCCTTTTTTTGTTCGGATTTTTCGTAAAGATGTGATATAAACACCAGCAGCTGCTCGTTTATGGTCCGCGGATAATTCAAGCAATGCATTTGCTCCAGCTTGTTTAAGTCTTTTTTCAAAAATGGAGACTGGGTGATCTGACAGGTAAAAGCCAAGAGCCTCTTTTTCAAAAGCAAGCTTATCCTCTAGTCTAATAGGATCAACTTGCACATATTTCGGTTTAAGCTGAAATTCCTCCAGAAACAACTCTACTTGACTTGTTTCATCCACCTTAAATAATTGCGCGTGTTCCAGGGCAACATCCAAACTTGCAAGCATGACTGCACGATCTTCTTTAAATTCATCAAAGCTTCCAGAATGAACGAGAACCTCCAGTGCTTTTCGATTAATCGCTTTTGAAGATACCCTTGTGCAGAAATCGAATAAATCCTCAAATTTTTTACTTTTCCTTGCTTGAAAAATTTCTCTTAATGCTGCCGCACCTACACTTTTAATCGCAGCAAGGCTGTATCTAATACCAGACCTCTCTACTTGAAAGGAAAACCCGCTGTAATTAATGGAAGGAGGCAGGATTTCAATATCCTTTTGTTTTGTTTCCAAAATATATTGGGCTATTTTGGTTTCATTCCCAATTGCTGATGTTAACAGCCCAGCCATAAAATAAAGGGGGTAATTGGCTTTTAAATAGGCAAGCTGGTATGCAATCAAACTGTATGCCACTGCATGACTGCGATTAAAACCATAATTTGCAAATCGAACAATTAAATCATAAATATCATTAGCAAGTGCGACATTATAACCTTTCTTCAGGGCACCCTCGACAAAATGGTTTCGCTCCCTGTCCAACACATCCTTTTGCTTCTTTCCTACCGCCCTCCGCAGTAAATCGGCTTCACCGAGGGAAAAACCCGCCATTGTAGAGGCAATTTGCATGATTTGCTCTTGGTATACGATGACTCCATATGTATTTTCCAAGATGGGTTTCAAATCTTCATGTGGATACTCTACTGCTTGGGTCCCATGTTTCCGGTCAATAAATAGCGGAATATTCTCCATTGGTCCAGGACGATATAACGCATTAACCGCAACAATATCTTCAAACCGTGAAGGTTTCAACCGCAATAATACCTTCCGCATCCCGTCTGATTCTAACTGGAAAATCCCTGTTGTTTCTCCTCTTGCTAACAGTTCGAATGTTTTTTCATCATTTAATGGTATGGTTTTAATATCTACTTTTCTTCCGGTTTTCTTATGAATGGAAGAAACTATCGATTCGATTAATGATAGATTTCTTAACCCAAGAAAATCCATTTTCAGTAAGCCTATTTCCTCAAGATGTTCCATCGAATACTGAGTTAAATAAACCTGATTATGTCCCTGTTGAATGGGAATTAACTCAATGAGCTGTTTCTCACTAATAACGACACCAGCAGCATGTGTTGAGGTATGACGGGGCAATCCCTCTAGCTTTAATGCGGTTTCATACAGCTTTCGATTCATCGGGCTTTCATCAATAAAAGCTCTAAGTGACTGCGATTCTTTATATGCGTCTTTAAGGTTAATTCCCAAGCGTGATGGAATACGTCTTGACAGCTGTTCTAATTCCTTAGTATTCAGTCCAAAAGCCCTGCCAACATCTCTTAGCGCAGCCTTAGCAGCCATGGTTCCAAACGTTACAATTTGTGCAACATGTAATTCTCCATATTTTTTTGCAACATATTCTATTACTTCGTCACGACGATGATCCGGAAAATCTATATCTATATCCGGCATCGATATCCGCTCTGGATTTAAAAAGCGTTCAAACAATAACTGATGTGCCAGCGGGTCGACATCGGTAATATACAAAACATAGGCAACAAGTGATCCAGCTGCTGATCCCCTGCCTGGTCCGGTCAAAATACCATGCTCTCTTGCATATCTCATAAAATCCCAAACGATTAAAAAGTAGTTACTAAATTTCATGGAATTAATGACCGATAATTCATAAGACAATCGTTCATAGTGTTCTTGAGAAGGGGAAGCAAAGCGCTCCATTAACCCTTTTTTACACAGTATTTCCAAGTATTCTTCCGCTGGCTGCTTGTTCTCTGTCGGATATTCAGGTAAATAGGTTTTGTTCAATTCGATATTGACCATGCACCTTTTAGCAATTGTAATACTGTTCTCTAACGCTTCGGGTAATTCTGAAAATACTTCCATCAATTCTTTTACAGTTTTTAAATAAAATTGATCGCTCTCTAATCTTTCTCGGTGCTCATCCTGAAGTTTGTCTCCATTTTTTATCGCTAATAGGCATTCATGAGCAAACATATCTTCTTGTTCTATGTAATGTACTCTATTTGTTGCCACTAATGGAATACTTTGCTCCTCGGCAATACTTCGAATCCTCTGTGTTACGATTGCTTCGTCCTCTAAATGATGGTTTTGGACAGCTAGAAAAAATGACTTTTTGCCAAAAATAAGCTGAAGTTTCTTAATGATTATGATCGCTTCTTCTTGTTGATTGCTTAATAAATTTTGTTCAATCTCTCCTTCTATTCCCGGAGAAATGGCAATAAGACCTTCTGCGTAATGTTTTAACCATTTAAAAGGGATACCGTTTGCCGCCTTTGTTTGAACGGCACTAGAAATTTTCAAGAGGTTTTTAAATCCTTTTTCATTTTCAGCAAGTAAAACTAACGGAAATGATTCTTCCTTCTTGTTTTCACTTTCTACATCAACCGTTAAACCCATAATCGGTTGAATGCCGTTTTTTAGACATAATTTATAAAATTCAATCGCTCCGTACATAACATTTCTATCGGTCAATGCGATTGCTTTAAATCCTTTTTCCTTTGCATTATGAACCAATTCTTGAACCGATGCTGTGCTTGTTAACAAGCTGTATGCACTATAAACATGAAGGTGAATAAAAGACATTTTGTCACCCCTTCCAATAAAAACTCTTACTTATATTATAGAGCCAAACTCAAAAAAAGGAAAATATGTTCTTATTTTATGGCTATGTAAATTTGTCTGTTGATTTGCGCTCCAGGCACTTCGCTTTCCGCGGGCGGTCCGGGGAGCCTCCTCAGCGCTTAAGCGCCTGCGGGGTCTCCCCTGCCCCGTCCTCCCGCAGGAGTCTTCGTGCCTTCCGCGCAAATCAACAGAGTGCCAATATCTTTTCAGCGTTTCACATCTAAATTATAAAAATCATATTCAGTGGCGTTTGTCCATATAAATGTATAAAGGTATTGATACTCCGTGAGGGCGGTTGAAGTTATGAAAGAAATTGGTTTTTTTCCCACGTTTATTGAAAGTTATTTTATTGCATTGGGCGTTATTCTTGGGGGTTCCTTAATTGGCGGAATCGCAGCATTTCTAACTGGACAACCACCGCTTACAGCTGTTTACAGGCTGTCAACAGACTTAAGAATATGGGCAATTGTCGCAGCTATTGGCGGAACGTTTGATGCCGTTTACACCTTTGAGAGAGGCCTATTTAATGCAGAAACAAGGGACATTTTTAAACAGCTCCTTATTATCCTATCTGCATTAGGCGGTGCCCAGACAGGTGCACTGATTATCAACTGGTTAACACAGGAGTATATATCGTGAGAATTCCACCCTATTATCGACGACCAGCCTGGCAGCGTTTTTTTGCGGGGATGGTGATTGGCGGAGCGATCAGCTGGTGTATTTTTATTTATATTTTTGGTGTCTGGCTGGAGAAGCATACTGCATTAATTGATAAACAAAGCGAAGAAATCGTTGATTTAAAGGAAGAAAAAAAGATCTGGCAGGAAGAGTATAAAGAGATAAATAAACGGACCATCGAGCAGCTAACCATTCAGAAAATCAATATTAAAATAACAAATTGGGAAAAATACAAGCTAGACTTACTAAGTGTTTCAGAAATTGAAGATGCAGTAAAAGATGACATTAGTATGATGATTGCAAAGGACATTGATACTGTCTATAAAAGCAAAGAATTAATCAAGAAAATCATTCAAAATAAACCCGTTAAAATAAATGACAAGCGGTACAAACTGAAGGTGAGGGAAATGGTTATCTTCACCACCCTCTCTATTCAACTAGAAATAGAATTTGAACAATAAAAAGAATCGGCCGGAAATTTGCGGCCGATTCTTTCTTTATTGTTGATAGTTGTCACATACTTCGCTAAGTTCTTTTATTACATGCTCAACCTCATCCCACGAATGGATCGATGCACCGGAGGCAAGAGGATGCCCCCCGCCTTTAAACTTTCTTGCAACTCCATTAATGACTGGTCCTTTTGAACGTAAACGTACCCTGATTTGATCTTCCTCTTCAATAAAAAACACCCATGCTTTAATACCTTTTACATCGCCTAAAGTTCCGACAAGCAAGGAAGCCTCAGATGGCTCTGCGTTGTATTCATCCAATAGTTTCTTTGTCAGCATGACGGAAGCTACACCATTATTCTGCATTTCAAAGTTTTGAAGAATGTAGCCGTTTAATTTAATGATATTGGTATCACGTTCGTACATTTTGTCAAACAGTTCAGTACGAGAAAAATCATAATGAATGAGTTCACCAGCATATGCAAAGGTTTTGTCTGTAGTACTCGGAAATAGGAATCTTCCTGTATCTCCAACAATTCCTGCAAATAACAGCCTTGCAGCAGCATCATTTAATTTTAACCCTCTGTCCTTCCCAAATAAGTAAAATTCATAAATCATCTCACTGCATGAACTTGCCGTCGTATCGACCCACAATAAATCACCATATGGATCTTCATTTGGATGATGGTCTATTTTAATCAGTTTATCGCCTAATGTATACCTTCGATCACAAATTCGCTCCTCATTTGCCGTGTCACAAACAATAACCAAGGCTCCTTTATACACTTCATCCTCAATGGAATCCAAACGGCGCATAAAATGGAGCGACCTTTCTTCTTTTCCAACTGCAAACACCTTTTTATTTGGATATGAGGCTTTTAGGATTTCAACTAATCCACATTGGGACCCATAAGCATCCGGATCAGGACGGACATGGCGATGGACGATAATTGTTTCATATTGTTCGATCATTTCTAATATTTTGTTATTCAATGTGAACACCTCTCTATTGTTTTGAAAGCAAGGGTAGAATTTTGTTAAAATAATATGTACAATGAACAAGAGAATTTTAGACTTGGAGGAAATTTAATGTCTGCGCTAGTTTTTTTGATTGTCATTCTATTTGCTTTCTATTTATTCTATAAAACCAAGTATTTTAGAAGCAGCCGTCCAGTTGAAAAGAAATGGCTTGCTGCGAAATCTAATATAGCACTAGGGTTGTTTGTCGGTTTATTTGGCATCAACCATATCTTCTTCATTTCACAAACGACTGTAACAACAATTGTTTCAGTAATCTTTATTGTTTATGGAGCAGTATTTACCTGGGTGGGAGTGAAAAAATATAAACATTACCTGCCATTTGCTGCAGAAGAAGCTGAAAGCTATAATGCTCAGTAATGTATGAGAGCCGCTTACCCCTTTGGCAGCGGCTTTTTTTCTTAATTCCGATCAATCAGCTGACACATCATCATTGCTTTTCCAACTAAGGTACCATCATTAAAGACCTCGACATCCACCTTTCCAAACTTCCGCCCAACTTCAAGCACTTTAGGATAGATTTCTATCACACTTTCCATCTGAACAGGCTTTAGAAAGTAAATGGTCATGTTTTCAACAACAAGGTCACCTTTTTTATAGCTTCTCAGTATACGATTCGCTGCCTCAGTAACAATTGTTGTGAAAACTCCATAGGAAATGGTTCCAAGATGGTTCGTCATTTGCGGAGTCACTTCACTAGTATATACTTCTTCCCCTTTTGCTCTACCGCGCATTAACACCATTTGGTTAGTGACGATGTCGTCCAGCGTTTCTCCTACCTGCGGCTGACGTTGATTCATTTGCAGTGCTTTTAAAACATCCTGCCTGCTAATAATCCCTTCCAGCCGGTTAGCATCATCAACGACCGGAAGGACCTCTATACCTTCCCAAACCATCATATGTGCTGTGGAGGCAACACTTGTTTTACCAGAAACAGTCATCGGCTGTTTGGTCATGATCTTATCGATGGTTGTATCAGAATCCTGCCCCATGATATCTTTAGCAGTTACCATTCCCTGAATCTTCATGTTCTGATCCACAACAGGATAACGGCTATGGGTGGTTTCAAGATTAAGAGTATGCCACCTAGAAACCTTATCAAAGGTTTTAAGATAATAGGTCTCAGTAAGCGGTGTTAGGATATCCTCAACCAGTATAATTTCTTTCTTTATTAACTGGTCATAGATGGCCCGATTTATCATGGTTGCCACTGTAAACGTATCATAACTTGTTGATATTATCGGCATTTCTAGACTATCAGCAAGCTTCTTGATATGGTCGTCGGTATCGAAACCACCGGTTATTAAGACAGCAGCACCTGCTTTCAATGCAAGCTCCTGCGCCTGTGTACGATTTCCGACAATTAACAGGTTGTCAGGACCTGTATAGCGCATCATTGCCTCAAGTTTCATGGCACCGATAACAAATTTATTCAGCGTTTTATGCAAGCCAGTCTTCCCGCCTAAAACCTGACCCTCCACAATATTAACGACTTCCGCAAAGGTAAGCTTTTCAATATTCTCTTTTTTCTTCCGTTCAATCCTAATCGTGCCTACACGTTCGATCGTACTTACATAACCTTTATTCTCAGCTTCCTTGATTGCTCGATAAGCTGTACCTTCACTAACAGTCATCGCCTTGGCGATTTGCCGTACTGATATTTTTTCCCCAACAGGAAGTTCATCAATATATTGCAGAATCTGTTCATGTTTTGTAGCCAAGACCTTCACCCATTTCTATAACCCTTTGATTAATAATAATAATCGATATATTATTTATACCATTAATTTGACTAATAAACCAACACAAAAGGAGCCGTTTTTACAGGCTCCCTTTGTAGTATAGCTATTAATAATAAGAGCGGGATTTTTTGTTAACTCGTAGCTGCTGCCGTTTTTTCACTGCCTTTTTTGGGCTATATAACATGGCTGTAAGATTTCCTGCAATAACAATTAACGCAAACGCAAGCCAGGTCAGGCCAAAAATTCCTTCAAGACCTTCAGCTTGTATAGATAGTCTTGGGACAGCAAAATAAAGCATAAAACCACAAAGTAAAAGGCATAGTAAATATCTGTTTTTTTTCAATTCTTTTCGTCTCCCCTCAAAACTTACTGCTTGTATCACTTTATGCAGAGAAGGGATAAAAAAGTATTATAATTCTATAAATTCGCCAGGCTCTAGAACTTTCCCATTCTTATTTTCAAGCATTTCAATAAATTGTTTAGGATCCTGCTTAATTGGCGGGAATGTATTGTAATGGATTGGGACAATTATTTTAGCTCCTAATAATTTTGCGGCATAGGCTGCATCCTCCGGCCCCATTGTAAAATTATCACCAATTGGCAAGAATGCTAAATCAATCGGGTGTCTTTCACCAATAAGCTTCATATCAGAAAATAATGCTGTATCACCAGCATGATAGATTGTTTTTCCTTCTGCCATAAATAGGATTCCGGCAGGCATACCGCAATAGATCATTTCATTATTTTCTGTCGTATAGCTTGATCCATGAAAAGCTTGTGTTAATTTTACTTTTCCAAAATCAAATTGATGGGCACCGCCAATATGCATAGCATGCGTATTTACACCCTGCCAGCTTAAAAATGTAGAAATCTCATGATTGGCGATCACTAGTGCATTGTTTCTTATGGCTAACTCAACCGTGTCTCCAACATGATCATTGTGACCATGAGTTAATATAATTATATCTGTGTTTAGATTTTCCACTTTTAAATCAGTTAATTGATTACCATTAATAAATGGATCAATGATTATTCTTTTTCCACCTAATTCAATTTGAACAACCGAATGTCCATGATAAGATACTTTCATCTGCCATCTCCTCCAAAAACTTTATAATATGTACTTCAATAAAAACTTCTAGATTCCTTCCTCATTTATATCCATAATTGGAGTATTTTAGCACATGCTAAAGTAAGATTGTTTACACATGGATTTAAAATTGATACCCTCAAATAGGAATGTTTAGTTTAGGAGGAGAAAAAAATGAACCAACGTTTACACAAACTTCAAGCATGGATGAAAGAAAATGGAATTGAAGTCAGCTTTATCACCTCTTCTGAAAATGTGTTTTATTTAAGCGGATTTTTCTCAAATCCACATGAACGTTTACTTGCTTTAGCCGTCTTTCAAGAAGAAGAGCCCTTTCTCGTATGTCCAGGAATGGAGGTTTATGATGTTAAATCCTCAGGCTGGAACCATGAAATTATTGGATATAGCGACATCGATAACCCATGGGAATTAATACATACTTCAATTAATAAAAGAATCAACAATTTACAAAAGGCCGCAATCGAAAAAGAACATATGAATGTAGAACGTTACGAACAGCTATCTGCTTTATTCAGAGGTGCTGCTTTTGTTTCTGCTGAAGAAAAGTTAAGAAGGCTGCGGATGATTAAAGATGCGAAAGAATTAAAAATTATCGAAGAAGCTTGCGCCTTAGCAGATTACGCCATAGAAGTCGGCTGCAGTGAAATCAAAGAAGGCAGAACAGAATTAGAAGTTCTTAATGCTGTTGAGTATGCACTTAAGCAAAAGGGCGTAACCGAAATGTCGTTTTCAACCATGGTTCTGACAGGTGCAAATGCTGCTTCCCCTCACGGTAATCCAGGCAGTACGAAAATCCAAAAGGGTGATTTAGTCCTATTCGATTTAGGCGTAGTGGTGGATCGCTATTGTTCAGATATTACGAGAACTGTTGCGTATGGTGATATAAATGAAAAACAGAAAGAAATATATGATACCGTCTTAAAAGGACAACTTGCGGCTCTAGAGGCAAGTAAACCAGGTGTAACTGCAGCCGAAGTTGACTTAACGGCGCGAAGAATCATTGCGGATGCGGGCTACGGAGAATACTTCCCGCACCGCCTCGGGCACGGATTAGGCATAAGTGTACATGAGTATCCTTCGATGACAGAAACAAACCAATTGGTTATTGAAGAAGGAATGGTGTATACCATTGAACCAGGCATTTATGTACCTGGTACAGCAGGAGTGCGTATTGAAGACGATATTTATATAACTGCTGACGGAGCCAGGGTCTTAACAAAATTCCCTAAAGAACTGCAAATCATTTGATAAGAAATTTAGTTTTTTTTACCATTGAAGTATTGAAGGAATTGCAGTATTATACTAATACAAGCTGCGTTGCTCGTAGTGATAATAAAGTTTTAACCTTTAAGCTGTAAAAGGGAGTTTTACTATCGGAGCTATAATGACAAGCCTCTGTCTATACGACATGGAGGACAAGCAGGAAGGCTTCTGCGAACACCCACTTTGAGGAGTGGTGGTTTAAAACTTTCTTATATGAGGTACGGCAAATGCGGCTATATAATCTATGAAATTAAACTGCCAGCTTCTTTATGAAGCTGGCTTTTCCTTGTTTTTGAAATCAGACAAAGCTTGGGGAAACCATGCTGTCCGAATAATGAGTGCATTCTGACAGCTTGGATGATTCCAATAGCACTCCTGTCCGAATTAAGGGTGCATTCACACAACGTTAAACAACAATGTTGGCTAAATAGTCCTCATTTTTCACATCTGACCAAGTAATGTTTTGGTATCAGAGTAATGTAATCCATGGGCCTCAGCCACCGCTTCATAGGTTACGAAACCTCCAAGTGTATTGATTCCTTTTAGTAAGGCTTCATTCTCAAGGCATGCCTTTCTAAAACCTTTATTGGCAACTTGGATCGCATAAGGTACTGTCACGTTTGTTAAAGCGATGGTTGATGTTCTTGGTACCGCCCCAGGCATATTCGCAACGGCATAATGGACAACACCATGTTTAATGTACGTTGGGTTATCGTGCGTAGTAATCCGATCAGTTGTCTCGAAAATACCGCCTTGGTCGATGGCAATATCAACTACGACACTGCCTGGATTCATGGATTGAATCATTTCTTCTGTTACTAGTTTTGGAGCTTTAGCTCCGGGAATTAGCACTGCGCCGATAACAACGTCAGAACCTTTCACAGCTTCAGCGATATTATAAGGATTGGATATCAGGGTGGTAACATCCGATCCAAAAATATCATCTAACTGACGGAGACGATCTGGATTTAAGTCAATGATCGTAACTTTTGCCCCAAGTCCGATTGCCATTTTCGCAGCATTTGTTCCCGCTACACCGCCGCCGATAATCGTAACGTTCCCTCTTTGCACTCCAGGTACCCCAGAAAGAAGAATCCCTTTTCCGCCATGAACCTTTTCAAGAAATTGGGCTCCAATTTGTGCAGCCATTCTTCCAGCTACTTCGCTCATTGGCGTTAATAAAGGTAATGATCTATTAGGCAGCTGCACCGTTTCATAAGCAATACCAACTACTTTATTATCAATTAAAGCCTTTGTTAATTCAGGCTCTGGAGCTAAATGTAAGTATGTAAATAGAATTAATCCTTCACGGAAATATTGGTACTCGCTTGGCAGAGGTTCTTTAACCTTCATTACCATTTCCATTGACCATGCTTCAGATGCAGTCTCTACTATTTTTGCACCCGCAGAAACGTAATCATCATCTGTGAAACCAGAACCTTGTCCTGCTCCTTTTTCAATATAAACCTCGTGTCCGAATTTCAATATGTTAAAAACTCCTGCAGGTGTCATCGCAACACGATTTTCATTATTTTTTATCTCTTTAGGAACGCCGATCCGCATGTACTAACCCCCAATTTAAATTGTTCAAAGTTAAATTCTTTTTACTTTGAAAACACTTCCATTTTACCAAAAAAATCCTTAGAACCCAAATCTATTTAAAATAATATTACTAAAAGGGAAAAAGCTTTGCACCAAGCAAAGCTTTTTATTTACAGATTGCTTAATACCAAGGGTAATACGGATACGGATAATAATATGGATACGGATATGGCGGGTACGGATAATAGTATGGCCGTGGACTTAATGCTGCCCCTAGAGCTAATCCCCCTAAGAATCCGAATGGAAATCCAAATCCAAATCCAAATCGACGGCGGCCAAAACCAAAGCCAGGGCGTCCAAAGCCGAAGCCAAACCTCATATCATTTTGATTCATGTGCATAAATCTTTTCCTCCTCATTTTATACTTACCACACTAAAGAATATGCACAAGGAAAACTTAATTCTTGGGTTAATGTCCCTGCGTTTAATAATTTTAATAGACATAAGCATAGAAAAACTCGCCGGCTGGGCGAGTTAAGTTTGCTATTCCTCGTTATTTTGGAAAATCTCACTTCTGATTTGTCCTGTCTCTTGGTCAATATATCCGCTATTATATGAATCCATAATTAGCTCACTTATCTCATTTGTCCCTTGTTCATTAAACTCAAATGAAAATGTTTTATTCGGATCCTGTTTAGACATATGTCCCATCTCCCTTCTATGGATAATTACCCTATTATTTTTCGAAAAATTGAAACATTTATCCCTAGAAAATAATGTATAATTTAGGTAAGGAGGGATTCACATGGGAGGAAGATATGACCATATTTTAGTTGCCATTGACGGTTCAAAAGAATCAGAGTGGGCATTAGAAAAATCGATTGAAATTGCTAAAAGAAACGAAGCAAAATTGCTATTAGCACATGTTATCGACACAAGGTCATTTCTGTTAATTGATTCATATGACCCAGATATTGCCGAACGCGCAAACAAGCTTGCCATTGATATGCTGGAAAAATATCAAACCCAAGCCATAGATGCAGGAGTTACACATGTTCACCATGAAATTGAATACGGATCTCCAAAAGTGAAAATTCCAAAGGAAATCGCTAAAAAACATGATATTGATTTAATTGTTTGCGGCGCCACTGGTATGAATGCAGTTGAAAGATTCTTGATTGGCAGTGTTTCAGAACATATTACTCGTTACTCCCCATGTGATGTCCTCATTGTCCGCACACAAAAAGCTCTTGAACTAGACTAAATTAAATCGTGAATGCTTTCCGGATGTGTTGTAAAATAAAAGGAATAACTCGTCTTGGAGGCCAATACATGAAAGAACATTTTTCCTACGATCAACGGCTTGGCATTTCAATTCCCAAATTAGAAATGGAATGGGCTCACTATAGTGAGGAAACACAGCAGGTAATCCTGTTTCATTGGGAAAAAATTCGAGGTTCCATTCCGGATCGGATTGCAGAACTTGAAAGTACGATTAATCAAAAACAAGCACAACTTTCGAATGAAAGTAATTTTAAAAAATCATGTGAATTAAACAGTGAGATAGCTGAACTAGCTTCCATCATTAATGATTTATGGTTATGGTATCGAGCAAATCAAACCGTTACAGAAAAAATGCATAATTAAATAAGAAAAGCGCAAGGCGCCCGTCTATCGGCGACAAGCACAAGACGAGCCGGCCGGAAGGTTGTTCTTTAACCTTCTGGACGGATTGGCTTCTGACCTCGAGCCGATGGCGCCTGGAGCTGGACAATAATAGAGCTCCCTGTATTGGGAGCTCTTTATCCTATAAATCTTTTTTAATTTCTCTCACTACATGACCAATCTCCGGAAGGATTAACTTATTCATAGCAAGCTTTACTGCTCCAGTAGAGCCTGGGGTAGAAAAGACACCTTTATTCTTTACTACACCGGCAATTGCCCGTGAAAGTATAGCTGCCGAGCCAATATCCTCTTGATAGCT
Organism: Neobacillus sp. NPDC093182; assembly: GCF_044754045.1. Classification (NCBI taxonomy): domain Bacteria; kingdom Bacillati; phylum Bacillota; class Bacilli; order Caryophanales; family Bacillaceae; genus Neobacillus; species Neobacillus sp. NPDC093182. The sequence goes on from NZ_JBIVOI010000001.1 coordinate 754,244, forward strand.
CAGCATCCTGAATAATTCTCCAAATCCAACTATTTCTTTATCTAGTATGCTTTGAACACTTTCAATCGTGACATCGCGCTTTGCTATTCCTGTCCCTCCATTTGTTAGGATGACATCAATATCTTCGCGCTCACAGCCTTGTAAGATAGCCTCTTTAATAGGAGCTGCTTCATCTTTGACTATACAATAGTCAACAATGGCGTGCCCGGCTTGTTCTAGCAATTCCATCATCAGCTTGCCACTTTTATCTGTATCCTTATTCCTCGTATCACTCACGGTAATTACTTTACAATTTACAGTCTTTGGGGCTCCTTGCTTATGCTGGGTTGTACTCATCTTAGATTTCCTCTTTCTGATTAAGATAGCGCAATTGGTAATAGTTATGGGCAAATTCCGTAACTTTCCTGGTTAATTGATAATTAGTCCCTGCTCCAATGGCCATACTAATCAGCGGAATACCTTGAATAAGCCTTTTTCGGAACAACGTAATGACCATAGCTTTGAGTAATTGTTGGATCGGCTGTTCCAGCCAAGTTACATCGGTAATTTCTTCATTTCCCTCATAAAAATAATGATCACGGCTGGTTTTCATTTCGTTCATCAACACCGACCATCCCTCTTTTTGCAGACGAGGAGGTAAAGTCGCAGTATGAAACACCTTTAATGAACTCATCATTTCATAAGGTGTATTCACCTCAAAACCATATGTCATGGCAATTAATTGTACCACCCTTAAATTAATTACGGCCATTGCTGGAATATCAGTACCCAAAAGGAGCGGTCCACCAGTCCCCGCTAAGCCCCCCTGCGCAAAGGAATATACTCGGTGCCTTGCAATTTGCTGCATGGCTATGTACTGTAACTGATCAATGTCTAATTTTGTTAAATCCTCAATTTGATACAAATCCTTATTAAAAACACGACCGGAAGATAGGATTCTTTCCTTTGCGTCCATCTGTATTTGGGAGCCCTGTATCATACCGTGCAAATGGAACAACCAAGTATCAATAACAGAAAAAAACTGACTTTGAACTTTTTCAGGTAATAAAGAGAAAGAACGCTCTAAATACTTTTCATACGTAAGCTGTAAATCATTTGCCTCGTAGTTTAATAATTGCTTTTCCCACTCTCTAATTTCATTCAATACCTCTGTTTCCCGATCCGTTAATGGCATAGGCAATCCCCTCCTAACTTCCTTTTTTCTTACCAGTATATCACAAAGATATACTTAAAAAATGTGAAAAGGCAAACCGTCTTTTCGACAGTCTGCCTTTATTCAAGAATTATTGTGCTAAACGAACAACATCACGAGCAATCATTACTTCTTCATTTGTAGGAATAACGATTACTTTTACAGGTGAATGAGGATAGTTAATAAATCTTTCCTCACCTCTGATTTTATTTAAAGCTGGATCCCAATAAACGCCCATAAATTCTAGACCCTTTAAAACCTTCTCACGTACTACATCACTGTTCTCACCAATGCCAGCAGTAAAGATGATGGCATCGACGCCATACATACGTGAAGCATATGAACCAATATATTTATGAATACGATTGGCAAATACGTCTAATGCCAACTGTGCACGTTCATTTCCATTACGCGCTTCAATTTCAATATCTCTTAAATCACTAGAGAAACCAGAAACACCTAACATTCCGCTCTTTTTATTTAGGACATCAAGAACTTCTTCAGCGGTTTTATTGGTTTTTTCCATGATGAATGGAATAAGCGCAGGGTCAATGTTACCTGAACGTGTTCCCATTGTAACCCCTGCAAGAGGTGTAAAGCCCATAGATGTATCAATGGATTTGCCGCCCTCTATCGCAGCAATACTAGCTCCATTCCCTAAATGGCATGAAAGAAGGCGAAGCTGTTCAACCGGACGACCCAAAAGCTCCGCAGCCCGCTGTGAAACATATTTATGACTTGTTCCATGGAATCCGTACTTACGAATACCGTATTTCTCGTAGTATTCATATGGAAGGCTGTATAGATAAGAACTTTCTGGCATGGTCTGATGGAAAGCTGTATCGAAAACAGCTACAGCTGGGATATTAGGAAGTACCGCTTGAAAAGCTCTAATTCCTGTAACGTTTGCAGGGTTATGCAATGGAGCTAACTCTGATAATTCTTCTATTTTCTTAAGTACCTCTTCTGTAATAACAGCAGAATCACTAAACTCTTCTCCGCCATGAACCACGCGGTGACCAATTCCTTCAATTTCATTTAAAGATTGAATAATACCTAAAGTAGTGAGCTTATCAAGCAGCATTTTTACTCCAACTTCATGGTCTGGAATATCAGTTGTTTCAGTAATTTTTTCACCGTTAACAGAAATAGTAAAGATTGAATCATTTAATCCGATTCTCTCAATAATTCCTTTCGTAATAACATCTTCACTTGGCATTTCAAATAATTGAAATTTCAATGAAGAACTACCTGCATTAATCGCAATAATTTTAGACATTTCGTTTACCGCTCCTTTTATAAAAACAACATCGGTTCGGGGAAGGTCCTTTTTGCCGTACAAGGTTATTTTGCTCAAACAGACATCGTTTATTGCTTTCATCACCTCATTTAATCACTGTATATATTACATTTCAAGGAGGAAATTGGATGGAAACGGTTACCTTTAAAATGAAAATTTATTCACATTATTCTAATTGTTCTTAACCGATAAAAAAGCGATAAAACCGTTACTAAACCCGGTTTTATCGCTTATTGTCTTGAAACCATTTATCTATTTTTCTTAAGATACTGTCCATCTCAACTGCACTTGATAAGCTTGGCAGATTAGCAAGTAAGGCTTGTTTCGGTGCCGCTATTCCTTCGCCCTTCTTCTGCAGGATTAAGATACTTTTCGCTGCATTTTTATTCTTAAACATACTGATTGGCAGTTGGAGTACCCCTTGAATAATGACTTCTTCTTTAAAGAAATCACGAAGCTGGTGTGCTTGATCACTTTCAAAGAGGCCATTTGGAATGATAAAAAATAAATATCCTCCCGATTTGGTGTGGCGGACACTTTGCTCCATAAATAAGTGATGAGCATAGGAGTGGCCTTCATCCGCCTTTAATTGGTAATCTAGCGCACGAACATCATTGGGATAATACCCAACAGGCAAATCGGCTATCACCGCGTCAACGGGGTCAATAAATAAAGGTTCCAGACTATCCTGGTTAAATAGCTCAATCGGATGTTCTTGTAAATTTGCATTCACATAGGCAAGTTTAATTAACAAGTCATCAATATCAATACCAATCGATTGTACATTCTTTTGCAATTGGTTTAATACGGTTGTTAATAAATTCCCTGTTCCAATGGCAGGATCTAATAATCGGAAGGAAGACTGTGTCATAAACTTTTCCACTAGATAACTAAGTAACATTCCTACACTATCAGGTGTCATCTGATGGTTAGGCTGAACATTTTCTTTCATTCCCTTTAAGATTACCAACTGATAGGCTTTACGAATTTCTTCCTTTGTAAAATTGTCTAAATTGATTTCTTTGTATTGTTTATTAAGTCTTTTTTCCGTTATTTCACTTACTTCTTCCTGAAGAACAGAGCCGTGAAATAGATTCTCTCCTGTTTCGGCCAAAGCCTCTAAATATGTACATGATAATTCTTCCTGTAAAACAAGAGCCGTTTCATTAAATAGTGTGAAAAGCTGTTCGACTGGAGCAATTTTCATGCTAACACCTCCCAAATAAAGAAAAAGACCTCATCCAATAGACGAGGCCTTCTATCGTCATTAAAATTACTTTGCGTTTCTAGCTGCTTCAAGTGCTGCTTCATAGTTAGGGTGATTTGTTGCCTCACTTACATATTCCACATAAGTAACAGTATCTGTAGAATCTACAACAAAGACTGCACGAGTTAATAATCTCAACTCTTGAATCGCAACACCGTATGCTTCTCCAAAAGAAAGATCGCGGTGGTCTGATAATGTTTGGACATTTTCAATACCGTTTGCCCCGCACCAGCGCTTTTGTGCAAATGGCAGGTCAACGCTGATAGTTAGGATTTTAACATCTCCTAAGCTATTTGCTTCTTCATTGAAACGACGTGTTTCAGCATCACACACGCCCGTATCTAAAGAAGGAACAGCACTGATTAAACGAACCTGTCCTTTTGTATTTTCTAAGGTTACAGGTGATAAATCATTTGCCAATACGCTAAAATTAGGAGCTTTGTCTCCCACCTTCACTTCGTTGCCTAGCAATGTTACTGGGTTCCCCTTAAAAGTTACGTTTGCCATTTTAACATCCTCCTTTTTCGTACGAACAAAAGCAAATCCATTTCGCCTTCATTACAATTATGTACAGTGTAAATATATCTTTTCAGAATTCTTTTTGCAATTATTTAAGCTTTCACTTTCATGAAAAAAGTTAACCTCCCCCGTTTGTATGTGGAAGTTAACTTTTTAACTTATATATCAAATTCTTGCTTTTGAGATTCGTTTTGCTTCGATTGCTGCGAACCCTGCTGTGAGTCTTGTTTGGAGCCTTGCTGCTCATTTTTCTTCGAGAACATTTGTTGAATCTTATCCACCGCTTGAGGTGCCAATTCTAAAATTTTCTCATAAAGGTGGGTACTTTCGTCAAGATGGAGCATTTTTACACCTTTTGAGTTTACAATTAAGAATGCAATTGGAGTTATCGAGACTCCGCCGCCGCTACCTCCGCCAAATGGAAGCTTTGGAGAACCTTTACCTTCTTCTTGTCCTTTCGATTGTGACCCGTCCAATTTAAATTCACTTCCACCAGCGGCAAATCCAAAGCCCACTTTGGAGACGGTGAGAATAACGCTTCCATCAGGAGTTTCAACAGGATCACCAATAATCGTATTAACGTCAATCATTTCTTTTAAACTTTCCATCGCAGTTGTCATTAAACCTTGAATTGGATGTTCAGACATAGCTGTTTCCTCCTCTTTTTATACGGTTTTAGTTTTTTCCTTTGAATAGGCAGTCTCCATTTTGAGATTTGGGCGTCCGCCCTTCCAGAATTTAATTAGTTTTAATCCTGCTAAAATAGCATACCCGATACGAAACTGAAAAATACATGTGATATGGGTTTGGATGATGGCTAATTGAAAGTGAGGGGTAATGGATAATACCGGCATTTCCTTCATCCTCAAAAAGTGACTAAGTATCCCCATAATGCTTCCCTTTAGTGTCCAAAGTGCACCTGTTATGATCCCTGTATGTGCAGCATCACCTACGCCCACTAATGAATGCCATTCAAAATGTTTGATTACTATTTTTTTCATGAATTTCTTTACGATGATATTGACATTAACAACATGCTGAATGAGTTCTTTTGCGTTAGTAAATTTTGATATGATACCATCTTTTGTGATTTGCGCTTCCTTTGTCGGGGACTGGTTTTCACTTGAATCCCCCATTTGTGTATTGCCCTTCATGACAATGCTTGGGGAGTTATCATCAATTTTGACTAGCGGTACATTGATTGTGTAACGAATTAAGCCAAACCAGATTCTAAACTGTATTTTCAATTCATCGTTTTCATTATGATGAAAATAATTAAGGCGAATCGTTAGTTTCGAAAAAATGATTAGTAGAATAAATAAAATGATAATAATGAGAGCTATTACCAGCCAAACCATTTTTTTCACACCCTTTCAGCCTATTAGTTAGTATCACCTCAAGAGGAAAAAATAAACCCGCTAACTTATCGTTAGCGGGTCAAAAGTTATCGTTCTACATGGATAACAGAAGTGTCTGTAAATAGGTCGTGCAGGCCTTGTTTCTTTGGTAAAAAAGCAACTACGATATACCCTATAACAATGGTTGCCGAGATAAATCGACCAATCCATTCTCGGAAGAGGATTGTTCCCCAGGATAATTTGTCACTCTTTAAATCAATTACTCTTAATCCAAATACCATTTTTCCAAGGGTCTGATGAAAGTACTTTGTCATTAACACAAAATATAAATAAAATATGATTGCTGAAGCGATTGAAATAGGGGCAAACATATTAAATTCCATTAATGGAATTTCTAAGATTCGAAATAAAGGGTTAATGATTAATCTCTCTATACTCCCTATAACAATCAAATCTAGCAGGTATGCCCAAAACCGCATCCAAAAACCAGCAAAACGAATGGAACCAGTATCGGGTTTCTGAATGGTTACTGATTCAGCAAATTCCTCTTGATTTTCAAATTCCATCTGCTTCCCCCCTACTCTGCATATAAGTACATTAGACGTGGAGAATTTGGTCTTGATAAAATTTCCATCAGTCCAGCCATCTCATTTTCGGTACCGATTAATTTCTGAACCTTGAAATTCAATAGGGAACCGAAACCTAATGCCTCAGTATATCGGACAACCTTAGCGTCTTTAAGCTTCTCGTCTTCCATCATTTGTTGGATTACATCTTCTAAATATCCAAAGTCATCTATCAAATTTAGCTCTTTGGCTTGTCTTCCATCGTAAATTCTTCCATCGGCAATCTCTTTTACTTGGTCTGTTGTCATCTTTCTTCCCTCTGAAATTACCTTCACGAACCCTTCATAGGAATTGTCAATCATACTTTGGAGAATTTGCCGTTCGTCTTCTGTCATTTGGCGGGTTGGGCTCATTATGTCTTTATATTGGCCGCTTTTGATGGTTACAAAATCTACGCCATACTTATCAGCCAATCCTTCATAATTAATTCCTTGCATGATGACTCCAAGAGAACCTGTTAGCGTTTCTTCACTTGCAAAAATCTTTTTGGCACCAGCTGAAATATAATAACCGCCAGAGGCAGCCATTGAACCCATTGAAACATAGACCGGTTTCTTTGTTTCCTTTTGAATTTCAACTAATTTATCATGAATTTCAGCACTTTCCACTACACCGCCACCGGGAGAGTTAACCTTAAGAATAATCCCCTTTACGGTATCATCTTCTTTTATGTACTCTAATTTTTTCATAAATCCTTGGTGATTGTATCCAGCGGATTGAAAAAAAGATTCAGCACTGTTTGTATCTTGTATAACGCCATCAACGTCGAGTACGGCAATCTTTTTCATTTCATTTCCTTCCTGCACAATTTCCTCCGTGAAAGGCAGCTCTGTCGCAGCTAAGATCTCACTTAAATCCGTTTCTACCCCTTTAAAAGCAAAGGCAGATAAAAAGTTAATCACGACAGATACAAAAAATAATGCCGCAGCAATTCCAAGGGCAGCCCATCGTTTCCCATTCATGCGTTACTCCTCCTTTAATTCTTATGAATTTTCCCTTACATAATTTAATATTGTTTCAAAATAATGCTAAAATTAAAGCAGACTTCCTAAGTTTATCAAAAATAAAAAGTTTCATGGGAATTTTTCTCAAAATTAATTTTCAAAATTTGGAGGGCATGATGGGCCATAGACGTAATATCTACTTTTATCATCATTTAGATAAGGAAATGCTAGAACAGGTCGGAAATTTGGATGATTCCGCAAAGCAATACGGTTTGACGATTGTAAATGATCACCGTGATGCCAATATTATTGCAAGCATCGGCGATGATGGTACTTTCCTTCAAGCTGTAAGGAAAACAGGCTTTCGTGATGATGTCCTTTATTGTGGGATCACAACAAAGGATAGTTTGAGTATGTATTGTGATTTCAAAATTAATGATTCCTCTAAAATGGTTGAAGCCGTATCTAAGGTTGAGACTGTTACGAATGAAGATTTAAAGGTACGGCGGTATCCTATTATTGAAGTGATGGTCGATGGACAAGGGATATTTCCATGCCTCAATGAGTTTAGTATTCGCTCTTCCATCATTAGAACTCTTGAATTAGATGTTTTTATTGATGAATTACATTTTGAAACCTTCCGTGGGGATGGATTGATTGTTGCAACACCAACGGGAAGTACGGCTTACAATAAATCTGTAAACGGCGCTGTTGTTGACCCATTAATTCCCTGCATGCAGGTGAGTGAGGTCGCATCTATTAATAACAACAAATATCGTACATTGGGTGCTCCCTTCGTGATTGGCGGCAAACGCTCCCTGACTCTGAAAATTATTTCGGAAGGCAATGAGCACCCTACAATGGGTTTAGACAATGAGGCTTTAAGCATTCGTCATGTTGATAAAATCCAAATTAGACTCAGCGAGAAGAAAATTAAAACACTGAAACTAAAAAATAATTCTTTCTGGGAAAAGGTTAAGAGAACATTCTTATAAAGAACGTCAAAAGGGCTGTCAAAAAATAGACAGCCTTACTTTTGCATACTATTGTTTTATTGATTGTAATTCTTGCTGGCGAAGTTCAATTCGTCGAATTTTCCCTGAAGTGGTTTTAGGCAGTTCAGATAAATATTCGATTTTCCTTGGGTATTTATAAGGAGCTGTAAGCGTTTTAACATGCTCTTGAAGAGTCTTTGTTAATTCAGGGTCATTTGCATCGACATCCTCTTTTAACACGACAAAAGCCTTTACAATAAAGCCGCGAATTTCATCCGGGCTTGCCACTACGGCACATTCTTTAACAAATGGATGTTTTACCAGTGCATCCTCTACTTCAAAAGGTCCAATTGTATAACCTGAGCTGATAATGATATCATCACCGCGGCCTTCAAACCAAAAGTATCCATCTTCATCTCTTTTTGCCTTATCCCCAGTTATATAATAATCACCACGGAACTGCATGGCTGTTCTTTCCGGGTCTTTATAATAACTTTTAAACAATGCTGGTGTTTCAACATGTACAGCGATGTCCCCAACTTCACCCACTTGGCAGACTTCGCCTTCTTCATTAATAATTTCTACTCGATTGCCTGGAGTTGGTTTGCCCATAGAACCAGATTTTAACTCCATTCCTTTGGTTACACCAACCAACAAGGTGTTTTCCGTTTGTCCATAGCCGTCACGGACATCAACATTAAAATGTCTTTTGAAAGTATCAATAACCTCTCGATTAAGCGGCTCTCCAGCGGAAACAGCACTATGCAGACTTGGTAAATGATAATCATCTAAGTTTTCTACTTTTGCCATTATTCGATATTCTGTTGGTGTACAACAAAGGACATTTACAGAATACTTCTCTAAAAGACTTAAATACTTTTGGGGTTCAAACTTGCCATTATATACTAACCCCGTTCCACCTGAACCAAGCACGGATAAAAATGGACTCCAAATCCACTTTTGCCAGCCAGGGGCAGCAGTAGCCCAAACTGTATCACCATCTTCGATACAAAGCCACTTAGGAGCTGCCGTTTTTAAATGTGCAAATGCCCATCCGTGTGTATGTACAACCCCTTTTGGATTACCAGTTGTTCCTGATGTATAGGATAGAAACGCCATGTCATCACGAAGTGTATCAGCAAACTCAAAATCCTGTGAAACCGCATTCATTTCTTCTTCTAAATGAACCCAGCCCTCCTGCTTTGCTCCTACTGACAACTTCAAAAGTGATTGTTGACTAGTAATATTTTCAAATTGATCGACAAATGGGTAATAACTAACTACAGCTTTTACATCTCCATGTGAAATACGATATTGTAGATCCTTTTCTCGCAGCATTTCCGAACTTGGAATAACAACAAGACCGGCTTTTAAAGCAGCCAAGTATACAACATAGGCTTCGATTAGTCTTGGTATTATCACTAAGACTACATCGCCTTTTTTCAAACCACTCTGTGTCAAGACATTTCCCGCTTGATTAACTTTTTTTATTAATTCTTGATATGTAACCTGTTTTGTTTCCCCTAATTCATTTTCCCATTTTAATGCTAATCTCTTGGGATCTTTTGCAAATCGTTCTACTTCCGATACAAGATTATACTTTTCTGGTGCTATTAATTCTTCGCGGTTCATGTTCCTCCCCCTCATTCAAGATATATACATCATCACAAGTCTTATTATACAAAATTATTTAAAAATTTAAAATTATTATACTAAAAAAAAGCAATAAAAAAAGAGAGTGGGAAAAATCCCACTCTCTGTAGCCATCGTATTCATTTGTTATCGTGAAAATCCGCCTAATTGTGACTCAGCCATTGAAACTAAACGCTTAGTGATTTCACCACCAACAGAACCGTTAGCACGTGAAGTAGTGTCTGCACCAAGGTTTACACCGAATTCTTGAGCAATTTCAAATTTCATTTGTTGAAGAGCTTGCTCTACACCAGGTACAAGTAATTGATTTGAGTTGTTGTTATTAGCCATGTGATATCACCTCCTTGTGAGTATAGAATGTGTAGAATCACATGGCTGTATTCTTATTTATAATTGGTAATTGTTCACAAATATTTCACAAATTTCTTGTTGAAGGCTGTGTTACGTTGTTGGCTAATGATTTTCGCTCCAGGCACTTCGCTTTCCGCAGGCGTTGCGGTGAGCCTCCTCGGCGCTAGCGCCTGTGGGGTCTCACCTGCTCCGTACTCCTGCAGGAGTCTTCGTGCCTTCCGCTCCAATCAACAAAATGTAGGGTTTACACAGCCTTAAAATAAATCTTCAAATTCAGATACTTGTTTGCTGTCTGGTTTAATTGTCAGCATTTCTGTATTTTGGACTGCTTCTTGGATTAATGGTTCGAAGTCGAAGAAGCTTTCGTAGTGCTGAACTTTTTCTTTTTTCGGTTTTGTTTTTGGTGAGGATGGAACAAATATTGTACAGCAATCTTCAAAAGGTCTAATCGAAATATCATAGGTATCGATATCTTTGGCTATTTTTATAATATCATTTTTGTCCATTGTCAATAGAGGTCTCAGTATGGGAGTATTGGTTACCTCATTAATGGCATACATACTTTCTAATGTTTGACTGGCAACCTGACCAAGATTATCTCCAGTGATAATCGCTAGACCTTCCTGTTTTTTTCTAATTTCATCGGTTATTCGCAGCATAAATCTTCTTGTGGTAGTCATTGAGTAATTTTCTGGAATTTGTTCTTTTATCGATTGTTGAATAGCCGTAAATGGAACGATATGAAGTTTCATCGAACCAAATATTTCAGCCAGCTTTTTTGCTAAGTCGATTACTTTTTCCTTGGATCTTTCACTAGTATACGGTGGACTGAAAAAATGTACAGCTTCTATTTCTACTCCGCGTTTCATTGTCAAATATCCTGCCACTGGACTATCAATTCCTCCAGACAGCATTAACATTGCCTTACCACTGGAGCCAACTGGCAGTCCCCCAGCTCCTAAGATGTTCTCACAAGACATGTAGATAGCCTCACTAAGAACTTCTATTTTCAAGTTGATATCAGGATTTTTCACATCCACCTTGATGCCTGGTATGTTTTCGAGAATATGGCCGCCAAAGGTGTGATTGATACCAGATGTATCCAATTCGAATGATTTATCCGATCGTTTAGGGGAAATTTTAAAGGTTTTCCCCTCTTTGTAAAGACTTTTCACTAAGGAAAGAGCTGCCTCTTTCATTTTTTCAAGGTCTCTCTCAACTCTTATTGCTGGACTAAGGGATTGGATACCAAATATATTTTTCAATGACTTGATGATCTCTTCCACATTTTCTCCATTAACAAGCACGTACATCCTGTCCCGCTCTGCCCGTATTTTTATTTTCGGAAAGGGAGCTAATGCAATACGAACGCTCTTTCTTAACTTGTCTACAAATTTCTTTCGGTTTCGGCCTTTGGTAGAGATTTCACCATAGCGAATCAAGATTCGATCATAATTCATATTATTTCATAACCTTTCTTAATTGTTTGGCAGCCTCTTCGATTGCCACAATTACTTTTTCTGCCTCATCTTCTGTATTATCATACGATAGGCTTATTCTAAATGCACTGTCAGCTAAATCATCTGGAACTCCCATTGCTAAGAGTGTCTGACTTGGTAATTGTTTCTTAGAAGAACAGGCACTTGTTGTCGATAGATAGATTCCTTTTTGCTCAAGAGTATGGATTAAAACTTCTGCTTTAACTCCCTTTATGGAAAAATTGAGTATATGAGGTGCAGAATTTTCCGTCGGCGTATTGATGGTAAGATCATCTATTCTGCTTAAACCTTCTCTTAATAGCGATTTTACCCTTTTCATTCTTTCTATTCCGAGCTCACTTTTTACCATCGTCATCCTTAGAGCCTTTGCCATTGCGACAGTTCCTGCAACATTTTCCGTTCCACTTCTTACTTTCCATTCTTGGTTTCCGCCAGAAAGCAATGGGTCCAATCTAACCCCTTCTCTTATAAAGAGCGCACCAGTCCCCTTTAATCCATGAAATTTATGTGCTGATAATGAACATAAATCCACACCATATTCCGTTAAGTTTAATGGAACCTTTCCGACAGCTTGTACAGCGTCGACATGAAAGAGAATAGCAGGATATTGCTTCAAAAGCTTGCCAATTTCTGCAATTGGCTGTATCGTTCCGACTTCATTATTGACCTGCATAACTGAAACCAGTATTGTATCTTTTTTTATAGAAGCTTTGACATCATCTGCCATTACTCTTCCATTTTGATCAGCCGGCAAATAGGTAATGTCAAAACCTAACTTTTTTAACTGTTCCATAGCACCACGGACAGAAGGGTGCTCAACACTAGATAGAATTAAGTGCTTCCCTTTGTTCTTATGCAACATCGCTGTCCCTTTAATGGCTAAATTATTACTTTCGGTACCACCAGAAGTAAAGTAAATCTCTGTTGGTTTTACAGTTAAGAGGTTAGCTACTTGTATACGAGCCTGTGTGAGAAGTTTTTCAGCTTGCAGCCCTAGGCCATGAAGGGACGAAGGATTGCCAAAAAATTCACTTGAGACCTTTACAAATGAGTCTAGTACCTCGTTATATGGTCTTGTCGTTGCACTATTATCAAAATAAATCATCTTTCAAACACCTCACCTTTGCAGGACTAAATCTTACCACAAACTTAATCAATTGAAAAAGTATTGTGATATAGACAAATAAAAACCGATTCGCCTTTTTCGGGCTAAATCGGTTTAAAGTTATTCTTATTGCTTTACAACCGCTGCCTTGATTTTCTTCAAGACTCCTGGGTCAATAGATTCAAGAGAAGCAGCTGCCTGCTCTAAAGCTTCTTGATACTCAAAATGTCTAAAAGCATTTTCTGCATCACTAAGTCCCTTGGCAACAGAAGGATACTGACTTCTGTATCTGTTTCCGTATTGAATCGCCTTTTCAGCAAGCATAACATTTTCAATGAGGTCAACGGTTGTATTGGATAATTTTTCAACAGTTAAAACTGCAATCTCTAAATATTGATTCAAAGCTGATACGTTAAGTGGCTTTTCTTGAAGCTGAAGCTTTACGTTTTGTATACTCTCATTTGTATCTTCCAATAAATATTTGTAGTCCTCTGGTAATCCCGGAATATTACTCTTAGTTACTAAACGAATCGTTTCGCCTACTTTTTTAGTTAAATCCCTTAGTGTTTCACGCGCTTCGAACTCATCTTTTCTTAGGGCTTGTAACTTCAGAGCGAAATTTTCCTGCTCTTCCTGAATCATTTCTATATGCATTTTTATTTCTTTCAGTTCTTCACAAAGAATCGTTAAGGCTGTTTCATTGATATTAATTTTTTCCATCAAGATTTCATAGTGCTTTGTAACAGTGGAAAGCTGTTTTTCCAAGTGCCTCTGAATTTCAAAGTCACTTTCTGTCAGATGATAGCTTTCTTGAACATGCTTTACTTCATTAGAAAGATGGTCATGTTCTTCAAGAACCGAAGATAAAAGTCCACTCATCCCTTTTTCATTTTGAAGGATAAAATGCTTGGCATTCACTTCTTTTTCTAATAAATCAAACAGAATATCAATTCGCTCTTTAACTTCACCTATTCCCTCAAGTGCTTCTTCTATTTTCGTCTCTTCAATCAGTGCTAAATACTCAACCAATTTTTCTTGCAGACTTTCAATTTCATTTTCTAATTGAATATGGCTTAAGTAATACCCCTTCTCGGTCATTTCACGATAGCCTTCGAGAATATCTGACAATTGAGCCGGAATAAGAGATTGACACTCTATTAACAGCTGAGGAATAGTATCCATATTGTTTTTAACCTTCACTAGTTGATCGTGAATTCCTAATACCAGCTCTCGTGCTTCAAGATAGTTACCATGATCCGTCTTCTCATCAAATTCGTGAAACTTTTTCGTAACTTCCTCTAGTTGAGCTTCTAAGTATTTTTCGGACTTTCCAAAACTATGTCGATGAGCAAGCAGCGTTTTTTTCGTTTCCCGATACAATTCCTTTAACTGCTCAATTTCCGTCCTGTTCTTTTCTTCACTTCCAACAAGTTCATGAAGCTCTTCAACAATTTTATTAATCTCATTTTCAGTGGACTGTAATTTATCTTTGATTTCCTGTTGAACAGCCTTTGCTTTATTAAATCGGTATTTATCGATAAATTCTTCAGCGTCAAATAACATCTCTTCAAGATCAGGCAATTTAACCGTTATGATATCATCCCATTGATTACGCCAGCCTTCGAATAATTCCTCGGTTTGTCCGGTCATATTTAATTGTTTTACCTTTGACATTTCATCCAGAATCGGCCGGTTAAACAAATCTATTTTCCAGGCTTCTAACCTATCCATTTCTTTAAAATACTTTTTCTTTATAAAATACCCCAATACGAATAAGGCTAGTAGCAGGATAATAAATCCAATAAAATATGTCACGTTCAAGCCCCCTGTTTCAAACACTTCATTTAAATCTTTCAAGCGCTAGATACTAATCTATTAAAAACCATCGATATACGGTAAAGTTCAATGCCTCTATGATACCATGTAAACGACATTTTTTGACCAGTATTTTCAATTTTTTTGTAAAAGAAATTTTAATTTACTATTTTATGACAATCTTTATGAAAAGATGAATCATCGTAACTCCAAATTAAAAAGCACTTGCTGAAGGAAATTAGGTTTCCTAGCTAGTGCTTACCAAATAAATATTTATATTGTTGTTTCAATTAGAGGATGGCCTCTTTCTTTTCTATTATTTTAGTTCCCAGTGTATTTTCGATCCAGCTATTAATTTCCTTTAGGTACTTTTGTTCAAAGAACCTTTCATTTGGAAAAATATATAGTACCTCTCTTAAATAATGAGCATTAATAAACGGCATCATAAGTAAGCCTTTGTATTGAATTATTAAATAGGCAATAGAATGTGGACGGAATTCCTTCCGTTCAAACCCTTTTTCAAAAATCTTTTGAAAATAGTACTTTTCCTTTAATGCATAGGTAGACATAATTTCTCTGACTACCTGAGAATCCATTGACATCTCTCGGTATACGAAGCTTGTAAGTTCAATATTTTCACATTGATAGTGAAGCAGGTCAGCTGTAATCCGTTTTAAACAATCCTTAACGCCTGTATCCATTAAAGAAAACTTTTCTTCAATAATACTGAGATATTGCTCAAAAAAGTAAGTAAAGCAATATTCTAATAATCCAAGCTTATTCTCAAAATGGTAAGCGATGGTTGCTGAGTTTACTTTTGCTTCGGTTGCAATATCACGTATCGATGTTCCAGCATACCCATTTGAATTAAAAAGCGATATCGCTGCTTTCACTATTTCTTCTTTAGAATCCTTTTTCATCGTACACCTCCGTATACACGAGTTTTTTTATCTTTCTATAACAATTCTCGCTTGGATGGTTGATTCCTTCATGAAAATATCGACAAAGTATGCTCTTTTTCTAGTCAGTTTGATAAAATATATAAGAAATTTATTAAGGAATGGGTGAAAAAGCATGTTTAATGTCGAAATGTACAAAGGGAGCCGCCAAGAAAATTATGATTTGGTAAAAAAACAATTACAGGCTCTTCTCCATGGCGAGAATAATCAAATCGCTAATCTTAGCAATACTTCCGCATTATTAAATCAGTTTCTTGATCGTATAAACTGGGTTGGCTTCTATTTAATGGATGAGAACAATGAGCTAGTATTGGGTCCCTTCCAAGGACTTCCGGCATGTGTCCGCATCCCTCTGGGGAAAGGTGTATGTGGAACATCCGCAAAAAAAATGGAAACCATCCGGGTAGAAGACGTTCATCAATTTCCTGGACACATTGCCTGTGATGCGGCCTCCAACTCCGAAATCGTTATACCTCTAATCAAGGATGGAAAATTACTTGGGGTCTTAGACATTGACTCACCTGAGAAAAATCGCTTTGATGAGCTGGACCAACAGCAATTGGAAGAATTAACAGCCATTCTTGTAAACCATTTGTAAAAAAACTCGCCGAGGCGAGTTCAGATTGTCGAGAAAGGGTATCTTTCTCGGCAATTTTTTATTTTATCGGAATCTAACCTACCGATTTTTCTAAAAAAATTCCGTGCATGCTCACAGGCCTGTTAATTTCCGCTCCAGGTGCTTCGCTTTCCGCGGGCGTGCCGGGGAGCCTCCTCAGCGCAAAGCGCCTGCGGGGTCTCCCGCAGGAGTCTTCGCACCTTCCGCTCCAATCTAAATTTGTAAAGTATTTTACCTGACTTCGAAAGTAATGCACACACACGCCGCCAGGAGGATTCGTCCTTAATCAAGGGCTTCCAGGACAATTATACGTCCTACCTGTATTGGTAAAAATCTGTGCACTATTAAAGTTATAAAAAAGATAATGGCTGTCTAGTCATTATTGACAGCCTGAACTCGCCGAGGCGAGTTTTTTATATTTCTTCAAGCGCTTGTTCTAAGTCCTCTTGGATATCCTCCCATGCTTCAAGACCCACTGACAGGCGGAGTAATGTATCGTCAATTCCCATTTTTCTTCGTTCTGCTGCTGGAACGACAGCATGTGTCATGGTTGCGGGGTGCTGTATCAGCGTCTCAGCGTCCCCTAAACTTACCGCTATTTTTACCAATTGTAATTGATTCATAAAAAATTGAGCCGTTTCTTTTGTTCCTTTTATAGAAAAAGAAATCACTCCGCCAGGTTTTTTCATTTGTTTATGCATGATTTTATTGTCTTCTATATAATCACTATTGCCAGGAAAATAGAGCTTCTCTACTTTTGGATGATTCCGTAAAAATTCAACAAGCATATTGGCATTCTCACAATGACGGTCCATCCTGACGGGCAGCGTTTTTAACCCCCTTAATAAAAGCCAGGCATCAAACGGTGAGATCGTGCCGCCAATATCTTTTTGTGTTGTTCTTGACACCTGTTTGATGAAATCACGGTTGCCAACAACGATTCCGGCAATCACATCACCGTGACCACAAATATATTTTGTTGCACTATGAATAACAATCTCACAGCCTAGGTTAATAGGAGTTTGTAAATACGGTGAGCAAAACGTATTGTCCACCACAACAGGAATACCACGTTGTTTAGCAATACTGGCGACCAATTCTAAGTCAACTAGTTTCATGGTAGGATTAATCGGGGTTTCTATATAGATACAGGCAGTGTTTGGGCGGATTTCTTCTTCTAGCATTTCCTTTGATGCCATTAACGAAAAATCATGGGTGACGTTATATTTTTCTTTTAACAATTGCAATAATCCAAACGTGCAGCCATATACACCCTGTGAACACAGGATGTGGTCACCTGTTTTAGTTAAAGCCGTTAACACAGCAGAAACTGCTGCCATCCCTGATGAAAATGCCAGAGCGGCTTCACCTTGTTCCAGCTTTGCCATTCGGTCTTCGAGCATTTTTACTGTGGGATTTCCCAGACGGGAGTATATAAATCCTTCCTCTTGACCTGCAAATCTTCTTTCCCCTTGTTCAGCACTAGAAAAGGTGAATGTGGAAGTTTGGTACAAGGGAGGAACTAAACTTCCTTGGTGCTCATCTGAATGGTACCCCGAATGAACGGCTTCCGTTTCAAAGCGAAAATTTTCATTTGCCAAGCTGACTCCTCCTATTTGAAAACGCTATCATTTTTATCAGTTTCTTTATCCTATTCCTTTCCTGAAATTAACTTGACACATTGATGAATAAAATTATATAATATCCTTTGTGTAAAATAACTGCAGCCTATGTGAACACGTGAATGGATTCATTTTGTTCCTCATGAGTCATTGAACTCATTTGATGGTGTATCTTGTAACCCTCTGCTGCTAGGGCGAAGGTGCATGAAAACAAAATGGCTATCATTGATGTTTCATAACGGTTTTTATTTTACCAAAAAATAAAAACACTAAGGAGGAGTCATTCATGGCTCGTTATACTGGCTCAAGCTGGAAAATTTCTCGTCGTCTTGGAATCTCTCTAAGCGGCACAGGTAAAGAATTAGAAAAGCGTCCTTACGCTCCTGGACAACATGGTCCAAACCAACGTAAGAAGCTTTCTGAATACGGATTGCAATTACAAGAAAAGCAAAAGCTTCGTCACATGTACGGAGTAACTGAGCGTCAATTCCGTAACCTATTTGATAAAGCTGGCAAATTGGGTGGGGTTCACGGTGAAAACTTCATGATCCTGCTTGAATCACGTCTTGACAACGTAGTTTACCGTTTAGGTTTAGCTCGTACTCGTCGTGCAGCTCGTCAATTAGTTAACCACGGTCACATCTTAGTTGATGGTTCTCGTGTAGATATCCCATCATACCGTTTAACTCCTGGTCAAACTATCAGCCTTCGTGAAAAATCACGTAACCTTGATGCTGTTAAAGAAGCAGTTGAAGTTAATAACTTCGTACCTGACTACTTAACATTTGATGCAGACAAACTTGAAGGTACATTCACTCGCTTACCAGAGCGTTCTGAATTACCAGCTGAAATTAACGAAACTCTTATCGTCGAGTTCTACTCACGTTAATTGATTTGTTTCTTAAACAGTAATGATAAAAACCCTAGAAGCGTTGTTGCAACGCAGTTTCTAGGGTTTTTTACTTTTATTCGTGCTTTGTAGTTTTTTGTATTTTCACCCATTAATTTGGGGAAGATCTTTTTACCCCTACTTCTCTCATATAGCACTCCTACTGTTTAGTTGAAAAATCTAAGACAACACTTTTGATTTCGTTCAATTGATCACGCTAAATCTTAATAACTAATTATGAGTGACGGAGTGAAACGCATCAAGGTGTCTCTATTTTAGATGACATTTCTTCAAAAGAACATTCCTTTAGTGGAACGACCTTCGTTTTATGAACGAGTTTATACCCGAGCCATAATGCCAAAAAGATTGGTAAACCAATATAGGAAACGGCTACTCCATACCAATCAATCTCACTAGTTAAAAAAGCTTGATAATTTTGGCCGAAAATGACAAAGACACACATCGCAAAAGCAAGAATCGGACCTAACGGGAACCATTTCGCTTTAAATTTCAAATCATTCATGTCCCTGCCCTGGGCCATATATGCTTTTCTAAAACGATAGTGACTGACTGCAATTCCAAGCCATGCAATAAATCCAGTTAAGCCTGAAGCATTTAATAACCATGTATACACTTGGTCTCCAAAAATGGAAGTTAAAAAGGCAAGGCCTCCGATAATTGTCGTTGTAACAAGGGCATTCATTGGAATCCCACGACTATTTACACTTTGTAAAATTTTGGGCGCATATCCGTCTTTTGCCATGGACCAAAGCATGCGTGTCGATGCATATAAACCAGAAGTCCCTGCCGATAAGACCGAGGTCAAAATGACCGCGTTCATCACAGATGCCGCAAAAGCAATGCCCACTTTCTCAAATACAAGGGTAAAAGGGCTGACAGCGATGCTATCGACATCCCTACTCAACAGGTCAGGACTTGTATAAGGAATCAAAAGACCAATGACAGCAATGGCAACAATATAGAATAGAAGAATTCGCCAAAATACTTGTCGAATCGCCTTTGGTACGTTTTTCTCGGGCTCTTCACTTTCTCCTGCAGCAATCCCCACGAGCTCCGTTCCTTGAAAAGAAAAACCTGCAATCAAAAAAATACTTAAAATGGACAAAAGGCCGCCATGAACCGGAGCATCCCCTACAGTAAAGTTTTTAAAACCGATAACCTGACCGCCTAGAATACCGAAAATGGTAAGCGAACCAACTCCAATGAAAACAATGATTGTCACTACTTTTATCAAGGAGAACCAATACTCGGATTCTCCGTAACTTTTAACCGATAATGCGTTCAAAAAAAAGATTAGTCCTAAAAACAGTGTACTCCATACGATACTCGGTACATCAGGAAACCAAAATTTCATTATAATAGCTGATGCAACTATTTCAACCGCAAGTGTAACAGCCCAGTTAAACCAATAATTCCAACCGAGCGCAAAACCAAATGCCGGATCAACAAAACGGCTGCCATAGGTTGAAAAGGATCCCGAAACCGGCATTAAGGTAGCCATTTCTCCGAGACTAGTCATTAAAAAGTAGACCATGATTCCGATAGCTCCATAAGCTATTAGCGCGCCACCAGGTCCAGCGGTTTGAATGGAGGTCCCTGTTGCTAAAAATAACCCTGTCCCAATTGAACCTCCAATAGCAATCATCGTCATGTGACGTGCCTTTAGATTGCGTTTAATTTGCTCTTTACCACCATTGCCATTCTGACTATTCTGATTATTTTCGTCGTTAGTATAGCTTTTGATTGCCTCCATGTCTTGTCTCCCTTCAATTTTGAACCATAAGTATCTATCTAACTAAAAGAATCTATCATTGTAGCTTGTTTAGAACAATTTATCCCTTTTTTGAAGATGATAGGGATAAATTGTCCATAAGAATAGAAGTTCATTGCAGGTGATTATCGAAAAACGGGAGACGGCTCGCTATTTATTTCGAAAAGTCAAAGTAGTTTCGCTTCAATAAGCGCGGAGCAGCCATTAGGGTGTCGTACTTCATACTTTTTTCCAACTTTGAACAATCGATTAAAAATAGATGATCCTCAATTTCTTTCACCGTATTATCTGTTTGATAGGTCATACCGCATTCCAAGCAATGAATGGATGGTGTGTCTTGAATTTCGATCGCATTTGTTCCATCTGGAAGTTCCCAATACACTGTGTTGCTCGTTTCACTTGCTGTGTCAGATTCGCACCATTGACAAATCAAAATTATTCCTCCTTTGCTCCCACTGTTTCATATTTCTTCATTTGCGATTGGAATTTTTTCTCTTTTAACTCGTCACGTTTGTCACGTTTATCTTTTAATGAACTATGCTCAGTATTTTCCTTATACGTTTTGCGGCGATCTAACCGTTTTAATCCTTCAGGTGTAAGGTTAAATTTCGTATCATCAATAATGGATAGAACACCATTACTTTCAAACTTTTCAAACACTTCAGGATATACCTTTTTGTAGTAATCCTCTGCACTGCCTGACTGATAATTTGTTGGTTCTGGATAAGATGTAATGACACCTTCAAAGTTACGTAATACGACTTTATTAGAACTTTGAGAAATGATATAGTTCGGCTGCAATGGAATTTTGCCTCCTCCACCCGGGGCATCAACAATAAATGTCGGAACGGCATAACCCGATGTATGACCACGAAGTCCTTCCATAATTTCCAATCCTTTGCTAATTGGTGCACGGAAATGGCCAATCCCTTCTGATAAATCACATTGGTAAATATAATATGGACGAACGCGGATTTTAACAAGGTCATGCATAAGCTGTTTCATGATCGGTACACTGTCGTTAATACCTGCCAAAATAACAGACTGATTACCAACAGGTACACCAACATTTGAAAGCATTTCACATGCACGCTTCGATTCTTCCGTAATTTCAATAGATGTATTGAAATGTGTATTCAACCAAACTGGATGATACTTTTTCAAGATATTACAAAGATTTTCGGTAATACGCTGTGGGAATACGACAGGTGCTCTTGTACCGATACGAATAATTTCTACATGCGGAATCTCACGTAGATTCTTTAAAATATATTCTAAAATATTGTCATTAATAAGGAGCCCGTCTCCTCCGGAAATTAACACATCTCGAATCTGTGAGTTAGATGCGATATAATTAATGGCTGTGTCTAACTGTTTCTTTGGTACACCCATTCCGATTTGTCCGGAGAAGCGTCTTCTTGTGCAGTAACGGCAGTACATGGAGCATTGGTTTGTTACTAGGAACAATACGCGATCCGGATAACGATGTGTTAACCCAGGTACTGGTGAATCTTCATCTTCGTGAAGGGGATCTTCTAAATCATATCTTGTTTTATGCAATTCCGCAGAAATTGGAACAGACTGCATTCGCACCGGACATCTTGAATCATCTGGGTCCATAAGCGATGCATAATATGGCGTGATGTTTAATGGGATTGTTTTTGTTGAGATTAAAACCCCTTCCTCTTCTTCTGGTGTTAAGTTAACTACTTTCTTTAAGTCTTCTAAATTTTTGATAGTATTCGTTAATTGCCAAACCCAATCGTTCCATTGCTCCTCTGTAACATCCTTCCAAAGCTCGATTTCTTTCCAATGTCTTTTTGGTTTGAATAAAGTGTTTCTCATCATAAACTCCTCCTAAAATTAGCCTATTTTTTATCGACCATTTTTAATGATTTCTCCTTCGAACATTACTATATTAAGAAATGAGGTATTCCATATAATAGCGATTTTCCCCTTCGCCAAATTCATCTAATCTTGTCTCTTTTATGACAAACCCTAATTTTTCATATAACTTGACGGCTGCCTTGTTTTTAGTACTGACCGTTAAGCAAACCTTACGAAAACCATCTTGCTTTAGAATCGGATAAATTTCCTGTAAAAATAATTTCCCGATTCCTTTCCCTTGCTGGTCGGAGCGGACATAAAACCCAAAAATGTAGGCTTTCTGAATATCATTGTAAGCTCTCATCACTTCGCAAATTGCAATCGGCCTTGGATCATTTTGCTGCCGGTATTGAATGAGTTTCCCGTAGCGTGTAAGTGGGACAAGGGTTTGTTCATCTACTGCTCCTAATCCCGGAAACGCATCTTGCTCAAGCTCCATCATCATTTTTTGCTGTTCTGGATTCAATGAAGCTGGTACTTCGACATAATAGGTTTTGTTCAATGTTTCCATTTTTCTGTCCCCCTTAGTTCTACTTCATATTCGATATCATCCAGCGGCCATATTGGCTTAGGAATGTTACGATACGTAAAAGTTGTTAAACGATTGGAGGCAACACCAGGTGCATCTACATAAATGATACGGCCAACAATCGGCTCAAACGCAGCCCGAAAATGATTTTTAGCCTTTAACCCCAGAATTCTCATTACCTGTGGCTCAAGGCCAATATGACGAAACATTTCCGGATCATTCGCTGACATCGGCCTTCCAATGAGGAGTATATCCATCTTGCCAACACGAATGTGTGCCGCTCCCTTTAAATCGACTCTTAAATGCTGATTGAACGGCCCAGAATTGTGAAATACACCGTCTGATAAGGCCACGACCGTTGCTTCGACCTGAACGGGCTCCCCAAATTCAGGCGATACTTTCCCTCCTAGGGACAACAATAACTTATTTCCGATCCCCTTTTTGCGGCAAGCCTCAATGGATTCTGGATCGTAAAGCCCTCCAAACAGGGTGTCAGGAATGTTCATCTTCACCATCTCCCGAAGCAGCTCTGTTGTATCCCCGCTCCCGCAGCTTAACGGATTATCCGAGATGTCCGCCAGCACGACCGGTTTGTCATCTTCAATCGACATCGCCAAATCGAGCCCTTCTTTTACACCGGGCAAATCCATGATAAATTCTTCTCTTACACTCCAGAACAAGGAAGCCATCTTTTGGGCAGTCTCCTTTCCTTTTTGCGGATCGAGCGAAACCACAAGTACACTGGCACCGACCATGGGAATATCCGAGTACGGAAAGCCACCAAATACGGACACATTATAAATTCCTTCTTCTTCTTCGGCCTGTTTCGCCCACTCTATCATTTTATGCATCGGGCCTTCTGCAGTTCTCATATTGATAGAGGGAGGCATCATCGGCAATTTTTCAAAAGAAGCATAATAATGCACATCTTCCTTTAATTGTTTCAATAAAGCGATTGACGCATGAACGCCTTGTTCATACATATCAACATGTGGATATGTTTTAAATCCAAAATGAAGCGGTGTGTAATCAATCATTTTTTCACTTAAATTTGCGTGCATATCCAGTGTTGTCGCAATTGGGACACTCGGTCCGATCAACTCACGAATTTTTCCCAGTAAATGCTCTTCCGGATCAAATAGGTCCTCCACGACCATTGCTCCATGCAGTGCCAGCAATAAACCATCGAGCCTTCCAGCCTCCCGGATTGACTGGAGCATTTGCGCTTCGATGATTGAATACGCTTCAGTTGATACTACGCCCGATGGGACCGCTGCCGCACAAAGCAGCGGCACAATTTCTACATCCTCCTGTATCAATACATCCAGAAACCCGCCCACTTCAGTTTTCGTTCCTGAATAGGCATCATAAATTTCATCGCCGATATAGTAGCCTTCATTTCGAAACTGTTCGATTTCGGTTTTCATCGGACTAAAACTGTGGGATTCATGGTAAAAGAATGCAATTCCAATACGGTGTTTTCTCATATTCTCCCACCTTCTAATAGATATGGCCCGTTTATTAATAGTTCGTATAAATCGACTTCCACTCTGTCATGACATCGAATGCATGATGGGAAACTTCACGGTGTCCATTTCCCGACATTTTCATGCCTCCAAATGCCACACCCATTTCGGCATTAGACGTTCCGTTATTAATATAGACAAGTCCGCTTACCGCTTCCTTTGCCGTCCGGTTCGCATAATGAAGGCTCTCTGTATAAATGGAAGTCGATAACCCATAAATTGTCCCGTTATTTACCTCCATTGCTGCCTCATATGAATCTACTTCAATGATGGCAAGAACAGGACCAAATATTTCTTCCTGTGCAATGGTATCATTCGGTTTCACATTCTCAATGATTGTCGGCTCATAATAATAACCGCCCAATTCTTTGACACGCTGGCCACCTGTTACAATTTTTCCACCTTCTTCAATCGCTTTTTTTACATATTTTTCGACTGTATGAAGCTGGTCTTCATTTACGAGTGGACCCAATTGTTTCCCTTCTTCAAGTCCATTTCCTATTTTCATAGACTTTGTTAAGTCAACTACTTTTTGGACAAGCAAATCCTTTACTGGTCGCTCGACGATTACTCGGCTTGCCGCTGTACAGCGTTGACCAGTTGTCGTAAACGCTGATTTTACGATTCCGTCTGCTGCCTTGTCCAAGTTCGCATCCTTCAAGACGATCACTGCATTTTTTCCACCCAGTTCCAATGAAATACGTTTTAACGTTTTACTGCTCATTTCCGCCAGCTTTTGTCCGACTTCAGTTGAGCCCGTAAACGAAATGACTTTCACATCCAAATGCTCTGTGAGTGTTTGCCCGACTGTTCTACCTGAACCTGTAATTAAGTTGACAACCCCTGGTGGCAATCCAGCTTCATCTAACACTTCTACGAAAATCTTTGCTGATAGCGCTACCTCTGAAGCCGGTTTCCATACGACGGTATTACCAGCAATCAAAGCTGAAAAGATTTTGTAGGAACCAAGTGCAACAGGGAAGTTCCAGGGGGTAATGCACGCCACAACTCCAAGAGGTTCACGAACCATTCTTACGTTCCGATCTGGGAAGCCTGCAGGGACCGTTTCTCCAAAGAGGCGTCGTCCCTCGCCTGCCATATATTGAGCAGTCGCGATGACCACACCAACTTCGCCTAAAGACTCAGGCAGCACTTTGCCCATCTCCATTGTCATGACACGAGCAAGTTCCTCTTTTCGTATTTCAAACAATTGGGCTGCTTTCGTTAAATAAGCCGCTCGTTCTGGAATAGGGATGTTCTTCCATTGTGAATACGCTTCATTCGCATATGCGACAGCCTCATTCACTTGCTCCGTTGTAGCGGCTGCACATATACCGACAAGTTCCCCCGTTGCCGGATTTAAGCTTTCATAGTAGGACTGATTAGGGGCACTTACCCATTTTCCATTTATATAAAGATCTCCCTGAAGAATATCTGTTTTGATTTGACTAGACATAAACTTGACCTCCTTTTTCTTTGTATCCGAGGAATTTAAATTAGTTTCCGGATATTGTTTCAGTTATCACATCTTCTAAAATCGTTAATCCTATATCTAGGACATCTTCCTGAATATTAAGAGGTAGCATTAATCGAATCGTTTGCCCGCTCACACCGCAGTTCATAATGAGTAATCCATTTTCCAGTGCTTTGAATTTAATTTTCGGTACAAAGAAAGCAGCAGAGTCGGAGTCGAATTCGATACCGATCATCATGCCGACTCCTCGGACTTCAACTATCCCTGGTAAATGTCCTACCGAGTTATGAAGTCGGCTGACAATCTCGGCACCCAGTTTAGCACTGCGTTCTACTAACTTCTCTTCTTCAATGACCTCTATGTTTGCCAATGCCGCAGCACAAGAAACCGGATTTCCTCCAAATGTCGAACCATGACCGGCCGTTGGCCATTTTTCATGAAGCTCACGACTGGCTACAATGGCACCAAGAGGCATGCCGCCGGAAAGGGCTTTTGCTAGAACTAAAATATCAGGAGTCACATTCGCATGTTCTGCTGCGAACATTTTACCTGTACGGCCAAATCCTGTTTGTACTTCGTCAAAGATAAGCAAAATGCCATGTTCCTCTGAAATCTTTCTTAACTCCTGCAAAAAGCTTGGCGGTGCTGGATAATAGCCGCCTTCACCCATTACCGGTTCAATGATGATGGCTGCTACTCGTGTAGGATCCACGCGTAAATCGAACAACTTTTGAAGCTGATTCAAGCAATACTCTTCAGCTTCTTCTTCTCTAATGTTTTTCAGCTGGCTGGGATACGGATATGGAACGTGATACACCTCGCCTAAAATCGGTTCATAATAACGACGGTATTTAGAGCTTGATGCCGTAATGGCTGTTGCTCCTAATGTACGGCCATGAAACGATCCTTCAAAAGCAATGATGGCGGGTCTGTCTGTGGCCGCCTTTGCTAGTTTAAGCGCACCGTCAATGGCTTCAGCTCCCGAATTGGAGAAAAAAACAGTGTCTAAATTTCCTGGAGTGATATGAGCAAGCTTTTCTGCCAAATTTGCCGCGGTTTCATAATAACCATAGTTCAATCCAAGATGTATCAAGGCTTCAGCTTGCTTCTGAATAGCTTCCACCATTTTCCTGTTCGTATGTCCAACTGCATTGACGGCCACTCCTGAGACGAAATCGATATATTCTTTTCCGTCTGTCGTCCAAAATTTGGCGCCATGCGCTTTTTCAATGACAAGCTCCGTTACCCTTGTCATAACCGGTGATAAATGTTTTTGTGCTTTTTCTTTAATCTCTTCTGTTTTATTTTGTAATTTCATAAATCTCGTCCTTTCTTAATTGACCTTTGAATATCGTGAATGATTCATCTAAAACCCTTATAATCTCATCAATTTCTGTTCCCGTGACATTTAAAGGAGGGCTGATAATGAGGTGCTCCCCCTTTGTGCCGTCAATTGAACCGGAACCGGGATAAAAAACCGCACCGAGTTCCATCGCAATTCCATTCAATCTTTCAGCAGCTTTTTCAGATGGATCGAACAACAGGTCCTGCCCAGTATCCTTCACTAGCTCCATACCTATTAAAAGCCCTCTGCCCCGAACATCAGATATATAAGAATGTTTTTGCTTCAGCTCCATAAGACGTTTGACAAGGTAGGTACCTTGTTTTTTGACGTTTTCCAGTACCATATCTCGCTCATATACCTCCAATGCAGCAAGACCGGCTGCAACAGCAACAGGATGCCCACTATATGTGTAACCGTGTATAAATTTCCCGTCGCTGTTTTGAATGAGCCCATCGATTAACCAATCATGAACAATCATTCCGGCAAGAGGAGCATATCCCGCTGATACCCCTTTTCCGAATGTGATTATATCAGGCTTGATTCCAATCTGTTCTGTCGCGAAGTTGGTACCAGTACGGCCAAATCCAGTCATCACTTCATCGATAATTAAGACGATTTCGTAGCGATCACACAGCTCTCGAACTTTCTCAAAATACCCTGGTGGCGGTGGAACAGCACCTTGCTGACTTCCAACAATCGGTTCGGCAATAAATGCCGACACGTTCTCAGGACCAAGCTCAGAAATGGTTCTTTCAATATCCGTTACACACGTCCAGTTTTGTTTAGAGAGACAATCATCTTTTTGACGATCGTATGGGCATCGATGGCAGTATGGAGAATAGACATGGGCATAGTTTAAAAGATTAGGAGTGTATGCATGCCTTCTTTTAACATCTCCTCCTGCTGATAAAGAACCGATGGTGTTACCGTGATACGATTGCCACCGCCCGATCACAATGTGTTTTTCGGGTCGGCCGGCGTCCCTATGATATTGCCTTGCCAGCTTCAAAGCACTTTCATTTGCTTCGGAACCTCCGGTTGTAAAATACACTTTATTTAAATGGTCTGGAGCCATTTTTCCAATGGTTTCAGCTAGCTTATGCAACGCTTTCGTCTCGAAGCGCATTGTATGGACGAAAGCTGCTTTTTTTGCTTGCTCTGCCATGGCCTCTCCTATAGAAGGAATCCCATGACCCAAGTTGGCTGCAACCGCCCCCGAGCAAGCATCCAAATATTTTTTCCCGTTTTCATCTATGAGATAGACCCCTTCACCGTGGGTAATAATTGGGTACTCCTTTTTTAAATCTCGATGAAACACATAGTCTTTTTTTATTCCTTCCATCTTTCCACCACCATTGCCATTCCTAATCCCCCGGCTACACAAATCGTCGCAAGGCCATATTGCCGTTTTTGTTTTTCAAGCTCATGACATAATGTAGTAACAATCCTTGCACCGGAGCAACCAAGTGGATGCCCTAAGGCAATCGCCCCACCGTTTACATTCACATTGTCTCCTTTTATGTCCCATTCTTTTAAACAAGCAAGACTTTGAGCAGCGAATGCTTCATTTAATTCAATCAAATCAATATCTTCCAAACGAAGACCCGCTTTTTTCAACGCAATCTTAGATGCAGGGACCGGACCGATTCCCATTTCTTTTGGTGATACACCCGCTGCTGCAAAGGATCGAATCCTTGCCATCGGGACCACTCCAAGCTGTTTCGCTTTTTCCTCCGACATCAACAGCAGCATCGAGGCCCCATCATTCCTTCCAGATGAGTTTCCGGCTGTTACCGTACCATCCTTTTGAAACACAGAACCTAGTGTTCCTAACTTTTCAATGTCCGTCAATCTTGGGTATTCATCTATCGCAAAGTGTCTGATTCCCTTTTTTCCTTCCTTTACCGGAACAGGTATGATTTCATCTTCAAAGTGGCCCATTTCAATTGCACGTTTCGTTTTCTGCTGACTCATGAAAGCGAATTCATCTTGTTCACGGCGGCTAATGTTATATTTTTCAGCGAGCCACTCAGCTGTTTGCCCCATCGTAAAACGACCGTATATCTCCTCTGGCTGTGATTTTGGCTGACTCTCCGTATTTGAATCATACAGCGTCATATCTCCCATCTTGTGGCCGAATCGAGTGCCAACCGTATAATGAGGCGCTAGTGACATGTTTTCGACACCTCCTGCTAAAACGACTTCCGCCTGACCAGTCAAAATGGACATCGCTCCGTTAATGACGGCCTGCATGCCCGAACCGCACTGACGATGAACAGTATAAGCAGGAATCGATACCGGAAAATAGGCCTGTAATGCCGCGACTCTTGCAATATTCGGAGCATGCGCACTCTGCTTTGTTTGTCCGACGATAACTTCATCGACAATATTGGCACCGTAACCGGAAGCAGAAAGATTATTTTTCATGATAAGGGATACGAGCACTTCCGGAGGCGTATCTGCCAGGGACCCACCGAAGCTTCCGATAGCAGTCCGAAATGCATTTACAATTACAACCACTATATAGTCACCTCTTTGCCTTTATTGAACGATTCCGCAATTTGGAAGGGTGCGTCCGTTTTCTGTTGAATTTCCTCAAGGGAAACTCCAGGGGACAGCTCAATAAGATGAAGTCCATCTTCCTTTACAGCGAACACCGCCAAATCGGTAATAATTAAATCCACGATTCGTTCCGATGTGACCGGATAAGTTAATTCCTTGACGATTTTTGAATCTCCTTGGTTAGAAGTATGCATCGTTGTTACGATGACCTTTTTGGAGCCTTCCAATAAATCCATCGCCCCGCCTACACCAAGAACACTTTTTCCTGGTACGGCCCAGTTGGCAATCCGCCCAACCTGATCAATTTGCAACACGCCTAGGATTGAAACGCTTACATGCCCTCCGCGAATCATCGCAAAAGAGGAAGCACTATCAAAAAAGGATGATCCATCCAATACTGTGACAGGCAGTTTCCCTGCATTGACAAGATTTTGGTCAATATGCTCTTGATCCGGCGTAGGACCTACTCCAAGAATGCCGTTTTCCGAGTGTAAAAAAACTCTAACATCAGATGGAATATAATCAGCCACCAAAGTCGGAATCCCTATTCCCAAATTGACGATATCGCCATCCTTCAATTCCTTTGCCGCTCTTGCAGCAATGTATTGTTTGGTATTCAAACTAGTTACCGCCCTTCACAACTATATAATCAACGTATAAATGAGGGGTTACAATTTCTTCGGGAGAAATTTGGCCTACCTCCACAATCTCGTCCACCTCTGCAATTACTACATCCGCAGCTGTTGCCATCATCGGATTAAAGTTTCTTGCCGATTTGTTGTATATGAGATTTCCTAATTGATCTGCCTTTTTCGCTTTAATTAAAGAAAAATTGGCTTTAAGAGGCTCTTGGAACACATACTTTTTACCATTAAGGGTACGCTCTTCTTTGTTTTCAGCGATTTTCGTTCCTACGCTGACTGGTGTATAAAACCCTCCTAAACCCGCACCGCCCGCTCGAATGGCTTCAGACATCGTTCCTTGTGGAAGAAGCTCCACTTCTAATTCCTTTTCCTGATAAGCTTTAACCACTTCTGGATTGGACGTAAAATACGAACCTATTGCTTTTTTTACTTGCTTTTGACGTACTAAAACTCCAAGACCTCTGCCTGGTTCACCAAGGTTATTACTAATAATCTCTAAGTCTTTCACTTCCGACTGAGCCAAAGCGGCTATTAAACTAAGCGGACTTCCTACAAGTCCAAATCCACCTACCATAATTCGAGAGCCGCTTTTAACCTTTTTTACAGCTTCTTCGCATGTAATCAGCTTGCTCATGTTTTTTATCCCTGCCTCTTCATCGACTTTTGTGGGTGTTAACGGTCGGTAAAATAAAAAACCGAGCAAAACATAAATCTATATAAAGAACGTCGTTTAACGAACATTCCTTACATAGAGTTCATGTTTGCCCGGTTTTAATAAGACCATGGGAAGAGGTCATCTTCCCACTTTATTATAACCAAACGTTATGAATTCATTTGCTTCACATTATCCCAGTAACGTTGAAAAGCAGCTTGAAGAGCCACAATAATCGCTTGCTGAGATGGAGCAAAATAAAAACTTTGAATACGTTTAATCAGCTGTTCAACACCGTCTTGAAGACAGTAGCCTATCAGCAGTTTTTGAAAATAATTTTTTGTTAGTTCAGTTACGAATGTGAATTCAGCTCCGATAATCTTATGGTCTTTCAGATCCACTTCGAGGACAATTCCCGCATGCTTATACATTTCATACATGGAAGTTCCCTGTGGAGCTTTTGCATATCCTGTAACAATCACCGTTTCCAGTGTTTGCATGCCCTAATCCACCCTTCAAAAACCCACTGAACACCTTTCTAACCCGAGTATACGGGCTAGAATAAACAATGTCAATGTGAATATTTTAAATTTTTAAAAAAGTCAAAGCGCTTTCACTATTCGATAGAGAGCTACACCAATTTTTTAGACCTCTATAAAATAATAATTTATTTTAAAATCTTTCTATAAAGTTTTGAAATTTTTACCAACCACGTTCCTGCATACGAGCTTCAGGAGATAGAGTTGAAATCTCAATACCTTTCATTGCAATTCCAAGATTTTTTGAAATCTCCGCAATTAGTTGATAGTCCTGGTAGTGGGTTGTTGCTTCTACGATAGCTCTAGCGAATTTTGCTGGGTTATCAGATTTGAAGATTCCGGAACCAACAAATACTCCATCAGCACCTAACTGCATCATAAGTGCAGCATCAGCAGGCGTTGCTACTCCACCAGCTGCAAAGTTTACAACAGGCAGGCGTCCAAGCCGCTTAATCTCAACGAGAAGTTCATACGGAGCTCCTAGTAGCTTAGCCTCTGTCATCAATTCATCTTCACTCATTGAAACGACTTTACTTACCTGTGCATTTACCTTACGGATATGACGAACTGCTTCTACGATATTACCGGTTCCCGGCTCTCCTTTTGTACGAAGCATAGATGCACCTTCACCAATACGGCGAGCTGCTTCGCCAAGATCACGGCAACCACAAACAAATGGAACAGTGTACACTTTTTTATTTAGATGGTACTCTTCATCAGCCGGTGTTAAAACTTCACTCTCATCAATATAATCAACGCCCATTGCTTCAAGAACCCGGGCTTCAACGATGTGCCCGATACGTGCTTTTGCCATAACCGGAATGGAAACGGCCTTCATTACTTCTTCTGTAATTCGTGGATCAGCCATTCTTGCTACTCCGCCAGCTGCACGTATATCAGAAGGTACTCGCTCCAATGCCATTACAGCTACCGCTCCTGCTTCCTCTGCTATTTTTGCTTGCTCAGCATTAACAACATCCATTATGACGCCGCCCTTTTGCATTTCAGCCATGCCTCTTTTTACACGATCCGTACCTGTTTTCATTGTAAATCCCCCTTTGATGATTGTGAATTACATATTTCCCCAAAAGCTAATTTCATTTTTTTAAATGCAATAACTGTGCCAATATTAAAAACACTTATTTCTGAACAATTTGTGAAAGCCGTATGCAAAATTTCTTGGCACTGTCCTTGTTTTTTTTGCACCTAACCTGCAAAAATTATATTTCTAAATAAAAGTTGATTTGTTTTTTATTCACTTATTTGCTCTTGAATAAAATACGCAAGTATGGCGTATAAGACGACAACTACTACTGCTTTTACTGAGACGGGTACTCATAACGTACCTCCAGAACACCATTAAGAAAAACCCGGCCTCATTCGGTACATGAGGCCGGGTTTCTTTAATCATTAATATTTAATCAAAGAGTATTTCTTTTTACCTCTTCTAATAATCGTAAATTGACCTTCAATTCTGTCAGTGTCTTGTAATACATAAGATGTGTCTGTAATGCGTTCTCCGTTCACTGTGATTGCACCATTTGTGATATCTTCTCGAGCCTGGCGCTTGGATGGAGAAATTTTCGCAGCCACTAATAAGTCTACCAAATTCCCATCTGTATCACCGGCATTAAAGGAAGGAACATCTTTGAACCCTTGCTCAATTTCAGAAGCAGACAGGCTGCGAACATCTCCGCTAAATAACGCCTCAGTAATTTTGATCGCCTGCTGCAGAGAGTCTTCACCATGAATAAGACGTGTCATTTCCTCAGCTAATGCCTTTTGTGCCTTACGTAAATGCGGTTCTTCTTGAACGGATTTTTCTAGTCCTTCGATTTCTTCGTGAGACAAGAAGGTAAAGTATTTCAAGTATTTAACAACATCTGCATCTGCAGAGTTAATCCAGAATTGGTAAAATTCATAAGGAGTTGTCTTCTTAGCATCGAGCCAAACGGCTCCACCTTCTGTTTTTCCGAATTTCGTTCCATCCGCTTTTGTAACAAGCGGGATGGTCAAACCAAATGCCTTAGAACCTTCTGGCTGCATTTTACGAATTAGTTCTAATCCGGAAGTGATATTACCCCATTGGTCACTTCCCCCTACTTGTAACTTACAGTTGAAGTTCTCATAAAGGTGATTGAAATCCATTGCTTGAAGAATCGTATACGTAAACTCAGTAAATGAGATCCCCGATTCAAGACGTGAAGCAATCGTGTCCTTTGCAAGCATGTAATTGACGCCAATGTGTTTACCGATGTCACGTAAAAATGTAACAATATCCATCGAGCCTGCCCAATCATAGTTATTCACCATTACTGCTCCATTTTTACCCTCAAAGTCAAAAATGGCTGCTAACTGCTTCTGAATCCCCTCGACATTTTTTTGGACTGCTTCAAGTGTTTGCAGCTTTCGCTCTTCACTTTTTCCACTAGGGTCACCGATAAGCCCTGTTGCACCACCTACTAAAACAACGGGACGATGCCCGTGCTGCTGAAATCTTCTGAGCATTAAAAATGGTACCATGTGACCAATATGCAAGCTGTCTGCTGTTGGGTCAACTCCACAATAAAGGGAGATTTTCTCCTTACCGATCAAATCCTTAAGACTTTCTTCATCTGTCTGCTGGTAGATCAGCCCACGCCATGCTAAATCCTGTAATAAATCCATTTTATTTTCCTCCAATTTCTCAAAATAACACAAAAAGCGCCCCTGCAAAAAATGCAGGGACGCATAACGCGCGGTACCACCCGGCTTGAGCAAAAAACACTCCAACTCGAAAAATTAACGGTTTAAACCGTTCTCCACTACCTCTATGTTCACGGAGAAAGCTCTGGGACGTAATTCACTCTTCTATATGTATCAGCTTTCACCAGCCGCTGACTCTCTAAAAACAGGGATAGAAGACCTACAGTAGGTTCCCTTCATAGCTTGATTATTAAATTGATAACTTATAGAATTTTTACCATAAATTATTTCCACTGTCAAACAAGAATTGGTAATATCAGAAAAATGTAGAAGTTTGTCATTTTTGTAATCATCATTATGCTATAATATATGTGATTTTAAAAGAGGTGATTCGATGAACGATAAATTTCAAGCGTGGATAGAGAAAGTAAAATCCATATCTAACTTGTTTACCCATAAAAGGACAGTAAAAAGCGCACGTATTACGTACCAGGTCTTTTGGAACCTTTTGCTGCTGATTATAACTGTCGTCATCCTTGGGGGAGCATTTGCAGGGGGTGTGGGTGCAGGATATTTTGCCTCGCTTGTAAAGGACGAGCCCGTCCGGTCTTATGACAGCATGAAAAAAGATATTTATAATTATACGGAAACATCGGACTTATATTTTTCTGACAATGTTTATCTAGGCAAGCTCCGTACAGATCTTGAACGTGAAGAAGTCAAAATTGATCAAGTATCAGATTACCTGGTAAAAGCGGTCATTGCAACAGAAGATGAGTATTTTTATAAACATAAAGGGGTTGTCCCAAAAGCGGTTTTTCGGGCACTTTTCCAAGAAGTAACAAACTCAGCTACTCAAACAGGCGGAAGTACATTAACACAGCAATTAATCAAAAACCAAATCTTAACGAATGAAGTCTCATTCGAAAGAAAGGCTAATGAAATCTTGCTGGCACTGCGTCTAGAGAAGTTTTTTAGCAAAAAAGAAATCCTAGAAGCTTACTTAAACGTTTCAACATTTGGTAGAAATTCATCTGGTAAAAATATCGGCGGTGTTCAAGCCGCGGCAAAAGGAATATTTGGGAAAAATGCCAGTGAATTGACCCTGCCACAAGCGGCCTTTATTGCTGGTTTACCGCAAAGTCCCTTTGGCTACACACCTTTTACAAGAGAAGGTACAGTGAAAAACAATTTAGAACCGGGCCTTACTCGAATGAAAACGGTTTTAAAAAGAATGTATGATGGCGGTCACATTACTGAAACACAGTATGCAGAAGCCTCGGCCTATGATATTACAAAGGATTTTATTCCTGCAGGGGACAACCCGCTGGAAAAATATCCATACTTATCATTTGAGATTGAAAAGCGAGCTATCGAAGTCCTAACCAATGTATTGGCGAAAAACGACGGCTATGAGGAAAATAATTTAAAAGAAGATGAGAATCTTTTTTATAAATACAAAACATTAGCCAAGCAAAATTTAAGACAAAATGGATACGAAATTCATACAACGATTAACAAAGATATATATGATGCCTTCCAGGTTGTAAAGAATAACTACCCAAACTACGGACCTGATAAGCCAGAACAGAAACAGGATCCAGAAACCGGGGAAACCATTAATGTCATGGAGCCGGTTGAAGTCGGTGCTATGCTGATCGAGAATAAAACTGGGAAAATCATCAGTTTTGTCGGTGGACGAGACCACAATAAACAGGAGCTTAATCATGCGACTAGTGCCGTGAGACAAAATGGTTCTACGATGAAGCCATTACTCGTTTATGCACCTGCCATTGAATTGGGGAAAGCCTCACCAGGCACACCTTTACCGGATGTAGCCTTAAGGCTTGACCCTTCCAGTTCAAAACCATGGCCTAACAACTATGATAGGCGATACAGCGGGATCACATCAGCCAGACATGCACTAAAAAAATCTTATAATGTACCGGCTGTTAAACTGTATAAAGATATCATTGATCAGCAGCCTGCAAAGTATCTTGAAAAAATGGGCTTTACGTCCTTAAGAAGTGAGGATTATACCAATCTCTCAACCTCTATTGGATCGATGAAAAATGGCGTAACAGTCGAAGAAAACACTAACGCCTTTGGAACGTTTGCAAATCAAGGTAAATTTATTGATGCGTACATGATTGAAAAGATTGTCGATAAAAACGGCAAGACCATTTATCAGCATGAAGTGAAGCCAGTTGACGTCTTTAAACCGCAAACAGCGTTTTTAACACTTGATATGATGCGGGATGTAATCAAAAGTGGTACAGCTGCTGGTATTAACAGTAAGCTGAAGTTTAGGGCTGATTGGGCAGGTAAAACAGGAACTGGGCATGATTATCATGACGCTTGGTTTGTGGCTACCAATCCAAATGTAACCTTCGGAATCTGGACTGGCTATGATACACCAAAATCATTAAAAACCGGCGGAATGTCTTACTCACAGAGAACAAATAATCTATGGGCTGAATTAATGAATGCGGCTTATGATATTAAACCTGAGTTAGTTAATCCTTCTGAATCATTTCCTGTACCAGAAGGAATTGTAAAGCGTTCGTTCTGTGCGGTTTCAGGCTTGCTGCCTTCGGATGCCTGCGCTAAGGCTGGTTTAGTTGAAAGTGATTATTTTAACGCAGAAAATGTTCCAACAAAACGAGATGACAGCCTGATTGCAGGAAATTATGTGCAAATTGGTGATAAAAGGTATCTAGCTTTAGATTCAACACCAAAAGAATTTGCCCAACAAGGGGTTATCCTCAATCCAGACTTTATCACACAAATGGTTGGAAGTAATTTTAGTAATACAAGCCAGCTAATTCCTAAGATGGAACGATGGGGTAAAATCCTAGTTCCGAATGATAAGATTGTCGATAACGGAAAACGGCCTGACGGGATAACCCTTTCAGTATCCGGTAATAATCTCATTTGGTCACCACCAGCAGATAATGATATTGTTGGGTACCGAGTTTATCAAAACGGATCAAAGGTCGCGAGTATCATTAGTGGTTCTAGTCTTTCCTTTTCAGCATCTAACGGTTCATACTATGTAACCGCCGTAGATATCGCAGGGAATGAATCTGGACCATCAAACAAAGTGGATGTTGGTGTTACTATTACACCTGCACCTGCACCTGTACCTGTACCTGCACCTCAATAAATAACAATAAAGGAGCTTGGAAAATCCAAGCCCCTTTATTGTTTAGATTCACTTTTTTGATTATTTCTAATTGAATATAGCGCCTTTTCGAGCGTGAGTAAGTTTTTTTCCGTTATTTCGGCTTTTCTCGGAATTGGCTTATACATATCATCTGGATCGTCCCAATTTTTTGGAAGGCTGACTGGTGCCTTTTCTTGCCAATAATCGATCCAGTCCTTCGGTAAACTTCCATAACAGTTTGAGTTTTCAGTCATTTCCATCCAAATAAGTGCCCAAGCTCTAGGAACCACACGCCATATATCATAACCCCCGCCGCCAACTGCAATCCATTTACCTCCGCAATATTGATGGGCAATCTCATGAGCCAGCTTTGGGATTTCACGATAGATTTTCATTGAAGCGGATAAATGAGTTAAAGGATCATAATAATGAGAGTCTGCTCCATTTTGAGTCAAAATAACATCTGGTTTAAAAAACTCTGCTACTTCCTTTATTGAATGAGTATAGACATGGAGCCATGATTCATCCTCAGTGAATGCATCTACTGGAATATTAAAAGAATAACCATACCCCTTACCTTGCCCTCTTTCGTTCACGTTACCGGTACCCGGAAATAGGTATCTTCCCGTTTCATGTATGGAGAGCGTGCAGACATTGGGATCATCATAAAAGGACCACTGAACTCCATCTCCATGATGTGCGTCCGTATC
Organism: Neobacillus sp. NPDC093182; assembly: GCF_044754045.1. Taxonomy (NCBI): domain Bacteria; kingdom Bacillati; phylum Bacillota; class Bacilli; order Caryophanales; family Bacillaceae; genus Neobacillus; species Neobacillus sp. NPDC093182. Next base: position 792,465 of record NZ_JBIVOI010000001.1, read on the forward strand.
TACATAAAGAACCCTAGCATTATATTTTTTTTGCAGATATTTAATAGCTACTGAACTATCATTATAAATGCAAAATCCAGAAGCTTTTCCACGAAAACCATGGTGCAATCCCCCGCCTAAATGAAGGGCATGGACTGCTTGTCCTGTCATTACTTGATCGACAGCCGTTAATGCCCCTCCAACAAGTAGAGCGCTAGCTTCATGCATGTTAGGAAAAATTGGTGTATCCTCTGTTCCTAACCCATAGTTTTCAGCTACTTGTAGTGGAAGCTGTCCATACCCTGCCATCCTAACAGCATCAATATAGCTTGGATCATGAACAAGGCTAAGCTCTTCCTCTGTTGCCATTCTGGGGGGAACAACCTGCCTATGGTCTAAGGCATTTAATCTATGTAACAAATCGACAGTAAGTTTCAGTCGAAACTGATTAAAAGGATGGTTATTGCTGAATTTATAGTTTAACAATTCTTCTGAAAATACAAATGAACAGGAATCGGTCATAGGGAAACACCTGGCAGATTGGGCCATAGAACGTCATAGCCAGATTGTTTTAAATCCTGAATGAGCACAGTAGGATTCATGGTCTGTAATCTTACGACGAGAATTTTATATTGATCATCCTTTTTGTCAGGGTAAACGAGTACGCTCAATATATTTGCTTTTCGATTCTTTATAATACTAGTAATATCACTAAGCTTTCCTGCAAAATTAGGCACCCTGATTTCAATTTGAGACCCCGGCTGATGAGCACCTGTCAACTCAACGAGCGTTCTCAATAAATCCGTTTCAGTAACAATTCCAACGAGCTTGTGATTGTTTGTAATCGGAAGGCAGCCTATTTTATGCTCATAAAACACAGCTGCTATTTCCTCGACAAAATCAAGAGGATGGCCAGTGATAACGTCCTTTTTCATAATCGAGTCAACCGGTTTTTCAAGATCTTCTAAATGGTCGTTTGCACGAAAAATTGATGGAGCTGCATCTCGTATATCAGATAAGGTTACAATACCAACAAGCTGTTGATTTGTATCTATAACGGGTATATGCCGGATTTTTTTTGACTCCATTAATCTCATTGTGTCAGCAATTGAAACTGTTGGAGTAACGGTAACAATCTCGGTTTTCATTATTTCTTCTACTATCATCCGAATGGCCTCCTCAATTAATTGGGATCAATACATAAATCGATTCATAAAACGAAGTCGATCAAACCTTTGGATGGTCTCTACGTCCACCCTTTTTCCAATTCTCGCCATCAAACAGTTAGCAGGGTGTGAACAAATCTCAGGATCATCCGTTGCATACCATTGGAGACCGCCCGCATTCATCATTTTCTCCATGATTTTTCGATACTCCCAAACATTTAACCCAGTTCCCTTTAAATCCCAATGCCAATAATATTCTGTCGTAATAATTAAGTAATCCTCCATGGCATCATCCATCATGGAAACGGTGAGGAGATTTTTTCCGACTGCGCAGCCTCTAAATTTAGGAATTACCTCAATAGCACCTAATTCAATTAAATTATCCATTTTGTCTTCAGACCATCTTTCAAGAGGATCTGGAAAAAGGTATGTCACATAGCCAACAATGGTATGGTGATGCCTTGCGATAATAATTCTTCCCTCTTCGAGCTGTGCAATCCCAACCAGCGCTTGATGCTGCTGTTCAGGAGGACGAAAAGCGGTAAGATGTTCGTGAAATTCATATCCAGCAAGCTTATCCGAGGAAATAGGACCTTCAATAATTAGATTTCCATGGGGAGTTTTTAATTCTTTCGCATTGTACGTTTTTTTGTGTTCCATCCCTACACCACCTGAAAAATCATTCGCATATCATTTCTATTATACATAATTTCTATCAATTTTTTGCCCCTTCCCATAATTTTCTGTTTAATTAGAAAACTATGTGACAATTTCTCGAAATCAATTAAATTATTTTAAAAATTGAGAATAGTTTCTATTTGTACTATAATAATCTCATACTAGCATAAGGGGGAAATGGAATGAGAGTGGAAAAGCTGCCGGTTATGCAAGGAGAGCATAACTTATCAAATTATGATGAAAAGTATAAGACCTTCAGTTGGGAGGAGACTGAAAAGGAATTCTCCTGGCATGAAACTGGACTTGTGAATATGGCGTATGAAGCGATCGACCGCCATGCAGAAACATTTCGAAAAAATAAAGTAGCCCTTTATTACCGCGATAACACTAGAAATGAAAAGTTTACGTTCAAAGAAATGAAAGAGCTTTCAAATAAAGCTGGTAATGTGCTAAAAACTTACGGAGATGTTGAGAAAGGAGACCGCGTATTTATTTTTATGCCACGGTCACCTGAACTATATTTTACTGTATTAGGTGCTATCAAGCTTGGAGCAATTGTCGGTCCATTATTTGAAGCTTTTATGGAGGGTGCCGTTCGCGATCGTTTGCAAGATAGTGAAGCCAAAGTCTTGGTTACAACTCCTGAATTATTAGATCGTGTACCTGTAGATGAGCTTCCAGCATTAAAACACATTTTCCTTGTTGGTCAAAATGTTGAAGAAAATGGGCAGTACGTTAACTTTTTGGAAAAATTCGAGGCTGCCAGCAGCACGCTCCGAATTGAATGGGTAGACCGTACGGATGGGCTCATTCTTCACTATACTTCAGGTTCTACAGGTAAACCAAAGGGAGTCCTGCATGTACATAATGCAATGATCCAGCATTATCAAACAGCAAAATGGGTATTAGATTTAAAAGAAGAGGATGTATATTGGTGTACTGCTGACCCAGGATGGGTTACAGGAACTTCTTACGGTATCTTTGGACCATGGTTAACGGGAACTTCCAACGTAATTGTTGGCGGACGTTTCAGCCCTGATACCTGGTACAAAATGATTGAAGACTTTGGCGTTACCGTTTGGTATAGTGCTCCTACTGCTTTCCGTATGTTAATGGGAGCTGGAGATGAAATTGTAAAGAAATACAATTTAAGCAGCCTTCGCCATGTCTTGAGTGTTGGGGAACCTTTAAACCCTGAGGTAGTAAAATGGGGCGTGAAGGTCTTTAACAAAAGAATTCATGATAACTGGTGGATGACGGAAACAGGTGCACAGCTTATTAGTAATTACCCTTGTATGGAGATTAAACCAGGTTCAATGGGTAAGCCTATTCCAGGTGTCGTGGCTGCGATTGTTGACGACCAAGGCAATGAACTTCCACCTTACCGCATGGGGAATCTTGCTATTAAGAGGGGCTGGCCTTCTATGATGTACACCATTTGGAATAATCGTGAAAAATATGAATCTTATTTCATGCCAAGCGGCTGGTATTTTTCTGGTGATTCCGCCTATATGGATGAGGATGGATATTTCTGGTTCCAAGGACGTGTAGACGATGTTATCATGACATCTGGTGAACGAGTTGGTCCATTTGAAGTGGAAAGCAAACTTGTCGAACACCCTGCAATAGCAGAAGCTGGGGTAATCGGAAAACCTGATCCTGTGCGCGGCGAGATTATTAAAGCCTTTATCGCACTTAGAGACGGCTATACAGCTTCAGATGAACTTAAAGAAGAAATTAGACTTTTTGTAAAACAAGGTCTTGCAGCACACGCAGCTCCTCGAGAGATCGATTTCCGAGATAAACTTCCAAAAACAAGAAGCGGTAAGATTATGAGACGTGTCTTAAAGGCATGGGAGCTTAACTTACCAACAGGTGATTTATCTACCATGGAAGATTAAACAAAAGAAGGAAGCGCATAAACACAAGGCGCTTCCTTTTTTGTTTTGTCTAGCTCCAGCGCCTAGGGGCTCGGGGTCATAAGCCAATCCGTCAAGAAGGTTAAAAAACAACCTTCATGCCGGCTCGTCTTATGCCTGTCGCCCCTGGACAAGGCGCTTCTGCTTTTCTTATTATTTAGTTGATTGACGGTGCTCGATGCGGTGTGGAAGGACAACGGTTTGTTCCTCTACCTCTTCTTTGTTCATTAATTTGGTGAGTAAACGCATAGCCACAGCTCCGATATCGTATAAAGGCTGAACGATTGTGGTCAGCTGCGGACGAACCATTAATGAAAGCCTTGTATTATCTGATGTAATAACCTCAAAGTCTTCAGGAAGTTTATATCCTTTATCCTCGGCGCCATGGACAACACCAAGTGCCATTTCATCAGAGCCAACTAGTATTGCAGTCGGTCTATTCGGAGCTTCTAATAATTTATCGAACGCTTCTAAGCCAGAGTCATAGGTGTAATCGCCTTCGACAATGAGTGACTCATTAAAATCTATACCTGCATCTGCAAGCGCACGCTGATATCCTTTTAGTTTTTTGTGAATATTTCTCGGCTCCTGTAATGGCCCAACTACAAATGCAATATGCTTATGACCTTTATCAATAAATTCTTTCACTGAATCATAAACAGCTTGTTCATAGTCTATGTTAACAGAAGGAATCTGCTCAGATTCTTCAATGGATCCAGCTAAGACAATCGGTACTGGTGATTTTCCAAATTCTTCGACATGCTCTTGAGTAATATTTCCACTCATAAAAACAATACCATCCACTTGTTTACCTAGCATAGTATTTAATAAGTGTAATTCTTTCTCTTTGTTTTGATCTGAATTGCTTAAAATAATATTGTACTTGTACATAGTTGCGATATCTTCAATACCACGTGCGAGTTCTGCGAAAAAGATATTCGAGATGTCCGGAATTACGACCCCAACGGTAGTTGTTTTTTTGCTGGCCAATCCTCTGGCAACTGCATTAGGACGGTAACCAAGTCTATCAATGACTTCTAATACTTTTTTGCGGGTAACAGGCTTTACATTTGGATTTCCATTGACGACACGTGAAACGGTTGCCATCGAAACATTCGCTTCACGGGCAACATCATAAATTGTTATATTCACGTTTAAACACTCTCCTTAAACACGATACGTATTTTCTCTTATTTTACAGCATTTTTAATAATTTAGTCTTTTTTTTGTCCAGCTTTCAGCGCCTAGCCCCTCGAGGTCACTTCGGTCCTGCAGATGAAGTCAAAAAGCGCGACTTCATCCACAGGCCCTCCAGTGCTTGTCGGGGCTGAACAAGGCGCTTCCGCTTTTCTCTTTGTGAGATAATATACAAACTTTTATTTATGTATCTAATCATACGATAAGTACAAACAAGTCGCAATGATATTTGTTCTCATTTTCACTTTATTTCATTATTTAATAAAAAAAGGCCTTCTGCAAGGACTGCAGAGGGCCTTTCTCACTTAATTAAATTCTAACTAAATTGGAAGCAAGCAGTTCATTATAAAAAGTATTAAACTGGTCAAGATTCATTTGCTGCTGCGCATCTGAAAGTGCTACTGCTGGATCTGGGTGAACCTCAGCCATAACCCCATCTGCGCCAATCGCAAGTGCTGCTTTTGCAGCAGGAAGAAGTAAATCTCTGCGGCCGGTTGAATGAGTTACATCGACCATTACCGGTAAATGTGTCTCTTGCTTAAGAATCGGTACTGCAGAAATATCAAGCGTATTTCTGGTTGCCCGTTCGTATGTTCTAATTCCACGTTCACAAAGAATAATCTGCCCATTTCCTTGTGCCATAATATATTCGGCAGCATTAATAAATTCTTCAATCGTGGCTGCAATACCACGTTTTAAAAGGACTGGTTTATTTACTGCTCCCGCAGCTTTTAATAATTCAAAGTTTTGCATATTACGGGCACCGATTTGGATAACATCAATATAATCAATAGCCATCTCAATATCAGCTGGGTTTACAATCTCACTAATGACAGCCATATCATATTCATCGGCTACTCGTTTTAATATTTTTAACCCTTCAACCCCAAGGCCTTGGAAATCATAAGGAGATGTTCTAGGTTTATATGCACCGCCGCGCAGCAGCTTTAAACCTTTTTCTTTCATTGCTTTTGCCACAGTTGCCACTTGTTCATAAGACTCGACAGCACATGGACCAAAAACAAAATGCTGTTTTCCGTCTCCGACAGTTTCACCTTTTAAGTTGACAATCGTATTTTCTGGTTTCTTCTTTCTAGAAACAAGCAGTGCTTTTTGATGATCATCTTTTTGCAAATCTAAGCCAGCCTTAAAGATTTCCTTAAATAAATGGTCAATCGTCGCATTATCAAATGGTCCATCATTATGTTCTTTAATGACATCAAGCATTTTTCGTTCACGAACAGGATCGTATTTATAAACTCCTTGACTTTCTTTAGCCTTCCCAATCTCTTGGACAAGTTGAGCTCTTTCATTAATTAGTTTCAATAATTCCAAGTTTAAATCATCGACACGTGTCCTTAACTGTTCCAAATTACTTTTGCTCATTTATTGTCCCCGTCCTTTCAATAGCTTGACAGAATGATTGCAGAATAACTAAATACTGTCAGCTAGCTCCCTTAAATATAAATTTTTTCACTATTCAATAATTATGCTTTATTATATCTGATAAGAGCTTTTTTGTCACGTCTTTTTTCTTTAGTGATTAAACGCTTTTAAGCGCTAAAGCGAATCATCTTATAATACGTCATTGTATGCATGGAATTTAAAAAAAGTGCTATAAATTATCAATTGATGCAGTGCTTAAAGATTTGTTTGTAATCTTCCAATGAGAGGCATTCCAGACAGCCTCACCATTTTTAATCAAAAGTGCCTGAGGGGATTCATGTTTAATTTCAAACTTCTCTGCCACTTCATTTGATAAAGGGCGTGCCTCTTGAACAGCTAAATAAAAAGTCGGTATACTTTGATCGCTGCCTGCGTATTTTTCATACTCCTGATACGCTGCATGACTAATCGGACAAGTTAAACTATGTTTTAATATAAAAAATTTGTCCTCTTGCTTTAATAACTCTTCAAATTGTTCTAATGTATCAATTTTTTTCAACATATTCTATCCTCCAAATAATAAACGGTGAAGTCATTCTATCACTTCACCGTTTTTGATACAAATAATTGGTTTATTTTTCAAATACTCTCTCAATGTGTTACTTTATTTTCTTCCTCTTCAAGTGCTTTTGTTGCTTCTTCTAATTTTTTTCTTATTGAAAGTTCATCAACAGATCCTTCACTAGCTGCTTTTGGCATTCCACCGATTGGAATATAATTGTCTTCCTCGACATCAACAGGTGTCTTTGTTTTATTCATAAGGTGGACCGTTTTTTCCTTTAATGTTTCCGCTTGGATGTTAAGTTTACTTCGAAGCTCTCTGCCTGATTTTGGGGCTAAGAAAATGGCTGCAGCTGCGCCCACTAGTCCGCCAATCAGTGCTCCTAATAAAAAACTGCTGGATGAGTCTTCACTTTTGTTTTGGTTTGTTTCTCGCAATTCATAATCTTTACTGCTCATTCTGGATTCCTCCCTTATATAAATAATTAACGTGACCTAACTCGTTTAATCTCCTCAACTTGATCTGCTTTTTTTTCTTGCTTCTTAGCATTCCATTTATCTTTAAGTTCAAGAAAAACATTACCCCATTGCACAATTTGGGAGATTTTTTCTTTATTTTCTTCTACTTGTATATCGAAAGATTCAGTTAACGTTTTTAAGGTGCCATTGAATTTATTTACCGTCGTCCCAACATTTTTTACCGCAGAGACAACACTATTTAAATTCTGTGATTTCTCTTGAATATCATCGGCCAGTGCATTGGTTTTATGTAAGAGTTCAGTCGTTTCTTTTGTGACTCCATCTAATTGTCTTTCTAATCCCGTTAAAGTGGTGGAAACGCTTGAAAGAGTCTCTTGAAGAGATTTAAGCGTTTTGGCAACGTAGATGACTAGTACTAAAAATGCAATCGCAATTAAAGCGACACTTAAGTATAAAATAATTTCCATTTGTTTTTACCTCCGGTTTTATATCCTTATGTATTACCTATCTTAGGCAGTGTTAAACGTAAATAGGTATCTTATACTACTTCAATATGATTGTCTCATTTTCCTGCAATGGATTACAATACGTTTTGCTCTAATGTTGAATATTTCTCAATCTATGAAGAAATCGGTTACAATAGAGTATGTATTTACATACTTTTTTTTGGAGGGTTAACCATGAAGGATCCACGTATTGAAAAACTAGCAAAAAATCTAATCAACTACTCGGTAGAATTGCAAAAAGGTGAAAAGGTATTAATCGAAAACTTTGGCCTGCAGCGCGAGCTTGTTACGGCACTTGTTAAGGAAGCTTATTTAGCTGGCGGATATCCATTTGTACTTTTAAAGGACCAACAAGTAGACCGTGCGTTATTACTTGGTGCCCAGGAAGAGCAATTTAATATGATTGCAGACTTTGAGGCAAATGTTATGAGCAAAATGGATGCATACATAGGACTGCGCTCTGGTGATAACATCAACGAGCAGGCAGATGTGCCAGACGATAAGATTAAAATTCATGGCAGTACGATCGGTAAAAAGGTTCATCGCGATATCCGTGTACCGAAAACAAAATGGGTTGTCCTCCGCTACCCGACATCAAATATGGCTCAGCTGGCAAGTATGAGCACAGAGGCATTTGAGGACTTCTATTTCGATGTTTGTAATTTGGATTATGGAAAAATGGATAAAGCCATGGATAGTCTTGTGGAATTGATGAACCAGACAGATAAAGTTCGTCTCACAGGACCTGGAACAGACCTTACCTTCTCTATAAAAGATATCCCTGCCATAAAGTGTGCAGGTCACGCAAATATTCCTGATGGAGAGGTATATAGTGCACCCGTACGTGATTCAGTAAATGGAGTAATCACCTATAATACCCCATCTCCTTACCAAGGTTTCACCTTTGAAAATGTTAAGTTAACATTTAAAGATGGCAAAATCGTAGAGGCTGTTGCCAACGATACTGAGCGAATCAACAAAATATTTGATACAGATGAAGGTGCACGTTATGTCGGAGAATTTGCTATTGGCGTTAACCCATATATCTTAAACCCAATGCAGGATATTTTATTCGATGAGAAAATCGCAGGCAGCTTCCACTTTACACCAGGTCAATGCTATGATGAAGCCTTTAACGGAAACCATTCAAATATTCACTGGGATATGGTTAACATTCAGCGTCCTGAATATGGCGGTGGCGAAATCTATTTTGATGATGTGTTAATCCGTAAAGACGGTCTTTTCGTTATTCCGGAACTAGAAGGTCTTAATCCCGAGAATTTAAAATAAAAACAAAGGATGTCAGCTGGACTGACATCCTTTCTCTTTTTATAAGGTTAACTGGTTTTCGTAGGATTCTTGGAATTTTTGGATATCTCCTGCACCCATAAAGATTATAACGCTATTTTTATGTTTTTCAAGCAGGGAGGTAGTTTCTTCCGATAAAATTTCTGCACCTTCAATTTTTGTTTGAAGATCCTTTATCGTAAGCTTTCCATGATTTTCTCTGGCAGAACCAAAAATTTCACACAAATACGTTTTATCTGCAAGTCTCAGGCTTTTTGCAAAATCCTCTAGAAAAGCCTGCGTCCTCGAAAACGTATGAGGCTGAAATACGGCTACTATTTCTCGATCTGGATATTTTTGATTAGCAGCATCGATGGTAGCTTTAATTTCCGTTGGGTGATGGGCATAATCGTCAATCAGTATTTGTGAGCCAATTCTTTTTTCAGAAAATCTTCTTTTCACACCCTGGAAGGTCTCCAATTGTTCCTTAACAATCGAAACATCAATTTCCTCGTAGTGGCATACCCCAATAACGGAAAGCGCATTTAATACACTATGCTCACCGAACGTTGGAATCGTGAATGTATCATAAAATGTATTCCGAATAAAAACATCAAATGTTGTACCAGTAGTACTTTTTACAAGATTTTTGGCTTGGTAGTCATTTTCCTCACCAAATCCATAAAACAATACAGGTACTTTTGCCTGAATTTTTTGAAGTTGTTCATCATCCCCGTATGCGAATATCCCCTTCTTAACTTGGACGGCCATTTCTTGAAATGCTGAAAAAACATCATCAATATTGGCAAAATAGTCTGGATGATCAAAATCTATATTTGTCATGATCGCATAATCTGGAAAATAGGACAAAAAGTGTCTTCGGTATTCACATGCTTCAAAAACAAAATATTTCGAGCCTTCTTCGCCCTTACCAGTACCGTCACCAATTAAAAACGAAGTCGGCTTTGCACCCTTGATAACATGGGCAAGCAGACCTGTTGTGGACGTTTTACCGTGTGCACCGGTTACAGCCACACTAGTGAAATTTTGCATAAAGTCGCCTAAAAATCGGTGGTAACGAATAATCGGCAGCCCGAGCTTCATAGCCTCTTGAATTTCCTCATGAGTATCAGGAAATGCATTTCCAGCAATAATAGTCATCCCCGGTTTAATGTTTTCCTTTTGAAAGGGGAGAATCTTTATTCCTGATTTTTCAAGGGCCAGTTGAGTAAAAAAGTGCTTTTCGACATCGGAGCCTTGTACATCGAAATTCATATCATGGAGAACTTGCGCTAATGCACTCATTCCTGACCCCTTTATACCTACAAAATGGTAAATAGTCATATAAAGAACCTCCAACCAACGTCTATCTGTAAAACAGTATATGACATCTATCTTGAAATGCTAATTTTTAGTACTAAAGCGCATTGGCGCTTTAACTTGCTAATATACGAAAATAAATGAATGATTCACATTTAAGTATTATATCATTGTTCATCAATAAAAACTATTTGATACTTCATTAACAGTATATTTTTTGTTTTTTCTTAACAAAGAATACTTAAGATTAGTTCATTGTACCAGTATCTTGCAAGGACTCCAAGTCTGCCAGCGTAATCAAGACTTCGCGTGGCTTACTGCCGTTAGCACTGGTAATAAACCCATTAGATTCAAGCATATCCATTAATCTTGCTGCACGGTTATAGCCGATTTTAAATCTTCTTTGCAGGCTGGATGTAGATGCCAGCCCTTGTTCGATAATAAATTCACATGATTCGTAAAAGAGTTCATCCTCTTCTTCGGTTACCTGTGCCTTTTTTAACAGTTCCTCTTGTTCAAACAAGTATTCAGGCTCACGCTGATCTCTCACGTGCCCGACCACAAGATCAATTTCTTCATCTGAAACAAAGGTTCCTTGCAGACGTACAGGCTTTGATGAACCATTCTCTAAGAATAGCATATCTCCACGGCCGAGTAATTTTTCGGCACCGCTTATATCAATAATGGTGCGGGAATCCACCTGTGAAGATACGGAAAAGGCAATCCGTGTTGGAATGTTGGCTTTAATTAATCCCGTTATTACATCCACAGACGGTCTTTGAGTAGCCACAATTAAATGAATTCCACAAGCTCTTGCTTTTTGAGCAATCCTGCAAATTGCTTCTTCTACATCTGCAGGTGACATCATCATTAAATCTGCTAGCTCATCGATAATGATCACAATAAACGGCAATTTATCAGAGTATTGTTTATGCTGGATAGCAAGCTCATTAAATCGATTTATGTCGCGGACTCCTGAATGCGCAAATAACTCATAACGTCTCTCCATTTCCTCTACAGCCCATTTCAAAGAAGCGGTAGCTGCCTTTACATCCGTTATGACTGGACTTACTAAATGTGGAATTCGATTATAAGGAGCAAGCTCTACCATTTTAGGGTCAATCAATAAAAGCTTTAAATCTTCTGGACTTGCTTTAAATAATAAACTTACCAGGATTGTATTTATACACACACTCTTACCAGAACCTGTTGCACCAGCTATTAACCCATGAGGCATTTTCTTTAAATCTGTAACAATCGGTTTTCCGGAAATATCGAGACCTAGTATTGCTGTTAACGGAGATGCTGATTCACGAAATACTGAACTCTGAACAATTTCATTAATGAACACGGGACGTGATTTTTGGTTTGGCACCTCAATGCCTATCGTATGTTTACCTGGAATAGGTGCTTCAATTCGTATATCTCTGGCAGCAAGACTTAATTTAATATCATCACTTAAATTGGTAATTTTGTTTACCTTTACACCTGGCTCAGGCTGGACTTCAAAACGAGTCACAGCTGGTCCTTGTGTTACATTTACAACACTCGCACCTACATTAAAATTCTGCAGTGTTTGGTTTAATAGTTCTTCTTGGTACAGTAACCATTCTGTATCATCTTCTACAATAACAGGAGGTTTTAACAAGTTCATCTTAGGAAACTCATAGGAACTTGAATCTAATTTTACTATCGATTCCGCATTTTCGATGTTACTGGCAGTCACCGATTCAACTTTGAGCTCAGGTTGAATGGCTGCCGGTTTATTAGCGATCACTTCCTCTTTTGGAAGGTCTGCTTGAATTTCTTCTTTTGATTCGAGATTGTCTGTCTTTATCTTTGCTTCAGTTGTTTCATCCTTACCCGTTTCTTTTTCCTCAGGCATAGTTCTTCTGCTTTTTCTTTCTTCCCATTTTAACTTATCCTGCTTTAGCATCATCACATTGAAAGGAAGATGAGACCGTTTTCGAGTTGGTAACTCTCTAGAATCCTGTATTGGTTCTTTTACCATAGGCTCATTTACTGCAAGCTCTTCATTTACTTCAAGCTCTTCATTTACTTCAAGCTTTTCATTTACCTCAATTGCTTCAGATATTGCAGCAGCTGTCTCAGAAGCAGCTATTTCCAATTCTGGCATGGGCTTTTGCTCTATGGCCGTGATTGAAACAAGTAGTTTATCAGAATCCTCATCTAGAAAATGGCATAACTCATGCTCGACAACGTTATCCGAGGGTTTAGCAGGCCTGCTAAAGCCATAAATAGGTGAAGGAACTTCTGTCAGCTGGAACGGTTTTTTCTTAAATTGAGGTGTACTTTTGTCATTATCCTTTCTAGTCTTTGTATCTGAGCTTCTACTATCAGAACTTGTTATTTCTGAACTTTTTACTTCAGAACGCAGGTCTACTCTCTTTTGACGATTGGTTTTTTCAGATTTTACTTCCTGTGTTTCTGGCTGCACATACAAAAGCCGGCTGCTTTTAGGATACTGATAGGAAATTTTTGTATCAAGATGATGACCACCCTCATTTATCTTATGAGACATTGACCTTTCCTGCTGCTTGTTATGTATGTCATATTCAGCATATTCATCCCGATTGTCCTTTATAAACTTTTGAAAAAAGTTTTGGATCCAGCTCAAAACTATCACTCTTTCTACTATTTCTATCACTCTATTTTAACAGGTATTATAATTTTTTCGACAAAAAATCTAAGAATAAGCAAAAAAGACCACTTACCGTGATCCTTTTCCGTCTTGATTTCGTGTCTTACCTAAGATAAAAATTGGTTCTAATTCTCCATCCTCATACAAAAAGGATAACGCCGTTATCGGTACACGTCCATTTGCAAAGAAGCTCATGGCCATTTGTGCTAAAACATCATAACCCGTATTGTTTTGAATATCCGCAATGATTAAAACATCCTGATGTGGAACAGCAAGGACCATTGTCCCTGAAATTTTTTTCTGTATATCATTTAAAAAGCCTTTATTTAATATCCTGCTTGCATCGTAACCATCGTTTGAATTAAGAAAATAAAAGGTATTACCTGCGACCTGATCTTCTTTCAAGGATGTCTTTAGTGACCTCACATTAAACAAGGCAATTTCTTTAATTCGGCTAGGCTTCCATCCCTCTTTTTCCATGATTCGCGAATCAATTAATCGATAAGTTGTCCCCATGTCGTAGGCATAATAGATTTTTGTTTCAGCCGTGTGCTCCTCCGTTAAAAAAGCAACACCTTCTTCTGATTCGATAGGAAAAGATGTTGAGCGAATAACCGGAAATATCTTTTTCTCATGATCTGTTAACTGGACTGTGTCCGTCATGGCCCTAAGTCCCTCTTCCACATAATAAACCACTTCATCAATGGCCTTTTCCTTCTCGGAATGCCACTTTGCAACAATACCGCCCAGCGTGATGGTGATTCCTTTGCCAAGGGTTTTATTTTCAATACGTAATTGATCCTTCTCACGGTCATACGTGATTTGCCGATCATCCGCAGCTAACCGTGTTTCTAATTCTCTTTTCATTTTAATACTATCCATCTTCATCTTTATCCCTCCAGCCTACCCACCAATTGTACATTAAAAAATCCCCCATCTCAAAAAAGATGGAGGAGTATACCTGTATTATTTTAGACCATTAATAAATCCTTCTATTTCCTCTTGTGTTTTCCGGTCTTTACTTACAAAGCGGCCCAGCTCTTTCCCATTTTCAAATGCAATAAAACTGGGAATACCGTATACGTCTAACTGTTGGCATAACTCAATAAATTGGTCTCGATCAACATGAATAAAAGTAAATTCACTAAACTTTTCTTCTATTTCTGGAAGTATAGGTTCGATAACCCGACAATCTGGACACCAGTTTGCTGAGAACATAAATATTGTTTTTCCTCCATCACGGAGTTGTTCAAATTGCTCCATAGACGCTAAATTTTTCAAACGTAATACCCTCCTTGATTATTTTTCAACATTTACAACTGATTTTACCATTTGTGTCATCACTGCAGCTTCATTTTTCATACTGCTTGTTTTAATTAATGTTGTAATCTTTGTTCCGCCAATCCCAATCGTCATTTCATTCATATCGTCGTCTAGTTTCTTAACGATTAGGTATCCAAACTGGTCACTTTTCTTAAATTGTTCATTTATATCTAGGTCCTTATTTTGTGCAACGGTTGATTTATAAACTACATCGCTTACTTTATTTTCTTGCGGATTATTAAAAAGAATATATTGTTTAGACCCATTTTTTAAAATTATATTATTTGGAGATTCATCTTCAATTTCATATCCAAATGGCAAATAAAAGTTAATATCTCCACTTTTTTTGTTTGTTTTTTTTGCCTTTTCATTAAGCGCTTCTTTCACTGCACCAATGGTTTCTTTACTTTCGGCTTTAAAATTTGATTTGCCACAGGCACTAAGTATGAGCATAGATAAGATTACGATCAAAATGGCATTAAAGAATTTCATCTTTCTTCGCCTCCTAATACGACTATCGTCCTATCTATATCATACCTTCCATAATATTCATAAGACAAGTCTTTTGTCGATATTCGTTGTCGAAAAAGGAAGAATTCTATTAATAACAGCTAATTTGGCTTCCTAGTGGCTTTTTGATAGTGATATTGACCAACCAGAAGGTTCATGATATGTGAAAACATCTCTGAACGGTTGATTAATCCATTGGTAAAAATACCAACTGCACCTTCATTTTTTCGAACATTTTCTTTTTTTGCAAAGTCGTCCATGATTGGTCCAAGTTCTTCTCCCGCTCTTAATCGTTCTGCAATCTCAACAGGAAGGAGAAACCTTGCTCCTCCAGCAATCATTGGTTCCGTATTTTTCGAGGCTAAGGCGCCCCAATTACATAGCAGCAAACCGTGAGAAGTCTCTTGGACACCGCCTTCTAATCCGATACCGATGTCTCCATTTCCCTGTTCCAAAGCACCGATGGCACGATTGATTGCACCCTTAATCGTCTCTTCGTCTGAGAATGGTTGTTCACTGACACCCGAGGGGATATCTAATGAAAGAAACTCCGTTTGTTGATAATGAAAGGCATTTTTTACTGCAGCCACTTTAGCAGGGTTATTTGATCCAATAATTATTTTCATTACTTCCCTCCTTCTCTACATAAAAAGAAGGCATATTATTCCTCCTCATTGTGAAATTTAGCTGTTGGCTTTGATCGTATCTACTGTTGATTGGTCACATGCTTTTACGAGTTTTACGATTAGTTCTTTGGCAGCTGCGTAGTCATCGATATGGATGATGGAAGCATGTGTATGAATGTAGCGAGAACAAATCCCGATTACGCCGCTTGGGACACCTTCATTGGATTGGTGAACGCGTCCTGCGTCCGTTCCGCCCTGTGAAACAAAATATTGATAAGGAATTTTATTTGTTTCAGCGGTATCAAGAATAAACTCTCTCATTCCGCGGTGCGTCACCATTGATTTATCAAGAATCCGGAGGAGTGCTCCCTTTCCTAATTGACCAAATTCTGATTTACTTCCTGACATATCGTTAGCTGGGCTCGCGTCTAACGCAAAAAAGATGTCTGGATTAATCATATTGGCAGCTGTTTGTGCCCCGCGCAGACCTACTTCCTCTTGGACTGTTGCGCCTGAATACAGAGTATTAGGCAGGGTTTCATCTTTTAGCTCTTGAAGCAATTCAATCGCAAGCCCACAGCCATAGCGGTTATCCCAAGCCTTCGCGAGTATTTTCTTTTCGTTCGCCATTGGTGTAAATGGACAAATCGGCAGGATTGCCTGGCCTGGTCTAATTCCGATTCGTTCTGCGTCCTCACGATCATCTGCCCCAATATCAATTAGCATATTTTTCATTTCCATTGGTTTGTTTCGTTTAGCCTCATCCAATAGATGAGGAGGAATTGAGCCTACGACACCAATAATTGGTCCATTATTGGTCATGACCTGAACGCGCTGCGCCAATAGGACCTGACTCCACCATCCACCAAGCGGTTGAAACCTAAGCATTCCATTATCGGTAATCGCCGTTACCATAAAACCAACTTCGTCCATATGACCAGCAACCATAATTCTTGGTCCATTTTGATTACCTTTTTTGACTCCGAAAATACTGCCTAATTTGTCTTGGATTATTTCATCTGCATATTGAGATAATTGCTCTTTCATGAAATTTCTAACTAAATGCTCATTTCCAGGTGCCCCTGGAAGCTCTGTTAAAGTTTTGAATAAATTTAATGTCTGCTCATTCAAAGTATTTCCCCCCTTAATGGTATGTAATGTATATGTATATTTTTATATTACTGAAATTTATGTTCTCTTACCAAGGATTTATTATGTTCTTGCTAATAAATGAGATATACTGGAAATAACAGCAATTGAAATTTTGGAGGTGCCTTATGAACTGGAAATCATTTTTCCTTGGTGCAGCAGTTGGAGTAATCAGCGGCTATGCAGTAAAGGAGATCATTTCACAAAAAACATATGTTTCACCAGAAAAAGTTTTGGAAAACGTAAAAAAACATTTTAACCAAAACGGACCGATTAGCGGCTCTTGGATACATATGGTAAAAGAGCCTTTTGAGAAGCACCAAATCAAATATCAAGTTTATAAGGGCGGAATTTCTAAAAGTCAAAATGGAGTTAATGAACAGTTCGAATTCATTGCTGACGCGTCGACCGGAACCCTTTTAGATGTAAAGTCCACTACAGAGCCAGCCCTTTAAAAGAGCAGAAGCCGTATCCCAAGAGGTACGGCTTTTTTATAGCGTGACCTTATTTAAACCTCTTTATACTGTTTAGAATTTGACCATCTGTTCCCCATTTTACGGCGCGATAGAAGGCATCATGGTAAAAAGTAAACCAGACATCTTTATCGTTAGCATAGGTACCCCATTTCTCTTTCGCAGCAATAGAGTCCATTGGATAATCGTCATAGGCCATGACCCATAATGGATTTTTATGAGCATGCGTAGGCATTAAGTCTGCCATATGGATAGCCATCTCGCCTTCATCCTCAATAATAAGGATAGAATGTCCATTACTGTGACCGCCAGTATGGAACATGCTGATAGCCCCTAAACTCCATTTTTCATCAAAAGGGATGACTTGCGACTGGATTGGCTCCCAATTTTCTTTCCAGTATGTACTTTTTGAACGAATATTTGGATTCCGCATTTCATCCCACTCTATAGTTGAGGTAATAACCTTGGCTCTTGGAAAGGTTGATTTATATGTTCCATCTTCCAACTTTGTCAGTCCGCCAACGTGATCATTGTGCATATGAGTCATTAATACATAATCAATATCCTCTGGAGTTAACCCTAACTGCTGTAATGATCCCTCTACGTCCGATTCTGCTGTAACACCAAAATTCCGAAGTTGTTTTTCCGATAATTTTCCCTTTCCAAGTCCTGCTTCTACTAAAATATTCTTGCCGTCCATTTGGATTAAGATTGGATCTGTAGGAAGTTCAATCAGGTTATTGTCATTAGGTGGATACCTTTTCGACCATAATGCCTTCGGAACAACGCCAAACATTGCGCCGCCATCTAGGTTTGTAACACCACCTGATAACCACGTAAGCTTAACTCTGCCAATTTTTAATGTCTCCATACCCTGCCCCCTTTGATTGATTATTCATATTTTACCATATTCAAAAAGGACAGTCTTTTGAATAGACTGTCCGGTGATTAGTTTTGATATTTTACTTCACAACGGTAAATTCGATTACCCGCTTCGGAGAACTTTTGTTCATACTCTGTCATGATATTTCCTTCATAATCACTTTTATGAAGGTCAAGGCTAAGGAAAGTTAATAATAATCCATATTCGGAAAAACTTTTCAATGAATATTCAAATAAACCTTGATTATCGGTTTTAAAATGGATTTCACCTTTATCAACCAATATGTTTTCGTAAAGCTTCAAGAAGTCCTTATAGGTCAGCCTTCTTTTTTCATGGCGTGTCTTTGGCCATGGGTCGGAAAAATTCAAATAGACTCTGTCGACATCATTTTTTGAAAAATAATTACTCAAATCGCTGGCATCGACATTGAGTAATCTTAAATTTGGTAAATCGGCTTCAATTAAACGATCTAAAGCAGCAACAATAACGGAATCGTAAAGTTCTATACCTATATAATTAATATCCGGATGTGCCTTTGCCATTTCTGTAATAAAGCGGCCTTTTCCTGTTCCAACTTCAATGTGAAGAGGCTGTTCATTATGAAAAACCTCATGCCACTTTCCTTTATAATTTTCGGGATTCGCGACAATATACTGCGGATGGTTCTCTATCATTTCCTTTGCCCAAGGTTTGTGCCTAAGTCTCATTATGCCACTCCTAAATAAAATATTGTTTTTATTATTGGTAATAATGGGGTTATCCATTAATGTATAAACAAAAAAAGAATTCACAACCTAACTGTGAATTCTTTTTTATTTTCACTTGAAAGGGTGTACCAACATGCCATTAAATCATCAGGACCAAGTTTCATTAATAAAAGATATATTAAATAATCATCAAACCGATTGCTGTGGGTCTGTTTCAGAATGTGAACAATTGGAACGATTAGTAAAATCTTTAATGGTGAACACACAGATTGATCAAAATGTTAAAAGCATTTTGCAGGAGGTATACAATTACAGTCAGTATGGTGCTCAAACCGCAGACCTAGATGAGCATATTTTATCTAATCAAGATAATTTATCACAATGGGTGTCAAATATAGACACGTACTCCTGATTACAAAAGCTCATCTAAAAATGCAATCCACTTATCCATTTCCTGTAGACGGTCTTTGTTTTTGTAAAATTGAATCGAAGACAGTGTTTGAAGTGCCACATACCATTTCATTCTAAGCTTTAGGTTTTCAGTTAACGGTTTTCCATACATGGCTAACCAGCTATTCCAATTATCTTCCGGAATATACAAATAAAGCAGCATACCAAGATCAATGGCAGGGTCTGCAATCATCGCACCATCCCAGTCAATTAAATACAACTGGTTGTCTTCCGTTAGCAGCCAGTTGTTATGGTTGACATCACCATGACAAACGACTTTTTCATTACTGAAGACATTAGATACCTCGTCTAATAGAAAATTCAGCGTTTTTTTTACAACAGGTAATGATAACACTTCTTCATCCAAGAGCTCGACAACAGATTGAAAAATCATATCTGGCTGTAAAGGTTGCTTTTCAAGCCTGCTTAACATCCCAACCATTGGTTCAGAGCGGTGAATCTTCCTAA
This sequence comes from Neobacillus sp. NPDC093182, assembly GCF_044754045.1. Lineage (NCBI taxonomy): Bacteria > Bacillati > Bacillota > Bacilli > Caryophanales > Bacillaceae > Neobacillus > Neobacillus sp. NPDC093182. The sequence continues at coordinate 812,195 of NZ_JBIVOI010000001.1, forward strand.
GCATCCTAGCAACACGTTCATGATTCATATCATGTGGCTTTAATTCACGTCCAGGGAGCCATTGCTGTGCTGTAATCACATCTCCGTTTTCCAAGCGTTTTGTCCAAACAAGCTTTGGGACGATTCCTTCTGCAGATAAAACTGCTAGAAAAGGAGAGGAATTGCGTTTTAGAAAAAGCCTTTGGTCTTCGTAGCTAGCATAAAAGGCTTCTCCCGTTGCGCCCCCCGCAGGGACAATCTCCCATTCTTGTCCTAATATATGTTCCAAAATTGTTCACCTTCAATTTATGCCGTTCTCAAATGGTTCAAAAACACCATTTAGTAGTTTAATTAAGTAAATATTTTAGAAAAATAAAAAAAGCTATTGGACAATTACACACAATAGCCATCTTACTAAATTTTATCTCCAATTAGCTTTAGTAGTCAAGTACATCTGAACAAACTATTTTTTTACTAAAATGGTTAAGCATACTGGTTCCAGCACTATTTCTTTTCCTTGCACCTTTTGCTTGGAATAAATTCCCGCTCTTTTATCATTGGCGATTACTGTCCAGCTGCCATCCGGAATTTCGATTAATTGGTTTGTCCTTAGGGGGTTAATGAGTAAAAGCACCTGGCCGATATCATTACTTTGATTCTGAAATGTTAATCCAATTAGAGGTGCCAGGAGTGGTAAAATATGAGTATTTGCTCTGATTTGATCTGCACTTTTCATTCGAAAACAAGGTAACTCTTTACGAATTTCAATCAATCCCTTTATATAATTGACATTGTCCTGATAAAGGTGCTTTCGATCCCAATCTAGCTGGTTAATATGATCTGGTGATTTGTAACTATTTCCATCGCCTCGTTTTGTACGGAAGAATTCCTGACCGCTGTGCAGAAAAGGAATTCCCTGAGATAGTACGACAAGACCTGTTGCAAGCCGGTGATATCTCAGATGAAGTGCATGGTCTAAATCCGGAAGGCAAGAAACAAGTTTATCCCATATGGTATGATTATCATGGCATTCAGCGTAATTTACCGACTGAAAAGGTTCAGTTAAGAGCCCGCCAGCTTCTTGATTTAATCCAATGCTTCCAGTAATGACATCGATAGCGCCCTCATAATAATGCTCATTCCCTAAAACGTACCCTTTATCATACAAATTAAAAGTACTTCCCTTTATCGTATCACGAAATTTATCATTAAATTGACCGATGTCAGGAAACTTTGAGTGATTGCGGATGATTGCTTTTTTATCAATGGGAAGAGGCGTATTGAGGTTCCATCCCTCGCCAATAATCAGGCTTCCCTCTTCAATACTATCACAAGTCTTCCTAACTTCTTTCATGGTTTCAACATCCAAAATCCCCATTAGGTCGAAACGAAAGCCATCAATATGATATTCTTCCATCCAAAAACGAATAGAATCAAGGATGAACTTTCTCACCATTTTTCTCTCCGAGGCAATATCATTACCAACTCCTGTTCCATTCGATGGGAAACCAAGCTCATTATGGCGAAAATAATATCCCGGAACGACTTTTTCAAATGAAGAAGTTTCTCGAATGTAGACATGATTGTATACTACATCCATGATGACTCTTATTCCTTGTCCATGAATCGCATCAATCAATTGCTTCAATTCAATGATTCGTGCGTATGGATCGGATGGATTTGAAGAATAGGATCCTTCAGGGACATTAAAGTGTATTGGGTTATACCCCCAATTATAGTCTTTATGTGGTTCTAATTCGTTTACTCCTGCGAAATCATTAAATGGCAGAAATTCAATATGAGTAATTCCTAAATCTTTTACATAGGATAGACCTGTAAGCCCACTGTCTTTACCTTTTGTATTTAACTCACTTGCACCTAAATACAGTCCCTTATGTTTCACACCGCTATTTGGATGGATTGTGAAATCCCTGATATGCGTTTCATAAATAATCGCATCGACTGGATTTTCAAAGAGAGGTAATAAAGGCTTTTTCCTCCTCGTTTTCTCCAGTTTTACAATAACACCGAGTTCCCCATTTGCTGTGACCGCAACAGCATAAGGATCTACCGATTCTCTCCATACCTGGTTGACAAGGATTAAGAACGTATATTGATAAAGTTCTAGATCATCGTGAATGATTACTGACCAAACACCTTTATCATCACGTTTCATCTTGACTATTTCCGAAAAAGAACTATTTGGATTTCGTAATTTCAATTTTACTTGTGTTGCCGTTGGTGCCCAAAGTTTAAAGCTCGTTTGATTGTCGCTGCTTTTTACCCCAAGGTCGTTACCCTCATAGAAAAAGCGATCATCAAATGCAGGTGTTCGAATCACTGCACCTATTTGCAGGTCAGTTCTTTCGCCATGTTCATCCACAATCCAATAAACATGACCAAAAGAAATTTGCTCAGCAATCCGACAAGTATATTTATAATGATTTTCAATCTCCTGCTTTTTGATTATTTGTAAAGTTTTAACATATTGTGATTCATCGGTAATCGAGAAAGTGGAAGACAATCCTTGATGATAGGAAAGTGGAAGAAGAATCGTAATGATATCCATCTCATCTAAATAAGCTAGGAAAATTCGTTCATTGGAGTTCATTCGAGTCCCTCTCTTTCAGAACAGTTTCTCGCATACTTCGCACCCTCGTTAATACTTTTAGAGTTTTTGTTTGAACATCAATATTTAAGGGAGTGAATCCGATATCCTCGCCATCAGCATGGACATATAAGGAAGATGAGGATTGAATGGAAATCATTCGTCCTTTAAAGGTTTTCACCTCTTTAAATTGAACGTGCTTCCCCCAAAATACGCTGATAAAAACCAATAATAGCTTCAACTTTGATAATCTATGGACCACTGTAATGTCTAAGAGACCATCATCTGGGAGCGCCTCAGGAGCAATCATCATTCCTCCCCCATAGTAGGGTTGATTGGAAACAGTTACAAACCATGTTTGTTCAAGTATATGCCTTCTGCCGTCAATTGATAAATCAATTGTTGAGCATTTATAAGAAAATAGTTTTTTTAGTAAAAAATATACATACACCAGCCGGCCCAAAGACAGTTTATTAAGCCAAGCTTTGACTTTAGAATGGTTAACTTCGAAAGAGATTAATGCATCGAACCCAGCACCCATATTATTAATAAAATAATGCTGAGAATCATCCTTCATCGTGATCCTTCCAATATCTATTATGGCTTCTTCCTCTTTTATCAGACGAAGAATAGCCTTTAGTGCTTCTTCTGGATCTGCGGGTATTTGGAACCCTCTTGAAAAGTCATTTCCAGATCCTCCGGGAACAAAACCAAGAGTAATATGGTTATATTCTACAATTCCATTCACGACTTCGTGCATGGTTCCGTCCCCGCCAACAGCAATAATGACTTTTTGCTGATGATTCCTTGACGCAATTTGTGCCGCTAGTTTGATTGCATGACCATGGTATTCTGTGAAGAATGCCATGTAAGGGATTTTATTTTCGATTAACTTTGTTTCTACTTTTTTCCAGACTTTTATACAGTAACCATTTCTCGCTTTTGGATTGATAATAAAATAGATTTGTTTCATACAACCAACCCTTTATTGTTAAATTTATCTTATTCCAATTTGTATATTGTTTTTTCCTCATATGTCGGTGTTTTATCAAGATGTGTTTGGTATAAAACTACCTCATTCACTTTAAATAAAAGCGACTCTGACTGAAGTTCATCCCATACATTAAGGAGATTTTTCTGAAAAGGTTTGTCCCCTGCCCATTTACGTGCAAGGGTGATATGAGGTTTAAAGGGTCTTGTTTCTAACTGAAAACCAGCATCTTCGCATGCTGTAAATACGTTCTTCCTAACCGTCTGCAGTTCATTACTTTCCTTTGTATCTGCCCAAAAAATACGCGGAGAATCTAGTTTTCCAAAGATTCCAAGCTTATTTATTTCCAATATAAATCCTTTTGACCCGCTTAATGTTCCCTGAACTTTCTCCATTGCGTTCGAAAGTTTTTCCGAAGGGGCATTGCCTAGAAAAGCTAGTGTAATATGTAAATCTTCATGGTGAACCCAGCGGCTGAAGGGGAGAATTTCTTTTATCCTCTCACTATTCTCTTTCATGATTAGCTTTGTTTCTTGTGGAATTTTTACTGCAAAGAAAAAATGTGTTTGCTTGTTCATACTTATCATTCCTTTTCTTATTTTAGACTATTTTTTCCCACATGTATGTATTTTACTGCAAACACAAAAAGAAACGTGCACCAGACTTTTTATCTGTTGCACGCTCTTATGCTACATTACGTTATCAACAAGTGCTCCACATTGTTTTTCAATTTCTTTTTCGAATAAATCTTGCAATTTTTGAGTGAGCGGTCCAGGAATACCGGACCTGATTTTCTTACCGTCTATTTCAATTACCGGCATTACTTCTGCTGTTGTGCTTGATAAGAATACTTCTTCTGCTTCCTCGAGTTCAGCTAATGAAAATGTCCGTTCCTGCACAGGAATATTATTTTTGTTACAGACATTTAAAATAACATCTTTTGTGATTCCTTTTAATATTAAGTGGTTCGATTCATGGGTTATGACTGTCCCATTTTTCACCATAAAGATATTAGAGGAACTTCCTTCTGTGACATCCTGACCGCGATGCTGAATCGCTTCAAAACAGCCTTGCTCGCTTGCTTTTTGTTTCGCTAACAGATTACCAAGTAAGTTTAAACTTTTTATATCACAGCGAAGCCAGCGAATATCCTCTGTTAGGATTGCCTTTACTCCCGACTTAAGGTTTTCCAGCGGTCTTACTCCCTTAATTGTATAAGCTGTAAGGGTTGGTGTAACATTTCCAGTGGGAAATAAATGATTTCGCGGCGCAGTACCTCTTGTAACCTGCATATAAATATTTCCTGTTTGCAGGTTGTTTTTCAATAATAGTTCTTCTAACATTTCCGCTAATCTTAAGCTCGTAAATGGTAACGAGATCCCTATACTTTTGGCACTATCAGCGAATCTTTTTAAATGTTCTGTGAGTGTAAACATTTTTCCATTATAAACACGGATGACTTCGTAAACGCCATCGCCAAATTGATAACCACGGTCTTCCACATCCACCTTAGCTTGTGAGCGGTCAATAATTTCCCCATTTAATAAGGCATATTCCATTCTCTATTCCCCTTTTTACTTATTCTTATTGTGCTAATTCATAAATTGCTTGTGCATAAATGGCGGTTGCTTTTAATAGGTCATCAATTAAGATGTATTCATCTTTTTGGTGAGCAATATCTGGTCTGCCTGGAAATAATGGACCAAACGCGACTCCGCTTTTTAATGAGCGTGCGTACGTTCCTCCGCCAATTGCTATTAAATATGCCTTTTCTCCCGTATGTTCTTCATATACATTTTTCAAGGTTTGAATTAAGAATTCATTTTCATCAACATAATGCGGCTTAGTATCTTTAAACTTTTCAATAGCAAAACCTTTTGCCTCTAATAGCTGATCAAGCTTCTCTTTTGTTTCCTCCATATTGTTTGTCACTGGATATCTGCAGGTTAACCCTATACTTCCACCGGATTGGCGGGTGTATGATAGTTTCCCAGGATTGATGGTTAATTCTCCTGAAACATCATCTGAATAATCTACACCAAGGTTTATACCTCTGGAATCATTATGAAAATAGTGGGAAACAAATTTGAAATAATCCGAAGCAGCAGCATTTAGTTCTAACTTTGAAAGAAAATCTGCTAGAAATAAACCTGCATTAATTCCCTTTTTAGGCTCCATTCCATGTGCAGATATTCCTTTCACTTCGAGAATTAACTCACCATTTTTCACATGTGAATGGTGTTCCAATTGATGTCGCTTCATATAATCGGTGAACCTTTGTACTACATCCATTTGGTTTTCAATGCTGTTTAATGTTACGGTTGCATGGTCAGGAACCATATTATACCGTTTACCTGATATAAAGCTTATTACCTCAACTTTTCCTGTTTCTTCACCTGTTGGTTTCTGAACAAAATCCATATCGGCAACCCCTTTTTCGGCATTTATGATAGGGAAGTCAGCATCAGGCGCAAAACCTAGAGCAGGCATTTCTTCATGTTCAAAGTAATGCTCTACACATCTCCAGTCACTTTCTTCATCGGTACCGATAATCATCCTGACTCGCTTCTTTAGAGGAAGACCGAGTTCCTTTACTATTTTCATTGCATAGTAAGCTGCCATTGTTGGACCTTTGTCATCAATGGCGCCGCGAGCAAATATTTTACCGTCACGAATGTCAGCAGCAAATGGATCGCTCGACCAGCCATCTCCTTCTGGAACGACATCAACATGACAGAGTATCCCTAATAGCTCCTCTCCTTCTCCAAATTCCAGATGTCCAGCTAAATTTCCTACATTCTTCGGTATAAAACCATCCTTTTCACCGAGGTTAAGCATGAAATCTAATGCTTCTTTTACACCTTTTCCAAGCGGTGCGTCTGGAAATGTATTTTCTTCGTCTAACAGACTCTTAATATGTAATAAATTTTGAGTATCTTTTAATAAATTTTCTTTTCTTTTTTCAACTTCATCCATCCAATTAATCTTTGTCAATTGAGCATTCCTCCTATTTCCTAGCCATATTTATATCCACGAAATTATCTTATCAATATTCTGTTTAAAAACGAAATATTTTCCTTTTGTATGCCTCAAAAGGTTATATTAATTTACAAAAAATTCAATTAATTTGTCATAAACTTAACATTTACACCCATAGACTATAGTAAGATTCCTGAAAGGGAGGGGAAAAACCGAACAATTATTGTTACGAAGTGATGTTTTTTATGTAAATATTTCGCTAATGGTGGAAATTTTCAGAAATTGTGGGTACAATAAATGTAAGTCAGCGGGGTATCCACTGCAACTATCTATTAATAAAAGGAGTTGTCTGCGGGAAGAAAATTACATACTAATCAAAGAGGCTGTCGGTAGAGGGATAGACACTAGGTTTTTATAAAAGGATAGGGAGTGGTTTTTTGAAACCTTCGACTAACCGGATGTTAAACCGCATCAAATGCATCTACATGTTTATTCGTAATAAAGGCATCGTCACGACGCAAGAACTTGTAGAGGAATTTGGTATCACTCCTCGCACCATACAACGAGATTTAAATGTCTTAGCCTATAATGACTTGGTAATTAGCCCAAGCCGCGGAAAATGGACGACAACACAAAAAAAAGTAAAAATGTCTTCGTAATATATGGATAAACAATAAAAGCAAGCAAGCACGCGATTGTCTCGCGTGCTTGCTTGCTTTTATTTTGAAAATAAGGTTGAATATCTATTATAATATGATATATTAATATAATGCTTTAGCACTTAAAAGCGTTTAAGTGAGTTAGTGAAAACTTTTAAATAAAGGTAGGACAACATGGAAAATAATCATCATGAACTAAAAAAAGGATTACTGCCAAGGCATGTCCAGTTTATTGCCTTAGCTGGCATGATTGGTACAGGAATTTTTAAAGGCAGCTCTGATACGTTAAATATAGCGGGGCCAAGTGTTATCTTTACCTATCTTATTGGCGGGCTGTTATTATTTATCGTAATGGCTGCTTTAGGTGAGATGGCTATTGCTTTTCCCAATCACAATGTACAGCTGCTTCTTTATCGAGCATTTGGTTTTAAGCTGTCGTTTATTACGGGCTGGTTATATTGGATTAACTGGACCATTGTCATCACAGTTGAATTATTAGCTGCAGGAAGTTTTCTGCAATTTTGGTATCCATCTATGCCGCTTTGGCTTCTTAGTTTGTTATGTGCTGCCGTTATAATCGGAATCAATTTATTCCCTGTAAAATATTATGGAGAGCTCGAGTTTTGGTTTGCCGGGATAAAAATAATCGCATTAGTGGCATTTATCATATTAGGTGCTTTCATCATTTTTGGAATTTTGCCGAGCGATATTGAGGAACCTCTAGCAAATTACACAGCGCATGGCGGGTTTTTCCCCCATGGAATGAGCGGAATGCTAAGTGCATTTTTAGTTGTTATGTTTTCATATGGCGGAGCTGAGTTAATTGGGGTGGCCGTCACAGAAACTAAAGATGCAGAGCGTGTCATGCCAAGTATCATTAAAGGTGCAGTATGGCGGGTTATTATTTTTTATATTTTCCCTATCTTAATTATTTGCGGTATTATGCCTTGGAATCAGGTTACTGGTCAAGACAGTCCATTCGTTCAAGTGTTTACTATTACCGGACTGCCAGGAGCTGCACATGTAATGAATTTTATCCTATTAACGGCTGTACTTTCAGCTGCAAATTCGGGGATATATGCGACATCAAGAACGCTATTTTCAATGGCCAAAAGTGGAGTGGCCCCTAAAAGATTAATGAGAACCTCTAGAAACGGAATTCCCATTATCGGACTTATGATTACTACTCTCTGTCTATTAGTTGGTGTATTCCTAGCATATATTAGTCCTAGTAATATTATTAGTTACCTTATGACCATTCCTGGTTTTACCATTATGTTAGTTTGGATTGGGATTTGTTCCGCACATTTAAAGCTGAGACCGCAGTATAAGGTTATACCCTCTTTTCGGGTTAAATGGTTTCCATTTACAACAATCATCGCTGTAGTAGCGTTAAGTCTAATCTTTATTGGGTTTATTTTAACACCCAACAATTTAATTGGCTCGACCGTCTCATTAATAATAGTGGGAATGCTGATAGTTCTATCATTTATAGCAAAAAAGAAGTGATACCATTCATGGGTATCACTTCTTTTTTTGATAGCTATTCGTCTACTTTAAAAAGCTCATGAAGAAATCTCTTTCTATTTTCTAAAAAATATTTTGTTATGCTGTAATGGTCTGTATCTTCATAGTTTATCTTTGATATTTCACCATTGTCGAAGCTATAGATGTCTGCATCTGGAAAGCCCAATAGAATAGGAGAATGTGTGGCAATGATAAACTGCGCATCCCCTTGAGTTTCAAGGTCATGAATGATTTTCAAAAGGGTTAATTGCCTTGCAGGTGATAATGCAGCCTCCGGTTCGTCTAACAGATAAATGGCTTCCCCATTAAATCGATTTAAAAATAGTGACAAAAAGGATTCCCCATGCGATTGTTGTAACAACGATTTTCCACCGTAATCTTTAAATCCATTCTCATCCACTTCATCAATATGGGTAGCAAAATGATAAAATGATTCTGCACGCAAAAAGAAACCATTTGTTACTTTTGGCATCCAGGAGAGTCTAATGTATTCACTTAGTTCTGAATCTGCTTCATAAACATCATAAGAATTATTTCTTCCGCCGCCTGCTGTATTGAAATCACATTTGTCTGCAATCGCTTCTAATAAAGTAGATTTACCCGAGCCATTTTCTCCTACAAAAAAGGTGACGTTCTTTTCTAATTTAATTTCATCAAGACCCTCTATTGCTGGTATGGAAAAGGGGTAGTGAATAAAGGTTGGAATCTTTTCTTTTAATAATGTCACTTTTTTTAAAAACATAATACTCTCCTACTTAATAAATTCGTATGAATCCCATTTTACACCATCTACACAAAAAAGCAGCCTTACTTTTTCGTAAAGCTGCTGCGCACTTTCCTTTTGGCTATCATTCGACATATATAAGCGATCAGTAAGATCGTCATTATTGGATGATGTTCTTGCCATAAAAAATTTCATCCATCTCAACCTTTATTCTCTCGGTAATTTCAATTAACTCTTCTGGTTGTAATGTTTCTTTTTTATAGCCAAATAAATAGTTGTTTAAATCAAATTTCCGAAGTTTACACTTTGTATGGAAAATATTTTCTTGATAGACATTTACATCAATCATGTCGAATAGTTCGCCAACATCCTCGGGAATATAATTCTGAATCGAGCTGATTTCATGATCAATAAATAATTTATATCCATCCTTATCTCTTGTAAATCCACGGACACGATAATCTATCGTCATCACGTCTGTTTCAAACGAACGAATAAGATAATGCAGTGCCTTAAGCGGAGATATTTCTCCGCAAGTTGATACATCAATATCTGCCCTAAAGGTGCTGATTCCTTCATCTGGATGATATTCAGGGTATGTATGAACCGTGATATGGCTCTTATCTAACTGCATAACGACCGATTCTGGCAGCGGTCCTGGTGATTCCTCAAAATGCTCTGACGGCGCATTTTCGACTGGTCCCTCAGATACAAGCAGCGTTACACTTGCACCAGCCGGTTCAAAATCCTGACTCGCTACGTTTAATACATGTGCACCAATGATTTCAGATACATGCGTTAATATCTTTTGTAATCTTTCGGCACTATATTGTTCATCAATATACTTTAAGTACGCCTCACGCTCTTCTCTTGTTCTTGTATAACAAATGTCGTACATATTAAAGCTTAATGATTTGGTCAAGTTATTAAAGCCATGTAGTTCAATGGTCTCTTTGTGTGAAAGTTTCATGCTGCTTCCCCCTTTTGATTTTCGAAACGCGGGACAGTGTAGTAAATATTTTTAGATTACCCATTTTTTAAATTGTTACTTATAAAAAAATCCCCTTGAAGCTTATTTATAATTATTATAATTTAATATTTACTTTTAACTGATATATGTTATAATTAATTCAGATAAGAAATTAGGAGGAATGAACATATGATACAAACAATGACACTCGAACAAGTGATGAACCAACAACTTGCAAACTGGAATCTGTTATACACAAAATTACATCGTTTCCACTGGTATGTGAAAGGACCACACTTTTTCACTTTACATGCCAAATTCGAGGAACTATATGAAGAGGCTGCAGCAACGATCGATGAATTAGCTGAACGGTTATTAATCGCAGGCGGAAAGCCAATTTCAACATTAAAAGAATACATCCAATATGCTTCAATTGAAGAAACTACGAAGAACCTATCAGCAGAAGAAATGGTACAAAATATTGTGAATGATTTCTCCCAGCTTATCGCTGAATTGAAGGAAGGTAAAGTAGTTGCCGAACACGGGAATGATGAGGTAACAAGTGATATGTTCACGGAATTAATTGAAAAACTAAGCAAACATAATTGGATGTTAACATCCTTTCTTCAAGCGTAAAAAGGACAAGGCATGCAGCCTTGTCCTTTTTACTTTACTTGGTAATTTCTTAGAAGCTCTATTTCTTCATCGGTTAGTTCTCTGTACTCCCCTAATTCAAGAGTCTCATCAAGAGGTAATGGGCCCATTGAAATCCGTTTTAAATACACGACTTTCTTTCCAACTGCTTCAAACATTCTTTTCACTTGATGGAACTTGCCCTCGGTTATGGTCAGCTCGATGTCCGATCGTATACCAGACTTCAATATTTTCAGCTCACCTGGTTTTGTTTCATATCCATCATCAAGTGTGACACCATCTGCAAATGCTTTTACGTCTTCATCGGTTACTTCCCTGTCTATCACAGCAAAATAAGTCTTGGGTACATGCTTTTTGGGTGAAAGCAGGCGATGAGCCAATTGACCATCATTGGTAATCAATAATAAGCCTTCGGTATCCTTGTCCAATCTTCCGACTGGAAACGGTTCATATACTTGGTCCTCTAGTTCCAATAAATCGATAACGGTTTCCCCAACGCTGTCCTCTGTTGCTGACAGTACTCCTTGAGGTTTGTTCATCATTAAATAAATAAATTCTTTATATTCTATTACTTCACCATTTAAGGTAACACTTTGTTTATTTGTATCGACATGCTGTTTTGGATCTTTCACTAAACAATCGTCAACCTTAACAGCGCCGCTTTTTAAAAGCTGTTTTACTTCTTTTCGGCTGCCATAACCTAAATTGGCGAGCATTTTATCAATTCTCAAGGTAATCCTCCTTCATTTTTTAGGAGTTTAATTGGTCATTCTTAATTTCCGCTTTATTCGGTCAACCCTGTCACCAAATAGTTTGTTTACAAGTCCAGATTTTAATCCTAGGTAAAAATAGATAACAGCTCCTACACCTGCACAAGCCATGATCATTACTAGTGATTGAAACTTTGATTCCGGAGTTAGAACCAACAATAGCAGCTGATAAACGATTTCAGTCCCGGCCCACATGATTCCAGCAAAGATGACAATTAACAAACTCCTTCTCCAAACAAATAAGAACGGGTACTTTGCATAATTTTTAATAACGATTAATTGAATCAGTATAGCTCCAATGTATCCAAGTGCCGTTGCAAAAACCGCACCTTTTGTTTCAAACATAGTAATTAAAGGAATATTTAGCGACAATTTGATGAGTAATCCAACTAATAAGCTTAATACTGTCCAGCGTTGTTCATTAATTCCTTGTAGTATCGAACTAGTAACTAAAAATAAAGAAAAAAGAATTCCAACTGGGGCATAGGCTCTTAGTACTTCAAATCCAAGCTCCTTATACTCATAAAATACTGTATAGATAGGCTCTGCTAATAGAGAAAGCCCGATTGCAGCCGGCAATGTTAAGAACAATAACACTTGAAAGGTTTGATTTAATTGCTGTTTTAACGCTTTCCGGTCACTTTCCACAAATGCCTTTGTGATACTTGGAACAAGAGCTAACGAGAACCCCGTGGCAAGAGATACAGGGATGATAACGATTTTATGTGATTCAAAGTTAAGGATGGAAAATGCTGCTTCGGCCGCTTTATAACTGTGACCAATTTCCTGCATTGCCCGTGAAAAGGTAACTTGATCAATCGCTTGAAATAATGGATTAGCAATCCCAACAAATACAAAGGGAGCAGCATAGACAAGGATTTCCTTATAAATTTCTCTTAAAGATACCTGTACTGTCCCTTTATCATGTTGAAGCAGCTCGTCTAAATGCGGTTTCCGTTTATACCAATACCAAAATAAAACCACCAGACTCCCGATCGCTCCTACAAACGCGGCAAAGGTCGCAACACTAACGGCAGTTACAATACTTCCATTTAAAAAGTTTATGACGATAAAGGCTCCAGCAAGTGTGAAGGCAATCCGGACAATCTGTTCCACCACTTGGGAAACAGCGGAAGGTCCCATCGACTGATGCCCTTGAAAAAATCCTCTAATTAAACTCATGAACGGAATAACAATCAGAGCAAAACTTACAGCACGGATAACCGTAATAATATCCTTTGCTCTTGACCCGACATCCTCTTTTTTTGTGATAATCATATCTGCAATAAGTGGTGCCGAAAAATATAATATTAAGAATGAAACAATACCAGTCATTAGCATCATGACTAGTCCAGATTTAAACAATTTACGGCCAACCGCATATTCTTCGAGTGCATTATACTTTGAAATAAATTTTGAAACAGCAAGCGGCACCCCAGCTGTAGCAACACTAATAAAGATTGTATAGGGTATGTAAGAATATTGGTACAACGCTGTTCCTTCTGAATCTACAATTTGATAAAAGGGTATGACATATAATAAGCCAAGTACCTTGGAAATAATGGTACCCAATGTTAAAATAAACGTTCCTCTTATAAGCTTTGACGACATAAAATTAGGATCCCTTCCCAGTGAAGAAAAAGTTTGTGTGCATATGAGCAAACTTTTGGTAAACACATTTTTGCACACTATTAGTAGTTTACATCTCTTTTTGCTGCGATGCCACTAACAGCTGTGCTAAATTTCGTAAAATGTGTTTATAATGGAAGAATGTGCAAGAAATGAATTTACATAAAGTTGGTGGAAATATGCAATACGATGTTGTTGTAATTGGCGGTGGACCATCAGGCTTAATGGCTGCGATTGCCGCTGGGGAAAAGGGGTTAAACGTCCTATTAATTGATAAAGGAGACAAGCTTGGAAGGAAGCTGGCCATTTCTGGAGGTGGCCGCTGTAATGTCACCAATCGTCTCCCTGTTGAGGAAATCATTAAACATTTACCTGGCAACGGGAAATTTTTATACAGTGCTTTTTCAATTTTTAGTAATGAAGATATTATCAAGTTCTTTGAAAAATTAGGTATTGCCCTAAAGGAAGAGGACCATGGGCGGATGTTTCCTGTTTCAAATAAAGCGCAGTCAGTGGTCGATGCCCTTTTAGACCAATTAGAAAAGCTTAAGGTGAAGATTTACACCAATAGCCCGGTTGCAGATGTTGTTTATAAAGATGGTCATGTTTCATCTGTCAAATTAAAAAACGGTACTGAAATAGAAGCAAAATCTGTTGTCATAGCAGTCGGCGGTAAATCGGTTCCTCATACTGGCTCAACTGGAGACGGTTATGCATGGGCTGAAAAAGCCGGACACACCATTACGGAACTGTTTCCTACTGAGGTGCCTGTCACCTCAAATGAACCCTTTATTAAAAATAAATCACTCCAGGGTCTGTCATTACGGGATATTGAATTAAGTGTACTGAATCCAAAAGGGAAAGCGATTATCACTCACAGGATGGATATGATTTTTACCCATTTTGGGCTTAGCGGTCCAGCAGTCCTTCGCTGCAGTCAATTTGTGGTGAAAGCGATGAAAAAATGGAAGTTAAACGAAGTTACCATGAGTCTAGATGTGATACCCGATAAAAAAGAAGAGGAGTTTTTTCAAGAAATTGTGAAACTCGTAAAAAGCGAGCCGAAAAAAAGCATTAAAAACACATTAAAAGGGCTGGTCCCTGAACGATATCTTTTGTTTCTGCTAGAGCGGAATGAAATTGATCCCTCAGAACAAGGGGCAACAATTTCAAATGAAAAAATTCGTACTTTTGTGAAAAGCTGCAAACAATTCTTAATTAAGGTAAATGGCACCTTACCGTTGGAAAAAGCATTTGTAACGGGCGGCGGCGTTTCCGTGAAAGAAATTGAACCGCAAACAATGGCTTCTAAAATGATGGGAGGTCTCTACTTTTGCGGTGAGATTCTTGATGTCCATGGCTATACCGGCGGCTATAATATCACTTCAGCCTTAGTTACTGGAAGACTCGCTGGAACCAATGCTGCTCTGTCTGCTAAAAAACAATATCAGGCATGATGTTTATCATCATGCCCGATAGATAATCATCGCCGAGAAACAATAGATTTGTTCTTCCTCTTCATCCTCCGTTATGGCAGCAACATTGTATTTAATATCTAGTAATTTCTTTTCATCTAGTCCTTTTAAAAAGCCATTCATTTCTTTTTCTAAATCCTTTTCATGCTCACGGTCGAACAATTTTACCTGTATCAAAGAAATCTCCCTTTCTGTTTTTATTTTCATTATTTCCATTTTTCCTGAAAATTAGAAATAATAGGTACAAAAAAAAACGATTCCGCTTTGGAATCGTTTATTTCGTTTCACCTGTCCACTCAAGCATTCCGCCAATCATATTACGAACCTTGTATCCTTGGTCCTTAAGATAGTAGCAGACATTTTCGCTTCTTCGGCTGGAACGGCATATAAAGATATATTCTTTATCTTTGTCAAAATAGTCAAGGTTAGCTGGAATTTCACCCATACGGATATGCTTTGCCCCAGGTATCATGCCTTGTGCTACTTCTTCATCTTCCCTAACATCAACAAGCTCAAGTTTTTCCCCTTGCTCGAGCTTTTTCTTTAATTCTTCTGGCGTAATAATCTGAATTTCTTCCATAATTCCACCCCTATTTAAGGTTTTCCCCCTGTCTGACAGGGGGAATTTCAATTAATTAGCTACGATATTAACAAGTTTACCAGGAACAGTGATCACTTTGCGAATGGTTTTACCTTCGATTTGTTCCTTTACTCTTTCATCGTCCATTGCAATTCCTTCTAGTGCTTCTTTGCTGACATCTGTTGGAACTAGTAATTTAGTCTTTACCTTCCCGTTCACTTGGATCACAATTTCAACTTCATCATCCACTAATTTAGCTTCATCATATGCTGGCCAAGTTTCATATGCAATTGTACCGCGAGACCCAAGCTTTTCCCAAAGTTCTTCAGCCACATGCGGGGCTACTGGGGCAAGCATTTTTACAAAGCCTTCCATATAGTGCTTTGGAAGAACAGTTGCTTTATATGCTTCGTTTATAAATACCATCATTTGTGAAATTGCCGTATTAAATCTCAAGCCCTCATAATCCTCGGTTACCTTTTTCACTGTTTGGTGGTATACCTTTTCTAAATTAGAGGCTTCTTCATTCTCTTGAATTTTTGGATTTAATTCTCCGTTTTCCTCCACCATCAAACGCCAAATACGGTCTAAGAAACGACGAGAACCGTCAAGACCATTTGTTGACCAAGCAATGGAAGCATCAAGCGGTCCCATGAACATTTCATATAAACGAAGTGTATCGGCGCCATGACTGTCAACGATATCATCAGGATTTACAACATTTCCTTTTGATTTACTCATCTTTTCATTGTTTTCGCCTAAAATCATACCTTGGTTGAATAGCTTTTGGAATGGTTCTTTTGTTGATACAACCCCGATATCATAAAGGACTTTGTGCCAGAAACGAGCGTATAATAAGTGAAGAACAGCATGTTCTGCGCCGCCAATGTAAACATCTACAGGAAGCCAGTGTTCTAATTTTTCTTTTGAAGCAAGTGCTTGATCATTTTTTGGATCAATATAGCGTAAATAATACCAGCAGCTGCCTGCCCATTGTGGCATTGTATTCGTTTCACGACGCCCTTTCTTACCTGTTTCTGGGTCCACGACATTTACCCAATCCTCAATCACAGCAAGCGGTGATTCTCCCGTTCCAGAAGGCTTAATATTAGTTGTTTTCGGTAAAGTTAATGGCAGCTGGTCTTCAGGAACTGCAGTCATTGTGCCATCTTCCCAATGGATAATTGGAATCGGTTCACCCCAATAACGCTGGCGGCTGAACAGCCAATCGCGTAAACGGAAAGTTACCTTCTTCGTTCCAATCCCCTTTTCTTCCAACCATGCAATCATCTTCGTAATCGCTTCTTCTTTATTTAGACCGTTTAAGAAATCAGAGTTAATATGTTCACCATCACCCGTATAAGCTTCCGTTTCAATATTTCCCCCTGCAACCACCGGCTTAATCGGAAGGTCAAATTGCTTTGCAAACTCATAGTCTCGTTCGTCATGCGCAGGTACCGCCATGATAGCGCCAGTACCGTAGCTTACTAACACATAATCGGCAATCCAAATTGGCATTTTCTCACCATTAGCTGGATTAATTGCATATGCACCGGTAAATACTCCTGTCTTCTCTTTTGCTAAGTCCGTACGCTCCAGATCACTCTTTGTTTTAACTTGGTCTAAATAAGCGTCTACCGCTGACCGCTGCTCGGCTGTTGTAATTTTATCGACAAAAGAATGTTCAGGAGCAAGCACCGCATAGGTTGCACCAAAAAGAGTATCAGGACGAGTGGTAAACACAGTAAATGTTTCATCATGTCCATCGATGGCAAAGGTTACTTCAGCCCCTTCCGAACGACCGATCCAGTTGCGCTGCATTTCTTTAAGGCTTTCTGGCCAGTCAAGCTCTTCTAAGTCTTCAAGTAAACGATCACCATAAGCCGTAATTTTTAACATCCACTGCTTCATTGGTCTGCGTTCAACCGGATGTCCCCCACGCTCACTCTTGCCATCAATAACTTCTTCATTCGCTAATACGGTACCAAGTGCAGGGCACCAGTTTACTGCTACTTCATCAATATAAGCAAGGCCCTTTTCCCATAGTTTTAAGAAAATCCACTGGGTCCATTTATAATACTCAGGGTCAGTTGTATTCACTTCACGATCCCAGTCGTAGGAGAAACCTAATGATTTAATTTGTCTGCGGAACGTGTTAATATTCTTTTCTGTGAACTCTGCAGGGTCGTTTCCGGTATCCAATGCATATTGCTCTGCAGGTAAACCGAATGCATCCCAGCCCATTGGATGTAAAACATTATACCCTTGCATTCTCTTTAGGCGTGCAAGAATATCTGTAGCGGTGTAGCCTTCAGGGTGTCCCACATGTAGTCCTGCTCCAGATGGATAAGGAAACATATCTAATGCGTAGAATTTTGGTTTATCAAATTCTTCACTTGTTTTAAACGTCATTTCTTCTTCCCATTTTCTTTGCCACTTTTTCTCGATATGCTGATGATTGAAACTCATTGTCAGTTCCTTCTTTCCTTAAAAAAATAAAAAACCCCTCATCCCAAAAAGGGACGAGAGGATTGTCTATGTATCTTCCCGCGGTACCACCCACATTAGTGTTGTAAAACACTCGCTTCATTCATCCTTAACGCGGAATACGGCAAACATTACTGAACATTCATGTTTGCAACTCATAGGCGAGTTCATGATGTACCCGATTGACTTGCACCAGCCGTCAACTCTCTAAAAAACGGATATGATTCACTACTACTCCTAATCACTGTCATTCATTATAAAAAGTATTACGGTAATTGTAATAAATTTCTTCGCAGTATGCAAGTAACATTCTTCTAAAACAGTTTGACCAAAAAAAAAATTTTTAAACATAAAAAACCGGCCTCACAGGAGAAGCCGGGAATTTAAGGTTAAGAAAGTTTTACGTTTAATTTCTTTTCTGTTTTTAAAATGCGGTCATAGGCTAGAGTTGTTACGGCTGCTATGATGAATAATCCAATTAAAACGTAGAATAATGCAGACATACTATATAGGTCAACCAGCAGGCCGCCTAATAATGGGCCGATCATTCTTCCTCCAGTCGCGGTGCTATTAACAATTCCTTGATAAAAACCTTCGCGCCCTTTTGGTGCTAGGCCAAATGCAATTGTAGGAACTGCTGGCCAAATAAACATTTCCCCAATGGTTAAAATAATCATCGCTACTAGAAATCCTGAAAATGCGCTTGCATGTCCTGCTATAAGGAAAGAAACAATAAAAATAGCAATTCCGATGAGGATTTGTACCTTTAGGGTGGCAGCAAGACGCTTAAGCAAGCTGTTTAATAATGGCTGACCAAGAACAATTAATGCACCGTTTATCGTCCATAGAAGGCTGTATTGCGCTAATGATATATTAATTTCCTGAGTATAAGAAGCAATTGTTGTCATCCATTGAACGTAGCCAACCCAGCATAGCAAATAACCTGAACATAAAATCAATAAAGCATAGAGATTCTTTCGACCTTTTACTAGTGCTGCCTCCTGAAGGCTACTCGCTTGTTTAGCCGAACCAGTTGAAATCCCTTTATAGCCAAAAACAGCGATTAGTAAAAAGATAATATACATAACGGCGTTAGCAAGGAAGATTAATTCAAACGAGTAATCGGCAACAATGCCTCCAAGTGCGGCTCCGACCGCTACCCCAAGATTTTGCGCAATATAAACGGCGTTAAAGGCTTTACGTCCGCCTTCCCTCCAAACCATTCCCGCCATCGCATACATGGCTGGGAAAGTGATTCCACTGCCAAATCCAATAATAGTAAGGAAAACAATATATTCCGGCCAGCCATGCCAGAACGTTAACCCAACCAGGGCTGACAGGGAGATACATATTCCTAGAAGAATAGATTTGTAGCCGCCAATTTTATCAAAAAGACTGCCGCCATAAAGATTTCCAATAACGCTCGCTGCGGAGTTTAACATTAAAACAACCCCGGCCATCGATAACGACTTTCCTAAATGATCGTGAATATAGATTGTATTTAATGGCCATAAAAAAGAGTTGCCCGTTACATTCACTGCCATCCCAATAATTAATAGCCATAAGGCACGTGGCATAAAAAACGCTCCTTTACAATAACAATAACAAGTTCCAAAAATTTATTTTAGACCCATTCAAGATTCCTGACAATCTTTTTCTTTAGCTGTTTACATAATAATCTTGTATTATTGAATAATATTACATAAGCGAAAATATAGTTTTTTAAAATAACAATCTTCACAAAAAAGAAAAACCCTTCAATAAAAAGGGCTTTGGATTTGGCTCTTACCTCTTTTTCTTTTTCGCTAGGTCAGCAGCTGTAGGTTTATTTTTAACTGCTGCTTTTTCTACCGTAATCTGTACATGGACATGTTTGTCATCAACCTGATTAACTCCAGTAACCTTCCCCTTACGACCTTTAATGGCAATCGGATCACCAACGGCTGGAACACTTCCAAGAAACTGATTTACTATCTCTACTTTGTTTTCGAAAAAGTGGACAACATACATGAGCCTCACCTATTTCATATTGGTTTTTCTTATAAAATATTTAAATTCCCTCCATTTTAGACCAATACGGAATAAGTTTTATTGACAGCGAGACGCAAATTATTCACAATAATTACAGAAAACACTGTTCCTCAAATAGAAACAGTGTTTTCACAACATCAATGATGGACTCTTTCCAAACATCTCTTAATCCTTCTTGGCGGGACGATTAGGAAAATGGTTGAAGGGGTCTATTTTTTTACTGCTGGCACTACTGGCTGCTGAGCAGGGAAGTAGCTGTTTACGGCATGATCCTTTTTCTTCTCATTAACCGTTTCAGCTTGAACGGCTGCTTTCACTTTTTCAATTTCAGTCTTAACTTCTTCTATGCTTACACCTTTTTTCACTAACTCTTCTGTTGCAAGGGAAATTGCATTGTTTGATTGTACAACTGATTCTCTTAATGAATCCATTGAACCTTGTGGATTGTGGAAGCCT
Source organism: Neobacillus sp. NPDC093182 (assembly GCF_044754045.1). Classification (NCBI taxonomy): domain Bacteria; kingdom Bacillati; phylum Bacillota; class Bacilli; order Caryophanales; family Bacillaceae; genus Neobacillus; species Neobacillus sp. NPDC093182. The sequence goes on from NZ_JBIVOI010000001.1 coordinate 832,714, forward strand.
GAAGAGTTTTCAGCTGCAATAATATCCCAAAACCATTGACCTTTACGTACAAATTCTTGAGCTTGCTTGATCTTGTCTTGGCTGACTCCAGAAGTAATCATCTTATTAATATAATAGTGAGCTGTCGTTGAGATATCCTGTGCTTCATGTAAGGCACTAACGTTTGCATCTTGGATTTCAATAACACGATCTTTTAGCTTATCTAAATCTCTATCACCATGACATTGGCCGCAAGATGTATCCATTGTTTTAAGTGGTGAAGTCCAATAATGAGAAGTGATTTTTCTTTTTCCATCAACACGTTCATAAGGCATATGACAGTCTGCACAGGACACATTTGCTTTACCATGTGTACCAGAAGCATGAGTTTCATATTCAGGGTGCTGTGATTTTAACATCGGTGCTCCTGAGATATTGTGAACCCAGTCTTTTTCAAAGCCATTTTCTTTTGCAATGGTGTTATAGTATTCATACATATCTTCAGGCTTAAAACCATTATCCCATGGGAAAGTCACTTCACTGTTGTCTGCCGCAAAGTGATACTCCACATGGCATTGGCCGCAAACATAGCTGCGCATTTCGTTTTTGGTTGGATTGGAAGTATCAATTCCTTGAGCTTCTAATGCTTTATAGAAGCTTGGACGTGTAACACGTAAGTCCATTGTTTCGGGATCATGGCAATCAGAACATCCAATTGGGGAGTGTCCCATTGCTTCCCCTTTAGGCCAAATCTCTTGATTAAAATTGGCACCCCAATAATCGTCGCCCATTTCTTCAATCATTTGTGGTACTGCTGTTGACTTACAGGTATAACAAGAACCAACTGATTTATCGGTAATACGCTTTACATCGCGAATATCTTCCAAAGCATATACGTGCCCGCGGTCTTCATTATATTCAGTAGCAAATCCATAACCATTAAATAGTACTGGAAGTAATGGTTCTTTATCAGGGTCGTACTTACTGCGCTTTACGGAACCATTGTATTTTGTATCTTCCATTTTTTCATTTTTCATATAGCTATTATATTGAAGTGGAAATAACTCTTTAAAAGCTTCATTGCTTATTTCATCCTTAGAAAGGCCTGTTTTCCCCGTCGCTTCCTTAGCACTTGCCGTCTTTTCACCTGCATTCTCACTGGAACTGCTGCAGCCAGTAATGATGAGAACAAATACTAGTAGAAGGAGGTATGCCCCATAACGGAACCTATTCATTCTTAAAATCCTCCCTTATTTTTTAATAGTTCACCGGACTTAGGCGGCTGATCATAACTATCATCTTTGAAGTCGCTGCCATGTGGTACAGTCTGGTGACATGACATACAGTTTTCTTTCGCGTCATGTGAAACATTATCAACAGTGCTCTTATGACACTCTGCACAGTTTTTATTAATAACTCTCAATGTCCGTGTGGTCGCATAAATTCTATCTGGTATATCTTCAGTACCCAGGGTGTTATAAAAAATATGTGTCATCCCTGCGCGGCCCTTAAAAAATAATTTCCCTGCCTCACTCTCATGTGGTAAATGGCAGTCGTTACACTGCAATTCAGCATGAGTAGAATCTACAAATGACGTATAAACCGATTTCATGGTATGACAGTTTTGACAAAAACCAGGTGAATCCAGGTAAGCCATTGTTTTAACCGTCCCAAAGGAAAAGAGTACGCCAGCTAAAAGAGCACCTAATAGTAAGACTCTTTTATCAATTGCCAGTAATTTTTTAAACGATTTTTTTAACATCCTTTCACCTCCCATAATATAGATCTCTTTCTCTCTTTAATTTATTGAATAAAGTACTCAGTACTTTATTGCCAAAGGAATGGTACTGCAAAGCTAACTCTTCCTGCGTTTACTTTTAACGAAATAAGTAAACGCACCGGTGATTAGTAAACCTGCTCCGCTAAAAGCTGCGATTGAATGGATAGCAGGATTTTTTTCATTGTTGACAGTTTCAATTGGTTGTTGGTCTTGTTTCTCCATCACCTCGATAGCAGGCTTCGTTTCATTTCGCTCATACGTAAGTGTGAAACTCTTCTCCTCCCCAGCCTTTATTCCTTGAAAGAAATAGGAGTAAACTCCTTCCTCATCAGCGTGAGTCTTTTTCTCTTCAGGTGCCGGATTTAGCACTGTCTTTTTTGCCTGCAGGGGCTGTATGAATGATATATTGAATAAACCTATATCCGTAAAGCTTTTAAATTGGTATGAAAGTGTTTTCTTTTCTTTTTCAACCATTATGGTATCTGTGTAAAATTCAACAACGAATTTATAAACATCTTTTGGCAGAATCTCTTCGCTTGTTGTCCAAGAAATGGTCCCTTTTTCTTGGTCGATTATGTACTCAATTTCATACACCTTCGATAAATCACTGGAATAATCAGCTGCAAAGCCAATCCGGAAATTCTTTTCTTCCATAGGCAGCGGCAGTTCAATTTGCCCTTTTTGCGGCTGTTCTGAAAGATTTCGCATGGTTCCCTGATAGCCAATCAATAATGGGGGATGTTCTTTCTTTACATCATTGGGATGGTAAGCAAATTCTGGCATTACCTTGATTGAAAGTTCCTCCATAGTCAAGATATTTTGATTCTCTTCTCCGGCAATAATCGACGGGTTAAATACCAGAAAAAAGCATAGGAGTATATTTATGTTAAGCAGTAATTTTTTCATTGTATCTACTTCCTTTCAAAGTGTGAACTTTTTGTGAATGCATTCACAAGAATCATCAAGATTAATCACCAGGAATCCAAATTTATATCTTATTTATCCCATGAAGCCCAAACCCATTCTGTGACCAAAATCACAAAAAGATATTGAGTTATTTCTAATTTGTGAACGGTGATTTTACCTTATATTCACGGTGTTTTTAGGGGTTTTCATCATAAAAAGGACCTTCAACATATGTTGAAGGTCTGAAGCGATTTATTAAGATGATTGGTCCTTTTCTTGATGAAACTTCGACTTTACCGGCTGGCCGCCAGATTTTTCATATTTCTTTTTTGATTGTTTAACAAGATCAACATCCTGACCAAGCTCAAGATCCTGATTGTTATTCCCATTTCGGGTTTTTTGTTCAGGGTTTTGTTGTTTAGATCGCTTTTTCAAGAAAGATCTCCTCCTCTAAATGCCTGCCCCTCTAAAATCATATTATTTTGAAGCTGTTGAATTTGAAGTCTCATCCGATGGAGTTGATCCCGCTGCTGCCCATTCGCACTATGAGCCATTTTAGCAATATCCTGATAGGTTTGCTCAAGCTGTTGTAAGGCGTTCGTATAATCATCATTGTTATAATGCTCTTGAAGGCTGCTTTCTTTTAATTGATCCTGTGCATAGCGAATAACATCCTCACATTGCTGGATTAAAGTATCCATTGAAGCACGAGTAGCCATCTAAGGACCCCCTTCTATTTGGTAAAACACTTCCCTCAATGAGTCAAAGTGCTTCATACTTATTTTGTTCTCTCTCGCTTTTCCTATTACGTGATAATTACTGGTAAACAATTCAGTTGGATAAGCGTTTATTTTCGTGATAAAATTGACTTTATGCTTAAAAAACTTAAAGGAGGTTTCTGAATTGACTCAGACCAACCCTTTTCCATATGCTACTGACGATAAACGTTACCATACCTGGAATTATCACTTACGCCAGCAATTTGGCCATAAAGTTTTTAAGGTCGCTTTAGATGGCGGCTTTGACTGCCCAAACCGTGACGGTACGGTTGCACACGGCGGCTGTACTTTTTGCAGTGCCGCTGGATCAGGCGATTTTGCAGGAGACCGAGCGGATGATTTAGAGACCCAATTCCTTGAAATTAAGGAAAAAATGCATACCAAATGGAAAGATGGCAAATATATGGCCTACTTTCAAGCTTATACAAATACACATGCACCTGTTGAGGTTCTCCGCGAAAAATTCGAAAAGGTTCTCAATCAGGAGGGAGTGGTCGGTTTATCGATTGCAACTCGCCCAGACTGCCTTCCGGATGAAGTGGTTGAATATCTAGCCGAATTAAACCAAAGAACATATCTATGGGTTGAGCTTGGCTTGCAAACGGTACATGAACGTACTGCATTACTAATCAATCGCGCCCATGATTTTCAGTGTTATGTTGAAGGTGTAAATAAACTTAGAAAACACGGCATCCGAATTTGTTCCCACATTATCAATGGATTACCGCTTGAATCATATGAAATGATGATGGAAACAGCAAGAGAAGTTGCTAAGCTTGATGTTCAGGGGATAAAAATCCATCTGCTTCATTTACTCAAAGGCACACCGATGGTGAAACAATATGAAAAAGGCATGCTTGAATTTCTTTCTCAAGAGGATTATGTAAATTTAGTATGTGACCAATTAGAAATTTTACCGCCAGAAATGATTGTTCATCGGATTACCGGGGACGGACCGATTGATTTAATGGTAGGACCAATGTGGAGTGTAAACAAGTGGGAAGTACTAAATTCCATTGACGCTGAGCTAAAAAGAAGAGACAGTTATCAAGGGAAATATCACCAAAATAGTATTGTGAGGAACTAACCGTGAAGCTGGACCGCATACTTCCTTATGCAAAGAAATTACTTGAAATGACGATTTCTAATGGTGATGTGGTTGTTGACGCAACACTTGGAAATGGTCATGACACTCTTTTTATGGCAAATCTTGCAGGTGAAAATGGCACTGTTTATGGATTTGATGTACAAGAGGATGCCGTTCGAACAAGTATGGAAAGGCTGAACCAACATGGTTTGGCTGACCGCGTTACTATTTTTCAAAATGGTCATGAACACCTTTCCAAATTAATACCCGCGGAACATCATGGTAAGGTCAAAGCTGCGATTTTTAACTTAGGTTATTTGCCTGGCAGTGATAAATCAGTTGTTACTAAACCAGAAACCACCATATCGGCAATCGAACAGCTACTTGAGATAATGGTTCCAGAAGGATTAATAATCCTTGTGATTTACCATGGCCACGCTGAAGGTGCAGTTGAGCGGGACGCTTTATTGACGTATTGTCAGGATATCGATCAGAAGAAGGCTCATGTCCTTCAGTATCGATTTATCAACCAACAAAATAATCCACCTTTCATCGTTGCAATTGAGAAAAGATAAACCAGGCTGCTTTGGCCTGGTTTTTTCTTTTTTACGATAGTCTTGTAAATAATGAGGGAATCCATTTCTGAAAGGAACGATATGCTAGTCCATTGATATAGAAGAAATAGCTAATAATTCCGCCTGTTTTAATAATTCCCTTTGCTAATTTACGGATATTTTTTTGTTTACGAACCTTCCCATCCGATAAATAAATTCCCAACAAGCCTCTGTTAATAAGCTGGTGGAATTTCTTATGTGGCAGAAATTCTGTATGTTTGTCTGCTTCCGTGACAAAGTGCTTTAAACGTTTGAAAAGTGTTTCTGGATTTTCATAATAGAAACAGAAATTCAAGTCGCCGCCCTCTCGATCTTCTTCTTGGTCAATAAAATAATCTAATAATATATGCAGTCCCTGTATGTAAGGAAAATACCCTTTACGAATATTTTCAGCATCCACTGCAGAAAAGTCCTCTCTCATCGCATACGAAATGAGGCAGAATATCCCCAATGTGGAGCCAGAGCAAGCAGAAAACTCATACCATTCCATCTCTGGCAGGTTACTTTGATGATCTTCAAACCATTTTTCAAGACGGGGTACACGTTCTTCATGAATAACATGCTTGTGTATTTGTAAGCTGCAGTAATATTCGCAAAGCTCCAACAAGTAATCTTTTATTATTGGATAATGTTTCACTTCTTGTAAAACAGATCTGCAAGTTTGAGCTAAATCATTTAAATAGCCGCCATCGTTCTGATCCTCACGAAATCGGTAATAATCTCCAGGTTTACTTCCAAGTGTCAAGGCATCGTGCATGGATTCGTGAAGGGCTGCAAAATCCTTCGGATCGAGCGAAGTACTCCGATCACAAAGATTATCTAAGTAATCACTAATGGTTTGATAAGCAACGATAAACTTCACTGCTTTTTTATACTCACCATTCGCGGAAAGAGCAAGAATACCTCCGCCTTCACAGTGAAACGTTTTATGTTCAATACTAGCCAGAGCTTGCTTTCTAAGCTCCTCGTTAGGGATACTTTCTGCTCGGGACCTCCAAAACCTTAGCTCTTGATGGACTGCTGGAATAATGCGACGGTATACTTTCGACATGAGTCTGATTGGCATCATGGAGTGATCTTCCCTTTCTTAAACAATGTAACCTATTGCTTTTAATTGGCTGATAACAAAATCCTTCGCGTACTCAAATATATCATCCCGTTCTGGTTCATTAAAAATTTCATGATACAGCTTTGGCCATTCCTTATATCTTTTTTCTGATAATGGTGCATGATTAAACCAATCCTTAGCGGGAATCTTATTAACAATCTTATCATCACCTGCTTGCATCACAAGCATTGGGACATCCTTTGTGCCTTCGATTGATAGGAAAGCCTCTTTCATAGCCTCAACTAATTCACGGTACCACCTAACAGAGACTTTTGTGATATAGAGGGTATCATCTCTATCCGCCTCAATTACATCTTGATTTCTGGTAGCCATATCAACGGTTATGCCTGAATTCATTTTTAATGATGGAAACACAACATTAATTCCGTGTGATAGTATATCTAAAATTTTGGGAGGAGTATGAACTAAACCTAAGCATGGTGATGAGAGAATGACCCCGGCCAAGTCAAAGTTTTCTTCCTGCAGCAGACGAATCGCAATTAAGCCCCCCATACTATGGCCGAATAAAAATACAGGTATTTCATAACGAAAGGCTGCTTTAATCCATTCTTTCACTTCACTTATGTACTCTTCAAATGAATCTATATGGCCCCTGCGGGATCTTGTTGTCATGCCTTGCCCAGGAAGATCACCCATAATGACATGAAAACCAGACCCGCGCCACATTTCAATGAGCCAGCCATATCTTCGATGATGTTCCATGGCACCATGAACCATCACGATTACAGCCTTCGCTTCCCCTTCTGCTTCCCACTTCCACATAGTTTTTCCTCCTAGAAAAAAATTCTATTTAGTATTATATTAGAATGAATATGTATTTCAGTCAAAAAGGAGCGACCTAAATGATTTATCCATACAAAGGTAAATACCCAAAAATTGCTGACTCTGCCTTCCTTGCAGATTTTACCACTATTACAGGTGATGTTGAAATAGGTGAAGAATCGAGCGTTTGGTTTAATTCTGTCATTAGAGGAGATGTGGCACCTACGATCATCGGGAAAAAAGTGAATATTCAGGACAACTCTGTTCTGCATCAAAGCCCCAATAACCCGTTGATCATAGAGGATGAAGTAACCGTTGGTCATCAGGTGATTCTCCACAGCTGTATTATTCGAAAAAAGGCTTTGATCGGCATGGGCTCCATTATTCTAGACCAAGCAGAAATCGGAGAAGGCGCTTTTATCGGCGCAGGCAGTCTTGTACCACAAGGTAAAAAAATACCACCTAATACCTTAGCATTTGGCAGACCGGCAAAAGTTATTAGAGAATTAAATGCACATGACATTAGCGAAATGAACAGGATTTATACAGAATATGCGGAGAAAGCTCAGTATTATAAGTCCTTACAGAAATAATTTAACTAACTAGGAGCGCACTACTTGTTCCGTTATCAGAATGCGCGGCCAATATGGACTGACTTTCTTGATTGGGCATTGCTATGTCTGAATGCCTGCTCTATTCGGACTCCCACCAATAAAAAGAATGGCCCGAAGAGAACTTCGAGCCATTCTTTAACGTTTGTATCTGTTTTTTAAGTTCTGTTCCTCACAACACCGTTTATTAATATTTCATCGTCTGTAGTTCTTTTTGTCCTGAAAAGGAATACTTACCCTCCACATAAACCTGATGCCATACCATAAAGATTAGCACAGTCCATATTTTACGGCTGTTATCCGCCTTCCCTTGACAGTGATCTTCAAGAAGATTCAATACGTAAGATTTATTTAGTAAATGATCCGTATTGCTTTCTCTGATAATCGTCTTTGCCCACTCATTCATTTCATTCTTCAGCCAATGGCGAATAGGCACTGGGAACCCAAGTTTCTTACGATTCAATACATGCTCCGGAACAATACCTTCCGCTGCTTTTCGTAAAATATACTTCGTTGTGCCGTTAGCTGTTTTCAAGCTAGTCGGAATTTTGGATGCTGTTTCAAAAACCGCTTTATCCAAGAATGGAACTCGTAGCTCTAATGAATGAGCCATCGTCATTTTATCCGCTTTTAATAAAATATCACCGCGCATCCATGTATGAATATCAATAAATTGCATGCGGTCAACTGGATCATAGCCTTTTGATTCAGCGTAGAGTGGTTTTGTGATATCGGTGTAATTTAAACCTTCACGGTAAACAGATAGCAAATCTCTTTTTTCTTCCTCCGTGAACATTTTAGCATTACCAATATAACGTTCTTCCATAGGAGTTACTCCACGTTCAATAAAGCTCTTCCCTTTCATTCCTTCAGGCATCATGTTCGCAATCCCTTTAAGCAATACTTTTCCTACTCTTGGGATTTTATTAAACACTTCTAAATCCTGTGGTTCACGATAAATATTGTAACCGCCAAACAATTCATCCGCGCCTTCACCAGAAAGAACAACCGTAACATGCTTTCTTGCTTCACGGGCCACAAAGTACAACGGGATGGCAGCTGGGTCTGCAAGTGGATCATCCATATGCCAAATGATTTTTGGCAGTTCATTCATGTATTCCTGTGGTGTAATCACATAACTAATATTTTCTACCCCAAGTTTATCGGCAGTTTCTTTTGCAACATCTATTTCACTAAAACCATTTTGCTCGAAACCGACTGAAAACGTCTTTATGGCTGGATGAAATTGTTTTGCAATCGAAGCAATAATGGAAGAGTCGATTCCGCCTGAAAGGAATGAACCAACAGGAACATCACTTCTCATATGCATTTTAACTGAATCGATTAACACGTCTTGAATTTCTTTAATAAATGCTGATTCTGCTTTCTGTACCGGGTTAAAACTTGCCTTCCAATATCTTTTAATTTCCATTGGAGAGCCAATCTTCTTGGTAAAATAATGTCCCGGTTCTAACTTATGAATGCCTTTTGACATCGTGTTTGGCTCAGGTACAAACTGATACGTTAAATAGTGCTGTAGGGAATCATAATCTAAAACATCGTTCTCTAGAGCTAGAAGGATACTCTTCTTCTCGGATGCAAAGAATGTTCTTTCTCCATCCTCAAAATAGAAGTACGGTTTAATCCCGAAAGGATCTCTTGCACCAAATACAATTTGTTCTTGTTTATCCCATATCGTAAAGGCGAACATCCCGCGCAGTTTTTCAACAGCCTTCTCTTTCAATTGGCTATATAGAGCAATAATAACTTCTGTATCAGAGTTTGTTGCAAACTGTAAGCCTTCTTTGAGCAATTCTTCACGAAGTTCTAGGTAGTTATATACCTCACCATTAAAGATAATCCAATAGCGCTCATTTTCATACGTTAATGGCTGATGCCCGCATTCAATATCAATAATGCTTAAGCGGCGAAAACCGAATTGAATATGGTCATCATAATAAAAGCCATCATCATCTGGTCCACGATGGGTTATAATATCGTTCATATTTTTGAATTGTTGTTTTTGATCATCACGATAGTTTTGTGCCTTGTCGTGTACACAACCAATAAAACCACACATTATGTACGTCACCTACTCCAATCTAAATATCCAAACTTAAAAAACATACTCTCCTATCCTACCACTATTCATATAAAAATGTCAGTGTGAAAGGTAGGAAAATTCAGGTACAAATAGTTTTCACCTAAACACATTGCCCTAAACTTAGACGACGAAATCAAAAAGAGAGTTACATTAAAAATGCAACTCCCCTGTACATTGGGTTTAATTAAATATTTGCTTGTTGACGTAATGTGTCTGCTTTATCTGTACGCTCCCAAGGAAGGTCAACATCTGTACGGCCGAAATGACCATATGCTGCAGTTTGTTTATAGATTGGGCGACGAAGATTTAACATGTTAATGATTCCAGCTGGGCGAAGGTCAAAGTTTTTACTAACTAGATTGACTAAAACTTCTTCGCTTACTTTTCCAGTCCCAAATGTGTCAATGGAAATGGAAACAGGTCTTGCAACACCAATTGCATAGGCAAGCTGCACTTCAACCTTATCTGCAAGTCCTGCTGCTACAATATTCTTCGCAACATAACGAGCTGCATAGGCTGCAGAACGGTCAACTTTTGTAGGATCTTTACCAGAGAATGCGCCGCCGCCGTGACGAGCATATCCGCCATACGTATCAACAATAATTTTACGTCCAGTTAGACCAGCATCCCCTTGAGGTCCACCGATAACAAAACGACCTGTAGGATTAATGAAATACTTTGTATTTTCATCAATTAGTTCTTTCGGAACAACTGGATTAATAACATACTCTTTTACATTACGTTGGATTTGCTCTAACGTAATTTCGGGATGGTGCTGTGTTGAAATAACAATCGTATCAATACGGACAGGTTTGTCGTTCTCATCGTATTCTACCGTTACTTGTGTCTTTCCATCCGGACGCAGGTAAGGAAGAATTTCCTCTTTACGAACCTCAGTTAAACGACGTGCAAGCTTGTGAGCTAATGAAATTGGTAGAGGCATTAGTTCTTTCGTTTCGTTACATGCAAACCCAAACATTAAACCTTGGTCTCCTGCCCCAATAGCTTCAATTTCTTCATCAGACATTTGCCCTTCACGTGCTTCAAGTGCCTGATCGACCCCCATCGCAATGTCTGGAGACTGCTCACCTATAGAGGTAATAACACCACATGTTTCGGAATCAAAGCCATACTTAGCACGATTGTACCCAATTCCTTTAATTGTTTCACGAACGATCTTTGGAATATCAACGTAAGTAGATGTAGTGATTTCACCTGCCACTAAGACTAATCCAGTTGTAACGGACGTTTCAGCAGCAACCCGAGCATTTGCATCCTTTGCTAAAATCGCATCTAGAATCGAATCAGAAATTTGGTCACAGATTTTATCTGGATGACCTTCCGTAACTGACTCAGAAGTGAACAAACGACGTTTTGTTGACATCTGATTTCCTCCTATATTATGAGATAAATCAAGGTTCATATGAAGGTTACAGGTATACTTCTAGAACCACTGAAATTGATACGGTACTCATTCCCTTAGTATGAAATAAACAAAGGATTTTTATTAGCAGCTCTTTTGATAAAAGGTCTTATACAAAACAAAAAACCTTACCACATGAGGAAAGGTTGTTCCGGTCCTTTCACTCTTATCGTTCAAGGTCAAAACCTTGCGTCAGATTAGCACCTTCGCACTTGAGAAAATGATAACTACGTAATCATCTTCTCATAAAGCAGGTTGCTGGGTTTCATAGGGCCTGTCCCTCCACCAGCTCAGGATAAGAGAGTATCCGTTCAAATTAGTATCATACTTGAACCTCTCGAACATTGTCAATGAATTTGCTAGCAAATTAAGGATAATTATATGAAATTTTTCCATTTTAAATTTATACTTAATAATACAACCCAAATTCACCAATTAGTATAGACTATTCGATTAAATGTGTTATACTTTTTATGAATATATCGAATATTAAAAACTTGAAAAGGAAGGTTCGTTCTGATGAATTCAGTACATGTCCCAAATGAATTAAACCAATTGCTGGAAGACAGTCATGTGCATATTCAAATGTCTGTTCCTCAATTAGTGGAAAAAATACTATCTAGAAATGAAGGAAAACTAACCTCAACTGGTGCGATCAGTGTATCAACAGGTAAATATACTGGAAGATCTCCTCAAGACAAATTTATTGTAATGGAAGAATCCATTAAGGATAAAATTGATTGGGGTAATTTAAATCAGCCCATTTCAGAAGAAGTTTTTAATAACCTCTATCAAAAAGTTTTAGAATACTTAAAAGAAAAAAATGAAATCTTTGTTTTTAAAGGATTTGCAGGGGCTGATAAAAAGACCCAATTGCCGATTCAAATTGTGAATGAATTTGCTTGGCATAATCTATTCGCCCATCAACTATTTATTCGTCCTAGTGAAGAAGAATTGCTGACACATAAACCTGGTTTCACGGTCATTTCTGCTCCAAACTTTAAAGCAAATCCTGTAGTAGATGGAACAAAGTCTGAAACCTTTATTATTATCTCATTCGAAAAACGAACGATATTAATCGGCGGAACAGAATATGCTGGCGAAATGAAAAAGTCGATTTTTTCAATCATGAACTACCTATTACCTGAAAATAATATTTTCTCTATGCACTGCTCTGCTAATATAGGTGTGGAAGGTGATGTTGCTCTGTTCTTCGGTCTTTCTGGGACAGGTAAAACCACTTTATCAGCAGACCCCAAACGCCGTTTAATTGGTGATGATGAACATGGCTGGTCTTCTAATGGCGTTTTTAATATTGAAGGCGGATGCTATGCAAAAACAATTAATCTTTCCAGGGAAAAAGAACCGCAAATTTTTGATGCCATCCATTTTGGTTCTGTATTAGAAAATGTTGTTCTCAATCCCGATACAAGAATTGCAGATTATGACGATGCAACTCTAACTGAAAATACAAGGGCTGCTTATCCGATGCACGCCATTGAAAATATAGTTGAACCGAGCATTGCGGGTCACCCGAATACCATTGTCTTTTTAACCGCCGATGCATTTGGGGTATTGCCTCCAATCTCGAAGTTAACAAAAGAGCAGGCAATGTATCATTTCTTGAGTGGTTATACATCCAAGTTAGCCGGAACCGAGCGTGGTGTTACATCTCCAGAAGCGACCTTCTCCACCTGCTTTGGCGCACCATTCCTGCCTTTACCTGCAACACGTTATGCAGAAATGCTTGGTGAAAAGATTCTTGAGCATAATGCAAATGTCTTTCTTGTTAATACTGGCTGGACTGGCGGAGAATACGGAGTGGGGAGCCGCATGAAGTTATCCTATACACGAGCAATGATTCAGGCTGCACTTGAAGGGGAACTAAACAATGTCGAAACAGTAAAAGACGATATTTTTGGACTAAATATTCCACTCCATATTGCAGGTGTACCTGATGAGGTTCTTCAACCAAGCAAAACTTGGGATGACCCACAAGCCTATGAGAAGAAAGCAAAAGATTTAGCGGCTAAATTCCGTGAAAACTTTAAAAAATTCACCAGAGTTGATTCAGAAATTGAAGAAAAAGGCGGACCAATTGCCTAAATAGAGAAAGCCCTTATCGTATTTCGATAAGGGCCTTTACTAATTTGTAGAATTTAGTGAAATTAATTGGTAAGTTAACCAAGTGCGGTTTTCTTGCCATTCTACTTTTTTAATGACAGCTGTCCCGTTCGTGTCGCTTTCAATGGTTTTTCTCACGTCAATGGGAATATCAATCGGATAAAGTCGATAGCCTTCTTTTTCTAAAACAAAACGATTTTCTTCGATTCTTGTTTCTCTGCCTTTTGTTACGATCATCGTATTTAACTCAAGAGGCATACCCATATGTACCCAACTCCTCTGTGATTGGACTTACTTTTATTTTATCATCTTTTGATTTGACATTTCATCCACTTCGTTAAATCTTTCACGATTTTTCTGTTTACTACGGGAGGAAAGTAATGGGTAAACTCATCAAAGTACCAGCACTCCACCGGCTTATTTAACATCTTGAGTCTTCTTTCTAGTCTGTAGGCATGCTCTACCGATACATTCTGATCATTTACTCCATGAATGATTAAAACAGGTGCTAAAAGCTTTTCGAGCTCATAAAGGGGAGTTCGCTCTTTATATCGTTCAGGATATTTTCCAGGTGTACCGCCAATCACCCTTTTCATCATTTTCCGCAAATCTTTTCTTTCTTCGTAGGTTAAAAACATATCACTTACCCCGCCCCAAGTAACAATGGAAGCTGCCTCTTGGTATTGGAGTGCGGTCATCAATGCCATTACACCACCTCGCGAAAAACCAAAAACATGGATAAACCCTACATTAGGAAACGACTTTAAAAGCTCAAATCCGGCAAAAGCATCCTCCCTGTCCTCTCCAGCAAAATCCTCATTCCCCTCCCCGCCTTGATTTCCCCGATAGTAGGGGGCAAATACAATAAATCCTTCAGAGGCAAATTGAGCAATTCTTGCAGGTCTTACCTTACCAACATTCTTAATACCGCCCCGTAAATATAAAAAGCCGTCATAGTTTCCTTTTATTTTCGGTTCCGCAAGTAATCCTTTTACTCTCAATCCATTTGAAAGATACGTAATCTCCCTTAATTCCACATTGGGATTGGGTGAAGGAAAACGATAAACTTCAATGATTTTTCCATTCTGTTTGTTCACTACATTTCACCTTTCCATTAATCCGTAAAAATTTATGTAAGTAGGCATTCACACATTTACTTCTCTTTCATACGATATGTTAGGTCAACAGCCCAGATTTTTATTGTAATAAGGAGGGTTTGGTATGAAAAAATGGTTAAAAATTAGCTTTTCTTCACTTCTTATTTTAATTCTCATGTTCTCACTAGCCGCTTGTAACAATACAGACAAAACCGATTCAGAGAAAATAGAAAAGGTTCGGTTGGTTGAAGTGACTCGTTCTATCTTCTATGCACCTGAATATGTTGCCATCGCAAAAGGATTTTTCGAAGAAGAGGGCCTGGAAGTTGAATTGTCTACAGCCTTTGGCGGCGATAAAACCATGACAACACTGTTATCTAATGGTGCTGATATTGCATTGGTAGGCTCTGAGACATCTATTTATGTTTACGCTCAAGGCTCCAATGATCCGGTTATTAATTTTGCACAACTCACACAGACCGATGGCACCTTCCTAGTCTCACGAGAGAAAATTGATAATTTCTCATGGGATATGTTAAAAGGATCAACATTTTTAGGTCAGCGTACTGGCGGTATGCCGCAAATGGTTGGGGAGTTCGTTCTTAAGAAACATGGTATTAATCCTCATCAAGATTTAAATCTCATTCAAAACATTGATTTTGCAAATATTCCAAGTGCCTTTGCGTCCGGAACAGGCGATTTTGTTCAATTATTTGAACCACAGGCGAGCATTTTCGAACAAGAAGGAAAAGGACATATTATTGCTTCCTTTGGAACAGAATCTGGCCATGTCCCTTATACAACCTTCATGGCAAAGGATAGTTACATGAAAGAAAACAAGGACATTATAGAAAAATTTACGAGAGCCGTTTACAAGGCACAGCAATGGGTAGAAACACATAGCTCAGACGAAATCGCTGAGGCTATTCAATCCTATTTCCCTGATACAGACATCGAACTCATCAGCAAGGTTGTGGACCGTTATAAAGAGCAAGGTTCGTTTGCAACTGATCCAATTCTTGATGTTGAAGAGTGGAACAATCTCCAGGACATCATGGACGAAGCAGGTGAGCTTCCGCAAGAAGTTGATCATTCTACACTTGTTAACACAGAAATAGCTGAAAAAGTGAAAGAAGAATAAATAAAATGGGAGGCCGTCCAAATGAGTTTCTTAGCTATTAAAGATATCCATCACACTTATTTCACAAAAGCCTCTGCAACAACGGCCCTCTCGGAAATAAGTTTGCAAGTAGAGGAAGGTGAATTTGTTTCCTTCCTCGGCCCTAGCGGCTGTGGAAAAACAACCTTACTTTCCATCATTGCGGGGCTTATAAAGCCCACACAAGGAACCATTTTGCTTGAAAATAAACCCATCACGGGGCTAAAAAACCAAATCGGCTACATGCTCCAACAGGATTATCTATTCCCATGGAAAACAATTGAGGAAAATATCCTTATTGGTCTAAAATTATCCAAACAATTGAATGAGCAAACAAAAAAAGCAGCGATCGACCTTTTAAACAAAATGGGATTAAGCGGTATTGAGAATCAGCTGCCTAATCAGCTATCGGGTGGTATGAGGCAGCGTGCTGCGCTCGTAAGAACGCTGGCAACGGAGCCCAAGCTGCTCATGCTGGATGAACCATTTTCGGCATTAGATTACCAAACTAAGTTAAAGCTGGAAGACTTAGTATCAAACACGCTCGACTCCTTTGGTAAAACAGCCATTCTTGTCACACATGATATTGGTGAAGCCATAGCGATGAGTGATCGGGTTGTGCTTTTTTCACCAAGTCCGGGCAGAATTCATAAAGTATTTGAAATGCCAGATGAACTAAGAAACTTGTCCCCTTTTAACGCTAGAAACCATGAAGCATTTTCAAGTATCTTTCAGAAAATATGGAAGGAGCTGGATTCACTTGAAACAGGGAAAAAATAACGTGAGCCTCCTCCATAAAAATTATTTACAATCCCTGACAATTGAAAAAAGATGGGTACGTTTTTATCAAATCGTCATTTTCCTGCTCTTTTTTTCCAGTTGGGAAATTTCGAGTCAAAAACGTTGGATCGATCCTTTACTCTTCAGTTCTCCATCAAAAATTTGGGATTTATTTCTTGAAAAATTACGAGATGGTTCTTTGATGTCCAATCTCGGTGTAACCTTAACTGAAACTATTTTTGGATTTATTTTGGGTACGTTACTAGGAACCGTACTAGCGGCATTGCTCTGGTGGTCACCGATGCTCTCAAAAATTGTCGACCCCTATCTCGTCATTCTAAACGCGATGCCGAAGGTGGCATTGGGTCCGATATTAATTGTCGCCCTTGGGCCGGGATATCCTTCCATTATAGCAATGGGGGCCATTATCTCAGTTATTATTACAACGATTGTTGTTTATACTTCTTTTAAAGAAGTAGACCCTAACTATTTAAAAGTACTGCAAACATTTGGAGCAACACGTCTTCAATGCTTTAAGGAAGCTATCCTTCCGGCAAGTTTTCCAACAATCATTTCAACCTTGAAGGTAAATGTTGGTTTATCCTGGGTCGGTGTCATCGTTGGTGAATTTTTAGTTTCATCCAGAGGACTGGGTTACTTTATCATTTATGGCTTTCAAGTCTTTAATTTTACCCTGGTCTTTTTATCCCTGCTGGTCATCGCGGTCGTTGCTACCATCATGTATCAGCTTGTAGAGTTATTGGAAAAAAAACTTATCAAGGAATAGCGGCTTATCTAAATTTGCCGCTATTCTTTTTCATGTTGCAGCTTATAGATATACTTCATACATTCTGCCACCACTTCATCCTTCATAATAAAGCTGTACTCTTCACCAAAACGCAAATCTAACAGATCACCTTTTACTAATACAGGTCCTTCTGTCTCGTAGTATTGATTCAGTTTATGTACGGTTTTTATTTTCCCCCAAAATACAGCCTTTACAAAAGTATTTTTTTCGTCTGCAACTCTATATTCAGCTATCTGTGAAAGTTCCTCCAGTTTCGCACCCGTCTCCTCATAAACCTCACGGATGGCAGCCTCTTTGAGGGACTCTCCAGGCTCGACCTTACCTCCTGGAAATTCCAGTCCTCGAACGCTATGCTTTGTTAATAACCAATCATCTAAATATTTGCATATGACAAACACATGTTTCGCTTCCTGCTCAAAGGCATTGCTTGAAAATGATAGCTCAACCTTGTTCCCTAATTGATCTAAAAAATTTTTCACCTAACCTCACCCCTGGGTACCTCTTGTTAATTCATTATAATCGAAAAAAGCGGAAAATCCTTTTTATAGGATTTTCCGCTTTTTTTAACCTTGTTTTGGCAGGATGTTCATTGATTCAATATGATTTTTCGCTTCCTCATCTCCCAATTTGTAAATCATCTCATACACTTGATTAATTGTATTGTCATATGCGTCGTTTTCACGGTCATAATGATATTGTACATATGGAACATGGGCTCTAAAGAAGTTTTGCCATTCGGTTGAATAATTTTGGTCAAACAGCTCACGAAGCTGGGTAATTTCCTCATCATTCGCCTGAATTTTAAAGTTCCAAGCAGAAGCTGTTGCACTTTGAGATATTTGTCCATGCCCAACGTCTATATAATAGGTCTTTTTTTGCTCATCCATTATGTCATCCCCTTACTAATATTATTTAAAATTTCCCACAATCAAATAAAATTTATTCTATTTCAAATTTCGACTCATTTTTTAGAAATGAATGGTGTATAATTGTCATAATATTAAGAAAATGGATTTTCACCATTTTTACAAACTTTTGCTTTAGCCATAGAGGATATTTTTCATCATTAAGGGAATTGAATAAGTAAGGAAAAAATTTTAAAAATTCTTTGGAGGTGAACGGAATGAGGTTAGTCGATGAATTATTTCAGATGTATCGAGACAAGCTGACGGGTGATGAAGAAGATATTGATATGTTAGCATTCGCCTTCTTAGAAGAAATGTCACATGAGGATCTGCTGCACTTAATTAAAGAGATGGATAAACAAGAATTATACGATTTAATGGGGCTTTATTTAATCGAGAGCTTAAAAGGTAAATTCGCCCAGGAAGAATACGGCCAGCAGCGCACCCATACTTATTATCCAAGAAATATCCACTAAATATTACATACCACTCAAATTTGGAACTGCTATTGTCAGTTCCTTTTTTTTTGTTAAAAAAGGATCAAACCATGCTAAAATATAGTAGGGGAATGGGAGGATAAAAAATGTATACGATATTTGCAGTAAGCATTATTATCATTATCGTTGTTCTTTTGCTGGCAGTTATTACTACGTCAAAGGCATATAAATTTAAACATACAGTAGATCCACTCGACGATAATCCTTATTTAAAGAACGATACTAATGCTGATAACGAAAAAAAGCAATAAAAAAATTCCTATTCAACACGAATAGGAATTTTTTTATTAATCTAGCTCCAGCGCCTAGGGGCTCGGGGTCATAAGCCCTGAGCAAGGCACTTCCGCTTTATTGGTTTTATGCAAAAACTTGTTTTAAGTCTTCTTTACTTTGCTCAAGCCAAAAACGCATTAGACGTTTTGCTCCCTCTAAATCATGAAGCTTCGCTTGTCCGCATTGTCTTTCGTTTGCAGCTGGAATCTCAGTTATTTCCACTGCTGTCTTCATCGTGTCTTCAAGAAGGTCAATGATTTCTTCAACAGTCGGCTCACCGCTCACAACCAAATAGTAGCCTGTTTGGCAGCCCATAGGCGAGATATCAATAATATCGAAGTGATTATATTTTTCAACATGTGCACGGAGATTAAAAGCGAGCAGATGTTCTAATGTGTGAATAACATCAGGCTTCATTGCCTGTTTATTTGGCTGGCAAAAACGAATATCGTATTTATTGACTATACCGTCGGTTCCTACCTTATGAACACCACAATGTCTCACGTAAGGTGCTTTAACCGCATTATGATCTAAATCAAAGCTTTCTACTGAAGGCATTCTTCCCCACTCCTTTTATACATTAGGCTGTATTAGACTGGTCTGTTGATTTCCTCTCCAGGCACTTCGCGCACCTTAGGGCGGTCCGGGGAGCCTCCTCGGCGCTTAAGCGCCTGCGGGGTCTCCCCTGCCCCGTCCTCCCGCAGGAGTCTTCGTGCCTTCCGTTCCAATCAACAGAGTGCCGTAATACGTGATACGTATAGATAGTATCATACTATAAATTCCGAGTTTTTTCATCAACTTAGGTATACTTAACAATTTAGACGTTTTTTTCTATTTGTGATATCTTTTAAGTAATTTGTTGAAGGGAGTTTCCCTAATGTTTAAAAAAATTTTACTATCTGTTATTCGATTTTATCAAGTTGTCATCTCACCTATTAAACCGCCAAGTTGTCGTTTTTATCCCACGTGTTCACATTATGGGTTAGAAGCGGTTCAACGGTTTGGAGCTTTAAAAGGAGGCTGGCTTACATTAAAGAGAATCCTAAAATGTCATCCATTTCATCCGGGCGGCATAGATCCTGTGCCAGAAAAAAAAGAGAATTAACTTTGGTAGCCATCGACAACAAGGTCAAGTTTACCTGTCTTTGGGTCAATGACTAACCCGTGCACCGGAACACCTTCTGGCATTAACGGATGGTTTCTTATTACATCCACGCTATGCTCCACGCTTTCTGTAACATTATCAAATCCATGGAGCCATTTTTTAATGTCTATTCCAGAATATGTTAGGGTATCAATCGTTTCCTCTGTTACCCCCCGGCTCATCATACTTTCTATTACTGGTTCAGCCTTCAATCCACTCATCCCACAATCGTGGTGAGCAATGACTAGCACTTCCTCTGCTTTCAACTGGTAAACAGCAATAAGAATACTTCTCATAATACTTCCAAATGGATGAGATACAAGTGCCCCAGCATTTTTAATCGTCTTTACATCACCGTTATTTAAGTTCAAAGCTTTAGGCAATAACTCCAATAATCTTGTATCCATACATGTTAGTATGACCATCCGTTTATTTGGAAATTTTGTTGTTTCATATTTCTCATATTCGCGGCTTTCAACAAATTTTTGGTTATAATCCAAGATTTCATTTAATAATGTAGTGTCATTCACAATAATCCCACCTTAACTTTGTTTATACTAAGCATACCTAAATTCTAACGGATGCTACAATATTATGCTTGCATTTAACTCATTTTTTTTGTAAGATACATAAGGAAATCGGAATCGTTCCGTATTATGCATTTTTTTATAATCTTAATACTAAAAATTTTTCGAATATAAATCGTAATAACTCCGGTTTATTAATTTTTAAAGGAGCATATATGAAAAAAATTATTCTTTTACCATTTATTTTACTTATTAGCTTGGTTATAACTGCCTGCAGTACTGAGGATGAACAATCAGAAAAAAAGAAAGAGCAGTTAACCGTTTATTCCACAGTATTCCCACTTCAATATTTTACGGAGCGTATCGGTGGAAAATACGTTAATGTTAATACAATCTATCCTCCAGGAGCAGATGAGCATACATTTGAACCATCTCAAAAAGATATGATTAAATTGGCTGATTCAGATTTATTTTTCTACATCGGCCTAGGGTTAGAAGGCTTTGTAGAGAGTGCTAAGGAATCATTAAAAAATGAAAACGTCACGCTGATTCCAACTGCTGAGGATCTGATTTTGGATCCTGTTGAAGAGCATGACGACCATGACGACCATGAGGATCACGGTGAGGGAGATTTTAACCCACATGTATGGCTTGACCCAGTCTATTCCAAGGAAATGGCCGCTGTCATTAGGGATTCTTTAATTGAAAAAATGCCTCAAAATAAAGAGACGTTTGATCAAAATTATCAGAAGCTTGCAGATGAATTAGATCAATTAAATTCGGAATTCGAAAGCACCATTCAAAACGCAAAACACAAAGATATCCTTGTGACTCATGCTGCATTTAGTTACTGGGAGCAAAGATACGGTCTTGAAGAAATTAGTATTTCTGGCCTTTCTACAACGAATGAACCTACACAGCGAGAACTAGAAAAAATCATCTCAATGGCGGATGAACAAGGACTGCATTACATCCTTTTTGAACAAAATGTCAAATCCAAATTAGCGGAAATTGTTCAGAAGGAAATTGGAGCTAAGGCTTTGCCAGTTCATAATTTAGGTATTTTAACAAAAGAAAACATTAAAGATAAAGAAACATATTTTACTCTAATGGAGCAGAACTTAGCATCACTAAAAACTGCTTTAAACAATTAGTTGGTTAGTTCCCTTTATCTTACAGGGATGAGAAGATGTCAAAAATCACAAGCTATTTTTGTATTACGAATGATGATAAGGAGTGATACTAATGGCACAAGATGTATTATGTGAGGTTAACAACTGCTCATTCTGGGCAAAAGGAAATAAATGCAGTGCGGATCGCATATATGTTGTCAGCCACAAAGGAAAAACAGCTGACAACAGTAAAGAAACCGATTGTAAAACATTCGAACCTTCGGATCTATAGATGATAGAAATAAACCAGACTTTTTGTCTGGTTTATTTGTTTTCGAATTTAAATGCCTTTTTGAACCTTGTGGTTTCCTGCAGCCTTTTTTCATTAATGCTGAACCCTATGCCAGGTGTACTTGGGACGCTTACAAAACCGTTTTTAACACATACCTCAGGGGTAATGATATCTTCCTCCCAAAATCGATTAGAGGCAGAAATATCACCTGGAATTGTAAAGCCAGGAAGTGAAGCAAGTGCGATGTTATGCGCACGGGATATTCCAAATTCGATCATCCCGCCGCACCAAACCTCGATACCCCTATCAAGACAATAATCATGAATTCTTTTGGCTTCGTAAAGTCCTCCCACCCTGCCTGCTTTAATATTAATAATCTTACAGCTCCCCAGTTCAATAGCATTTTTTGCATCATTAAAGCCGACAATGCTTTCGTCTAGACAGATTGGTGTATTTATTTCGTTTTGAAGTAGTGCGTGTTCAATAATATCGTCACTGGCCAGCGGTTGTTCGATCATTAAAAGATTAAAGTCATCCAGCGCTTTCAATCTGTCCATATCATTTAAGGTATAAGCTGAATTGGCGTCTGCCATAATAGGAAGTTCTGGATAATACCGGCGTATTTCCGCTAGAACAGCATAATCCTGATTAGGGTTAATCTTAATCTTAAATCTCCGGTATCCTTCTTCCAAATATTTTTCAATTTGATTGAGAGAACTGATGAGTGAATCAGCAGCAACCACCACACCAGAAGCAATTTCACTCCTCGTTCCCCCAATGACGTTAGAAAGCGATGTTGAATTCCTTTTTGCGTATAAATCCCAAATGGCCATTTCCAATCCTGCCTTGGCCATATGGTTTCTCCTTATTGACTGGAATAAAATAGCTGCGTCCTCAGGATGTTTTATTGGCCTTTTTTTGAGCAAAGGGATTAATACATCACTCATGATATGTAAACTAGTCGCCACAGTCTCTTCTGTGTACCACGGTGTGGAAAAAGCGACACCCTCTCCATATCCAGAAATCCCATTTGAATCAATTACTTCTACAATAATCCCTTCACGCTCTGTAACACTCCCTAAATGAGTGTGAAAGGGGGACTTCAATGGCATACTTATCACTCTTAGTATAATTTGAGCTATTCTCATCTATGAATCCTGTCCTCATGAATCAATTCAGATAGCTTTCTGCGCAGAAGCTTTTTAGAGGCGTTCCTCGGAAGTTTTTCCGTAAAAAAGAATGATTTTGGTACTTTGTATTTAGCCAAGTTTTCTAAACAAAACCGTTTAAGTTCATCCTTCGTAACCTGTGCATTTTTTTGGCGAACAATAAAAGCCGTGGGAACCTGTCCCCATGTTTCATCAGCGATACCAGTAACACCTGCATCAGCGACATCTGGATGAGATAATAAAACCGATTCAATTTCGGCAGGATAAATGTTTTCCCCTCCTGAGATAACGAGATCAGAACGCCGGTCAAGCACATATAAAAAACCTTCTTCATCCAAATAGCCAATGTCTCCCGTATAAAACCACCCATCGTTAAAATTGCCCTGTACGGCATCTGGTCGATACAAATAACCCGAGGTGACGTTTGGTCCTTTGACGACTATTTCACCAGCTTCCCCCGGTGAGGCCATTACACCATTCTCCAAAATAATCCTAATTTGTGATGGAAATAATGGCTTACCTGCAGAACCTAGTTTTGTGATACTGTACTCCGGAGCTAGTGTGACAATCTGTGAAGCAGTTTCCGTCATCCCATAGGATTGGAAAACGGGAACTTCTTTTGCCTTACATGCCTCTAACAATGGTAACGGTGCAGGACCTCCTCCTAATAGCGCACAGCGGAAATGAGTTGGCAGCTTAGAACCTTTAAGCGTTTCAACAATCCTAAAAAGCATCGTTCCTACCACTGACATAATCGTAACATGTTTGTGTTTAATATCATGTATCGCTCTGTCAGCATCAAAGCTTTCATGGAGTATAATAGGCATTCCGTAAATAACACTTTTCATTAAAATGGAATAGCCACTTATATGAAAAAGCGGCAGACTGCAAAGCCAGCGGTCACTATCGGTATATCCTAAATTTAGGGCAGAACCGACCGCACTCCACCAATGGTTTCCATATGTATGAAGGACGCCTTTCGGATTTCCAGTTGTGCCTGATGTATACATAACCGTACAGACATCATCTAAATTAATTTCTTCCTGTATTTCGGGAGTTTCTGAAGTTGCTGCAAACAACTCGTCTTTTGTAATAACTGGCACTTCTACATCCTGTTTTATCTCGTAAAAATCATTTTCGAGAATTAACGCGGCTGCCCTTGAGTCATTTAACTGCCACACTACTTCTTTTTTCGATAATCGATTGTTTAAAATAACAGCCTTGACTCCAATGAGCTGAAGTGCAAATAAAATCACAATGGTATCAAGATGATTTTTAAGTAATACACCAATATATTGATCTTTTTTTACTCCTAAACCTTGAAGCTCTCCAGCAGTTTGATAGGATTTTTCATATAATTCTTTAAAAGATAGTGTCGTATCATTAAAATAAACCGCCGTTCTTTCAGGTGTGAGAAATGCTCTTTTTTTTAGAAAGTTAGGCATGGTTTCATATTGCATAAATTTTTCACCTGCTTCTAGTTAGTTGCCCTATTTGTCTAGCTATTGCGCATTGACGCTTCCACTTTTCTATATAAAAACAGCCTGATGGAGTCCATCAAGCTGCAACATTTTTGAATCAAGGGAAACGTGGGAATTGACCAAAGTCTGGCTTACGTTTTTCTTTAAAGGCGTCACGGCCTTCTTTTGCCTCTTCTGTTGTATAGTAAAGAAGAGTTGCATCGCCAGCAAATTGCTGAAGACCAGCCAAGCCATCTGTATCTGCATTCATTGCTGCCTTTAAGAAGCGAAGGGCAGTTGGACTTTTCTCAAGAATTTCATTACACCACTGAATGGTTTCTTCTTCCACTCTCTCAAGTGGAACAACTGTATTTACTAAGCCCATATCAAGAGCTTCTTGTGCATTATACTGTCGGCATAAGAACCAAATTTCACGAGCCTTTTTATGACCGATAATTCTGGCTAGATAGCCTGAACCATAACCAGCATCAAAGCTTCCTACATTCGGACCTGTTTGTCCAAAAACAGCATTATCCGCTGCAATCGTTAAATCACACACAACGTGTAAAACGTGCCCGCCACCAATTGCATAACCCTTAACCATTGCAATAACTGGTTTTGGTATAACACGAATTAAGCGCTGTAGGTCTAGGACATTTAATCGTGGAATTTGATCTTCACCAACATAGCCGCCATGTCCGCGTACTTTTTGGTCACCACCTGAACAAAACGCTTTATCTCCGGCACCTGTAAGTACGATTACTCCTACACTCGAATCATCACGTGCATAGGCAAAAGCATCAATTAACTCCATAACCGTTCTCGGTGTGAATGCATTATGTACATGTGGGCGATTAATGGTAATTTTCGCGATTCCGTTATATGTTTCATATAAAATTTCTTCATATTTACGTCCTGCAATCCATTCTACTGTCAAAACGATCTTCCTCCTTAGTTTTAAATTGACAAAAAGTCACTTACTATTGTACCAAATTTTTCTTTTTGTTCCACATGAATTGCATGACCACAGCCATTTATTACAATCCATGAAGCTTTTCTCATATCCTCAGCCATTCTTTCGGCTATCTTACAGAACTTTTCATCCTTTTCTCCTGTTAACAATAACACTTCACAGCCAATCAGGTCCAACTTTCCCCACCAGGATGGCTGCGAACCTGTCCCCATTCCTAATAAGCTATTCGCAAGACCCTTAGCGTTATTAGACAGCCGCTGTTCTCTAATTGATACTTTCATTGAGTCAGGCAGACTGCCCATGCTAGAAAAGAGAGGAATTGCTTCCCAATAATCAACAAAGGTTACGACTCCTTGGTCTTTAATAAAGTCTGCTAGTTCCGCATCTTTCATACGGCGCTGTAATCTTTCTTCATTTGTTCTTAGACCAGGTGAAGCACTTTCCAAAATTAGCTTTCTAACTCTATCTGGGTATAAAATAGCTAGAGTTAGTGCTAATCTGCCCCCCATTGAATACCCAAGGAGGTCTACTTGTTCAATTCCAAGCTGATCCATTAGCAAAATCAAGTCTTTAGCAGCAGATTCTATTTTATAAAGACTTATATCTTCTGGTGACTCTGTTTCACCATGGCCGATAATATCTGGGATGATTAATTTTGAATGCTTGCCCCAAACCGGACAAAAAGGCGTCCAAGTGGAAGAATCTCCAGTAAAGCCGTGTAATAAAAGTAATGGAAATCCTTCCCCGCACACTTCGACATGGTAGGTAATATTGTTAACCTTTAACCTCATTAATCGACACCTTTGACAAAGTTTGATATTTCCTCGGAAACAATACGCCAAAATTCGCGATGTTCTACTAAGTTACTTTCACGGTTTGTGACCACTTCATATACATTTAATCCCTTTACCTCGGTTGAATCGTTCATAAGTTCCTGTAAATGTTCCCAATCCTTTATTCTAGTAAAGTTACCATTAAACATCTTTACAGCATGCTCAAAGTCTAAGTTTAACGGTGTACCGAATAACCGTTCAAAATGCTTAGGATGCTGCGATTGCGGCAGGAAGGAGAAAATTCCGCCGCCATTATTGTTAACTACAATAATCTTGACATCAATCCCATATAACTTCGATGCAATCAGCCCATTTAAATCATGGAAAAAAGTTAAATCCCCTAAGACGAGATATAAAGGTTGTGAGTATAATCCTGCACCTATTGCCGTAGATACGGTTCCATCAATACCGTTTGCTCCTCTATTCGCTATAACTTTTATTGATTTATTGTTATTGTGAAAGAAACTATCTAAATCTCTAATAGGCATGCTATTTCCAACAAACAATGTTGCCCCCTCTGGAAGCAAATCCGCTAATTGATAAAACAATCGGCCTTCACTTAATTGCTGACCATCCTTGATTAGCGCCATGTTTGCTTTTGTAAGATTATTAACAGCCAGCCATTTTTCTAAAAATTCGCCAGAGGTCCTTGCTTCACTGAAAGTCAATATCTGCTCGCAAAAGATCGTTTCATTACAGTAAATCATTTCGGTTGATAATGATGATGGATCGCGCCAGCCCCCAGCTCCATCTATAACAAATTGTTCAGCTTGATGGTTTTCCTTTAAAAATATTGTAAGGGCTTTTGATAAAGGCATTGCCCCAAAGCGCAGGATTACATCTGGTTTCAAATAGACTTTAGCTTCTTCATTTCTTAAAAATGTATCATATGTTTCCACGATATTTTCCAGATGGTGTCGTCCACTTCTAAGTTGTGATAATGGGTCGGCTAATATTGGAAACTTTAACTTGTCTGCTAAGTCTGTGACAGCCTGAGCAAAACGGTCGTCAGATATATTACCGCATACTATGATTCCGTTTTTATAACCCCTAAGTTTGAAAGAAATTTCCTTCATTTCATCCTCACGAATCGTTAAATCTCCGTTTCGGACTTTGACATATCCCATTGGCCGCTCTTCTAAATGAAAGATAGCTTCATCCAATTTTGGTATCAGCGGTTCCCTGAACGGAAAATTTAAATGAACTGGACCCGCTGGAGCTTGACTTGCAATGGCTGCCGCCCGTGCTCCGACAGTACGGGCATACCGTATGATTTCAGTGCTGCTTTCAGGCAATGCCATGTCTGCAAACCATTTTACATGTTGTCCATATAAATGAATTTGATCGATCGCCTGTGGAGCACCTACCTCTCTTAGCTCATGAGGCCGGTCAGCCGTTAGAACAAGTAACGGTACCTGTGAATAGCGTGCTTCAATGATTGCCGGAAAATAGTTGGCAGCTGCCGTTCCGGAAGTACATAAAATCGCCGTCGGCTTATTCGTAACTTTTGCTATTCCTAAAGCAAAGAAGGCAGCAGAACGTTCGTCCACATGGATATGGATATTTATATCAGGATGTTCGGCCATGACCATTGCCATCGGGGTCGATCTTGACCCCGGGCTCACGACAACATCCTTTATTCCTGTCAGTACTAACTCTGATACAAATGCTGCTAAATAAGCGGTTAAAGATGCTTGATGATTCATATTAATTTCCTCCAAGAGCGCGAAGCATTGGTCTAAATTTTAAGCTTGTTTCCAGGTATTCACTTTCTGAGTCAGAATTCGCAACGACACCACATCCTGCAAATAATGATGCCTCTTTCCCTTGAATGAGACCAGAACGAATAGAAACCGAGAACTCTCCGTTTCCTCGATAATCGACCCAGCCCAACGGTGCAGCATAGAAACCACGGTCTAATTCCTCTACCTGTCTAATTTTTTCAACAGCTTCTTGTTTAGGAAGTCCGCCAAGGGCAGGAGTTGGATGAAGTCTTTCCACTAATAGAAGCAGTGAGGCATCCTTTTGACATTTACCAATAACCGGTGTATAAAGATGTTGAATATCCCGGATTTTCATTAATTGCGGCTTATCTGGAAGGATAATTTCCTCACATGATTCTTCTAATGCTTCTTTAATCATTTCAACGACAAATCCATGCTCATTGAGGTTTTTCTGATCATTTAATAATGTTTGCCCTAACA
The DNA here is from genome assembly GCF_044754045.1 of Neobacillus sp. NPDC093182. Lineage (NCBI taxonomy): Bacteria > Bacillati > Bacillota > Bacilli > Caryophanales > Bacillaceae > Neobacillus > Neobacillus sp. NPDC093182. The sequence goes on from NZ_JBIVOI010000001.1 coordinate 861,245, forward strand.
AATGGTCTTCCTCTTCGTTTTTACCACGTCTAATCGAACCCGCCAGGCAGGTTGAAAATACATTTTTTCCTTGTTTCTTCACGAGTCTTTCAGGTGTGGCACCAATAAAACAATCTCCGTTGGATTCAAAAACAAAGATAAAGCTATCCCGCTGTTGATTGTATAGATTTTCGAGAATAACATCTGCTCTAACGTGATGATCAAACAATAATCTTAATTCGCGTGCCAGCACTACCTTTTTCAATGAACCAGTTTTTAAATCCTCTACCACATCATCCACAGTCTGTTTCCATTGCAGAGGTGAGATTTCTTTCATTTCGAGGAGTTTAGCCGGTTTCATATCAGTTTCTTGTTTTAGTGATGTGAGCAGCTGGGTTCGCTCATTAATTACTTTTTCAAAAAGTGTATAATCATCATTTGGGGTACAAACAATATTCGTCGTTAAATACGTTTGTCCCTTAACAATTGTTATCATGTATTTTGGAACATGGAATAGAGAATCAGCGTATTTAGTCCACAGCGATGTCTTTGCTTTAAGTGGATCAAAGGAAAACCCGCCAAACATAACAGGTCCTAAGCCATTTTCATTGTATGGATTAAAGATTATACTTTCTTTTAGAAATGTTCTCCACTCTTCTTCAACATGAAAAAAGCGGTCAGTAGCCTGATCCGACTGAATTTGTTTTGATATGCCAATGCCAATAAGCACAACTTCTTCTGATGGGTCTTTCCAGTAGAAACGTTCCCCGAGATAGCGCTCTCTTCCACGATTGAAAAAGGATAAGGGATCAATTCTGTCCATTTTATGAACTTCACTTATTAAAATGGGACGGCCTAGTTTTTGAGCAGTGCGGACTGCCGAGATACCTCTATCCTTTAATTCCGTTTCCTGAATGGTAACCAAAAAAATCCCTCCAAAACAGTCAAATGACTGTTATCCATTCATTTTTATGCCTAATTTAAACATACTACTTTATTGTAAAGAAGTCAGTAATACTTGTCACTAAGTATACTCATGACTACCTTATTATATCTTAATTCACTCCGAGCAGGGTTGTATTTGATTTACATTCGATTACTTTCATTTTCCCTCCAAATACTCATTACTAATCAAGAAGGAATTATCTACTAATTTCACTAATAAAAAATAATTGACTGCGGCTGCCAAATTCCATAAACTAAGGTTTGGACAGTCTTTAGACAATAGTACAAATTAACGAATTTACTATAGATAATAGATAAAAGGGAGAGAAGAAAATGCAGCCAAATTTACAGCATACGTCAAAGCCTGCTGTTGAATCGAATCGCGGTTTTCAGGTTTGGTGGCAAATGACCCGTCCCCATACTTTGACTGCTTCATTCGTTCCAGTTTTGCTAGGTACAGCACTGGCGCTTTCACATGGAGAAATACATTTCGGTCTTTTCTTTGCCATGTTAATCGCAAGTTTATTAATCCAAGCAGCTACTAATATGTTCAATGAGTATTATGATTTTAAACGTGGACTCGACAATGAGCACTCAATTGGAATTGGAGGTTCCATTGTCCGTGATGGAATTAAGCCAAAAACGGTTATGCAGCTCGCACTAAGCCTCTATGGAATTGCTCTATTAATTGGGGTATACATTTGTATGAGTACCAGCTGGTGGCTGGCAGTTCTCGGGCTTATTTGTATGGCAGTTGGCTATTTGTATACAGGTGGACCTTATCCTATTGCATACACTCCATTTGGAGAGATTTTTGCAGGGTTCTTTATGGGTATGTTAATCATTTTAATATCATTCTTTATCCAAACTGGAACCGTCACAACCTATAGCATCCTGATTTCAGTTCCTATTTTAGTTCTGGTTGGTGCTATTAATTTTTCTAATAATATTCGAGATTTAGATGGCGATAAAGAAAACGGCCGAAAAACATTAGCCATTTTATTAGGTAAAAATAAGGCAGTTACTTTAATGAGTTATATGTTCATTTTTTCATTTCTTTGGATAGTAGGTTTAATCATCACAGGTGTTGCTCCGATATGGACACTAATCGTGCTTCTAAGTATTCCTAAAGCAATGAAAGCAATAAAAGGCTTTAAAGCAGGTGTTTCACCAATTCAAATGGCTCCAGCCATGAAAGCTACAGCACAAACCAATACGATTTTTGGATTTTTACTTGCTATTGGTATTTTTATCGGATACTTTGTTTCATAAAGCAGATATTAAATTAAGTTTATAGTCATAGAGCATTCCTTTTAATGAGGAATGTTTTTTTTATTTAGGGAAATGCCATTTAATATTAGTCCGCTTTTTGATTATTTTTCGAACAACCTTTTTAGGACATGCATAGGATGTATTAACTTGATAGAAAGGTGGGAAATAATATGGGAATTAGAAATAATTTCTGCTGTGATTGTAATGATTTATTCGCAGATGTTGCAGTAGGTGAAGACGTTATGGTTCAATCAGTAGGCAATGCAGTCCAGAACGGGGAATTTTTAAGAATCGACGGAAATGTTGTTGTTTTATCAACAAATAATGGTAATAACGAAGTAAGAATTTGCTGTAACAACATATTTTCTGTCACTGTTGACGCTGATTAATTCTACTTTCTAGTGAATCCCAACTTAAAGGATTTCTGGAATAGAAAGACTGCTTCCTACTAAAATCGGAGTATTTTCTTTAGGCAAGACAATATTAAACAAGAAAACCACCATCATATCACGATTGGTGGTTTTCTCCTATTTTTCTTTTGTAATAGGATCGCTTGTCATTTATTGAGGTTTAATTCCCCAAATATCGTCCGCATACTCTTTGATTGTCCGATCACTTGAAAAATAACCCGCGTGGGCGATGTTAATCAGGCACTTCTTTTGCCAGATTTGCTGGTCTCTAAAAGTTTCTCCAATTCTCTTTTGAGTGTCCGCATAGGAAGCAAAATCCTTTAGTACAAAGTATTGGTCATTTTCCTCCAGCAATGAATCAAAGATTGGTTCAAATTCATTGTATACACCAGGAAAGAATCCATTAACCAGCTGATCAACTGCCTGGCGGATACGGCTGTCATGGTGATAATATTCAATCGATTGATAGCCTCCATGCTGGTAATAGTGAAGGACCTCATCTGCAGAAAGCCCGAAGGTAAAGATGTTCTCATCTCCGACCAATTCGTGAATCTCAATATTGGCCCCATCCATTGTTCCTACTGTTAGTGCTCCATTAATCATAAACTTCATATTACCAGTACCAGATGCTTCTTTACTCGCTGTTGAAATTTGTTCACTTAAATCAGCAGCCGGAAAGACTTTTTCCGCGAGGGAAACGCGATAATTTTCTAGAAAAACCACCTTCATTTTATCACCAATAAATGGGTCATTATTTACCTTTTCAGCTACTGTATTAATGAGCTTGATAATTTTCTTTGCATAATAATAACCTGGGGACGCCTTGGCTCCAAAAATGAATACTCTTGGTACCATTGAAAAACTAGAATCCTCTTTGATCCGATTATAAAGATACATGATATGTAATACCTTTAAAAGCTGTCTTTTATAGGCATGCAGGCGCTTTACCTGCACGTCAAAGATAGCAGAGGAATCCACAGCAATCCCATTCTTGCTCTGGATTATATCAGCAAGACGTTCCTTATTATCCCTTTTAATTTTAAAGAGCTGTTCCATGAAGGATGAATCGTGTTGATATTTTAGTAATTGAATTAAATCAGCAGGTGATTGAGTCCATGAAGAACCAATGGATTCAGTAATTAAGTTTGATAAGTCCGGATTTCCTTTTAGCAGCCAGCGGCGATGGGCGATTCCATTCGTTTTATTATTGAATTTCTCTGGAAACAATTGATAAAATTGATTCATTTCACGAGTCTTGAGAATTTCTGTATGCAGCTTGGCAACCCCATTAACACTAAAACTCCCCACAATCGCTAAATGAGCCATTTTCACATAGCCATCAGCAATGATCGCCAGCTTTGCAATCCTATCCCAGTCCCCTGTGTATTTATCCCATAAATCTCCGCAAAACCGTTCATTTATTTCTTCTATAATCATATAAATTCGAGGCAGCAGCGGCTGAAAAATTCGTATTGGCCATTTTTCCAATGCTTCCGATAAGGTCGTATGATTTGTATAGGAAATCGTATGCCTTGTGATATACCAGGCAAGGTCCCAATCAAATTTTTCCTCATCCACTAAGATTCTCATAAGCTCCGGAATAGCCAAAACTGGGTGGGTATCATTAATGTGAATACAAACGTGCTGATGAAGTTCCTTCAAGTTTCCGTGTTGTTTTCGATACGTTTTGATGATGGATTGAATACTTGCAGATACTAAAAAATATTGCTGCTTTAGCCGGAGTATTTTCCCTTCATCATGGGTATCATCCGGATATAGGAATTCTGATACTAATTCCGTTTCACGTTTGTACTTTAAAATATCATCATGAATAGGAAATTGAGATGGCTCTGCATTCCACAATCTTAACGTATTAACTGTTTCTGAATTATATCCAATAACCGGCATATCATGTGGAACGGCAGTAACGGTTTCAGCATTCAAATGTTGAAATACAAGGCGGCCATTCTCTGTTCTTCCTTCCACCTTACCCCAAAATGGTATTTTAACAGCTAGGTCAGCCTTCCGAACTTCCCAAACATTACCGCTTCTGAGCCATTGCTCTGGTAATTCTACTTGATAGCCATCCACAATTTTCTGTTCAAATAGTCCATGTTTATAACGAATGCCATGACCATGTCCTGGGAGATTAAGAGAAGCTAGGGAATCAAGAAAACAAGCGGCTAATCTACCTAAGCCGCCATTTCCTAAGCCTGCATCACTTTCTAGTTCTTCTAGGTTATTTAAATCGATACCAAGTTCACTCAGTCCAACTTGTACCGTTTCTTCGATTCCCAAGTTTATTAAATTTTGCCGCAGCAGTTTACCTAATAAATATTCAATTGACAGATAATAAACCTGTTTCTCTTTTGCAGCAAGGTATCGTTCATTCGTTTTGATCCAATCATGACTAACAAACTCTCGAATCATAATACCAAGTGTTTGGTAATGGTCACGTTCTGAGCTTTCTGAAAAGCTCTTACCGCAAACCATATTCAACCTCTTTAAGAAAGTGTTCTTAAATTCTGTTGTATTAGAAAACATGGGTTTCACTCCTCGAGATCAGCTCTGCATAAAGCTGATTATACTTAAATGCAGACTGGGCCCAGCTGTTATCCTTCTCCATCGCTTTTTGAACGATGGTTTCCCAAGCAGGGTCATGATAAAAGTGTAATGCCCTTCTAATCGTATATAGCATGTCATGGGCATTAAAATTCTTGAAAGAAAACCCATTTCCCTCATTGGTTATCTCATTCCAAGATTGTACCGTATCATTTAGCCCGCCTGTTTCACGTACAATTGGCACCGCACCGTATCTCATAGCGATTAATTGACCAAGACCACATGGTTCGAATAGGGATGGCATTAGAAACAGATCTGCAGCAGCATATAGCTTGTGGGCCAGTCCCTCACTAAAACCGATATGAACCTTTAATTTATCTGGATAGGAGATTGCCGCATGACGCAGATACTCCTCGTAAGCATAGTCTCCTGTCCCTAGAACCACCATTTGGATATCTTCATGGAGAATATCTTTTAAAACACACTTAACAAGATCTAATCCCTTTTGTTTTGTCAGCCGCGTAATCATCACCATTAACGGTGTATTTGGTTTTTGTGGCAGCCCAAAGAATTTTTGGACTTCACTTTTATTAATGGCTTTATTTTCAAGGTTATTAACCGTGAACGTTTTATAGATCAGCGAATCATCGGCAGGATTATAGAATTTATCATCGATACCATTTAAGATGCCAACGAGATCTTCTTCTCGTGTTTTTAAAAGACCATCCAATTTTTCCCCATATGCAGGTGTTTGGATTTCTTGTTTATAAGTTGGGCTTACTGTTGTAATTTCGTCAGCCGCTACAAGAGCACCCTTCATGAAATTGATACAGCCGAAAAACTCCAAATTTTCTGGGTGGAATGCTCCCCAATCTAATCCAAGCAAGTCAGAAAGTGCCTCTCGTGGAAATATACCTTGAAATTGCAGATTATGAATCGTGAAAACAGTACGAATGAGTCCGTAGCCTTTTCGCTTGTAATACTCCATTCTTAATAAAAATGGAATCATCGCTGTATGCCAGTCATGGCAATGGAGTACATCTGGATAAAAATCAAGATGTGCCAAAGCTTCCAACACAGCCCGGTTAAAATAAGCGAACCTCTCGCCATCATCGTAATAACCATAAAATCCTTCGCGTTTGAAATAGTATTCGTTATCAACAAAGTAGTAGGTTACTCCCTCATAGGAAAGCTCCTCTATCCCGCAATACTGATTTCTCCAGCCAACAGGTACTGTGAATTCTTTAATTTTTTTCATATCCGCCTTAAAATCATCAGCAATAGTGCCATATTTAGGCATGATTACCCTTACGTCCGTACCAAGACTTTTTAGTTCTTTAGGCAGGGAGCCTGCAACGTCCGCAAGCCCTCCAGATTTTGCAAATGGACCACATTCTGAAACTGCAAATAATACTTTCACGAATTCATCAGAGCTCCTTGTTTAGTTCCTTTCCGCACGACAAAAGGATCCCTGGCAGTACCTGTTAGGATTGTACCCGCCTCTACCTTTACGTCCTTGTCTAAAACAACGGAATCCAGGTAGCAATTATCTTCAATTACACATTTTTGCATGATAATGCAATTCTTAATAACTGCCCCTTTACCAATTTTTACTCCCCTAGAGATAATACTATTTTCAACTGAACCATTAATTAAGCAGCCATTAGCTATCATAGCATTTTGTACAACTGAACCTTTTAAATATCGTGTTGGCGGCTCGTCTTTCACCTTTGTCAGGATAGGCTGTTCTTTAATAAATAATTGCTTCCAGACATCGGAATTTAATAAATTTAAACTAGTAGAATAATAGTTTTGAATCGAATTGATCATGACGGCATAACCGGAATATTGATAGCTGCAAATGGAGAAGTGATGTTCTGGGTCTAGGACCACATCCCTCATACATGTATATCCTGTTTCATTTCTTGTTTCAATTAATTTAATTAGTAAGGATGTTTTCACCAAATACATTTCCATCGGGGTACCATCTTCATGGTGAATCTCAGTAATATCGCATCCTGAATGTATATGCCAATCTAGCAATGGTTTAAAATCCATATTGGTAACGGTATAACAATTCGTAATGATCGAATACTCTTGAGAACTACGGTAAAAGAAATCTAAATTGGCTGCGAAGTTTTCAAAGCAACCAATTTTATTTATATCTGAATCAACAATGGGAGTTGGAAAAAAGAAAAGTCCATCACGCTTGCGATTTAAATCCCAGTTCTTCCCTGAACCGAGGTGATCCATTAACGAACGGTAGGTCATTTTAGGAAAGATTGCTACACTTCTTATTCCTGAATTCACCATATTTGAAAGTACAAAATCAATAATACGATAACGTCCTGCAAATGGCAGGGCTGCAAGTGATCGATGTGTCAAAAGATCCTCTAGATCATCATGGTACGTTGTTGCGTCAATAACGCCTAATAGCTTTCTCTTCAATACTAGTCCCTCCCGTATATTAAAAAGCAGGATATAACCCACTTAACATTTCTTCAGTAACAAGGATAATTTCATCATCAAATGAACGAATTACGGTCCCATCTGGAATAACAGCATCACTTGGAACAATCGCTTTCTCAATCTTAACGTTTTCACCAATTACCGCATCTGGCATAATCACAGATTCCTTAATAATAGATCCTTTACCAACACTAACTCCTTGAAATAAAACCGAATTATCAATTTCTCCTTCAATCGTACAGCCCTCATTAATTAGGGATTCCTTAACAATGGCTTCAGGAGAGATATACTGTGGAGGCTGGTTAGGATTGACAGAATAAATTCTCCAGTCATGATCAAATAGATCTAAATCACATTCGTCATTCAATAGATCCATATTTGCTTCCCAAAGACTCTTAACTGTTCCTACATCCTTCCAATAGCCTTTGAAAGGATAGGCATATAACTTCTTATTTTCTTCTAACAGAGTTGGGATGATGTCTTTACCAAAATCGTGGGAGGATTTAGTATTTCTTGCGTCCATCTCTAGATATTCTTTCAGTATATTCCAGCTAAAAATATAAATGCCCATCGAAGCTAAATTATTTTTTGGCTCTGCTGGCTTTTCCTCAAACTCTGTTATTCTTAATTCCTCGTTTGTGTTCATAATCCCAAAACGGCTTGCTTCCGCCCAAGGAACTTCAATTAATGAAATGGTTACATCTGCCCTTTTTTCGATATGATACTCGAGCATAGTCTCATAATTCATTTTGTATATATGGTCACCTGATAGAATAAGTACATATTCAGGCTGGTATTGCTTTAAATAATTAAGGTTTTGATAAATAGCACTTGCGGTTCCGGTATACCACTTTACCTCAGAAGTTTCAGCATACGGGGGTAAAACGGTTACCCCTCCATCTTTACGGTCTAGGTCCCATGCACTGCCAATACCTATATACGAATTTAAAAGCAATGGCTGATACTGAGTTAAGACACCCACTGTATCAATACCTGAATTAGCACAATTGCTTAATGGAAAATCAATGATTCTGTACTTTCCTCCAAATGGAACAGCAGGCTTCGCTAAATCCTTTGTAAGTGAGTTAAGTCTGCTTCCTTTCCCTCCTGCCAATAGCATTGCCACGCACTTTTTCTTTCCCATTACCTTTTCTCTCCTTTCGTTTTTTCACCGGTCGAATGATCTGAAAGCCAAAAGGCGGTATCGTCACATTAACGGAATATGGTCTTCCATGAAATGGATCTTCTGAAGCCATAAATGTTTTCTTATTAATAAATCCTGCGCCGCCAAAGTCAGTATCGTCACTATTGAAAATTTCACGAAACTCTACTTGAGCAGGGACGCCAATTTTATAATCTGGATAGTGAACACCTGTAAAATTACAAATGATAACTAGATAATCATTTTCGGTCTTACCTTTCCGAATAAAAGAAAAGACGGATTGGTTATAGTTATTACAGTCAATCCATTCAAAACCATCATGCATGTGGTCTAGCTCATACAATGCTTTAGATCGTTTATAAAGTTTTGTTAATTGTTTAACATATAAATTTACATTTTGGTGCATTTCATAGTCTAATAGATTCCAATCTAATTGTTCTTTGTCTTTCCATTCTGAAAACATACCAAGCTCAAATCCCATAAATAATAAATTCTTACCAGGATGTGCAAACATATACCCTAGAAGTAAGCGTAATTGGGCGAATTTCTCCCAGTAATCTCCTGGCATTTTGTCTAAAAGAGACTTTTTGCCATGTACGACTTCATCATGTGAAAACGGGAGCATAAAGTTTTCCGAAAAGGCATAAAGAAGCGAAAAAGTTACTTTCGTATGAACACTTGCACGTGCAAATGGCGGAGTTTCCATATATTTTAAAATGTCATTCATCCAGCCCATATTCCATTTATAATCGAATCCTAATCCACCATAATGGACCGGTGCAGTAACATTAGGGAAATCTGTTGAATCTTCTCCAATCATGACAAAGGTTGGATCATATTCATGAACTTGTATATTTAACTTTTTTAGAAAATCAATTCCAAATGGATTTTCTTGATTCTCGGCTGAATTCGGCCAATAGATGATATTAGCAACTGCATCCATTCTAATGCCATCAATATGGAAATAATCGATCCAAAAGAATGCATTTGAGATTAGGAAGCTTTGCACTTCGCCTTTTCCAAGATCAAAGTTTGCGGTTCCCCAAACTTGATTTTCCCTGTCACTCTCTGTTTCGTACGAATAAATATGTGAACCGTCAAAACGATATAAACCATGTGAATCCTTACAAAAATGACCTGGAACCCAATCAAGAATGACGCCAATCCCATTCTGATGACATTGATCTACAAAGTACATAAAGTCCTTTGGCGTTCCGTAGCGGGAGGTGGCTGAAAAGTATCCAGTACCCTGATATCCCCAAGAACCATCATAGGGGTGCTCAATAAGCGGTAATAATTCAATATGTGTAAATCCATGTTCAAGCACATAAGGTATGAGTTCTTCAGCCATTTCCTTATATGTTAAAAAATCACCATTTTCATGCTTTTTCCATGAACCAAAATGCATCTCATAGATGATCTGTGGTTCAGATAAGAAATTTCTTTTCTGCTTTCGGTGCATCCAATGATTATCCTGCCAATCGTAATTTCTCAAAGAATAAACGATTGATGCGGTATTTGGCCGCAGTTCAGAATAAAATGCATATGGATCTGATTTTAAAAGTCTTTCATTTTGTGCAGTAATTATTTCATATTTATAGAGGCAGCCATTCAGGTCTTGATTAATAACAATAATCCATACACCTTCATTGTTTACCCTATGTAAATCGTAACCTTCTCCATTCCAGTTATTGAAATTTCCAACCAGCCTTACTTTGTTAGCGTTAGGAGCCCACACACAAAATCGCGTATATACTTTGTCAGATTCTTTAAAGACGTGTGCTCCAAACAGCTGGTGACTTTGAAAAAGGTTCCCCTCATGAAACAAATGCAACTGATAGTCTGTCGGATATAACGTATTCACTGCCATTATTAACCTCATCCTTGTGAAAATGTATTTCAAGGGTTAATTATAAGTGCAAATTAGAAATATCTCTTGTAAAACTTTTTTATCTTTTCTGACAATAAAACATACGGTTTGTCATATTACGAGGTTTTACTGCACCTTTCGACAAAATCAAACAAGAAATCTTTCATGAAAAGACAAAAAAATATAAAGTTTTTTTGCAATTTTGGGTAAAAAATATTATTTAAATTATAAGAAACTTTAACATGTAAAAGTGCTAAATATTCAGTAGATGTAAGCGTTATCAACATTTTCCTTAGTAGCACGGAAAGCCAAAAATTATATAAATATAATTTTTAGCTCAGGAAAATGCACTCTTAAGTCTTGGACAAGCTAGCGGCTCTTCAAAGGATAGGAATGTTTGTTTTTCTTATATAAGATAATTGATAAGAGATAGAGGGAAAATAGGAATGATTGATACAAATTATATGGATAGAATAACTCATTATAGATATCAACAGGGGTTCGCTGCTCCACGCTGGCTGGTGGATGACTCAAGTTGATTTAGACGAAGGTATTGGGTCACTATAAGCCATCTAGTGACCCAAATATCTATTGTTTAAACATTTCGGTTACTATAGACTATAGAACTGATGGAGTTATAGATAATTGATTGAAGTTTTGTCATTTTTACTGACAAAAATAAGCACAAAAAAACTGATGATAAAATATCATCAGCCTTTTTGTATGACCCCTACGGGATTCGAACCCGTGTTACCGCCGTGAAAGGGCGGTGTCTTAACCGCTTGACCAAGGGGCCAAATATTTTTATGGCGGAGAAGGAGGGATTTGAACCCTCGCGCCGGTTACCCGACCTACACCCTTAGCAGGGGCGCCTCTTCAGCCTCTTGAGTACTTCCCCATAAAAATGGCTCCGCAGGTAGGACTCGAACCTACGACCGATCGGTTAACAGCCGATAGCTCTACCACTGAGCTACTGCGGAACAATAGAAAATTATGTTACTGTCGAAAAAATTCTGGTGGGCCTAAATGGACTCGAACCATCGACCTCACGCTTATCAGGCGTGCGCTCTAACCAGCTGAGCTATAGGCCCATAAATTGGAGCGGGTGATGAGAATCGAACTCACAACATCAGCTTGGAAGGCTGAGGTTTTACCACTAAACTACACCCGCATTAATTTTTCATGAATGGGGCGACTGATGGGAATCGAACCCACGAATGCCTGAACCACAATCAGGTGCGTTAACCACTTCGCCACAATCGCCATCATAATATTACACATTTAACATAAATGGTGGCTCAGGACGGAATCGAACCGCCGACACAAGGATTTTCAGTCCTTTGCTCTACCGACTGAGCTACTGAGCCACTATATTTTGCCATCTTAATAAAAATGGCGGTCTGGACGGGACTCGAACCCGCGACCTCCTGCGTGACAGGCAGGCATTCTAACCAACTGAACTACCAGACCATATTGCGGGGACAGGATTTGAACCTGCGACCTTCGGGTTATGAGCCCGACGAGCTACCAGACTGCTCCACCCCGCGACAATAAAAAGTATTTCATTTTGCTGAAGTAATAATATGGCGGAGGAAGAGGGATTCGAACCCCCGCGCGGTTTAACCCGCCTGTCGGTTTTCAAGACCGATCCCTTCAGCCGGACTTGGGTATTCCTCCATATTATATAAAATTACTGGTGGACCTTGTAGGACTCGAACCTACGACCGGACGGTTATGAGCCGTCTGCTCTAACCAGCTGAGCTAAAGGTCCATATTGAAGATCTATAACTAATTTATTTGGTAGCGGCGGAGGGGATCGAACCCCCGACCTTACGGGTATGAACCGTACGCTCTAGCCAGCTGAGCTACACCGCCAAATAACATGAAATTGTAAGTAATTTTCACTATCGTGAAATTAACTTGGTGGAGCCTAGCGGGATCGAACCGCTGACCTCCTGCGTGCAAAGCAGGCGCTCTCCCAGCTGAGCTAAGGCCCCATTTAATAATTTTGAGAAATGGTCGGGAAGACAGGATTCGAACCTGCGACCCCTTGGTCCCAAACCAAGTGCTCTACCAAGCTGAGCTACTTCCCGTAAAATATGGCGCGCCCGAAAGGAGTCGAACCCATAACCTTCTGATCCGTAGTCAGACACTCTATCCAATTGAGCTACGGGCGCATTATTTTACTAATCTGTTATTGAAAATGGTGCCGAGGACCGGAATCGAACCGGTACGGTAGTCACCTACCGCAGGATTTTAAGTCCTGTGCGTCTGCCAGTTCCGCCACCCCGGCAAGTTTGGAGCGGAAGACGGGATTCGAACCCGCGACCCCCACCTTGGCAAGGTGGTGTTCTACCACTGAACTACTTCCGCGTATATGAAAGATTATTTTCTAACAAAAATAACTTGGTGCGGGTGAAGGGAGTCGAACCCCCACGCCTTGCGGCGCCAGATCCTAAGTCTGGTGCGTCTGCCAATTCCGCCACACCCGCATATTGTTTTTTTAAATGGTGAGCCATGAAGGACTCGAACCTTCGACCCTCTGATTAAAAGTCAGATGCTCTACCAACTGAGCTAATGGCTCATATAATTGGCACTTATATGATAACTGATGTTTTACGCTGCCGCTGATATGAACCAACGAAGTAAAGCATGGTGCCGGCTAGAGGACTTGAACCCCCAACCTACTGATTACAAGTCAGTTGCTCTACCAATTGAGCTAAACCGGCATATATTGTAGTTTATTTTATGAAAATATTATGGTGGAGGATGACGGGATCGAACCGCCGACCCTCTGCTTGTAAGGCAGATGCTCTCCCAGCTGAGCTAATCCTCCATATATAAGCCTGGCAACGTCCTACTCTCACAGGGACAATGTCCCAACTACCATCGGCGCTGAGAAGCTTAACTTCCGTGTTCGGTATGGGAACGGGTGTGACCTTCTCGCCATTATTACCAGACTGTTTTCTTAAAGACAAAATCTATTATATTGTCTTTTTCGATATTTTTCAAGAGGTTTTTTTAAAAAAATTCATTCCCTCAAAACTAGATAATTTCAGAAGAAGTGTGTAAAACGAGTTCACCATAAAATTGGTTAAGTCCTCGAACGATTAGTATCAGTCAGCTCCACACGTTACCGCGCTTCCACCTCTGACCTATCAACCTGATCATCTTTCAGGGT
>NZ_JBIVOI010000002.1:0-282928 GCF_044754045.1 Neobacillus sp. NPDC093182
GTCCTATCTCTAGGAGTGTCAGAGGATGTCAAGACCTGGTAAGGTTCTTCGCGTTGCTTCGAATTAAACCACATGCTCCACCGCTTGTGCGGGCCCCCGTCAATTCCTTTGAGTTTCAGCCTTGCGGCCGTACTCCCCAGGCGGAGTGCTTAATGCGTTAGCTGCAGCACTAAAGGGCGGAAACCCTCTAACACTTAGCACTCATCGTTTACGGCGTGGACTACCAGGGTATCTAATCCTGTTTGCTCCCCACGCTTTCGCGCCTCAGCGTCAGTTACAGACCAGAAAGCCGCCTTCGCCACTGGTGTTCCTCCACATCTCTACGCATTTCACCGCTACACGTGGAATTCCGCTTTCCTCTTCTGTACTCAAGTCCCCCAGTTTCCAATGACCCTCCACGGTTGAGCCGTGGGCTTTCACATCAGACTTAAAGGACCGCCTGCGCGCGCTTTACGCCCAATAATTCCGGACAACGCTTGCCACCTACGTATTACCGCGGCTGCTGGCACGTAGTTAGCCGTGGCTTTCTGGTTAGGTACCGTCAAGGTACCGGCAGTTACTCCGGTACTTGTTCTTCCCTAACAACAGAGCTTTACGACCCGAAGGCCTTCATCGCTCACGCGGCGTTGCTCCGTCAGACTTTCGTCCATTGCGGAAGATTCCCTACTGCTGCCTCCCGTAGGAGTCTGGGCCGTGTCTCAGTCCCAGTGTGGCCGATCACCCTCTCAGGTCGGCTACGCATCGTCGCCTTGGTGAGCCGTTACCTCACCAACTAGCTAATGCGCCGCGGGCCCATCTGTAAGTGTCAGCCGAAACCGACTTTCAGCTTTTCCTCATGAGAGGAAAAGGATTATCCGGTATTAGCTCCGGTTTCCCGAAGTTATCCCAGTCTTACAGGCAGGTTGCCCACGTGTTACTCACCCGTCCGCCGCTAACCAAAAGGTGCAAGCACCTTAAGATTCGCTCGACTTGCATGTATTAGGCACGCCGCCAGCGTTCGTCCTGAGCCAGGATCAAACTCTCCAAGAAAGTTGATTAGCTCATTTTGTTACGTTGGCTAGTTTCTATAGAAGAAACTAATATTTTTTGTTGACGTTCTTGTTTGTTTAGTTTTCAAAGAGCAATTATCACTATCGCTCGTAAGCGACTTTTATAATATAACACAAATCATTTCACAGTGTCAATATTATTTTAATAAAAAAAGAAAACCGTCACCCGCGATAACGTTATTTCATTCGTTCGCAGCGACGGTTATTAATATACCAAGTATCTCAAAAAAGGTCAATAGTTTTTATTATTTTTTACAATAACTTTTTACTTACCTGGTAACATCGATGATAAATACCATGTCCCTTTGTTTCTAGACTAACAACATCAATTAACCCTTTTTCAATTAGATACTCAATTAGGACGGCCAAATCAACAGAATAAGGGATCAACTCGTTATCATTCTGGATCTCATTGAAAGACCAGCATTCTTTCGTACTTAGAACTTCTAGCAGATGAGCACAGCCAACTTTCGTACGAGAATGTATCATAAACTCGCTGGCCAAAAATAATAACTCCAGCCTTTTTTCAATTGGCTCTTCACTGTTTACAAGCTCTTCATATAATTTTACTATTTCGGGTTCTATCTGTTTAACCTGCTGCCAAACCGTTAATTCAGGATGAAGACCATTTTCAATTACGGCTAGCCGCGCTAAGTGGTGAAGCGAATGAACAACATAATTATAGGCGTCAAGGTATTGTTTATTTTCAAAGAGGGCCTTTCCATCGACATACCTTCTAATTAATTTCGCAAATTCTAACCCCATTTTAATTTTTCGTCCATTAAACGGAAATTCACGGAGCTCTGTTTTAAGATTTTCAATGTACTCATTACGGTCAAATAAAATTTTTGCAGTATGCAGCCATTCAAATATTTTTCGATTCGTTCCTAATAAAAGCCAATCTTTTAATTGCGCCTCTGTTATAATATGCATTGCTGCCTTGCTGTCGTTATAAGTATAATGCTTTATTGATAACGGCTGTTCTCCCTCTTTTACTATGATTAAGAGAATTACATCAAAGGTGTCTGTGGTATGGCTTGATTTATGTCTTTTTTCTATCATCAATACACCAAGTGTATTGGATTGACTAGCCCGTTCCTGATATATGGGCCGAAGAATGTCTTTCATCCTCATTCCTCCATTTTTCTCGATAACTATATGTTCGACAGTAATAAAGAATCTCCTTCTTATACAGAAGACAAATTTCGACATTCTTTAACATAACATTTTTTCGGCAGATGTAAATATGGTATAGTTTGTCTAGGAGGGAGAAATATGGCTAAATATTCAAGTAAAATTAATAAAATCCGCAGTTTTGCATTATCCTTAATATTTATCGGCTTTATTGTTATGTATGGTGGAATATACTTTCGCAACTCTCCACTTATTATGACCATCTTTATGCTTTTCGGGCTGTTATTTATCATTGCAAGTACAGTCGTTTACTTCTGGATCGGGATGTTATCAACTAAAACCATACAGGTAAAATGTCCAAGCTGTGGGAAACACACAAAAATGCTGGGGAAAGTGGATATGTGTATGTATTGCCGTGAACCTTTAACACTTGATCCCAATCTTGAAGGCAAAGAGTTTGATGAATCCTATAATAAGAAGTCAAAAAATAAAAAGCCGATATCTTAATCGGCTTTTTTTGAAATATTAATGTACTTCTTTACTGGTACACTCAGGACAAGTCCCGTAAATCTCCATACGATGATTATTTACCTTAAAGCCTGTAACATGCGAAGCAAGCTGTTCCACTTCATCTAACCCAGGATAATGGAAATCAACGATTTTTCCGCAGTTCTCACAAATCACATGATAATGATGTGATGTAACAAAATCGAATCGACTGGAAGCATCACCATATGTTAATTCTTTTACTAAACCTACCTCACGAAATACTCGTAAATTATTGTAAACTGTTGCCACACTCATATTAGGGAATTTCCCTTCAAGGGCTTTATAAATATCATCTGCTGTAGGATGTGACATCGAGTTTATTAAATATTCAAGTATCGCATGACGTTGTGGAGTAATACGCACTCCAGTTTCTTTTAAGGTTTCCAACGCTTCTTTTAACTGATTCATCGCCATGCACCTCTATTCCAAAAAAATTCTTAAATTATAATTGTTATAATTAGTTTACTAAGGAATTAATACTTTTGTCAATATTGTTATATCATTATTAGGTAATTGTTATTATTTTTCTTGGTGTAACGTCTGCTCTTTTATCCCCACAGCATGATTAACATATCGAGCTGTAACAAATAAAAGGTCTGATAGCCGATTTAAATAAGCCAATACAAGAGAATTAACATCTTCCCCCAATGAAACTGCACATCTTTCCGCTCTTCTGGCTGTTGTACGTGCAACATGGAATGCTGCACCAGCGGAATGTCCTCCAGGCAGGATAAAATTAGTGAGTTCCGGAAGAGATTCATTTAATTCGTCAATTTGCTTTTCCATTTCTTCAACATCACTAGCATTGAGAGACCACTTTACTTCCTTTCCTTTAGGGGTTGCCAGCTCCGCACCAACGTGAAAAAGATTTGTTTGTATTTTATGATACATATTCTCTATTAATTCTTTCTTTTGAAAAGATTCATCTTTTAAATAACTTAATGCAAGTCCAATCATTGAATTTGTTTCATCACAGGTCCCATATGCCTCAACACGCAAATCATTTTTCGCGACCCTTTGCCCATAGATCAACGATGTTGTTCCTTTGTCACCCGTTTTCGTATAAATTTTCATATTCTTTCCCCCAATTTTGTTTATTTCTTATTATATATGTACCCCATTTGTTTACTTCATTTTATCACCTAATAGGCTGCCAATAAAACATGAAACAAAGTGGTTACGATCAATCCATAAAAAAAAGGGTCGATTACCGACCCAACAAGTTTTATCTGAGGAGGTATGCCCTAATAAAATGATATTCAAATTGCATTCTTTTGCATTGGACAAATGCCTCTTCTATATAAAATAGGCTATGCTTTAGTGATGCCAAATCCCTTTTGATCTATGGATTAATTGCGAGCCCATCTTCAGCAGCTATAATTTCCCCTTTTAAAACCTTTTGCTGAAAATACTTTTGAAATACTCTCAATATCTACATTACCCAGACCAATATGGGTTAAGACCACCTTTTTAGCTTTTGAATCTGCTGCCATTTTTGCAAGATCCTCTATGGTAGCATGCGATTGCTTTAAACCATTCTTTAAATTTTCCCGAGCTTGTTCGGGTACAAATGAGAAATCACTCGTTAACATTCCATCAAATACAAGAATTTCTGCATACTTTGCAAAAGATGCAAAATTCTCCGAATAAGTTAAATCACCTGAAACCACTACACTTTTCCCATCTGCATCAAAGCGATAGGCATAGGTTGGAACGGTATGCGGGACAGGGATGGATGAAATTTTCACACCATCTAGATCCAAACTATAATGATTCTCTGTAACATCTGTAATATTAACATTTGTAAGTAATCCATCCTTTGGCCAGCCTAAACCAGCACGATACTCCAAATCGGTTCTAAAAAAATTCACAGTCGTATCATAAAGCTCTTGGACTTGAGGACCGATTAGATTAAGGGAACGCCTGCCAGTTGGTCCTTGCCAGCCATCAATAAAAATGTTCCAAAAGTCTCCATTATGATCCACATGTTGATGTGCAAACAACATATTTTAGCGGCTGGCTTGATTTTTGTGTTAAACAAAGCATTATTGCACCTTCTATAGAAGCAATCATCATGAGAGCTATAGAATTTGCGTTTTCTTTTGAAAAAGAGAACCTATTTCGCTTACGATGCTTGTGAATGTTGATACAACAATCCTGCCTTCTTTTTCAAAGTCCGATACTAATATGTCAATCATCGCCAGGGTGGCTTCTTGAGTCGATGGATATTGTTTGAAAATATTCTTCATATGTGTAGTAATCGTTTCGTCAATTGACTTAAGACAAGCCATTAGTAATTCTTCTTTGCCATCTGGAAAGTGATGATAAAACGAACCTTTTGAAATATTACATGCTTTTATGATTTCGGTTACTCCTACACCCTTATATCCTTTTTGCTGGAATAGTGGTATTGAAATGTCAATTATCTGTAATTTCGTATCCATTTAATAGAAAAACCCCTTCATCCTTACAGGTCTTTTTATTACTATAGCAATAAAATTTTCCATTTTTGAAGAAATTCACTATAATTGTTTACAACACTAGCTATTAAAATATAGGGATTAGGGTCTTTAGGAGGTTTGATATGGAAGCAATTAAAAAAGGAACGACCATCCAATCATTAGAAGTAGGGATGAGCGTTATAGAATCAATCGCCAAACAGGGCAGGCCGATAAAATTTTCTGATATTCAAGAGTTAACACAGATTACAAAAAGTAATCTTTATAAATATTTGAATACCTTCACACAATTAGGCATCCTCTATCGTAACAAGGATACCGGAGAATATGTGTTGGGAAGCAAGTTAATTGAATATGGGATGGCGGCAGTGGATCAAGAAAATGTTATCGACCGGGTCTCACCTTTTCTCCATGAAATAAACGTGAAGAGTTCGAATACTGTTTTATTTTCCACTTGGACTCAAAATGGTCCCATGATCGTTAAAGATTTTAATAACAATCGAGGGCTTAATATTGGTGCACAAATTGGAACCTTTCTTCCTATTCGATCAGCAACGGGCAAAGTGTTTATGGCCTTCATGGAGGATCAAAAGATTCGGGAGTGGAAAGCGAAGGAATTTATACAGATTTCTTCAGAGGAGATAAGTCAGCTTGAAGGTGAATGCGAATCCGTAAGAAAGAAAGAAATTGCATTTGCAAGGGAACCGCTGGTCTCTTCCGTGTCTTCCGTTTCCATTCCGGTATTAAACTATAAAAAACAACTCCTTGGAGCTGTAACCGTTGTCGGCTTTTCTGAGTTTATCCCGCAAAATGAAAATAATGAACTATCTCGATATTTATTAGATTTAAGCAAAGAAATATCAGGCAGTTTCGGTTATCGGTGACTTGTGGGGGGATTTCCCCCACTTTTTGTGCATACAAAAAGGCTTTACTCCAATTGAAGTAAAGCTCTTTTAGTGTTAGACATGGAACTTCATGCTAGATTCTCTTTTACATACTGTAAAGCTTCTTCCACATGCCCTTTTACTTTTACTTTTCGCCATTCTTTTGCTATTTTACCTTCTTTATCAATGACAAATGTAGATCTTTCAATTCCCATATACTCTTTACCAAAATTTTTCTTTAATTTCCAAACCTCATACAATTCAGAAACACGGTGATCTTCATCAAATAAAAGTAAGAAAGGCAGGTTATACTTTTCTCTAAATTTTTCATGTTTTTCTATCGGGTCGGGGCTGACTCCAATAATAATGGAATCTAACTGTGAAAAGTCTCCGTGATAATCCCTAAAATCACATGCTTGGGTTGTACAGCCTGGTGTCATATCCTTTGGATAAAAATACAATACAACATTTTTGCCTTTAAAATCTGACAATTTTACTTTTTCACCATTACTAGCTAATAATTCAAAATCAGGAGCTTGTTTGCCTAATTCTATTGTCATACCTACATCACCTCATGGAAAATATACTCTTCCATAAGCCTAACCAAACATGATTAACTATACAACTATTTAATCTCATTAACTTCCCTGTCCATTAGTGCACGAGCTACAAAAGCTGCTGGCATCGTATAGCCTATCAAAGCTTCAACAACGGCAACGATTCTCCCGTAGCCGTGCGGAACAACATCCCCATTTCCGACAGAAAATAAGGTCATCGCACTGAAATAAAAGCTTGTTTCAAAGATGTTATAGTTATTTTCATGATTTACTTCTACAAGTAATGAGATCCCTTTTAATTCAAACAATAAATAGATCAGTCCAAATCCGAGAATAACAGTTAAATAGATAGACCCCAAGAAAAGAGCGTTTTCAATAGAAACAAACTTTCCTTTTATTGCGTTTGGAATAAACAATGTTCTGATACTCATAAAAATACAGAAGATTACGATTGGTAATAAAAAATAAAACATTAGCGGACACCTCTATAGAGTCAGTTAGTCTCATTCTATGCCAGCTTGGACAATAAAATATCCACAATCCATACTAAAACAGCAGGAGCGTAAAATTTTTCAAAAGTAAAACAAATAAAAAGTCGATTAAAAAAGTGCTATTATAGGAAGGAATCCATTTCAAGGAGGAAAGAAAATGCAATTTACAAATTCTGAACGGATACATAATGAAGCGTTAAAACATATTGTTGGCGGTGTAAACAGCCCCTCTCGTTCTTATAAAGCCGTTGGTGGCGGTGCCCCAGTGGTGATGGAGCGTGCTCAAGGAGCTTATTTCTATGATGTGGATGGAAATCAGTATATTGATTATCTAGCTGCCTACGGTCCTATTATCACAGGGCATGCTCACCCACATATTACAGAAGCTATTAAAAAGGCTGCGGAGAGTGGTGTTCTTTACGGCACTCCTACCCCACATGAGGTAAAGTTTGCAAAGATGCTGAAGGAAGCAATGCCTTTTTTAGAAAAGGTTCGTTTTGTGAATTCAGGTACCGAAGCAGTCATGACAACGATTCGGGTTGCTCGCGCCTATACAGGCAGAGATAAGATTATTAAGTTTGCGGGTTGTTATCATGGTCACTCTGACCTAGTTCTGGTTGCTGCCGGGTCAGGCCCATCAACACTAGGGACCCCTGATTCTGCTGGGGTTCCAAAGAGTATTGCGCAAGAAGTGATTACCGTTCCATTTAATGATATTGAACCATTTAAAGAAGCGTTAGAAAAATGGGGCGGTCAAATTGCTGCGGTTCTAGTGGAACCGATTGTCGGGAACTTTGGGATTGTTGAGCCTAAACCTGGTTTCTTACAGCAGGTCAACGACCTTACTCATGCTGCGGGTGCACTTGTCATCTATGATGAAGTCATTACAGCTTTCCGCTTTATGTATGGCGGAGCACAGGATCTATTAGGTATCCAGCCTGATTTAACAGCCCTAGGGAAAATTATTGGCGGTGGTCTGCCGATTGGTGCCTATGGCGGGCGCAAGGAAATTATGGAACGAGTTGCACCACTAGGACCTGCCTATCAAGCGGGAACAATGGCTGGAAATCCAGCTTCCATTCTTTCGGGGATTGCCTGTCTCGAGGTACTAAAGCAAGAGGGAGTTTATGACTACCTCGACCGTTTAGGTGCCATGCTTGAGCAAGGAATTTTGGAAGCAGCGAAAGAGCACAATATTCAAATCACCATCAATCGTTTAAAGGGTGCACTTACTGTTTATTTTACAAATGAAAAAATTGAAAACTATGAGCAGGCAGAAAAAACCGATAGTGAAATGTTCGGAAAGTTCTTTAAGCTAATGCTGCAACAAGGAATAAACCTTGCCCCTTCTAAATATGAAGCCTGGTTCTTAACCATTGCTCATACAGAAGAGGACATTGAGGCTACAATTCATGCGGTAAACAATGCATTTTCTCTACTAAAAGACGAATAAATATACATTTTTCATGCACTAAAAGAGAGTGGTTAACACTCTCTTTATTTTGTTATCTCTCTTTGAAAACGTTTACATTATAACCTTTCTTCATTTTTTAACAATAATTTTCCCTGAATTTTCTATCCACAATTCTGTATATTTATTTGATTTCTGAAAATTCTTATGATAATATTAATTTATTATTCTTAAAACAAATTTTTCTATGGGACTGCGCTTTATTTGTCAAAATTTCTCACATTAAAAAGATAAATAGGAGGTGAAGCGGCTTTAGAGGATCTCCGCTGAAGCCAATTTATATGAATGAAAGATGGACCCCTTCCCTTTTTAAAGATTTCCATAAGCATGAACACGACGCCTGCGGAATTGTCGCTTGTCTCGAAAAGAGCAAGCTGCCAACAAGAAAAAACATTTTTGATTGCATAGATGCCTTAGTAACCATGAATCATCGTGCTGGCTTCATTAACGGTGAAGGTGATGGCGTTGGGATTCATGTTGATATCCCAAAAGCACTCTGGAAAGAAAAATTACAAATAGCCGGTATTGACCCATCACATACAGATAAAGCGAGCTTTGCGGTAGGTCATGTTTTTATCAGCCAAAAGGCTGACTGGTTATCTACTAAACAAGAATTACTTCAAAAACTAAAAAACTTTGATTTAGATATAATCTTTGAAACGAATCAAGTAACCGATTCAAGTGCATTAGGACCGATTGCTATCCAAGAAAATCCTGTTTTCTGGCAATTTGCCTGCCTTTCTGAAAAATCAGGGAAAGAATTAACGAAAGTCTTATTCGAAGCAATCGTCGATTTAGAAACCAATGAATATGTACATGTTGCGTCTCTAAGCCAAAATCATGCCGTATATAAAGTAATGGGTGCTGGCGATATTCTTCCTCGTTACTACAAGGATCTAGCTAGTCCCATTGTTGCTTCAACTATTACTCTTGGTCATAACCGTTATTCTACCAATACCCTTTCCAGCTTTTTCAGAGTACAGCCTTTTAGTGTGCTTGGCCACAATGGAGAAATTAATACCATTGCCAAACTTCGTGATGAAGCAAGAATGATTGGTGTACCACTTGTAAAGGATGGCAGTGACTCACAAGATTTAAGCCGGACAATGGAAACCTTAATTTGCCGTGAAGGGTATACGTTATTCGAGGCAATGGATCTGTTATTCCCGCCAATTATCAATGAAATTAAAGCCTACTCTGAAGATTTACAAGATTTATATACTTATATTCGTGAAGCTTGGGGTCATTTTGCCCAAGGTCCAGCTGGCATTATTTCTAGGTATGGCGATGAAGCTGTTTTTAGTGTAGATGCACTCGGTCTACGTCCGCTTTGGATGCTGGAAATCGAGACTTCTTATTTATTTTCATCTGAGCCGGGTATCATTCCTTCCAGTGAGTATGTAAACGATCCTAAGCCTTTAGCCCCTGGAGAGAAAGTCGGCTTTAAGTGGAACAATGATAAATTAGAAGTTTACGAGCAGAAACGCTTCCAAAATGAGGTTTATAACCGTTTTTCCAACCGCTTGAATCTTGAAAATTCTAGATTACGTTTACAAGTACCATCGTTAGAAAAAACGATTACCATGAATTATCCCGACAAAATTCATAATGGACAATATAAAGCATTTGGCTGGGAAAGAGATCACATTCAATTAATCGAGCAGATGGCTGAAAAAGGTGTCGAGCCTATTCGATCTCTAGGGCATGACGCACCACTAGCTGCTCTTAATCCAGAACGCAAAAATATTGCGGATTATATTAAAGAAAGCGTAGCCGTTGTTACAAATCCGGCGATTGACCGTGACCGTGAAACAGAACATTTTTCTACACGGGTGATTATTGGAAAACGTCCAGGTTTATTCGGTAACGAAAAAACAGAAACCGTTCTTGAATTAACCACCCCCCTTCTTCTAGAGGGCAAGGCTGGTTATAGCTGTTCAGAAGCCATTGGGCAGCCTAGCTTTGATCAAGTCGTTCACCATTTCCAAAAGCAAAAGCTTGTCGCGTTTATTTCGGCATCCTTTAGGAAAGATGAGAATATTGATACGGCTCTAACAAGAATTTCGGATGAAGCCGTTCAAGCAGTTATTTCAGGAAAGAGCCTGCTTGTTCTAGATGATGCAAATGCACATCAGGAAGATTTTTACTGGATTGATCCACATTTAGTAACCTCTGCTGTTGATCAAGCATTGGTAAAGGCAGAATTAAGAAGAAATTGTTCATTAGTGCTGCGCTCTGCAGCCATTCGTTCACTGCATGACATGATCACTGTTTTTGGATTAGGTGCAGATTTAATCAGCCCATACTACATGTTCATGACTGTTCTTGATGAAGACAACAAACCTCTGATTAACCTTTATAATGCTTTATCGAAAGGACTTGAAAAAGTAATATCAACCATTGGAATTCATGAACTTCGCGGATATGGCCGACTATACTCGAGTATCGGCTTACACGAAGATATTGCCAATGTGTTGAATATTGTTAACTTTTTTGGCTCTAAAGAGATCGAGAATGATTTTGAAGCAATGAAGAATGATGCTTTTGCAAGAGCGGAAGATTATCAGAATGAGAAGGAAAGAGTCGGGAAAACTTTCCACCTCTTCCCGCGTATCTGGAAAGCTATAGGTGAAGTTGCTGCTACTGGTGATTACAGTGCTTACCGGGAAAAAATCAGTGAACAAGAAGAGCAAAATCCGACGACTATTCGTCATTTACTTCAATTAAAGAAGAGCAGCCAAGCAATCTCACCGGAAAATGTGAACATTGCAGTTGGTGAGCATGATTTACCATTTATTATTTCTTCCATGTCGTTTGGTTCACAGAATGAGATTGCCTTTAGAGCTTACGCAGAAGGTGCTGACCGCCTAAACATGGTCAGTCTAAATGGTGAAGGCGGCGAAATCAAGGATATGCTTGGTAAATATCCTAAGACTAGAGGACAGCAGATTGCCTCTGGACGTTTTGGTGTAAATGCTGAGCTTTTAAATTCTTCTAATCTATTAGAAATTAAAATCGGGCAAGGTGCAAAGCCTGGTGAAGGCGGACATTTACCTGGTTCTAAGGTAACCGCCAAGGTTGCGGCTGCTCGAAATGCTACACTTGGTTCAGACTTAATTTCACCATCAAACAACCATGATATTTATTCGATCGAGGATCTAGCACAAATGATTCTAGAATTAAAAACAGGTAATGACCAAGCAAAAATTGCTGTAAAAGTACCTGTTGTACCAAATATCGGAACCATTGCTGTAGGGATTGCGAAAGCAGGCGCTGATATTATTACATTAAGTGGTTTTGATGGCGGTACAGGTGCTGCCAGAATTCATGCGCTTCAGCATGTTGGCCTTCCTGTTGAAATTGGAGTAAAAGCGGCCCATAATGCCCTTCTAGAAAGCGGACTCCGTAACAAAGTAGAGTTGTGGGCAGATGGTGGAATGAAGAGTGCTTTAGATGTCATGAAGGTTATGCTGCTTGGGGCAAACCGTGTTGGTTTCGGAACTCTATCCATGCTGGCAATCGGATGTACAACATGTCGTGGATGTCATTTAGATACCTGTCACGTTGGAATTGCCACTCAAATTGAATCTGAAGTTCAAGCGAAGGAACATGGACTTCGCCGCTTTGTACCACGTCAACTTGACTTAGCTGTGAATGGAATTATGAATCTATTTTCATCCTTTGCAAATGAATTAAAAGCTCTGGCAGCTTCTGTCGGTATTACTAATTTGCAGGATGCAGTTGGACGTTCTGATTTATTGGAGCAGGTTAAAGGAAAAAATCAGCTTAGCCTATCGTATTTATTAAAGCCATTAGAAATTAGCCAATTCACAAAATCAGAAGAATCCAAGGCATTCCAAGAGGTCCAAATGCAAGTGGCTGTAGGTGCCGAGTATTTAGACGCCAGCGTGGATCAATTACATTCTTCTCGCGAATTTGACAGTGTTACCTCTGAACAGCGTGTACTGGCAAGCAGAGTTTCTTGTCACCGTGTTCGCGGAAGACTTGATGGATCCTACCAACAGCTCCCTCCTGTCCAGCTTAAGTATAAGAATGGCTCGATTCCTGGTAATGGCTTAGGGGCATATAATAGTGGAGGAATTGAAATCACTGTTAACGGCGGCGGTCAAGATGGAGTTGGTAAAACCTCTTTTGGCGGTAATATCTATATCCTGAAATCTAAAGGAAAAGATGGCAATTATTATAATGGTTCTGTCGGAAAAGGCTTTGGTTATGGCGCACAAAAAGGTCTTCTTGTCGCTCAAGGTAATGCTGATGCCCGTGCAGGAATTCGTCTTTCTGGTGCTGATTTAATTGTCGGCGGTTTTGTGAAGCAGCCTATTCCTGAAAAAGAGACTGGAAATATTGGTGCCAATGCAAACATTAAAGGATTTGCCTTTGAATACATGACGAACGGTCGTGGATTAGTGTTAGGAGACCCAGGTCCATGGATTTGTGCCGGTATGACTGGCGGCGTGGTTTATGTCCGCCTGCAGCCAGAGGTTGGCTTAACTGCAGAAGCGATAATGAGAAGGATTGCGAAAGGTGCTAAAGTATCAGTCTTGAGTTTAAGCGAAAATGGTAAAAAAGATGTCAATGAGCTTCTTGGTAAATATACAGATATATTAGAAAATGACGGACAGACAGAAGAGGCATATCTGCTTCGTGCGTTACTCTCTAACCCAGAAGATCACTTCATTCAAATTGTTCCAGTCAAAGAACAAGCTGACCCAGCTGTTTCTACAGAATGATTTAAAAGGAAACGTCCGCTTTATAAAGCGGACGTTCTTTTTTTGTATTTGAACAAATATCTTTAACTATGCTGAAGAAAATTCATATAATATCTCTTGATAAAATGATTTAATCCATGTATAGTACGTAATTGTTCATTAATGAAGTAAACTATGTACAAAATCACACAAATTTGAAAGGAAACCATTTGGAATGAAGTTAGGTGCCCGCATCTTTAAAACGGGAATTGCAATTGTCTTATCCCTTTACTTAGCACAGCTGCTGCACTCACCATCTCCTGTATTGGCAGGCATTGCTGCAATTTTTGCGATCCAGCCAACAATCTATCGTTCCTACTTAACGATTGTTGAACAAATACAAGGGAATTTAATTGGTGCGATTCTTGCAGTGATTTTTGTCCTTTTACTAGGAAATCACATTATCATCATTGGTTTAGCCGCTGTTATTGTTATTATTATCAACCTTAAATTAAATATTGAAAATACAATTGGACTATCTCTTGTAACACTCCTCTCAATTATGGAAACCCCTGGTACCGATTTTATACCGTTTGCCGGAATCCGTTTCTCAACCATCATGATTGGAGTCTTTTCTGCCTTTGTGGTAAACCTTGTTTTTCTGCCGCCTAAATATGAAAATAAGCTGTATTTTAAAATTACAGGAACAACAGAGGAAATTATTCGCTGGATACGATTAAGTACTCGGCATGACTTTGACCACAATGTGCTAAAGGTTGATATTGAAAAATTAAAAGACAATTTAATTAAGATAGAACAGTTTTATTTAATGTATAAAGAAGAAAGAAGTTATTTTAAAAAGATTAGCTTAGAAAAGTCAAGAAAACTAGTGGTCTTCAGGCAGATGAGCTCCACTGCCAAAAGGGCACTGGATACATTAAAAAAACTTCATCGATTTGAAAACGAAATTCTTCATCTGCCAGAAAACTTTCAACAGTCGATCCAAGAGCAGCTCGACAGTGTCATTTACCACCATGAGCAATTAATGCTGCGGTTTATTGGCAAAGTTCCAACACCCTTGGACAATGAAACGAATACCTGTATTAATAATAAGGAACTATTCGAGTTATTCTTAAGCCATCAAAAGCTCTACAGCGACCAAGACGATCCGCATTTATATCATACCATGCAGGTGATTTCTTCCATTATCGATTACGGGGAGCAGGTAGAGCATCTTGATACATTGGTTACAAGCTTTCATTCTTTCCATCATAATGAAGTAACCATTGAGCAGAAGGAAATTGAATAAAAAAGGAAAACTTACCAGAGTTCTGGTAAGTTTTTTTGACATATTAGGAGTGTTTCAAGTGTCAACTATTAACATCTTTTTTAGATTCATTTCTCCCAACAGCTAATCCTAAAAGACCACCTGAAAAAAAGATTATAAAATTATTTACCTTCATTTCTCCTGTAAATATGGTCGTTAAAATTAATGTGATTATACCAATCCCCATTATGAAAAATACTCTTAGTGAGTAAAACCATTTAGGTTGGGCAAAATATGTTCGGGAACAGGCACGCTAGAACGCGATTCTTCCCGATTACAAAAAAGGGAGTGAAATGAAATGACTGAAAATAACAAACGCAATCGCAACGACGGAAATGCAAACCAAGCTGGTAACAATGCGACTAATCAAGGTGGCAGTGACGTTGGTGAAGCAGTAGGTACAGTAGGAGGCGGTGCTGCAGGTGCCGCTGCAGGTTCTGTTTTGGGACCACTTGGTACAGTTGCAGGCGGTCTTGCAGGCGGTGCGCTTGGTAACCAAGTGGGCGAGGAATTTGGCGGCAATAACAATTCTGCAAACAACCGTAATGCGAACAATAACAGGGGTTCTAGAAACGAGTAATTACAGTTAGGGGGCATGAGGAATCTGCCCCTTTTAGTTTAACTCTCAAATTTATATAAAAAAATGAGAGATGAGTTACTTGTTCTTGAACTAATCTCAACAGTTAGTCCAATAAGAACTAAAGCCAAAAAAGGGTATTAATCTTGCTTAGGATGAATTCCCGCAATTGAATTTATCTCTATATGTTTTAATATCCATTCAACAGCGGAACCACAAATTGTTCCCCAAGAAGCCCCGATAGGGCTTCTTTTTTTAATGGAAGCATGCTATCTTTAAAGTTTGTTGATAACGACATTACTTTGGTATAGTGTAAAAAAAGTGGGGGTTGATAGGATGTTTTTCTTAGGACTGTATGAGCAGTTGCCTGTAAAAATATTAACGGTGGCACTGCTGATTATACTCACGGTATATTTAATCCGCAAATCCATTAAGCTTTTCTTTGACAAAACGAGCTTCTTGGATGAAAAGCGGGAAGAGACATTGATGCATTTCTCCAACCAGGTGACAAAGGTATTGGGACTGGTGTTCTTCTTTATTTATGTCCTAAGCTATTTAGGCTTCGACCTGGCAAAGCTTGTCACTGGTTCGGTGGTGGTGGCAGGTGCCTTGGCATTGATCCTCCAGCATATCATCCGCGATTACATTATGGGGCTGACCTACTTGTTTGAGCGCCAGATTCATCACGGGGATTATGTCATCATCAATGGAAACCGTCAGGGAAAAATCGAGGAAATCAGCATGCGCCACCTGAAGATTCGACAGTATGACGGATATCTCTATACGGTCTCTTACAGCAACATTACTGAACTTCAGAACGGGAACCGGGGAAGGCGCCGGGTAAACGAAAGCCTTGTCCTAAACTATAGGCAAAACCCTGATGATGCCTTCAAGGTGATGGAGGAAGTGGCACAAATATGCAACGAGAAATACGGTGAATACTTGTTGAAGGATGAGAACGGGGTTCCCCTGGAGAGTTACAAATTCAACCAAATCACCGAACTGAACGTGGATTTCAGGGGTCACCGGTATTCAATATCAGGCCTTGTGAAGGAAACGGATTTGGTTGAAGCGGGCAAAAAGCTGAGGTATGAACTGGCAATGGCTGCCTACAAGAACGAGTTAATGATGGCAGAGAGTCTCAACACAAGCCAATAAAAATTAAAATAGCAAGAGTTCATCCTCTCTTGCTTTCTCCATAATAACAAAAGCCTCCATATGGCAGCCTTCCGTTCAATAACAAATTTATATCTCTCAGTTAAATAAAGTCAGATGCAAAGGCGATCGCCTCTTGTGAAAAAAATGTAATTGACTCCTACATTTCTACTGATTTTTCATTGTTTTAGTCTGATATATAGATTGAATCACTCCTTTAATGATGAGAACATTTATATAATATTTCATTGGAAGGAGTTAACAAAATGCCATATTATAAGAAAGAATATGAAGCCTATCTATTTGTGCATTTTATTCATGAAGACGAGCGCAGAGATGACTTAGAGCAGGTCTACTTTTCCGTTAGTAAGGATGGCTTGCAATGGGAAACTCTTAATGAAAAGAAACCGATATTGACATCAAAGTTAGGAGATTTGGGGATAAGAGATCCATTTATTATCCGTTCTCCAAAAGATAATAAATTTTATATAATAGGCACTGATTTATCGATGTATTATCGTAAGGATTGGGATGAGGTACAGAAAACTGGAAGTCAGCATATTGTGGTTTGGGAGTCTAAAGATTTAATTAATTGGTCAGAACAACGATTAATTAAGGTTGGACCGGAAACTGCAGGCTGCGTTTGGGCCCCAGAAGCAATTTATGATAAAGAAGCAGATGATTTTCTAGTATTCTGGGCTGCAAGAGAGAACTTTGGGCTTGAGAAACATAGAATCTATTATTCTAAAACGAAGGATTTTATAAATTTTACTGAGCCCTACATATATATTGAAAGAGAGAATCATATTATTGACACAACCATTATTGAAGAGGACGGTAAATATTATCGTTTTTCAAAAGACGAGACAGTTAAAACTATTACCGTAGAGGTTTCCGAAGCTTTACTTGGAGAGTTTACTCCACTAGATACGAATCTCAAAAATATAATCGGAGTTGAGGGGCCAGCCTGTTTTAAAATAAAAGGTGAAGATAGATGGTGCTTATTACTCGATCATTATGCGGTTGAGAAAAAATATATACCTTACTATACAACAGACTTAAAGACAGCTCAATTTACTAAGGGTCAAGAAGATTTGGATATACCTGTTAATTCTAAGCATGGTGGTGTTATGCCAATCACAATGAATGAGTACAACGCTGTGGTCGAAGCCTATGGAAAAAGTAATAATTAGCTTCTGGCAAAATTAGCGAAGGCGATGCTCCCCTAAGCATCGCCCCCCTTATTTCTATAGCATTATATTAAATGGCTGTTGAGCTCGTATGTTTCTTCTTTAATAAATCCTTCTGTTTCAGGAGGCTATTTAATTTTTCTGAACTTAAAAGCATAGCTGTAACAAATAAAACAATACAGATTGGGAAGATACCTATAGTTGAACGAGACGCAATGAACCCAAGAAGAGGCGGCATAAAGGTACTGCCTGTATAGGCAACAGCCATTTGATAACCCATAATTGTCTGGGAATGCTGCTTACCAAAACGTGCTGGTGTCTCTTGTAACATACATGGAAATATTGGTGCCAGCCCAAATCCAATCATAATAAAGCCTACAAGCGAGAAACTGGCTGGCAATGGCAGGAATAGAAGTACAGCACCGACTAATGCTAGTATTTGACCCATCCGAATAAGAGTAAGATTACTAATTTTAAAGGTAATAAAGCCTGTAATAAATCTACCAATTGTTATTCCTGCGTAGTAAAAGGAAACCCATTGGGCTGCAAGTGCTACGGGTAACTCTTTTACATTTACCAAAAAGCTGCTTCCCCAGAGACCCACTGTTGATTCAACCCCACAATAAAACAAGAAGGACGCTAGAGCCAGTTTTACTCCTTTAATTTGTAAAGGTTTAACTTCTTCCGATTTATCTTTATTAAATTCATCGCTTGAATTTTCGTGCTCTTCATTTAATGGAACATTACTGTTTTTTGTCACTCTATTCCATAAAGGCAAAGTCAGAAATAGGATGATAATTAAGGTAAACTGAATTCCAGAAATAGCAAAATATCCATTTCTCCAAGAATTTTGTCCCGAAATAAACTGAGCCATTAAAATCGGGCCAAGTGTAGCTCCAACTCCCCAAAAACAGTGTAACCAACTCATATGGTGTGCTTTATAATTTGCAGCAACATAATCATTCAATCCTGCGTCAACTGCACCTGCTCCTAATCCAAGTGGTATGGCACATACAATTAACCAAACAACCGATGGGGCAAAATGAAATCCAAGTAAAGCACCTGCAGTCATTAAGACGCTGACAAATGTGACTTTGCCTGTCCCGAATCGTTTAAGTACCTTTCCGCTGACTAAACTGGAGATAATTGTACCGCTTGATACTGTCATAAAAAGGAATCCAGCCGTCTCAAGCGGAGCCCCAAAGTCTGATTGCATCACGGGCCACGCTACCCCTATCAACGAATCAGGTAAACCTAAGCTAATAAAAGCCAAATAAATGATGACTAAAAGGAATGTTGTCATACTTAAACCTCGCATTAAATGATTTAGTGGTCATATGTATTATCCGATTTGTTTTTCTTGCTTGTTCCGTTCATCATGAGATTAAGTCCAAGACTTTGTAATCCAAATAAATAATCTTGTTTCCAATTACCCATTGTAAGGTCTGGAAGATGCTCTGACGGGATATATTTTGAGCTGCCTATGGCAATTTTGTTTAATATTGTTTGTTCAACTTCATCTTTACAAAAAATGATGGTATGAGGGTTTATGATAGCCACAAAAGAGGCAACTAGTCTGCTAATTGCATCAATCTCATTATCGTGACTGATAGTACCTTTAATAGGTCTACTTCCGTTTTCCAAAGCTTGCCCAAAATTTCGGTCATCGTACTGAGGAACGAATGAAATCTCCCCAGAGAAGAAAGTACTTCCTCGGACCACATCTCCATTTATCATGATTCCTGCGCCTGGACCATTTTGACCTGAATACAAATAAATAAGGGATTTCTTGTCTTTGATTCCCATACTATCGTGATATCCAAGCACTGCCGCATTCATATCGTTTTCTATTACAACAGGAATAGAGAATCTATTCTCCAAGAATCCCTTCAAGTTAAAATTTTGAAGATGTTCATAACCTGGTATATAAAAGATCCGCCCATTATCAACGGAACCGGGCACACCAATAGCTATTGAACTAATTTTCGGATATTTCTCCACTATCTCTTCAATACACCTGGTTAATAATGTTAACTCAGGTTGTACTAATAAACTGGATGTTTTTCCTGCCTCCTTCTTTTCTCCTAAACAGTTAAAAACAATATAATTTGTTTCTGTTCTTTCCAAAAAGATAGCCAACCCAAACATATACTCGGAATTGTATGTATATCTTTTCGCCCTTCTTCCACCACTTGAATCGTCAAGTCCAATTGGGATTATTTCCCCGTCCTTTTCCATCTGTGCTAAGAATTTACTAATTGTAGGGAAACTAATTCCTAATTTATCGCTAAGTTCAACTTTCGTTGCACTTCCAAGTTCTAAGAGTGATTTACGAATACCGGTAAGGATTACCTTCCTCATTGATTTTGGAGTTGCATTCACTTCGGTCACCACCTATTAAATGAACTTATTAAAGAAGTTTAATAAGTATTCATCAAAAAACTTATTAAACTTCTTTAATAAGTGATGTGGTTAATATATCATATAAAATTACTGTATACAATAAAGATAAAGTAAATTCTTGCTGCATACAAAAAAAATGACGTATCCCAATACGTCATTTCTTGTTGTTCTTTTCTACGCTTGCAGCGGAGCTTTTTCTTTATGCTGTTCCAACTGCTGCACTTGAAATAATTTATAATAATGGCCTTGTTTCGCCATTAATTCCTCATGATTACCCACTTCGACAATTTTGCCATGTTCGATTAAGACAATTCGATCAGCATGGGTGATGGTGGATAAACGGTGGGCTACCACAAAGGTCGTCCGATCCTTTGCCAGCTTATCTAGGGCTTCTTGGATAAGGTGTTCACTTTCTAAATCAAGAGCCGAAGTTGCTTCATCTAATAATAAAATCGGCGGGTTTCTTAAAAACACGCGGGCGATAGCCACTCTTTGCTTTTGACCACCCGAAAGCTTTACTCCTCTTTCTCCAACCTTCGTATCATATCCTTTTGCCAAATTCACGATAAAATCGTGTGCATTGGCCGCTTTGGCTGCTTGATAGACTTCTTCATCCGTTGCGCCAGGTTTTCCCAATAAGATGTTGTTCTTAACAGAATCACTAAATAAGATATTGTCCTGAAAAACCACCCCTATTTTATCCCGTAAGGATTGGACCTGGAAGTGGCGGATATCCACTCCATCTAAGAGGATTTTTCCTTCCGTGATATCGTAGAAACGAGGAATCAGGCTGACAAGTGTCGACTTGCCTCCACCACTCATCCCAACAAGGGCAATCGTCTCACCTTTTTTTACATCAAGGTTGATGTTTTTCAAAATCATTTCCTCAGATTCATTGTAGGTAAATTGAACTTGATCAAATGTAATGTCCCCCTTCACATCCTTGCACTCAACGGCATTGGGAGCATCGACAATATCATATTTTTCATCCAGGAATTCAAATACCCTGTCCATAGAGGCGAATGACTGCGTCAGGGTTGTAGAAGAATTCACAAGCCTTCGTAACGGATTGTACAATTTATCAATATAAGCAAAAAACGCCATCATCGTTCCCAGCGATAAATCTCCTTGAATAACTAGGTAGGCTGAGTAGCCGATAACGAGCAAAGGTGCGATATCGGTAATCGTGTTAACGGATGCAAACGCCTTCGCATTCCAGCTGGTGTGCTCTAAGGCTTTATCTAAAAAGTTTTTATTTTGTTTATCAAACTGTGTCTGCTCAAAATCTTCGATTGCAAAGCTTTTTATGACCGGCATCCCTTGCACACGTTCATGGAGGTAGCTCTGAACCTCTGCAAGTGCTTGAGAACGTGACTTTGTGAGTTTTCGCAAATTGCCAAAAAAGTATTTGATCGAGATCGCATAGAGCGGAAATAACAAAATGGAAACCAACGTTAGACTGACATTCATATAAAACATAATGATTATTGCGATAACAATTGTGGCAATATCGAGCCACAGATTCATTAAACCGGTAATGACGAATGTTTTCGTCTGCTCAACATCATTAATAACGCGTGAAATGACCTCTCCTGAACGGGTATTGGAATAATACTTAAAGCTGAGTTTCTGTATATGTGTATACATACGGTCACGGATATCATAAAGAATTTTACTCGATGTCCATTGCGCGAAATATTGGCGGTAATATTCAATCGGCGGTCTTAAGAAAACAAAAACAACGATCATTACCCCCATTATTAAAAGTAATTTTTCTATTTTCTCATCATTGGTTAAACCGCCTTTGCCAATGATATCATCCACAACATATTTAATGAGCATGGGAATGATAAGCGGAATGGCGAATTTTACAACCCCGATAATAATGGTCCCAATAATTTGAAGGCGATATGGCTTAACAAATTCGAGATATCTTCGAACACTACCCAAGATTGGCCCCCCTTTCCTGCAGTGCACTTTAATAAGAACAGGGAAAGATGATGAAGGCACATAC
This sequence comes from Neobacillus sp. NPDC093182, assembly GCF_044754045.1. Classification (NCBI taxonomy): domain Bacteria; kingdom Bacillati; phylum Bacillota; class Bacilli; order Caryophanales; family Bacillaceae; genus Neobacillus; species Neobacillus sp. NPDC093182. Next base: position 21,970 of record NZ_JBIVOI010000002.1, read on the forward strand.
AAATCTTGTGTAGGTGCCTTCATCATCTTTCCATGGTATTGTAACATTTTCCATTAACGTCTGTAAGTTAAGTAACGCTCATACCAGATATCAATAAAATCTGGTGCAAATGGTCCTTTTCGCTGCCGGATCCAAAGAATGAGCTTCTCAACATTTCTTTTCAGAATTTGGTCAATCACTTCGGGATATTTCATCTCTCGACGGTGGCGTTCATATTCATCTTCATCTAACAAATTAAACGTCATATCAGGGAATACCTTGATATCAAGGTCATAATCAATATATTTAACTGCTTCACCATCAAAGATAAATGGTGAGCTGAGATTACAATAGTAGTAAATACCATCTTCACGAATCATTCCAATAATATTAAACCAGTATTGTGAATGAAAATAACAAATCGCTGGTTCTCTTGTAATCCATGTTCTTCCATCTGATTCCGTTACAATTGTGCGATCATTCCCGCCAATTACTAAGTTTTGGGATCCCTTTAAAACGGTCGTTTCTTCCCAGACGCGATGGATGTGCCCATTGTGTTTATAGCTATGTATTTGTATTGGTTCTCCTTCGATGGGTACGCCCATATTCTCCCCTTCTTCCTTCCTAAACGCTTTGTAACCTAGTTTCCTGCACTTAAACGACAAATGGTAACAAATCATTTACTATTTCTTATTATTATAACGGTTGAATAAGGAATTTAAAACAAAAGAGCCATTGATTTCAATGACTCTTTGAAAAAAATTGCATATTTTTCAATCATTTCTACATTTGTTGACCTAAATGGAAGGTTCTAAGTCACTTTCACGATAGGATTGAATTACTTCTTCTGTTTGTTTTTCAAAAATTTCCTGAATTTCTTTAAGCTCTTTTTTCATTTGATTGATGTCAAATTGGACACTTTCTAACTCTGTTTCGTTTTGTATAGTCTGTAGTTGTTGTTCGATTTCTTGACAACGTTCAAGTTCTCCCTGAAGGTATAGTAATTTTTCCATTGTCATCATCTGCTCAGATACTAAACGGTTAAAATGATCCATTTACCACACCGCCTTATTTTTTCTATCTAATATGTATTCTTTAATAAACAGTTATTTCCTTTGACTACTTATGTAAACTTAGGAGAAGTTTTGTCGAATAAACGAAAAGCGGAAGCGACTTGTTCAGGGGCGACAGGCATAAGACAAGGCGGCAAGAAGGTTGTTCTTTAACCTTCTTGTCGGATTGGCTTATGACCCCGAGCCCCTAGGCGCTGGAGCTGGACAATTCTCGAAGTTCAAACATAAAGAAGACGCTCTTTCGAATGAGAGCGCCTTCTGCTTACGTATTTATTAGCTTTGACCAAATTGACCAGAGTTGCCTTGGCCTTTGTTAGCTTGAGATTGCTGGTTTTGTCTTCTAACTTCAGCAGCATCTGTTTGGCTTGCAAATTCTGTGCCCAATTGACCAGCTGAACCAGCAGCTCCAGCAGAACCTTGACCGCTTTGAGATTGCTGATTTTGTCTTCTTACTTCTGCTGCATCTGTTTGGCTAGCGAATTCAGTTCCAAATTGACCAGCAGAACCTTGACCGCCTTGAGATTGAGCGTTTTGTTGTCTAACTTCTTGGATGTTAGTTCCAGCAGAAGTTTTGTTTGGTTGTTGATTGAAGTTGTTTGCCATTTTAATCACCTCCACAAAAATTAAGATACCCAGGAGGTGAGGAGACTATCCAAAAAAATTTTAAAAAAATATCTCGTTACACCAATAATGAAATACCGCCATCGACAATAATTGTCTGCCCCCGAATCATACTAGATTCTTCTGATAAAAGGAACATGACACAATTTACCATATCTTCAATTTCGACCATTCGTCCTGCTGGTGTTTTCTCCCTTGCTTCTTGGAGAAGCTCTTCCCTATTCGGAAAATGAGTTAACGCCTCTGTATCAACAGCCCCGCCAGAGACAGCATTAACCACGATATTTTTAGGAGCTAATTCAACTGCTAAATATCTAGTTAAGGCTTCTAAGGCTGCTTTAGATACTCCTACGACCGTGTAATTTTCTAAATATCGTATAGACCCTAGAGAACTAATGCTGACAATCTTCCCGCCGCCATTTTTCTCCATCAATTTGGCTGCTTCTTGTGCACAGAATAATAAAGCTTTACTGTTAATATTTAATGTCCAATCCCAGTGATTTTCTTCTAGTTCCATAATCGGACGTTGAACTCCAGAAGCTGCATTATTAACAAAAATATCCAGTCTGCCGAATTCTTCCTCGATTTGTTGGAACATGGCTTTAATTTTACTTACATCACCGACATTCGCTTTAACCACTAGTACTTTTCTGCCTAATGCTTCGATTTCTTCTGCCACTTTAAGTGCAGACGTTTTACTTCTTGCATAATTGATGACAATGTCATAACCTTCTTGAGCCAGCCTTAAGGCTGTGGCTTTTCCTATTCCTCTGCTGCTTCCTGTAATTAGTGCTACTTTTTGTGTCATATACTCTAATTCCCTTCATAAACAAGTTTTGTATTCATTTTAGCGTTTTAATGTATAGATGACAATTGATTACAAACCCTAAGGCTATTAAATGAGAAAGGAAGAAGATTATGTATGTAGGACGGGATATGACAGAACTTTCTATGGTCTCTAAAGCCGAATGGAGGGACAGTGAACTCGCCTTCTTTCACCACTCATTGCAGCAAATAGCACCCTACTTAAATAGTGAAGGTGTAAGCATTCACCGCGAAATCATCGAAGAAATTGAAAATCGCGGCGGGATCAAGCGTCAAGAAGCTGATTATACACACGGTACGAAAATTAGTTATGATTAATGTAAAAGAACGCCTTACATGGCGTTCTTTTTAAATATACTCTTTATACAGCTTTAGCATTTTATGAAAAGAAACGGGGAAAGCATGCTCTTCCATTTCATCTATGGAGATAAATTTCCATTCACTATGATCCGTAAATTCCGAGCTTATTGTACCTATATAGACGGTGATATTCCAAACTAGGTGGGAAAAAATGTGTTCTATTTGACCAATATTCTTTTCTAACTTAATATTCATATCAAATGATTCTTTGAATAGGCCGGAAATTTTGGCACGTTCCATCACAAATGGCTGGTGAAGTTCCACATTTGGAAATTCCCATAAATTCGCTAACAGCCCGTTTTCAGGACGTTTATGAATTAATATTTTTCCACTTTCATCCTTCACAATAATCGCTGCAAGGTCAACACTTCTTTGTGAGTTCTTTTTCGTTTTAATAGGAAGTTCGGTCTCGACTCCCTCATGAAACGCTTGGCAATGATCCCGAACTGGGCAAAGTAAACAAGAAGGGGATGTGGGGGTACAGATTAATGCACCAAGTTCCATTAAGGCCTGATTAAACGCCGAGGGGTCATCATGAGAGATAACCTGCCTAACAGCGTTTTCGAATACCTTCCTAGTCGATGGCTTCGCGATATCCTCCCAAATCGATAGGATTCTTGATAAAACCCTCATCACGTTACCATCAACCGCCGGTTCAGGTATTCCATAGGCAATACTTAAGATTGCACCGGCTGTATAGGGACCAACACCTTTTAGGTTTGAAATCTCTTTTGGTGTATCTGGTACCTTACCGTCGTACTTCGCGTGTACTTCCTTTACAGCTGATTGTAAATTTCTTACCCGCGAATAATAACCTAGTCCTTCCCACGCTTTTAGAACTTTATCTTCATTTGCGTTGGCCAGGTCTTCTATTGTTGGAAACCATTCAATAAATCGATTAAAATAAGGAATAACCGTATCAACTCTAGTTTGCTGCAACATGATTTCAGAAACCCATACTTTATATGGGTCCTGGTCTTTTCTCCATGGCAGGTCCCGTTGTTCGGCTTTAAACCAAGTTATTAAATCTTCCTGAAATTTTTTTATTGAGATTTTTTCTATATTTTTCAACTCTTTTACCATTACTAAAGTTCCTCCAGCCTGTTAAACAAAACGAAATAAGGGAATATAATAATAAGCATTTTTTAACGATAAGCTAAATAAGTGTTTTTGACAAGAACTTAATAAAGGAGGATTTTTCCTTTTGGATACTGGAACTCACGTTGTAATGGGAATTGCCCTTGGCGGTCTTGCGACTCTTGACCCAGTGGTAGCTAGTAACTCTGCAACAGCCACGAGTGTTTTAATTGCTACCATCGCTGGATCACAAATACCTGATATTGATACCGTTTTAAAATTAAGAAACAATGCGATTTATATTCGTAACCATCGTGGTGTCACCCACTCGATACCGGCTGTACTTTTATGGCCCTTAATTTTGTTAGCGGTGATTTTTCCCTTTTTTCCAGGGGCAAACCTTCTCCACCTGTGGGGCTGGACATTTGCAGCAGTTTTCATCCATGTTTTTGTAGATATTTTTAATGCTTATGGGACACAAGCCCTTCGACCTTTTACATCTAAATGGGTGGCCTTAGGAGTAATCAATACCTTTGACCCCATCATCTTTGGAATTCACGTGGCAGCTATCGTAATTTGGGTTATTGGGGCAGATCCTGGGTATACATTTTTAGGCATGTTCATTGTTTTAATTGGGTATTATATACTTCGTTTTTATGCCCAAGCAAAAGTACGTGGAGCCGTAAGAAAGATAATTCCAGATGCCACAGATATCATTACTTCACCAACCATGAAGTTTAATTTTTGGAGAATAGCTGCTATGAATGAAGAGGAGTTCTTTGTTGGAAGGGCAATGGGTACAAATATTGTGATATACGATCGTTTCAAGCGGGTACCTGTTCCCAAAACTCCAGTCCTTGAAGCAGCAAAAAAAGATAGTAATCTTGCTGCCTTTCTATCCTTTTCCCCTGTGTACCGTTGGGAATTAGATGAGTATGATGACCATTACGAAGTACGATTTATTGATTTGAGGTACCGCAGCAACGGACATTATCCCTTCGTGGCAGTGGTCCAGTTAGATCTGGAGTTAAACCCAATAAGTTCTTACACCGGCTGGGTGTTTAGCGAAAAGAAATTAAGGAAAAAGCTCAGTATTATACCTGTTGAATAAAAATTGAAGCGAAATCTCCTTAGATTTCGCTCCTTTTTTGTTTTTTAAATTGATCTACAAATAACAAAAAGACCACAAATTAATAATGTGGTCACTAGTTCAGCGAATTTTTGTCTTGATTAAGATATTCTTTATACTTTGGGTTTTTAGCCACAAAATCATGGAGTCTGCCGCCATAATTTTCAATCCATTGTCTAACAATTCTTTCGGTCACTTCGCTTCCCAGATAATCCCTTCCTGCCTTTGCCGCGGTGGTTTCAAAATCCTCCCACATTAATTCAACCCATGTCCTGGCTTGATGATAGGACAGCAATCCGTTTTTTTCTAACAAAAGTTTTGCTAATCTTTCATGATAATCGTTCATACATTCACCTCATTACCAATTTCTTATAACATAACCTAATCCAAAAATTCGAATACTACTATCACGTGGTAAGCATTGTTGTGACAACACTTTGCTATTCACGGTTTCTCATTCCCTTTAAATGGAGGTACAGCATGAGAAATAAAGTAACCAATTTCCCTAACCAAAACAACAACAAGCTAGAGGGAGAGCCAAGAGCAAAAGCAGAATATGCTTCTAGAAGAGCCGATGGCACAATCAATACACACCCGCAAGAGCGGATGCGTGCTTCTGGTCAGCGTGAAAAGGATACACCAGAGTTTTTACAGCCCTAAACAGTGAGCAGACCAGAGACTTGTTCTCTGGTTTGTTTTATTATTTGAGTTCTTTTAACATTGAAATGGGTAAGGCTTCTTCTTTTCCATCACCTTTTAAGCGATACCCCCAAGCAAATACACCATTTAAATAGTCTATCTTAAAATATTCCCCTGGGTCACCTTCAAGTTCATAAATTTCTCCAGGCTTGAAATTGGATGGATCTAATAGATAAGCTCGTGCCATAACTGCCTTTCTCTCGAGCACCGCATATTCACTCACCATCCCCATTTGCTCTGCTTTTCTCGCTTTCTCTAACAGCTGGGCGATTTCCTGTTTTAATTCTTGCTCTGACATGGTGCTATAGCGTCTGTCCTGTTGCATTTCTTCCACTCCCGTTTTCGTTTTTTCCTTTATTTTAGTATAGTTATTTTCATGCAATTAATAAAGGATGAAGGAGAGATTTCAATGAAAACCATCATTGTTACCGGAGCTGGTTCTGGATTGGGTAAGGAAGTATCCTTATTATTATCGCAGCAAGGCTACCATATCTTTTTGACTGGAAGGTCTTCGGATAAACTTTCAGCAGTAAAAACAGAAATAGAACAAGCCGGAGGGGCCGCGGATTACGTTGTACTCAATGTTCAAAAGGAATCAAATATTTTAAAAAGCATAGAAGAAATAAGCAAATGTCACAAAATCTTTGGGCTAGTCAATAACGCGGGTGTTGGACATTTCGGTCCTTTTGTTAAAATAACACAACAAGAAATTAGCGAGATGCTTCAGACGAATGTTCTTGGTACCATTTTAATGACAAAAGCTGTATTGCCTTTACTTCAAGAACAAGGTGAAGGGATGCTGATGAATATTATTTCAACGGCAGGATTAAGAGGGAAAGTCAATGAAGCTGTTTATGCGGCAAGTAAATTTGCTGTCAGAGGCTTTACTGAAAGTCTGCAAAAGGAATACGAAAATAGCCCGATTAAAATTAAAGCCATTTATATGGGCGGCATGGATACTCCTTTTTGGGAAGGAAGCAATCATATTGCGGACTCTTCACGTTTTCGTTCAGCAAAAGAGGTGGCAGAAATGATTATGGAACAAATCGACCAGGATGAGATTATCATCGAAAGTAAAAAATCATGACTACCTGCGTCATGATTTTTCAATTTCTCCTAAATATTCCTCAATCAATTCCATTGAAAAGCCTTTACGGTATAAGGCTTGTTTCATTTTTTGTTCGTATTCAAAGCTACTATATTTACTATACTTCCGATGAGCTTTTTCGCCCTGATACCTAATGGCTTCCATTTCCTCATCTTGTTCTTTATCCATGTCTGCTTCATTTAGTGCAATATGAATAACTTCGAATGGATAGCCCTTTCTTAACAGCAGCTGTTCCGCTTTTTGCTTAACAATTCGCTGTGATTCCTTTGTGCTTTTTTTGATTAACTTTTCAGATACCTTAATGGCTTTTTCAACTTGTTCCTCTTTTGGGTACTCGGCAATAGCCTGTTTAATAAGACCCTCATTAATACCTCTCTCTTTTAACTCCGTGGTGATTATGTCTGGGCCTTTATCTGTCGTATTCATTTGTGTTCTTACAAACGAGAATGCATATTCCTCATCATTAATGTATTTATGAGTAGCCAATTTATATAGAACCTCATTAATAATAGGTTCTTCTATTTCCTTTTGTGTAAGATAATCCTTTATTTCTTTTTCAGACCTCATTCTTCTGGCCAGATAATTAACAGCTAGATTATAGGCCTTCCGGATATCGTCTTGATATTGTATTTCCAGGATGGAAAGTTCATCAATCTCCAGCCCTTTTTTTAAATGAAATCTTACGAGAACATCGCTATCGACACTAAAGGCATATTCTTCGCCTTTACCATAATCCATAAAAATATTAAAGCGATCTTTATTTTTCTGCTGTGTGGTGATTTTTGTAATAACAGCCATATCCGTCACCTCACCCTTACTTTACCATATTTTTTTAACATTTGAGTATCATTCCATTCTTAAAAGGTAAAAATGGAGAATGTGCTTAATTTTTTCCATAAGCTTTTTAGCAATTCGCTGTGTTAAAGGAGACTGTTGCTTTTAGAACTTGTTGATTGGAGAGGAAGGCGCTTGACTCCAGCGGGATGAACGAGCTGAGTGAGACCCCGCAGGTCGGAACGACCGAGGAGGCTCACGGGCGAGCCCGCGGAAAGCATAGCGCCTGGAGCGCAAATCAACAACCTAATTTAACACAGCCTAAGGATTAACAAAAATGTTGAAAGGAATGAGCAAAATGGCAGGAAAAAAGAAAAAGGATATGGGCAGAGGCAAATACAGCTTAACTAGTACACAAGAGGTACTGTATCAGCGTGACTTTAAATTAGCAGATCGTGCTGGCGGGTTTAACGACAGTAAGACTAAACTTTAATATTTTCCATTAATGGACCCCTTTCTAATGGTACATGCTAATAGAGGGAACTTCTTATGTTCCTCAATAGCTAACATTGAAAGGGGTTTTTTTAATGGGTCGTGCGCAGGGACATAAAACTCGTGATAAAAACAAAGCATCACTTCCACAGGTTCCTAAAAACATGAAATCAGATGGTTATGACGTGGAATATTCCGCTGAATTTGCTGATCATGCAGACCTTGAAGCAATGGCACGAGCAAATGCAGCCAACCAGCGCGTTACAAACAAGCGTCGGAAATAACCCTTTTTCAAAAAAATGACAGCACATTTTACTGCAAAAAAAGAGAAGCAGGATCCTCCTGCTTCTTTAAAATTTATAAGGGGGAAATCGTTAATTCCTCGTGTCCTATAGAGAGATTATCGCCAATTATTAGCCAATAGAACCCGGTAAAACTCATACTAGGTGATTGTGAGTCCAATCACTATCCCTTTACATCTTCACTATACTCCCGTCTCCCATCAATCACAACGGCTTTCACAGTTTTTTAACATATTAATGGTAGAAATATGAATAGTATGTGAACTTTATAAGCTGTTTATATTTGAAACCCATCAAAGTGGCAATAAGGAAATGGATTCTTTCGTTCTTAACTGTACAATCATATCGAGCCATTCCTGCGGCTTATTTGATAGAATGGAGTAATAAGTGGTTAGAAAGTCAGCCACAAGGGAAGCAGGAATAGATACTAGCTCATCGTTCATTGGCATGAAGCAAAAATCGAGTCCTTTAACAGCCTCTCCATTATTTTCCCATGATGGATGTACATACTCTAGATCAATTCGTTTATAACCTAAATGTGAAAGGACTTCACGACGTACATAAGGATCCATTACCTTCACACCGCCAAACTCATGACCTACCCGATAGGGGTCATAGATTTCGGCAAACATGCCGAAAAGCTCTTTATCGTTTTCAGCAGCAAGCTTTTGCAAGTCCTTTAAGCGGTTAATCGCTAAAAAACGTCCTAGGCTAAGACCAGGCTTACTAATAATGGTGAAATCCGTCATCGCGATATTCCAATCTGGATAATAACGATACTCGGTTGCCCCTACAACTTCTTCGCCATTAACTGCAACAAATACTCGTATACCCGGATCCTCTAAAGGTTCTTTCCATAAATCATACTCTAAGACTTCCTCTGGTGGGAAAATTTCTCCCATTAGATCATGGAGTTTTTTAAAGTTTGGATCTTCAATACTAGTGATTCGTTTATACTCCATTATTTAACACTCTCCCTATGTTCGATTAAATGGATTTTTCCATTCCATTAAAGCTGCGTAATTACTTGATTCTTCATCTTCCAAATAATTTTCTACAATGCCAATCGGCACCCTTCCACAACGAAGCAAAAATGTGATAACAGGGTCTTTCAAATCCCCTTTTAGTACTTTATTTAAATACTGTTGAGGTGTAAGAGTATCAGCGACTTTATGATAACCAGGCATTCTGCCCCCGCCAAGTAAACGGACAAGCTTGTTCTGAATGACAACATGATACATAGCATGCATCAACAGTTTACCAAGTCCAAGTTTTCGATACTTTGGACGAACACTAATGTCTACAATATAGAGTGTATCACCACTTGGATTATGATTTTTAATGTATCCATGGTCCGTGATTTCTTCCCATGTATGCTCCATATGGCTAGGATCAAAGTCGACACAAAGCCCTGTAAGGGAACCGGCTAATATACCATTTACCTCAATACATATAGCTCCCTCTGGAAATCTCATTACATGGTTCGATAATTGTTCTTTATTCCACCATAGTTCTGAAGGAAAGGGAGGTAGAAAGCATTCAGTCTGTATTTGAATAAGTTCGTCAAAATCGGCTTGAGTGTAATTGCGAATGATCACAGGAACTGGCTTTTCTTGGTCAAATACGTAGAATTCAGTCCGATACAAGTCCATTCCACCCTTCCACTATTCTTCCCAATCTGGATATAAGTCTGTTCTGCGGTCATGCCAGGTAGTAACAGATCCTCGTTCTCTAACTTCGTATAATAACTCTAAATCAAGGTCGGCCGTGACAACCATATCGTTGTTCACTTCGCCTTCCACGAGAATACCTTTTGGCGGGAACGGGATATCGTTTGGTGTAATAATAACCGCCTGCCCAAAATTAGCACGCATGAAATCTACAGTTGGCAGTGAACCAACAGTGCCTGTTAAAACAACATAAACCTGATTTTCAACAGCACGTGCGTGGCTTGTATAGCGTACACGATGGAAACCATGGCGGTCATCGGTACAAGAAGGACAAAATATGACATCTGCCCCTTTGGCTTTTGCCATGCGGACGATCTCAGGGAACTCAATGTCATAGCAGGTCAGCAGGGCTATTTTCCCTTTGTCTGTTTCAAAAATTTGAAAGCTGTCACCTTTCTCCATGTTCCACTCATTGACTTCAGTAGGGGTGATATGAAGTTTTGCCTGCTCACCAATCCTTCCATCTGGGTAAAATAAATGAGCCGTATTATAAAGCTTACCGCCCTTTTCGATAACATGTGTACCGGCAATAATGTGCATATTGGTTTGTTTCGCAAAATTCGAGAACAATGCTCGGTATTGATCTGTGAAACTTGGTAAGTCATTGATTGTCAGACTCTGCCCCTGCCCATTCCCAATTGATAAAAGCTGCGTGGTAAAGAATTCAGGGAAAAGGACAAACTCTGCTCCAAATTCCTCCGCTGTTTTTATATAATGCTCGCATTGTGCTGCAAATTCTTCAAAGGAATGAATCGTATGTAAGTGATACTGTACAACTGAGACACGTAACTTCATCGTTCTTCCTCCTTTTTAAATACTGATATGAGGAAATTATCTACTATTTTGGGTATTAATACAAATAAAAAACCACCCTTTGGTGGTTTTCGCTTACTTACCTAGTTTTCCTTCGCCAAGCTCGATTTGTTTAAACACTTGTTCTGGTGATGTGCCTCCGAAGCTATTTCGAACGGCAACAACATGCTCTGGTGATAAAACTTCATAAATATCCTCTTCAAATAAGGAACTGAACTCTTGGTATTCTTCAAAACTTAAATCAAGTAAGAATTTTTGCTGTTGAATAGAATATAAAACAATCTTCCCAATGACTTCATGTGCTTCTCTAAATGGAAGACCTTTTCTTACCAAGTAGTCCGCGATATCAGTAGCGTTAGAAAAATCATTATTAATCGCTTTTCTCATAATATCTTTATTAACCGTCATTGTTTCAATCATTGGCGCTAACAACATTAGCGAGCCTTCCAATGTCTCGACGGTATCGAACATTCCCTCTTTGTCTTCCTGTAAATCCTTATTGTACGCTAATGGTAATCCCTTTAGGACTGTCAGTAAACCAATCAAATTGCCAAAAGTACGTCCCGTTTTTCCTCTTAGCAGCTCAGGAACGTCTGGGTTTTTCTTTTGCGGCATAATGCTGGACCCTGTACAAAAAGAGTCATCAAGCTCAACAAATTGAAACTCTTGGCTTGACCAAATCACAAGCTCTTCTGATAATCTTGAAATATGAGTCATGATGATGGAACCAATCGAAAGGAATTCTAAAATAAAATCCCTGTCACTTACAGCATCCATGCTGTTTGGATAAACCGTTTCAAACCCTAGTATCTCTGCCACACGTTCGCGATTGATAGGAAAAGTAGTCCCTGCTAGGGCACCAGAACCAAGGGGAAGCCAATTGACACGCTTTAAGCTATCAATCAATCTCTCTTTATCACGTTCGAACATCCAGAAGTATGCCATTAAATGATGCGCAAATGAAACCGGCTGAGCACGCTGAAGATGAGTATAACCTGGAATTAAGGTGTTAACATTCTCTTTTGCCTGCACAAGTAGTGAACTTTGAACATCCTCAAGCAGTTTTATTAATTCTGTTGTTTTTGTTCGTAAGTATAAGTGCATATCGGTTGCAACTTGGTCATTTCGACTACGTCCAGTATGAAGCTTACCACCGACAGGACCTATTTTTTCAATCAATAATTTTTCAATATTCATATGAATATCTTCATCTTCAACTAAAAACTCAACCTCGTTGTTGTCAACGAGCTTTTTTATTTCAAGCAGTCCTGCTTTAATTTTTTCCGCATCCTCGGCAGGTATAATACCGCATTCACCTAGCATTTGAACATGTGCCATACTGCCGGCGATATCCTCTTTGGCAAGCTTTTGATCAAAGGAAATAGAAGCCGTAAATTCTTCCACTAGTTTATTGGTTTCTTTTGTAAAACGCCCGCCCCATAATTTGGACATTGATGGTCCCTCCTCGAATCTAACAAGTTTGCCCTCGAAAAGGTTTCGAGGGCACCCGATTATTATTTCATTATCTTTTCTTTATTATTTACCTCAGCATTTACCTTTGTAGGCAGTCCCCAAATTTTGATAAAGCCAACAGCCGCATTGTGGTCGAAGGCATCTCCTTTTGAATAAGTAGCCAATTCTTCATTATAAAGGCTGTATGGTGACTTACGACCGACAACTGTATGGTTTCCTTTATGGAGTTTCACACGGATAGTACCAGTAACTACCTTTTGCGTTTCTTCAATAAAGGCATCGAGAGCTGGTTTAATTGGTGAATACCAAAGTCCTTCATAGATGATTTTTGCCATTTGCTGTTCAACTTGCGTTTTAAACTGAGTTACTTCACGCGTTAGGGTTAAGAATTCTAATTCCTTATGAGCATTAATTAATATTAAAGCTGCTGGATTTTCATAAACTTCTCTAGACTTAATTCCGACTAGTCGATTTTCAATATGATCAATACGACCGACACCATGCTTGCCGCCAAGTTCGTTCAAGGTTTCAATTAATTGCACCAATGGCAGCTTCTCACCATTCAATGCAACAGGAACACCTTGCTCAAATTCAATTTCTAGATATTCGGCTTGGTCTGGAGTTAATTCAATTGGCGCTGTCCAGTCAAATGCAGCTTCAGGAGCCTCAGCCCATGGATCTTCTAAGACACCTGCTTCACAAGCACGTCCCCAAATATTCGCGTCAATGGAGAAAGGATTGTCTAAATCAACAGGTACTGGAATTCCATTTTTCGCTGCGTATTCAATTTCTTCATCACGAGTCATGCCCCATTCACGAACAGGTGCCACAACCTTTAAACTTGGATTTAACGCTTGAATGGAGACCTCGAAACGAACCTGGTCATTTCCTTTTCCAGTACAGCCATGTGCTACTGCTGTAGCTCCTTCTTTTTCCGCTACTTCTACTAATAATTTTGAAATTAACGGACGTGAAAGTGCAGATGATAGCGGGTATTTCCCTTCATATAAACAATTAGCCTTTAAAGCCGGTAAAATATATTCTTTTGCTAACAATTCTTTCGCATCAATCATGTAAGCTTTGACAGCACCTACATTCAATGCCTTTTGTTTAATTGCCTCTAGATCCTTACCCTCACCAACATCTAGACCTAATGCAATAACATCATAACCATATTTCTCCTGAATCCATTTCACTGAAACGGAAGTATCTAATCCGCCTGAATACGCTAAAACAATTTTTTCCTTAGCCATTTATATATTCTCCTCGCATTTATGTGAATTAATATTCAATCAATAGAATTATTATACACTAAAAATCAAAAAAATCTACTATTCTAGCAAAAGTTTTAAAATTGCTTTTTGAGCATGAAGTCTATTCTCTGCTTCATCAAACACTACCGAATGTGGACCATCAATAATTTCTGCCGTAACCTCTTCTCCACGGTGTGCTGGTAAACAGTGTAAAAAGATATAATCCTTTTTCGCATTTTGACATAATTCAGCATTTACTTGATAGTCTGCTAAATCTTTTAATCTTTTTTCCGTTTCTGCCTCTTGACCCATACTAGTCCAAACATCTGTGACGACAATATCGGCATCCTTGATAGCTTCTTTCGGATTATGTGTAATTGTAATTTTGCTTCCAGTTAATTTGCCGGCTTCAATTGCCTTCTCAGTTATTTGACCATCAGGTAAATATCCAGGGGGGCTTGCAATGCTGATATGCATTCCAACCTTTGCTGCACCTTCCATTAATGAATGAGCCATATTATTGTTTCCGTCTCCTAAATAGCACATCTTTAATCCGGCCAATTTACCTTTGTGTTCTTGAATCGTTAATAAGTCCGCCATTACTTGAGTCGGATGATGCAAATCAGTTAGACCGTTGATTACCGGAACCGTTGCATGCTCTGCCAGTTCTTTAACAGAGTCGTGTGAAAAAGTTCTAATCATCATACAATCAATATAACGTGATAAAACTTTTGCTGTATCTGAAATACTTTCTCCTCTGCCTAGCTGAATATCCTTCGAACTTAAGAAGATTGCATGCCCCCCTAATTGGAGCATCCCTACCTCAAAGGAAACCCTAGTACGAGTTGAAGATTTCTCAAATATCATCCCTAGAACCTTTCCGCTCAAATAAGGATGTGGTTTTCCTTGTTTTTGAAGGCTTTTCAGTTCCTTTGCTTCTTCAAGAAGACAGAGAATCTCATCACTATGAAAATCGGACAAGGATAAAAAATCCTTGCCTTTTAATTGTGGCTGCTGTGACACACCCTTTGCGTTCCAGTTAATCACATTTGACATGTTCCACACCGCTCTCTTTGATATTGTAATATTCCGTTACTGTGCGTACCACTGATTGGGTAATAGCTTGAGCCTGAAGGGTGACCATCGCTTCCACTGTATCTAAATGAGTAAATACTGGTACATTGTAGCGGGTTGCTTGTTCACGAATGTAAAAACCAAATTTAATTTTATTTCTTCCTTGGTTTGGTATATTAATGACGGCTTGAATGGTATTGTTTTTGAAAAGTTCATTTACATCTTCGTTATCCATAATAACCTTTTCAATAGTAAAGCCTTTTTCCTGAAGGAATCTTGCTGTCCCTTCCGTTGCAGTCAGCTTGTAATTCTCGTTTACAAACTGCTGAAGTATTGGAAGGCTGGCTGATTTCTCCCGATCCGATATAGAACAGAATAGATATTTCTCTGTTTCACCACTTGATATAGGGAAAGCTTTTTCGAGCGCTTCATGGAAGGTTGCTCCTAACCCTAAAACTTCACCTGTTGATTTCATTTCCGGTCCTAAAACGTGGTCGACTCCCTTTAATTTGCTTCTTGAAAATACAGGTGCCTTAACCGAATAATAATTTGGTTCTGCTAACAAACCAGTTTCAGTAGATAAAGAGTTCAAGGATACTCCTAATTGAACCATTACCGCCCACTCGATCATTGGAACGCCTGTAACCTTGCTCATAATTGGAACCGTACGTGAAGAACGTGGATTTACTTCTAAGACAAGAACTTGATTTTGATAGATCACAAATTGGATATTCATGATGCCGACGATAGGAGCCGATTTGGCGATTTTTTCAGCATAATCAATTAATGTTTCTTTAAGCTCATTCGCTAATGAGATCGGCGGGAAAACACTAATACTGTCCCCGGAATGTACACCAGCTCTTTCGATATGTTCAAAGATTCCTGGGACAATGACATTCTGTCCATCACTAATGACATCCACTTCACATTCTAATCCAGGAATATAACGGTCTACTAATAACGGCCACATTTTTTCCTGTGAGGAGTTTTCCTCAAGCTGCTGAATATAATAGTTTAATTCTTCTTCTGAAAAAATAGTAAACATGGATTGGCCGCCAATTACATAGGATGGACGAACCAATACAGGATAACCGAGACTTGCTGCAGCTGCCAGCAATTCATCTTTATGTGAAACGGTCTCACCTACAATATGCGGGATGTCTAAGTTTTCAAGTAACTGATAAAATTCTTTACGATCCTCGAAAGCATCAACACTTTCAACACTTGTGCCTAGAATCTTTACTCCTTCTTCTTGAAGGTCATGTGCTAGATTAATGGCCGTTTGCCCGCCAAACTGGATTAACACACCTTCGATATTCTCTTTTTCAATTACAGTAAGAACATCTTCTGCAGTTAACGGTTCAAAATATAGGCGATCTGCTACGGAGTAATCTGTGCTGACTGTCTCAGGATTATTATTAATGACTACTGCCTCGTAGCCCATCTTTTTAATCGCTTTTGCAGCATGGACAGAACAGTAATCAAATTCGATTCCTTGCCCAATTCGGATTGGTCCTGAGCCAAGAACAAGAATCTTCTTGCTGTTTGTTTCCTCTACCTCATCTGCCCCAAGCCAGGTTGAATAGTAATAAGGTGTTACAGCATCGAATTCTGCAGAACACGTATCAACCATCTTGTAACCTGGTTTCCAGTTAAGTTCTTTCCATTTACTTCTTATTTGCTTTTCCTCGATGCTGAATATTTGCGAAAGAAGCTTATCGGAAATATTGTGACGCTTCGCTGTTTTTAACAAAGACAGTGGTACATCATTCCACCCATAAGACGCTAATTCGACTTCTAAGTCAACGATTGAGTTGATTTTGTATAAAAACCACGAATCAATTTCTGTCAGCCTCTTAATAGTCTCAAAGGAAATACCTCTTCTAAATGCTTCTGCAATCATAAATAATCTTTGGTCATTTGGAATTTGAAGCTTTTCAAATAAGGCTTCCGTATCTACATTTTTATTTGATTCCAGGCATAGTCCAAATATATTTAATTCCATCGAACGGATTGCTTTATTAAGCGCTCCTTCAAAGGTCCGGTCAATTGCCATTACTTCACCAGTTGCTTTCATTTGCGTACCTAATGTACGGTCTGCTTCTGGAAATTTATCAAATGGAAAACGTGGAAGCTTCACAACAATATAATCAATCGCTGGTTCAAAGGATGCAAAAGTGTTACCTGTTATTGGGTTCACAATCTCATCTAAATGGTACCCAACCGCACATTTAGCCGCCATCCTTGCTATCGGATAACCCGTGGCCTTTGACGCTAATGCGGAAGAACGGCTTACCCTTGGATTTACTTCAATAATGCAATATTGGTTAGATTCTGGATTAAGAGCAAACTGAATGTTGCAGCCGCCAATAATCTCTAATTCTCTAATTACTTTAAGAGAAGAATTTCGCAGCATTTGGTATTGCACATCCGTCAATGTTTGTGATGGAGCAACGACAATCGAATCACCTGTATGAACGCCGACAGGGTCCATATTTTCCATATTACAAACAATGATACATGTGTCATTGGCGTCTCTTATAACTTCATATTCAATTTCCTTCCAGCCTTTAATACTTCTTTCGACTAGGACCTGATGAATCGGGCTCGCTGCTAATCCCTTCTTTAGAACATGTTCAAGTTCTTCGGATGTATGGGCAAAGCCGCCTCCATGGCCTCCTAGTGTATAGGCCGGCCGGATAATAACGGGAAAACCTATTTCGTTGACGAACGATACGCCCTCTTCGTACGTATGAATAATCGCAGATTCTGGAATTGGTTCGCCAATCTTTATCATTAAACTGCGGAACCGATCGCGGTCCTCGCCATTTTTTATCGATTCTACAGAGGTTCCTAACAGCTCAACATTGTTTTTTTGTAAAATGCCTTTTTCATAGAGTTCAACTGTTAGATTTAACCCGGTTTGACCGCCTAAAGTTCCAATAATTCCATCAGGCTTTTCTTTTTGAATAATTTTTTCAATGGTTTCAACGTTTAATGGTTCGATATATACTTTATCTGCGACAGTTTCGTCCGTCATAATTGTTGCTGGGTTGCTATTGATTAATACGACCTGTATTCCCTCTTCTTTAAGAGCGATACAAGCTTGTGTTCCCGCATAATCAAATTCAGCTGCCTGCCCGATTACAATAGGACCTGATCCAATTACTAATACTTTTTTTAGGTTTTTATTTAATGGCATAACGTCTATCTCCCACGGAATTTATCTGATATACAAAATTTTCAAGGATGTATTGGGTGTCACTTGGTCCTGGATGTGCTTCCGGGTGAAATTGCACAGTTTGTATCGGAAAACGGCGATGCTTTAACCCTTCAATGGATTTATCATTAACGTTCCGGTACGTAATTTGGAATACCTGAGTGTCAATACTTTCATCGACCACCACATATCCATGATTTTGAGCAGTAATTTTTACTTTACCTGTTGCTAATTCTTTAACGGGATGATTGCCGCCACGGTGTCCATAAGCGAGTTTCTCCGTTTTCGCTCCATATGCAAGGGCAATTAACTGATGACCTAGGCAGATACCTAGAGTTGGGAAGTTCTGTGTAATCTTCTTGATTTCTGGAAACCATTGTTTCAGTGCCATTGGATCTCCGGGCCCGTTACTTAATAACACTCCGTCTGGCTTTAAGGCTTTGATTTTTTCAAATGGCGTGTTATAAGGGACAATCGTAACAGAACAATTTTCATCAAGCAGTGCATTTAGTATTGATTTTTTATATCCAAAATCAATCAGGACAACGTGTGGTCCTTCATTATTGAAATACTGAATATTTTTCGTTGAAACTTTCTCTACCCAAAATGGTATTGTTTTGTTTTGAGCAAAAGTTTGTTGTTTAGTCTTACTTAAATATCCTTTAACTGTCCCGCGGCTTCGAATCGTTTTAACAAGTAATCTTGTGTCCACGCCTGCAATACCTGGAACACCTGCCTGCATTAATTTTTCAGAGAATTTATTAATCGATTGGTAATGACTTGGTGTTTCACATAAATCACCAATTACCACTCCAGCTAAGGAAGGTGAAATGCATTCATCGTCCATTGCATTGATTCCATAGCTGCCGATAATCGGATAGCAAAACGTAATGAGCTGCCCTGCATAAGAAGGATCGGTTATGATCTCCTGATAGCCAGTCATACTTGTATTAAATACAACTTCTCCAATTGAATCCTTATTAGCACCTATTAGTACTCCTTCAAAAACTTCTCCAGTTTCCAAAGTAAGATATCCTAGTTCCAATACACTCACTCGCCTTTCTCTATACTTTGGAAAGTTTTTTCCAACGCTTTGGTGAATTCGTTCATTTCTTCTTTCGTTACTGTTAATGGCGGAAGCAGTCTAACAACAGTTGGCCCCGCTGTTAAAATCAACAGTTGATTTTCAATTGCTTTTTGAACAATTTGAGGAGCCTTATTTCCGACAACGATCCCTTTTAGGAGACCTTTTCCTCTAATATCTTCTATAAAAATGTACTTTTCTTTAAATTTAGTTAACAGTTCATCAAAGTACACTGAAATTTCATTAACATGCTTCAATAGATCTCTATTCATAATATGGGATATCGTTGCCACACCTGCTGCAGTTGCTAGTGGATTTCCGCCAAAGGTACTTCCATGTGTACCAGGCTCGAATGCTTTTGCTGCTTTTTCTTTCGCAATAATGGCACCAATCGGAAAACCTGATCCAAGACCTTTGGCTACACTAATAACATCCGGTTCTATACCGTATTGTTGATATGCAAACAGTGTGCCGGTCCTGCCGATTCCTGTTTGAATTTCATCAACCATTAAAAGGATGTCTTTCTCCGCGCAAATTTCTGCGATTTTCTTTACCCATTCTGGATCAGCCGGAATGACTCCACCTTCCCCCTGTACGAGCTCCAGTAAAATGGCTGCTGGCTGAAGTGTCTTTAACTGTTCAAGTGCTTCGATATCATTGAATGGAAGATAACTAAAGCCTTTGACTAGTGGAGCAAATCCATTCTGGATTTTTTCCTGTCCTGTTGCCGATAACGTGGCCAATGTTCTGCCGTGAAAGGATTGCTGAAAGGTAATGACCCCGAATGAATCTGTTCCTTTTACCTTCTGTGCGTATCTTCTTGCAAGCTTAATAGCTGCCTCATTTGCTTCCGCACCACTGTTGCAAAAGAAAACCTGGTCTCCACAGCTATTGGCAGTAAGAAGTGCAGCGAGTTCCTGCTGATTAGGAATGTGATAAAGGTTTGAACAGTGCCAAAGATTTTGAAGCTGCTCTTCAAGCTTTTCTTTCACCACGTCCGGTACATGCCCTAAATTACAAGTGGCAATGCCTGAAGTAAAATCTAAATATTTTTTCCCTTGATCATCCCAAACATAGCTTCCTTTCCCCTTTACCAACGTAATGGGAAAGCGGCTATAGGTTGCCATTACCGGCGAAATTGGGGAAACAGAAGTATTAATGGTCATTAGGCAATCTCCTCGTCTAAAACAATTTTTGTTCCAATATTTTTGCCGTCCACGTATTCTACTAAGCTGCTTTTTTCAAATCCATCAATAATACCCACCATTGGTATTTTATGAACTAATCCATCAATGGCTGCTTTGACCTTTGGAATCATCCCGCCATAGATGGTTTTATTCTCAATCAGTTCTTCTACTCTTGCTTTGGTAACCTTATCTAATTTAGCTTTTTCACCATTATTTTCAACTAAGATTCCAGGTATATCACTGATAAAGCAAAGGTTTGCTCCTAGTGCCTTGGCAACCGCACTAGCTGCAACATCCCCGTTAATATTGTATCGCTGCCCATCTGCACCAATCCCGATTGGAGAAATGACAGGTATATGTCCTTGGGATACAATACTTTCGATGACTGAAGTATTTACTTCAACCACTTCGCCTACAAAACCTAAACTTTCATCTGAATTCGGAACAGCTTTTAACAAACATCCATCTACTCCACTAACACCAAATGAACTGCCGCCAGCCTCAATGATGTTCCGTACTACTTGTTTATTCACCGTTCCGCTTAACACCATTTCAACGATATCTAATACCTGGTGATTGGTTACTCTTAAACCATTTACAAAGGTAGTTTCTACATGTAAGTTTTTTAACAATTTATTGATAAGCGGGCCGCCGCCATGGACAATAATCGGCGTCCATTCCCCTTTTTGATGGAGGGAAATTACATCTTCATAGAATGTCTTTGGCAGATTTTCTAACACACTTCCGCCACACTTAATGACTATATAATTCATCTTAATCCCTCCACTTACGTGCGGTAGGATGCGTTGATTTTTACATAATCATAAGTTAAATCGCAGCCCCATGCCGTTGCACTTTCATCACCTTGATTTAGTTCAACATGAATTTTAACTGTTTCCAGTTCTAAGTACTCTTTTACTTCTTCCTCTACAAATGAACAAGGTAAGCCATTTTCAAATACTTTGTAAGGACCAATTGCCACTTTCAATGCATTAGGCTCAACAGGTATTCCTGAATATCCGATGGCTGTAACAATTCTTCCCCAGTTCGGGTCAGTGCCGTAGATAGCGGTTTTTACCAGATTAGAAGAAATAATCGATTTCCCTACTGCTCTGGCTGCTTCATGGCTGTAAGCTCCATTAACTTGAACTTCAACGAGCTTCGTTGCCCCTTCACCATCTCTGGCTATTTTCTTCGCGAGCTCTTCACTTACCAGCTTTAAGCCTGCTTTGAATAAATCCCAATCTGGATGGTCTTTTGTCAGCTGGTCATTACCTGCTAACCCGTTTGCCATGACTAACACCATATCATTCGTACTTGTATCTCCATCAACTGTAATCATATTGAAGGTTTGATTTGTTATATCCTTTAATGCTGCAAGTAAATCCTCATGGGCGATATTGGCATCTGTTGTGACAAAACCAAGCATGGTCGCCATATTCGGGTGAATCATCCCAGATCCTTTTGCTGCACCGCCAATGCTAACTGTCTTTCCATCTATTTTTATTTGCACAGCAACCTGCTTAATGCAAGTATCTGTTGTTAATATCGCTTGTTTGAAATTTTGCTCATCTTTAAATTTTGGATGGAGGATTTGTTTAATCCCAGTTGTTACTTTATCCATTGGCAGAAGTTCTCCGATAACACCAGTGGATGTAACAGCAACCAAATGCTCCTCGATACCCAATTCGTTTGCAAATCCTTTTTGCATTTGAAATGCGTCTAGTATTCCCTGTTCCCCTGTGCAAGCATTGGCATTTCCAGAGTTGACGATTACCGCTTGGATTTTATTTTCTTTTGCTATGCTCTCTTGAGTAACTAAAAGGGGGGCTGCTTGAAAAATATTCGTTGTATATACGCCAGCAGTTGTTGCTGGAACTTCCGATACAATATATCCAAGATCAAGTCGTTTTCTTTTTATCCCGCAATGCATACCGCCTGCCGTGAATCCCTGCGGCAAAGTAACACTTCCTTCTTTTAGTACAACGATTTCTTTATTTGACACTACTGGCAACAAATTAATTCCCCCTCTATTCTAGGTAACTCGTAAAATATCATGGATACATTGGTATGCTATTAAGCCCCGTCCTGACATCCCAATCGTTCATTATGTTTGCATTTTGAATGGCCTGCCCTGCGGCACCTTTAACTAAGTTATCGATTACAGAAATGATCGTAAGTCTATTGGTTCTCGGGTCAACATGCAGCCCGATATCGCAGTAGTTGCTGCCGCTTACCTCTTTGGTTGATGGATAGATTCCATCTGGCCTAATCCTGACAAATGGATGATTTTCGTAAAACTGTTTATACATCTCATTTACTTCACTAGTTGATATTTTCCCCATTAGATTTACATAGGCTGTTATCATGATTCCTCTTGTCATTGGAACCAAATGGGTTGTAAACGAAATGGTTACAATCCTGCCTGTTTCATCTTTAAGTACTTGTTCAATTTCAGGTATATGTTGATGTGCTCCAAGCTTATAAGCTCTTAAATTTTCATTTATCTCAGCATAATGTGAGGTTAAAGAAAGACCCCTGCCTGCGCCGGAAACACCTGATTTGGCATCGATAATAATAGATTTTAAGTCAGCAAGATTTGCTTTCAAAATTGGCAGCAAACCTAGGCTCGTTGCAGTTGGATAGCAGCCCGGATTGGCAATTAGTGCTGCCCCTTTAATTTCTTCTGCATAAATCTCACTTAATCCATAAACTGCCTGGCTCAGATATTTCTTCTCAGGAGCTGAATGCTTATACCATGTTTCATATTCATTTTGCGACCTTAGCCGAAAATCTCCTGAAAGATCGATCACTTTGATTCCTTTATCCATCAATTGTGGAACCAGTTTACTACTTACGCCTGATGGAGTTGCCAAAAACACGAGTTCATTTTGTTCAGATAATCTATTTACATCAAAGCTTTCAAGTGGTTGATTGATTATTTCTGTAAGGTGTGGATAGGATTGGCTAAAGTCGTTACCAGCCTGAGAGTTGGAAACAACCGAACCAACCTCCAAATACGGATGCTGGTTTATAAGCCTTATTAGCTCTATAGCTCCATATCCTGTTCCACCAATTATCGCAGCTCTCATTTTTTCCAACTCCTAAGTCTCCTACATAATGTATCATTATACATACTTAGTAATAATTATTCAACCAATTAATTGCCCAATTTTCAGTTTTCGGTGAATTTTTTTGCGATTATTTTTGAAAACGCTTTCACTTTGCGTTGTATGAATATACAAATTTCATGCATGTTTTATGCATGTCACAACTTCTCAAAAAGATGTTTTTTATGAGGGGTATTGGTAATGATATGAAGTTTGATTTTTTAGTAACATTGTTAAAAAAATAGAAACCGGCCAATTTATAATAGGCTGGTTTCTTGTTTATTATAGATTTGATAATTATTTCTTCCTTTTTTCTTTGCTTCGTATAGAGCAAGGTCAGCATTTTTAAATAGTGTTTTTTCTTCTAGGTCAAATTGGCTGTAAAATGAAATTCCAATACTTGATGTAATTTTTATTTTTTCATTGGCAATAATCCATTCATCACGGAGACATTGTTGGATTCTATCAGCTATTTCCATAACATTTGTCTTTTCTGTCAACTCGGGTATTAGAATGACGAATTCATCTCCTCCAATTCTTGCTAGGAAATCATTTTTTCTGATCGCTCTTTTAACGCGCATGGCAAATTCCTTTAACACCTCATCACCAATGTCATGTCCATAGCTATCATTAATTTCTTTAAAATGATCAATATCAAGAACAAATACGGAAAGTACCAGATTCGTCCGTTTTGCTTTTTCCATCTCTAACTTTAGACATTGTGAAAAGTAAGTTCTATTAGGAAGACCCGTTAATGGGTCATGAAGGGCTAACTCTTTTAACATATCTTCATATTTCTTTCTTTCCGTGATGTCTTTATATGCAACTACCCCTCCATCCCAATCACCATTCTGATCATAAAGAGGCGAAAACGAGCCAAGAAAATAAATGATTTCACCATTTTTAGTTATCCGTTTTACCTCATGAGTAGTCACTGTCTCCCCGCTTTTTACTCTTTCAATGATTTTTCTTAGTTCTTCTTTACCATCTTCAGGGATAATACTGATGGACTTATCCTTTACCAGCTCTTCTGCTGTCCATCCTAACAATTTTTCAAATGCTTTATTTACTGATACAATATTTTGTTTTTTATCAAAGGTAAACATGACATCCGCCACGCTATTCCAAACGAGCTCAAAACGGTCTTTTATTCTTTGTATTTCACTTTCTTTCTCTCTTTGTTCTGTTAGATCTCGAACAATGGCTAACAGATGGGTACACTCACCGTCTTGATTAAATACAGGAGTTATCGTTGATTCCCAATAAATTACTTCATTATTACTGTTTTGAGGAAGGTGCGAAACAGTAACCATATCTTCGTACTTGATTGGCTTTTTTTTCTCCATTGCTTCTTCGTACTTGGTCTTGACAATATGGTAAGCATTTTTTGGAAGAACCTCCTCTATCGGCTTGCCAAAGGATTCATTTGTTAATCCGTAAAGGTCTTTAGCTGGTTTATTTAAAACAACATAGCTTAATGATTTATCAGGATTTACTTTTGTCAAAAAGACTAAATCAGTCATATTATTAATCAACTGATAAAATAGATCGGGTCTATTTAAAATCTCTAAACTATATTTTTCGACCATAATTTTCGCCTTTCCATGGACATTCTTATATAATGTTTTCTTTATTGTACACTCTTTACTTTGAAAATATAAAAAGCTCACCCGAAACAATTATTGGGTGAGCCTTAACTATTAGTTTTTTTGACCTGTGTAGATATGAATCGCGTCCCTTAGGAACACTGCGGTACCTGGCTGTTCTTTATCATAATAAGCCGTAAACCTTTCATCATCGACATACATTTGTGCCAGACCTGCATGGGCTTCCTTGCTGTAATCTTTCCAATAATAAGTGAGCCATTGTTTGTGGAGATTGGCTGCTTTTTGTGCTAATTCACCTGCAGGGTCTCCTGTTTTAAATGCTTCAGCTAGTGTAGTGTGGATCTGTTCAGCTAATGCTGTTACCTCTTGATATTGCTCCTCTGTCATGTTCATTACTTTTGCATTTGAAGCCTCAACACTTTCCTTGCCATATTTATCCCGAATTTCTTTTCCGTATTTTTTCTCGTTATCTTCAATCATCTTCTTCTTAAAACCTTCAAATTTCTCTTTATTTGACATGGTTATTCTCCCTTCCGTAAGTGCTATCGTTTTATCAACATTGACGATTAATAAATCTAGTTGTTCTCTTTTCTCGAGGAGTTTTTCACGATGCTCCCGCAGTGCTTTAGCCCCATCAAAGGAAGGCGCAGTTACAATCTCCTTGATGCTGTCTAAACCGACTCCTAGCTCTCTATAGAATAGGATTTGCTGAAGCCGGTTTACTTCCTCCTGTCCATAGATCCGATATCCTGATGAATTGATTCTTGCCGGCTTAAGAATTCCAATTTCATCATAATACCTGAGTGTTCGGGTGCTGACACCTGCGAGACTAGCTAGCTTTTGTATTGTATATTCCATGTGATCATCTCCTCATAAATTACAATACACCTTTACGCAACGTTAAGGTCAATCACTAGTTTGCCTATTTTTATAAAAAAGTAAAAACCAGCCTCTTGTAGACAGTAAGTGAGGCTGGCCTAAAACATTTTATTCGATTTCTGCCAATGCAGCTTCTTGATATGCTTTGAACAAGGAATCACAAAAAGTATCCCATTCCTCAGCGGCTTTGATTGAGGCTTCACTTACTTCTCCTAGGACTGGTCTTTGGAGTAAATCCTCCAGCTGATCAGAGAATTGCTCAATCGGCTCATGCTGCGCTCCTGCTAATACATTACGAACAAAATCAGATGGTGAATACCAATCTGCCACTCTCTGAAGATCGCGATAAATTTGAGTGAGAATCAGATTACGCGGGCCTTCCCATTGTTCATTAACGACAACATCACGGAAAATTCTTGGCAGTGCGGAGAATTCCTCCATTACTCCGTGACCTGCAAATACTGAAATGGCATCTCGAAGCACGTCCGCTCCTTCATTTGTCGCACATATTTTTTGAAGTAAGACAAGTTCTCGTAAGTTGAGTAGCTGCTTTCGTACTTCTATAGGATGGTCAGAATTGATCCCTGGATTTAATGGCTTCTCCAAGCGTAAGAATAGATCATAAATTTTAAAAGCACCTGCGGTTGTTCTCTTGGCAGCGCATTCAATTTTCTTCAATTTGCTGGCGGCTAGTGGATAGTCCTTTACCTTTTTGCCGAAAACGGTGCGAAAGTCGCCGTAGAGGTTCGCCTCTCTTGAAGCTCTAAGCATAAATCCTGCACAGGCAATTCCAATTTCCAACCTAGACAAAGTAAGTACGATTCCCACTGCGACAGCAATGCCTTTATCCTTTGGCCCAATTGGATAGGCAAGTGCACCGTTATATTGAATTTCAGCTGTAGGCAATTCGGCGGTGCCAAGCTTCCATTTTATCCGATTGATTTGGTAACCATTTCGTTTTTCCTTCTCCTTATCGCCGGGAAGCCAAGCTGGGACTATAAAAGTGGATACATTGTTTGTGCCCGTGATTTTTGCGGTTACAACGGAATAATCAGCATGAGCAGCAGAGCAGAAAAACTTATTTCCATATAACCGATAGTTTTTACCGTCAGGTACTGCTTCAAGAACATTAGCAGGCAAGTCTGAACCGCCTTGAATCTCCGTCATAAACTGAGCACCAATCGCAAATTCACCGTTTAGGCCTTCTTTCGTATGTAGTAAAATTTCTTGTAGTTCCGGAATTTCAGGATTAGGGAATTGATCAAGAAGGGCAATTAATCCATGCGTACAGGTTAGGGGGCATGTCACTCCGCCTTCACCGATTTGGTGCGTCAGCATTCTTTTCACAAAGCTTTCCCATGGCGGCATTTTACTCGAGAAAAGCCCTTCACCAAAAACTTCTTTCTCTAACTGGTGTACCTCGAATGGCCGGACAATGCGGTCAATTCGATGATTAAAAGCATCATAGTGCAGCATATAGGGACGGGCCTCTGGTCTCGCATTTTGCTCCGCTAATTGGTTCCACTTCGAGGACACCCTGGGTGAAAAAGTGAGAATTTTCTCGTGAACCTGTTCAAACTGAGCGCCAGTATATTTCCTCGCAGCCTTCTGCAAAAATGGTTCATCTCGATACCAATCTAAACTCTCACGTTTTGATACAAATCCATCAAAACTATAAGCATTCTTACCCCTCGTTTCCGTATCATGCGAAGTTAAACTCATCTAAAGCTCACTCCTTTTTAATAATCGAAATTTTCTGTCTAATTATAACATGACTGGCACAATAAAAAGAAACAGGAACACCGTCCTGTTTCAATTATTTTCCAAACTGTCCATATAGGATGGAAAGTGTCCACGAGTGGTGCCTGTCACCGCTGCAGAGCAGCGGTGACAGGCACCTTTTTTAGTTTCTATCGATTTATTATTTGAACCAGCCTTTTTCTTTGGATTGTTTGATGGCTTCGATTCGGTTTTTGACGTCTAGTTTGTCTAGGATGGTTGAGATGTAGTTGCGGACTGTTCCTGTTTTGATGCTTAGTTGCTCTGCGATTTCTTGTGTGTTTTTGCCATCTGCGACGAGTTCTAATACTTCTTTTTCACGGTCTGTCAGGGGATTTTCTTCGGAGTAAACATCATCCATCAGCTCAGGAGCGTATATGCGTTTTCCCTCCATGACGCGGCGGATGGAGCTGGCCAGCTCTTCACTTGGACTATCCTTCAATAAATAACCTCTTACCCCTGCTTTTAAGGCACGCTGAAAATAACCAGTTCGCGCAAAGGTTGTTAAGATAATCACTTTGCAGTTTAATCCTTTTATCTCTTCTGCCGCTTCAAGACCTGTTTTACCTGGCATTTCAATGTCCATAATGCAAATATCCGGCTCATGCTTACGTACCAAAGCTACTGCTTCTTCCCCATTTGAAGCCTTGCCAACCACTTCCATATCCTCTTCTAAATTAAGAAGTGAACCGAAGGCGCCCAACAGCATTTGCTGGTCTTCCGCTATTACGATTCTAATCATTTTTACGCCTCCTCCTTGTCAGACGGCTTTACGTCATTAGGCACTCTGATTACTAAAGTGGTGCCTTCTTTTGTTTGAAGCTCTAAACTGCCATTAATAAATTCAAGGCGTTCCTTCATTCCTAAAAGACCGCTTCCCCTTGTGTCTTTATCTCCTTCATCTTTAAAAACACCATTATCATGGATGGTCATCACCAATTCCTTCCAAGATTGCTCAACGGAAATGGAACAGGAGCTCGCACCACTATGTTTGACTACATTATTTACTGCCTCTTTCAAGCACATGCTGAGGATGTTCTCAGTCAATAAGGGAACATTTTTTATGGAAATATCCTGGTTTCCCTCAAAGGTTATTTCGGCTGCCTTCAATATTTGTTTTACACGTACAATCTCATCTTTTAATCGGATTCCGCGCATCGAAGAAACCATTTTTCTTACTTCACTTAACGCCGTTCTTGCGGTTTGCTGCACGTCCTTTAACTCATTGCGTGCCTGATCTGGATCTTTTGTAATTAATCGCCTTGCCAAATCACTTTTTAAACCAATGAGTGATAGCTTTTGCCCTAATGTATCGTGAAGGTCACGGGCAATCCTCTGACGCTCCTCGAGCTTAACAAGTTCTGAAATCCGCTTATTGGCATCCTCCAATTTCTCTTCGAGCTGCCCCATTTCTTTCTTGTTATGAATATTAAATGGAAGCAGAATGACACTGATCCAAATGATGATAACAAAAGGCAATTGCTTAAGAAAAAGTTCATCCATCTGTACAATACTGAAGTTAATAGATGCGGATGTACTAATCAAATGAATAAAATATAAGGTTAGAAACGTGACACGGTCTTTAATATTACCGATAAAATAAGAGAGAAAAAAAGCAAAATATACATAGCTGAAAAGACTGGTTGATGTGATCGAAATACCGATTAAGATGAAGGTCCAGAGATAAACCGGCCATCCTTTAGAAAAGAATGCAATCCGATAGAAAACGAAAAAGAGAATGGTTAGGATAATTCCAATAATTATTTTAATAGGTGAGGATGTTTGAAAAATAAAATAAAATGGCAATATGCAAAGAATTGTCCATATATATGGTGATATACCGCTATTTTTCTGGAATGTCATATACCTTTTTATCATGAAGGAACCTCATTTTCAGCTTTTAATAGTAATAACCTTAATTTTACCACAATTCCCCTCTATCTTCATTTACTACTATTTATTCGGCCAATACCTCCATTTAGAACAGTAAAAACGACAAGCCCTATAGGGCTTGCCGAAATTAAGCTTTCTCTGGTCGAAGAAACTCTTTTTGTTTTTTTAGCAGCGCCTTTATTTCTTTAAAGGTAACAAAATTCTTCGCCTTCTCATCCCATAATCTAAATTTAAGAGAGCTTAAGCTTGTGGCTAACGTGATGGTTGGAACATTTTGCAATGGCAGTGTGTTGTTATGTGCCTCTTCCAGCATATAATTAGGAACTCTTGGGCTTAAATGGTGAACATGATGGTAGCCAATATTCCCCGTCAGCCATTGTAGAATTTTCGGAAGCTTATAAAAGGAACTGCCTTCAACCGCTGCTTTTACATATTCCCAATGCTGGTCTTCCTCAAAATAGGAATCCTCAAACGTATGCTGCACATAAAAAAGCCATATTCCTAAAGATCCTGAAATTAGGAAGATTGGAGCTTGGACTAATAGGAATGGCTCCCATCCAATCGTCAAACAAAGTACCGCTGTCAAAGCAGCAATCCCTGCATTGGTTATATAGGTATTCATACGTTCATTGAAGCGAGCACCTTTTCTATTAAAGCGATTTTTAAGGAGGAAGACGTATATCGGACCGAGTCCGAACATAACGAGTGGATTACGATATAACCGGTATTTTAATCTTTCCCACTGTGAAGCAGCTAAGTATTCATCCACTGTCATCACCCAGATATCTCCCGTTCCCCGCTTATCCAAGTTGCTGCTTGTTGCATGGTGAACAGAATGATCATGCTGCCATTGATGATAGGGAAAAATCGTCAATATACCGGTAATCGTTCCAAGAATCATGTTTGCTTTTCGATTTTTAAAAAAGGAGTGATGGCAGCAATCATGAAATATAATAAATGTTCTCACCAAAAATCCGGCTGCAAGTACTGAGATTCCCAATGTAAGTATGTACGATATGTTTAGACTTTGATAGGCCAGAATCCACAATAATAAGAAAGGTACCAGGGTATTGATCAGCTGCCAAATGCTTGCTCGTAGATTTGATTTTTCATAAGGTACAACTTGCTTTCGTAAATACTTTTGGTTTTGTTCCATCATAACGTATATTCCCTTCTTTCATTTGTTATCAAAATTATAGCCCTAGTAAAACACCATTTTGTAGATATAGCTGTCATGTTCCAATCATGATAAATGTCATATTCCCCCTATTACGCAAGAGAGGAGAAGCTCATACTTGAGCCTCTCCTCCCCTTTTGGGCACTTTTATTTTCTGCTTTCATCGTGATTATTAACCCTAATTTTTTAAAATTTACTCATGGTATGTCCCATCTTTTGAGCAGCGGAATTTTACAATTCGCTTTTAAGTCCAGATTAGATATTGTCATGTTAATACTTTTGTATATTCTTTATTCAAAATCACCTTCATAACTGTTTTTTACCAGATTGTTATACCCAATCTGGTTATTTATTTATGTTAAAATGAAGAAAAATGGGGAAAGGGGGAGATGTTTATTTTTATAAAAGAAAAGGTGAAGACTCTTCCCTCGACCCCTGGGGTCTATTTAATGAAGGATTCCCGCGGCTCTATTATTTATGTCGGTAAAGCCAAAAATTTAAAAAGACGTGTTCAATCCTATTTCCAACAATCAAAAGCACATCCACAAAAGATTATTAAGCTTGTCAGCAATATTCGAGATTTTGATATTCTGTTAACCGATACTGAATTTGAAGCCTTTATGCTGGAATGCAAATTAATTCGAGACGTAAAACCTCTATTTAATAAAATGATGAAAAGTCCCCAATCCTACACCTACATCGCGATTGATAAGGATCGAACGTATCCAGACATTGCGGTCACAAACCATCGGGATGAACAGGATGGCAGACTTTATTTTGGTCCCTTTCCCAGCAAAGCTAGAGTCGAAACTGCAATTATCAGCATTAAGGAAGCCTTCAGAATTCTTTGCAGCAATCCTAAACGACAGAATTCGTTGTGCCTCAACCATTCTATGGGATTGTGCATAGGGATGTGCGGAGGCGGATCTGCTTTACAAGAATACCATGCCATAATGGAAGATATCATTGCTTTACTAAATGGTGAGAATAGGATAATTCTTGATAATATGAAAAGGAAAATGGCAGAGGCAGCCGCCGATTTCGATTTTGAAGCTGCAGCACAGTATAGAGACAGGATCGCTGCTATACAGTTTTTGCTTCGAAAAGAAAAGGTCATCGGGTTTACGGAAGGAAATAAAAATATTGTGGTTTTAGAAAATTTAAGCGAGGACACCTTCAAGATTTTTCTCATTAAACGCAGCGAGATTCTTTTCAGTAAAATAGTTACTATTGATAGTGCCGATGTTAATCAACTCAGCAAACTCATATCTACAACCTTTATCAATACTTCTTTTCCTGCCGGCAGCCATATAAAGAGAGATGAGATTGATGAAGCTCAAATTATTTATAACTATTTAAAAAGCAGCCACTGCCGGTATAAGACGATTCCCGATAAATGGATTCGAAACCACTTAGATAAGAACATTGAAAATGCTGTTACGAGTTTAATTTATACAAAACAAACGTCACAAAATATCCCTCGATTGTCAACATAGACGACGAGGGCTTTTTAATATGCCAAACGATAAATTAAAAATCGCTCATTGGCATTATTCTCATATAAACCAGGAAGTTGGACTTCTTTTATTAATTCAAATAACGTGTGGTTTTCTAAATAGTAGATATAATCCTCAGATGGATAATATAAAATCACGTCTACTTCCCGTTTACATTTTTCTACCGAAACCAAAATATTATTAATGATTTTCCAAAAAATCGGTATCGTAAATGGGTTAAAAAAATAAAAACGATTATCCATCGGATTAATTTCATATTTTTCTGCCAAGCAGCATTGAAATTGAATCTCACCTTTATTTTTAGCTTTTATTAAATAATTCACCTTGTTCTCCATCGCTTCTTCGTATAGCTTTTCGTTCATCTCAACCCCTGTAACGGATGCATGAAATAGGTAATGAATAAAGAAGTTGAGTCTTCCTTTTCCACAGCCAAAATCAACGATATGATCACTGCTGTTCAATTCATATTCAGCAAATAATTTTTCAAGTGCCCGATAAGGTGTTGGCTCGTAGCGGTGATAATGGAAGGACTTGTTATATCCCCTTTGAGTTCCTTCCGTCTCGATATTCAGCAATTCATCGTAATTCGTTTCTTTCATTCAATTTCTCCTGCCTGCCCCCTCATTCGTATGCGGAAGGGTCGATAAAAAAGTTATAGCCTAAGTAGACTACCATCCCAATTGCAGTCGTTAAAAATCCCCATCCAAGAGTGACTTGCTCAATTACTAGGTAGTTATTACATAATTGTACAGGTGACCAAATATATAGCCATCCTAAGCCGATAAACAGAACGGTAAAACTAACAATGATTGAATTTTTCCCGAAAGGATAGAGCTTTTTCCAGCTGTCCCTTAAAGAAATACCCGCTAAAAATGGTAGACTGATAAATTTAAATCCTTCAACGAGCGGAGTAGTCAAGGCTTCATCCATTGTCCGCGGTAACATCCAGTATAACATGATAACAACAAATAACGTAATTCCCGGAACTCCATTGCTGTTCCACTTTTCAAAAAATCCAGGAAAACGGTTTTGGAAAAAGCGTGCCATTAACATTCCCGCAATCACCAGCATCGGCATTTGCATATGCATATGAATAACCATTACGGATTCCATAAAATCTGCAACAGGAGGGGCAGCTAAGAAGATAAATAACAACAAACCATAAAATGATTGATTCACAGCTTACTCCTCCCCTCTTTCTAGGTTGCTACGAACCTTTTGAGCAGCTTCATCGATTTTTTTATAGTCCATTACATCCATCAGACTGCCTTTTTTATCCACTAAATAAAAAGCAGAATTATGAGCAAAATTCCCGTTATCATCGGGTATCACGATGACACCAAATGCTTTTAATAAAGAGTCTAACTCAGCCTTGTCCGGGATTCTTGCCATCCGCCAGGTTTCACCATCACTTTTAAAAAAGTCTTTGTACTTGTTTAATACAGCAGGTGTATCTCTTTCAGGATCGAAGCTTATGCTTAAAAAGACGATTTCTTCTCCTTTAACGCTATTCGGAAGTTTATCGTAGACTTGTTTCATGTTGTATTCTAGTTCAGGACAAACGGTGGTACAGGATGTATAGAGAAATGTAATAAATACATATTTATCTTCGAATTCAGATATTGAATATTTCCGCCCGATGCTGTCCTCAAGCGTAACATCAGGGAATTTAGGTTTATCATCTTTAAGCTGCTGCACCCTGGCGGTTTCGGCAGTAAATGCCGTGAATCCATCGGTTCCGATAAAAAACAAGCCTATGCCAAATATGATTACAAGAAAAAATGAGATTTTCGTATACCTATTATTGATCATAGTGATCACTTCCAAATTTGTTTTATTAGAATAAAGAGATAGCCCAATACCCTTGGAGCTATCTCTTTTTTTACATATTACCAAGTCTTAAACGGTGGTGATCCTGGAGGTGCATTTACGATAAATTCTGTTAACGGAATTACATATGCCATTGCAACTACGATAAGCATAACTACAATCCAAATTCCCCAGCGTTCTGTCAAATAAGGAGTTTTTGTTGCGTTATCTTCTTCCTCTGCAATTGGGAATTCTGTTTCCCCTTTTGGTGCAAAGAACATCATATTGAATACGGCGTACACTTGAAGAATAACCCCAATGATTAACAGTGTTCCCCCTACTGCTAAACACATTAAGTATGGGTCCCAGCCTAAAGCTGCAGCATGGTCGCCATAAGTTGTGTAAGAGGTTCTTCTTGGTGAACCCAGAAGCCCAACGTAGTGCATAGCACCTGCCATAAAGATCATACCGACGGTCCAAATCCAAGTTTGGATCACACCTAATCGATTGATTTGAGGCGTTAATACGCGGTTTGAAATATAAGGAACTAACCAGTAACTAATTCCAAAGAATGTCATAACTACTGACATACCTAATGTTAAGTGGAAATGTCCCACAATCCACATTGTATTATGAACGACTTGGTCTAATTGGTTTGTGCTCTGTGCAATACCGCCAGCTCCAGCTGGAATGAAGGCAATCATTGCTATAAATGGTGCTAGGAATCGAACATCGCCCCATGGCATTTTCTTCCACCACCCAATTAAACCTTTACCGCCTTTTCTTCTAGCCGTACGCTCAAATACTGCAAATAGCGCAAATGCTGTCATGAGTGATGGGAATCCAATTGCCAAACTCATAAATACGTGCATAAATTTAACGACTTCATTAATACCTGGGTCAATGATTTGGTGATGGAATCCACCTGTGATATTCATAATAACTAGAGCGATAATAACCACACGTGTTAGTAAATCACTCCAGCGCTTACCGCCGATAATTTTTGGTACAACTACGTACCATGCAGAAACAGCTGTTAAATACCAGATATTAACCAATGTGTGTCCAAAGGCCCAGAACAGTGTACGAGCAACCATTACATTGATCGTTTCAACCCAGCCAAATACCCATGGAATAATCATAAATAATACTTCAACTGCTACGAACATTAGAGCGAAAAATAATAGAACGAATACACCCGTTGCAAAGTAAGATAGGATAGGAACGTGTTGTCCTTTATGATTTTTTCTCCAATTTGCTACTTGGATAAATGCTCCAATACAGCACAACCAAACACCAACTACAATTAATGCTAAACCAATATAAAATACAGGATGTGCAGCCATCGGCGGGTAGAAGGTGTACATAACCGATGCTTCATTCATTAAAATTGGAATGACGGCTAATACAAATCCTACAAGCTTAACGAAGAAACCAGTCCAGGCGAGCTTTCTTACCTTTGGAAGAAGCCCCCCTAAATTGTGGGAAAGTGCTGCATAAAAGTAACCTATGGTGAAGAATGCTGTTAACACGAGGATCAGTAATAATCCATGTGCAGTCAATACTTGATAATAATTAAACCAAGTTGGTAATTCTAACAATCCTGCTCGATTTAAACCTTGTAATAATCCTAAAAATCCACCAACTAATAATGCGATAAATGCTACAGCTATATATGATTTCGATATTTTTGCATCTTCTGGGAAGTATCCCAGCATCTTGTTTGTTTTATCTTTAAAACCTACTTTTAAATCTGCTTCCATTTTCATCTGCTATCCCCCCTTATTTAACCGTAATCGTTGTACTCATTAATTGGTGACCCGCACCACAATATTCGTTACAGATAACTAAATAACTGCCTGGCTTATCAAATGTTTGGGTGATTTTTTGAATATGTCCTGGCATAACCATTGCATTTATATTTGTTCCAGCTACTTCAAATCCGTGAACAACATCCTTTGATGTCATAATAAAAGTAACCTTTGCCCCAGCAGGTATCTCAATATTATTTGGAGTAAAACCAAACGCTTGTAACGTCATGACCACTTCATATTCATTATCGCCAATTTCCTTGACACCTGGGTTATCGAATGGTGCCGTCTGATCTACCTTTTGCGGGTCAATCGTTTCCATATTACTTGGCGGTCCCATTTCTAGTGCAAAAGCTTGGTAACCTGTGATTAACATGAATCCCATGATAATTCCAAAACTTATCGTAAGCCATATTTTTTCATCAAGATGCATTTTCATCTCTCTATCCCCCTTATAATCTCGCCATATAAAGACCGTATAGAACTATATACGTAGCAACAATCACGAGTCCAACCACTGTTACAGAAATCCATGTTCCTTTTAGCGGTGCTTCCTGCTCTTGTTTTTTACCTTTATGAGTTACTTTTGTAGCTGCCATCGAAAAATCAACCCCCTTAATTTGTTCTTACCTTAATAATAATTGCGACTGATTCTCAATGTAGTGAACTGAATCACGGGCGAAGAAACTTTTATAAAAAATAAAAAACTGCCCCTTGAGCTGCAAAGGTAAGCAGCTCAAGGGACAGTTTTAATCATTAAATGGTAACAATAACCATTAGTAAAAATAAGATTGTTATATAATTTACAGAATACAAAAAAATCACATGTGCCCACTTTAAATCGTTCTTGGTAAAAAATCCGCTAATACTTACAACTAACCAGCCTGCATTAAATAAAGTGGCAAGCACAATAAATGCCGTTCCAAGAGGTGCTAAAAAAAATGGTAAAGGCAGTAAACAGGCCACATAGACAACTATTTGCACTTTTGTTACTGCAAAGCCGCGTACCACTGGAAGCATTGCTACACCAGCAGCACTATATTCTTTACATTTCTTCATAGCAATCGCAAAAGTATGCGGCATTTGAAATATAAATAAGATCAGAAACAATATGATTGGAATGATATGCAAGCTGGAATCAAGGGCTGCCCATCCAATTAACGGTGTTACAGCTCCCGAAATACTTCCTATGACGGTATTAAACGTATATCTTCGTTTTGACCACATGGTATACAAAAAAACATAGGTGAACCAACCCACAAATCCATAAATGGCAGCTTCGATTGTCGTGAAAAGTAATAGAATGAATCCAATTATCGTAAAAACAATCCCCATTATTAAAACAACATTTAAAGATATATTGCCTGTTACTGTTGGACGTTTTTTTGTTCTTTCCATGACGGTATCAATATCAACGTCATACCAATTATTCAAGATAAGGGCTCCCGCCATAACCATTGTACTTCCGATCATGGTTAACAAGAATAATTCCCAGTAATCAACAAACGATTTATTGGTAAAATGCAGGGCTAGCCAGAATCCTGAAAAGACTGGCAGGACATTAGCGATTAATACACCT
Source organism: Neobacillus sp. NPDC093182 (assembly GCF_044754045.1). NCBI lineage: Bacteria > Bacillati > Bacillota > Bacilli > Caryophanales > Bacillaceae > Neobacillus > Neobacillus sp. NPDC093182. Next base: position 59,404 of record NZ_JBIVOI010000002.1, read on the forward strand.
GCTTTAAAAAGTGACTTTAAATCAGAGATTAAGCTAGAGGGATTTCGCTCATCTACTAAAAGTTCTTTCCCAGCCTTCCGAAAAGAAGATAGTTCATCTTTACTCATTTTGCTAAACCTCCAAACTTAATTCCTTCCCTATTATTAAATCATACATTATATACCGTTCGCATGATATGAATCACTTTTTTACCTTTAACATTTCCTATCCCCGCCCTGCAAACACCGCCTCATGTGCTTTGTTTTCAAATAGAAAAGCTGTGTGGATTATTGGCATCCACACAGCTTTCTATTGCTATTCTCTACTTTCATTTAATTCATCGATAAGTTGCTTTGTTCTTTTGGCATTTCCTTCTGCGAAGTTTTCAAGGCGTTCCTTTAATTCATCGTCATCGTGAATCCGTTCAGCCGTGATCAAATAAGTCCGCATTAGATCCTCTTCTATCTCAATGGAATTTTCGAGGATTTCTTCAAGGTTATTTTTCTCTTCTTCACTTTTTCCTTTAAAAATATTTGCAGTCAACGCAAAATGCCTCCTTTAAAGTTAGGCTAATATTCTTCCACTGTTGCTATGTAGGGTAAATTTCTATACCTTTGTGCATAGTCGATTCCGTAACCGACAATGAATTCATCTGGAATCACAAAGCCAACATAATCCACCGGTAATTCCACTCTTCTTCTTTCAGGCTTGTCTAAAAGTGTACAGATCTTAATTTGTTTCGGTTTATGCATATTCAAATGGTCCCTCAAAAAATGCAGTGTGAGTCCACTGTCTATGATATCTTCGACCACCAAAACATTTTTATTCGTAATATCCGCTTCAAGATCCTTTAACAGCTTAACTTTTCCAGTTGTCTCCGTTTGGTCGCTGTAGCTTGAAACCGAAATGAAATCGACGTTAATGTCGCCTTTCATCTCGCGAATCAAATCAGCTGCAAAAACAAATGATCCTTTTAACACAACAATTAACATGATAGCCTCATAGTTAAAATCACTTTCGATTTCCGCCGCCAATGTCTTCACTCTTTGTTTGATTTCATCCACCGGAATCATCGTATCTTTTACTCGATAGGGCAAGAAACATACCTTCTTTCTTGTTAATCCGAACTAGTCATCATTATTATTCCGTAAAAAAAATCTCGAATACCATTTTTCTAATTTGGTTATCATTAAATTCTTTGTCTTCTCACTACTACTTCCTCACTAATCATATTGTACATACATTCGACGCCATCTTTAGTTGCTTCGAAACTAAATGCATTGCTCACCTCAATTCCAAGACTATCGGCTTCTTTTTCGGCGTCGATGTTTGCACCTAGAAAGATGAATTCCCAGCTGTATTTCTCCTGTTGGTGTTTAATTAACTCTTTTACCTTTTCATAGGTAAATTCACGGCTGGCATTTTCTAATCCGTCGGTTGTGATCACAAAAATAACCTTCGCTGGTCGATCTTCTTTATTTGTTTTTGATAGTCGATATCCTACATCAAGAATCGTTTTTCCTACCGCATCAAGCAGCGCTGTACACCCTCTTACATAATATTCTTCTGCTGTCAGCTTCACTTTTTCTGACTCAACGCCATTCCAAATGACTTCATATTGATCATCGAAAAGAACACCTGTGACCAATGTTTTACCTTCTAATTTCCTCTGATTTTCAATAAAAGCATTAAACCCGCCTATTGTGTCACTTTCAAGCCCTCCCATCGAACCGCTTCGATCAAGAAGGAAAATAATTTCTGTTAGATTACTATTCATCTCTATCATCCTTTCGATTTGTTTATACTATAATAATAGGTGAGTTCATCCATTATTTGGTCGCCTGGTGAGCGACATTTTCGGAGGTTTGGTTATGTTTAATCAAGAGCTATTAGAAGAATTGCAGCATTATATTGATACTCACTTACAGCCAGTTTTTCATGAAATGAAGCTATACAGCTCTGAAGAAAGATTGATTTCTGAGGAGATTCAAAATGTTGATATAGAAGAATTTATAAAAATTAAACGCCAGCCTGCCTTCAATCAAACATTATTCCGTTTTATCGATCAAAAAGCTGTAAGCGATGCTGATGTTTACAAACGTGCAGGTATGGACCGAAGACACTTTTCCAAAATACGAACGAACCCCGAGTACAAGCCAGGTAAAAATACCATTATCGCTCTAGCACTGGCACTTGAACTAACCAAAAAAGAAACAGATAAACTATTAAGCTCCGCTGGTTACTCCTTATCTGACAGCGACACCTTTGATTTAGTCATTCAATTCTGTCTCGAGAAAAAAATATATGATTTTTATGATATTAATGAGGCATTGGATTATTTTAGTTTAAATCCTTTGATATAAAAAAGGAATATTCAGACTAATATCGAATTAATCGGATAGAATGGTATTTGTACATAGCCATTAAGAGGAGTGAAGAAAATGCCAGTAAATGTTTATCTTGTTTTTAATGGTAACACCCGTGAGGCAGTAGAGTTTTATGCGAAAGTATTTAAAACCGAAGCACCGCAAATTATGACCTTTGGTGATCAACCGCAACATCCTGATTACCCTATGCCAGAGGAAGCAAAAAATTTAATCATGCACACTCGACTAAACATCGATGGAAGTACTGTTATGTTCTCTGATAATTTCCCTGGATCACCATTTATCGAAGGCAACAACGTCACGTTGGCATTAGTAAGTAAAAATTTGGATGATATCCAATCTTGGTATGATCAACTAAAAGAAGGCGGAAAAGTTACGATGGAGCTTCAAGAAACTTTCTGGGCTAAACTCTATGGACAGGTAACAGATAAATTCGGTATTCATTGGCAAATAAGCCATGATAGCGGAGAATATGGCAGTTAATTTTTTTATAAAAAAGGATACAGCCTTTTAAAGACTGTATCCTTTTTACTTATTTCAAGCTTCTGCTTAAGAAGGCTTTAGTCCGCTCATTCTGAGGATTTATAAATAACTCCGAAGGGTCCCCAGTTTCAATAATTTCGCCGTTATCCATGAAAATAACCCGGTTCGCCACTTCCCTGGCAAAGCCCATTTCATGTGTAACAACAATCATCGTCATCTGCTCTTCGGCTAGTGCCTTGATGACCTCAAGAACCTCTCCTGTCAATTCAGGATCCAATGCTGAAGTAGGTTCATCAAATAATAGAATTTCGGGATTCATCATTAGTGCTCTAGCAATCGCCACTCTTTGTTTTTGACCGCCTGATAGATTTGCTGGGTATGCATTTGAATGATCTGTCAGACCAATTTTCCTTAACAGCTCCGTGCTTCTCTGCTGAATGGCTGCAGCTGGCTCGTTTTTTACCAATTTAGGAGGCAGTTCTAAATTCTCCTTAACCGTCAGGTGCGGGAAGAGATTAAAATGCTGGAAAACCATGCCCATTTTAGAGGTAATCTTTTTGATATCCTGCGGTTTTACGTAGACTCCATCCTTAACAAACGGATCACCAGAAATCGTAATGCTTCCTCCATTTATTTCCTCCAAGTGAACTAAACTGCGAAGCATCGTACTTTTCCCCGATCCAGACGGGCCAATTACGGCTATTACATCATTTTTATTTACATCAAATGTTATCTGTTTTAGTACATCCAGCTTGCCAAACGATTTCTTCAAGTTGGAAACCTCAATGATAGCCACATTTACCAATCCTTCTTATTCAAATTTGTATCTTCTTTCAATTCCTTTAAAAATAAATGTTAAAAAGAGTGTCATAACAAGATAAATCAAACCAGCAACGAAGAATGGAACAATCGTAAAGTCACGGTTTACAGCCGTTTGAGCGTAGTGGAGCAGCTCCGGTACAGCAACTGCATAGAGCAGAGCCGTGTCCTTAACAAGTGTTACGGATTCGTTCGCAATCGCGGGAAGGGTAACCCGAAACATTTGCGGTAAAATAATCCTCGTGGTTGTCTGCCACTTACTTAACCCTAGAACCTGTGAAGCTTCATATTGTCCTTTATCAATTGCCAAAAGACCGCCGCGGAATATTTCTGCAAAGTAAGCTGCGTAATTTAATACGAACCCTAAACAAGCAGCCACGAACCGATCTAAAACTAAATATTCACCGACCACAGGAAGCATTGGCAGACCAAAACAAATTAATAGTAATTGCAGTAATAGAGGGGTCCCCCGCATGATATAAATATAGCCCTGAGCAAGTAATGATAAAGGCTTCATGCTGCTTTTAACAGCGAGAGTCAGCAGAAAGCCAAGTGGGATTGAGGCGATAATTGCAATAATAAACAATAAAACCGTCATCTGTGCACCTTCAAGCATTGGTACCAGTATCGACGTGAAATAGTCTAACGTCATTGAAAACTCCTCCAAAAACAAAACAGGGTTCCCAAAGGAAATCCTGTTTCACCTTATTTTCATATTACTTTAGAACTTTATCTTCTCCAAACCACTTTTCAGAAATACTGGCCGCCGTACCGTCCTCATTCATCTCATCAAGTGCCTTTTGGAGCTTTTCTAATAATTCCTCGTTGCCTTTTTTAACACCAATACCATATTCTTCAGGAGCAAGTGATTCCTCAAGTACTTTAAAGGTTTCCTTCTCTTGAGTCATGTAGTAATTGATGACGATTTCGTCAATGACCACTGCGTCCAAGCGGCCATTCTTTAAATCTGTTAATGCCTGTACATTGTCAGCGAATTCAGTAACCGTCTTTATTTTGTCTTTAACCGGTGAAGCATTTAGGGCATCAGAAGCTGAGGAAAGTGACTGCAGCCCAACTACTTTACCTTCTAAATCATCTAGTTTAGTAAGCTGTGAATCAGCAAGAGTAACGATTACCTGTGCATTTTTTAAATATGGCTTTGTGAAAAGGACCTTTTCTTTCCGTTCATCTGTAATCGTGTATCCATTCCAAATAAGGTCAATTCTTCCGCTGCTAAGCTCTGCTTCTTTTGTTTTCCAGTCGATTGGCTGGAATGTAACTTCTGTTCCCATTTTTTCTGCTGCCGCTTTAGCGTAATCAATATCAAAACCAACGATATTGTTATCCTTATCGCGGAACCCCATTGGTGCAAATTTATCATCGATACCAATAACGAGCTTTTCTTCCTCTTTACTTGCTGACTTTGAGCATCCTGTAAAAATGACAAGTACTGCAGTTACTATAAGAATCATAGTTGCTAACTGTTTCTTCATTTGTATGTACCCCTTTTATATAAATTTAATTTCGCTTTAGTACGTTACCATATTATCATACTACCACATTATAACACTATAATATTATGTAATACAACATAATAATAAAAAGGAGCCTATTTTTAAAAATAGGCCCCACTTGTTGATATTTTCCAAATCATATGATCCTGCCCATGCCCCCAATAATCCTTTAGTAAATAATCAGGTTCTCCAAATTTCTTTTTCCAAATTGTTTGGGCATTTTTGTAGCCGCTGTCGAGACAAAATTCTAGGATTCCCCGGGCCTTTAGGGTATAAAGCATTTGAGCTAGCAGCTTGTTCCCGATTCCCTTTCTTTGATAGTCAGGGAGTACAAATACCGTTCCTACTTCAACAAGATTCCTCAGTTTTCCATTGGTACAGTCTTGAATCAGTTTACTAGCAGGACCATATTCTATTGTTCCAATAATTTTGTTTTCTGCCAAAGCTATTAAGAAATACCTTTTCTCACCCTCGCTATCCAAATCCAAATGCAAATACTTTTTCTTACTTTCAATTTCAGCTTCGATATCGTCTATTAACCCCGCTAGTCCTTCTTTTGCAAAAGTATCGGTAATGACAATTCTAAAAAATTGATACAGCTCCTCGATGTCCCCGGTTCTAGGTCTTCTTATCTCGACTTTTCTCACCCCAAAGCCTCCTATATTAAGTTGACATATTTTTTTGAACATGGATTTTATTTACTACAAAAAGTCCACTATAGAGTAGGAAAGTACCAGCCATTAGTATCATTCCTAGATAAACAGACATCATTGTCGGTACTAAAAATGCCCCCAATACGATTGCGCCACGAGCAATTAAATCTGCTCCGTTAAAACCTAAATTAGCAAAGGCAGAATAGGAGCCACGTTTATCCTCCGGCATCATATTTGCCTTTTCAGCATTGGCAATCGGTGAATAAATAAGCTCACCAATTGTGGCAATGGCGTTAAATAAAATCAGGACATACCATAGATTCGCCGATGTGACGATGGTATAGCCTGCACTATACAGCAGCAGCCCCAACAGAAGCATTTTCCGCGGGGAAAATTTATCTGTCATTTTCGTAACAAAGAATGTTAGGGCCACTACCATCAGCATATTTTCGATATTAAGGAAACTTAGCATCCTTACCCCTGCTAATTCAAAATTAACGATAAATACTGATTTGAATTCTTCCGCTAATCGCACTCCGATATAACTATTAAGTGAAAATTCTGCTGCAAGTATAAACATTGACCCGGCAACCACCATGACAAATGGTTTATCTTGAAACGCAACTTTGTAATTATGAAATAGATCGACAAAAATATTTTCATGCTTTTTTTCCAAGAGTTTAACACGGGTATCCCGTAACCATATTCCATAGGCAATCGGCAAACTAATAGAAACAATTGTTAGAGTGATAAAAAGCTCTAATTGATGATTCACATATAAAAGTCCGCCTAATGCAGCCCCGATAGCCATCGCTAAATTAACCAGCCAATAATCAAGAGCATACACACTCTTCCGATTTTCCGGCGTTGTCGAGTCAATAATAATCGCGTGCACGGCAGGACGCCCTAGACTGCTGGTAATCGTAAAAATCACATAGCTGATCGCAAATAATACTATCCATTTTTGATCTGGCAGTAAGCTTACTGTCATAAGACCAAACATAAGTGCACTAGCCGCGGATGATAGGATAATGATTTTTTTACGAGGGAAGCGGTCTGAAATATAGCCGCCGATAAAGTTTATAAAAAAGCTTATAATGACGGTTATCGCTAAGAAAATACCGGCCCAAACGGCACCTTTATGCTGTGCAAAGAAGAGCGCCATAAACGGCATTACAGAGCTGCCAATTGCCCGGTTAAAAAACGAGGTTACCAGTCGAACCTTAATATTTTGGGGATAGTCTTTCCATGCCATATTATCAACACCTTTCATCTATTTATAGTAAACTAGACGTAAGAATTAAAAAATGACCAATTTTCAAAATAATGTCTACTTTTTAAAGGAATGAGAATATGGACCACTATCTACTAACATTATGGAATTCAGGAACTGCTGGAGAAGTAAAAGTACGACAGCTTGCAGAAATAATTAATCTGAGTACAAAGCAAACACGCCGCAAACTAAATCATTGGGAAGAAGATGGCTGGCTTACTTTTCAAGCTGGCATAGGCCGGGGGAACGAATCAAAACTGATATGGAATAAAGACGTGGAATCAGAGTATGAACAACTATTCTTATCAAAACTAGAAAAATACTCCATTGAGCAAGTAAGTAAATTATTATTATATGAATGGTCACTTGGAACCAAGCAGCGTTTAATGACCAGATTTCAGTCTAAATTTGGGTTTCATCAAGAGGATCAGGATCGTTTAATCATTCCCCGATTTTACCGCTTCTTAACGTATCATCCATTAAAGGCTGCAGACGTACATAGCGCAAACTTAATAGCAAACATTTATAACCGTGTTGTAGCATTGGAGGAAGATAATACAATCATTCCCGAGCTTGCTCATAGCTGGGAAGTCACGGATAAGAAGTTAACATTATACCTGCGAAAAGATGTAGCCTTTCATGATGGTTCCATTCTCAAAGCGGAGGACGTCGTCCAATCTTTTTTTCGGATGAAGCAAGATGAAATATATGCTGAACTATGGAAACCAATTACAAAGATATATTCATCTGCACCTCTAATAGTAGAACTTGAATTTCCAAATGGCTGTACCTATATTTTGCCGCTTCTTAGTATGATAACCGCGAGTATTTATAAAGAATCCAACGGTCAGGTCATTGGAACAGGCAGGTTTTATATGGGGGAGAATACGGAAGAGAAAACCATTTTACACGCTTTTAAACAATATTACGGTGAGCGCCCGCTATTGGATACTGTGGAATTTATTCAGGTTTCGAGAGAGTTTGGAAATATATATTATGGTGCCCATGAATCAAGAGAAGTAGGAACCTTTGAAGTGGAAAGTGACTCGGGCTTTGGTATTGTGGTGATGAATAGTTATCGTAATACCGATATTGCTAGAAAAGAAGTACGGGATTATATTCATATGTTGATAGACGAAAATCGATCACAAATTTCTACAATTAATTCACTTATTTCCGAAAATCGCTCTGGTTGTTTAATCGGTTTTTCCAAGCCTTATTCGATGCCAAAAATAGCAAAACCATCACTTTCAAAACCATTACAAATGAAGTACACAGGCTACGCTAAGGATGTGTCCATTTGGCTAAAAAACATCCTTGAAAGAGCCGGAATTAAAGTGGAGTTAGTGGAAGTCTCATTTCATGATGCCGTGTATCATGATCATTTAAAAGTAAATACGGATTTATTTATTCATGGAGAAATATTTGAGCTAAACCAAAGCTTTTCCTATTTTAATTTTATGAAAAATAACATTTCACCACTACGGAAATTAATACAATCTGATCCTTATTTACAGAATTCTATCCAAGCCTATGATCAATTGCCCTTTGAACAATGGATCGATCAGCATTTAAAAATAGAAGATTATTTAAAAACAAATTCTCTCTGTATCCCGCTCTATTATTCAAAGAGGCAAATACCTTTTTCCATTAATTTAATGAACATCAAAATGAAGCATTTTGGTTATGTTGACTTATCAAAGCTATGGATGAAGCCAAAACTTTAGCACAAAAGGAAGACCTGACACCTAAATGCCAGGTCATTTTCTTTATTTTTCCATCATTAATTTTAAAATTAATTCGTCTGTATGCCTTGTCCCTTCATTTCCCAACTTACAAAAGCTTTCAATACTTTTCTCCACGTCATCATGGATAAATCCATCAGTAGATTTAATTTCTTGATTGTTAAGTGCCAGAAGAGCTGATTGTACCGCTACATTCGAACAGGTGGATACTTTCATCGCACATCCAGCCTTGGCACCATCACAAATCATTCCCGAAACATTTCCAATAGTGTTCTGAATTGCCGCTTTAATTTGATCCAGATGACCATCAAGTAAATAAACGATTGCCCCACTTGCACCCATTCCTGCGGCGGTTACACCACATAATGCTGAAAGCCGCCCAAATTTTGATTTAATATGAATCGTAATAAGATGGCTAAGTGCAACTGCTCGAATCATCTTTTCCTCTGAAACCTGCAGTTTCTCTGCGACTGCCACAACTGGAAGTGTCACGGCAATTCCTTGGTTGCCACTTCCAGTGTTCGCCATTACCGGCAGCGTTGAACCTGCCATTCTAGCATCCGATCCAGCGGCAGCTAAAGACATCGCTGCAGTGGCTATATCATCCGATAGAATTCCCTTTTTTACATTTTCCTTAATGGTCTTCCCTACTTTTAATCCATAATCTCCTTGAAGACCTTCTTGTCCAATTACTTTATTTAGTTCGATACTCTTTTTTACGAGAGATAAGCTGTGTATATCGACCATTTGAACCCATTCAACAATTTCATCAATTGTAAGTGTGAATAATTCCTCTTCATTAGACTGAATGCCGATATTTTCGCATCCACCTTGAAACACAACCTTACCATCAACTTCGATTAACGTAATATTGCTATGATTATCAGAAATAACCACTTTAGAAGTATTCTGATTAGTTTTTAGGGTCACTTCAATATAAAGTCTTTTTGGTGTATCAGCTTGACCAGATGATACTTTACCTTCTTCTATTAGTTTTAATGCGGAGTGCTCATCTTCAAAAGTAAGTCCATCCAATAATTCCAATTGTTTCGTTGGATCCCCCGATACAGCTCCAAGAGCAGCAGCGAAATCGAGCCCACTAGAAGTCATTCCCGGAATCCCGACAGACTTAGCATTTTTGATTATATTTCCACTCGCTTTTAAAGTTATCTTTTCAATTTGCCCTTTGGCATAGCTTTTTGCCGTTGCTGCGGCCAATGCAATCGCCACTGGCTCCGTACAGCCGAGTGCAATGACTAATTCTTTTTCGAGAATGGCTTCTATTTTATCCTTCTTCATTTGCTCCACTCCTACTTTTTTAAATACCCTATCTATAATATTACCATAGCAGAGCAGATAAAAATTTGGGGTAATATTACCAATATCTATTAAAAAAAGAGTCTTTCGATGGACCGAAAGACTCTTTTAAAAACTCTATTACAATACCTTAACAATCGATTGATTAATTGATCCTTCTCCAATTTCTGCTTCTCTTCCAAACAGTCTAGCATAGACACCATTGCTATTTTCGAGTAAGTCAGTGTGTCCGCCTTGTTCGGCAATTTTTCCATTTTCTAAAACAATAATCTTATCTGCAGAGAGAACTGTAGAAAGACGGTGAGAGATAATAAGAATGGTTTGTTTCTTACCGGATTTCAAAACCGACTCATTGATCTTCGTTTCCGTAATTGGATCGAGAGCAGAACTTGCTTCATCAAGAATAAGAATTGGCGCATCTTTAATGATGGCTCTAGCCAGTGATAAGCGCTGCTTCTGTCCTCCAGAAAGAAGGCTTCCTCGTTCCCCGACCTTTGTATTCAATCCTTCCGGCAGACTTTCTACTAGTTCATCCAGACCGCTGTCATGGAGGGCTTTAAGTAATTCTTCATCCGCAGCATCCGGCTTACCAATTCTTAAGTTATCTACCAAGGAACCGTTTCGTAATTGAACATCCTGGGTCACGATTGCCATTTGAGATCGCAGCCACGCTGTATCCCATTCGGTAATATTTCTTCCATCCACTTCAATCTGACCATTTTTCGTTTCATACAATCTAAATAGCAAATCTACGATGGTAGACTTTCCTGAACCGCTTGGTCCAACCAAGGCTACTTTTTCACCAGCTTGGATATCAAAAGTAACACCTGATAATACGTTTTCTTCTTTTTCTGGATAAGCGAACGTTACATCTTTCAGTCTAATACTGCCGCTTGCCCTTCCACCTTTAATGCCTTCCTTAATTTCAGCTTCCGCTGGCTCGTGGGAAAGAAGAATGTCAGAACGATCCAGCGCCGGACCTGTTCTTCTAACAGAAAGCCAGTTACGAAGCAATCGCTGCATTTCGTTGGCCGCTATCGTAACCAAACCTCCTGCAGTCAGCATTTGTCCGGTTGTTAAACTATCGTTCCAAATTAATAATGTACTAATTAAGTAGACAATACCTAAGGCAAACCCATTATAGCTTGCAATTACCACTACCGATTGCATTCTTGCCTTTAGTTCCTTAATCGAATGCTTGACGAAAGAGTTTCGGATGGCAATAACACTTTCCACTTCATTTTCGGAAACTCCCATAACCCGTGATAAATGAATCCCTGTGACTGATTCTCTCAGTCTTTCAAGATACCTTGAAGCCTCTTGTCTTGCGTCAGCAGAGGCCGCTCTAGTCCTCACCCCGACATAGTTAGAGGTCCAATAAAAGATCACACCTAGAACCACACTGGTAATCATCAAATAAGGATGAATCCAAAGCAGTACCAGGCTATAAATCATAACCCCCTGAACGCTTGCCATGAAGGTGGAACCTTCCCAGGCAAGAAAATTGTGGAGCGTATCAGGGTCATCCGAGACTCTTGCCAGCAGTTCACCAGATGAATTGTTATGGTAAAAAGAGTATGGCAGAATCTGCAAATGACTAAAAAGACGCAGCTTTTGCCAATTGGTTACCGTCTTGGCAGTTTGATGGCAAAAATATTCATCAATGACCATCATGACTAAATCAAATATAGCAGAAAAAATTAATAACCACATTAACCCCCACAGCCAGGAGTGGTTTTCATTTGGAATGATCGTATCCACAAGCCAGCTAAGCGCTAAAGTTGGGATTAAAGCTGAAAAAACCTGACTAATTGCGATAACAACTGAATCGGCAATGACCCACTTTTTATAGGGCCTTAAAAATGCCAGAACCCTGCGGCCATCACGATTCTTATTTTGATGGGAGACAGCGTTTACACTCATCCAATCATCTCCTTTTCCAGCTCACTATATTGGGCTTTGTATAATTCATAATACTGCGCTCTTAATGCCAGCAGTTCTTCGTGTGTTCCTTCTTCGGCAACCATGCCCTGGTCTAAAAGGAGGATTTTATCAGCATTCCTGACAGTGATAAGCCGGTGGGCAATGGTGATGGTGGTTCTGCCTGGAATTAATTGTTCCAGCGCCTCCTGAACCTTTTCTTCTGTTTCACCATCTAAGGAGGATGTTGCTTCATCAAAGATCAATACTGGTGGCTGGCGCAGAATGGCTCTAGCAAGTGCTACCCTTTGCCTTTGTCCGCCGGATAGCTTTAATCCTCTCTCGCCGACTACTGTTTCGTACTTATCTTCCAAGGACTGTATCAATTCAGTTAACCCCGCAGCTTCAACTGCTTTATCTAATTCTTCTTGGTTCGCTTCCTTCTTTCCATATAAAAGATTATTACGCAGCGTACTGTTTAGGAGAAACGTTTCCTGAGAAACAACTCCTACCTGCTGCCTAAAGCTGTTTCGGTTGTAGTCAAAGAGATTCTTTCCATCTATAAGAACCGACCCTTTCTCAGGTTCATATAAACCAAGTAGAATTTGTATCAGTGTACTCTTCCCGCCTCCGCTTGTACCAACAATACCAATGTGATTACCTTGTTCCATTGATAGCGAAACGCCTTTAAGAATATTCTTATCGCTCTTAGGATAAGTGAACCAAATGTTATCTAAGTTAATATTTCCTTCTACAACACCAAAGGATGGCAGATGTTCTTCATGTTCTTCCGGTAAATCAAAATATTCATAGATTCTCTGTAGAGCCGGAATGGCCTGTTGGATCGTTAAAGCATTTTCAGCCAACGAGCGGACTGGCAAAAACATGATGGGAATAAAGTTAAGGCAGGCAATCAGGGTTCCAATGGTAAGATTGCCTTTCCAGATGGAAAAGCCCCCGATTAACATGACAACGCCGGGAGTTGCTATATTAAATAAGTTACCTAACCTCCAATTGACCTTCCCAATTAAAGCGGCACGAATGGAGTAGTTCTTCCATTCTGTCTGTTTTTTCTGCTGCGTTTCAATTTCCTTTTTTTGCGTCTGAAATGTCCTTACAAGCCTAGTACTTTCAATACTTTCCTGTAAATGCTGATACATATCTGCGCTCATATCTCTTTGTACAGCGCTCATTTTCCGCATCGTTTTACCTAGCTTAAATGAAGGAAGTATGTAAATAGCAAATACTGCAAACATTACGATTGCTGCGGGCCAGTACAATGCAAATACAGCTGAAAATGCAGCAACAGCACCGATAACCTGCTGTAAAATACGCGGGACAACTGTATTATTTAAGTTTTGAACTGACTCGACATCATGGGTTAACCGGTATAGCATATCTCCTCTTGGTGTCGTTGTAAAAAAGGACATCGGTGTTCGATGCAGCTTTTTAAATGCACGAATCTGCATGTCAGTTATTACATCGAGACCGATTTTAACCTGCACATACTCCTGCAGGGTTTCAAACAATGACTTCCCTAGGAAAGCGACGAGAACACCGCCGACAACCCATAGCAAAAAGGTTGTATCCCGTGCCCCAATTACTTCGTCCACTAGTTTTCCTACCAATATAGGAGGCAAAATTGTAAATGCACCGCCAATTAATGAAAAAGTAAGAGCAAGCAGCAATTTTCTCCAATACGGTTTAAAATGACCCAATGTAGTTTTTAATATATTCATAATTTTCCCCCTCACCGAGATACTATTTTATTACAAATTTTAGAAATATTCATTACTATTTGAAAAAATTTTTTCTGAATAATATTTCACCCTATACCACCGCAAAAAAGGTAACAGCCCTTGGGTTGTTACCTTTTTTGTGTATTATATTTTAATGATCACGGTGGACAATATAATTTAATAAATGCTTTAGAAAAGCTGTATTTCGTGGAATTTCCTGCAGGGTCTCCATTGCCATGCAATAATGTTCCCACATTGCTTTTTTGGCACCATCCACCCCTAAGATTGATACAAAGGTAGAATTGTTATTTTCCGCATCTTTTCCGACGGATTTACCAAGTGTATTCAAGTCCCCTTCAACATCCAGGAGATCATCTTTAATTTGAAAAGCGATCCCGGTATGATAGGCGTATTTTTTCAACGCTTGCATTTCCAAGTCTTTTGCATTTGCAAGAATAGCAGGCATAATGAGAGCAGCTTCAAAGGCGATTCCGGTTTTATAAAAACACAACATATTCAATTGATCCAGTGTTAATGGTTTACCTCTCGAATCTAAGTCCATCGCCTGCCCTTTACACATTTCTGCTGTCATTTGCGCAGAATATTGAATCAAGTTAAGGACCGTTTTCGAATCAAAATCGTCAAGCGATGCTTGTTCTTCAATCGCCTTCTGGGTAAGAAAGAGTCCCGTTAATTCGGCGATTGCATTGTTATAAACCATGTGGAGAGTGGAACGCCCTCTGCGGAACGATGCATTATCTTGGGATGGCAAATCATCAAAGATTAGGGAAGCAGTATGCATAAATTCCAATGATCGTAACAGAGGCACAATGGCGGACTGACTTAATTCATATTCATTTATACCCATAATCCACGTAATGATAGGCCTCAGCCGTTTTCCATCTCCCTCAAGACTATAGTTTGCTGCCTCGGTAATCGGCTCGTTCAACAAAGGTGCCGTTTCACCTTTAGGGATAGGCAGGAGGTGGTTAATCTGTTCCCGTACAGTTTCAATACTCTCTTGAAATTTTTCTTGTTCATTACGCTCATTTTTAAGATTGGTAATCATATGATCCCGGAGAAGTTTATCAAAGAAATCGACATCATCAGCTTTACTGACCATTTTTTGAATCACTGCATTAAATTTGGGATTTCCTGAAGCAAATAACTCCATTACTTCATTGTACTTTTTTGTACCCACACGTTCTTTAAATCTTTTTAATCCATTTATCGCACGATTTAAAATTACTTCACGTGCCTTTTTATCTGAATGATAAACATAATGAATTAAATTGGAAATGACACTCCAGTATAATTCAAATGGATTTATTAGATCGGCACGCTGTGTATGATATTTTAGATAATAGGTATAGGGTGTTACCGCACCATTTTCCAAGTCCTCAAACATATCTGCAAAATCATCAGCCAGTTGATTGTATATACCATAATAGAAGGTTCGATTATCAAAACCCTCATCTTCATCTGCAGTAATGACGGCACGGACGATCAATCGTGAAGAAGAAGACTTTAGAATAACCGGAATATACAGCTGTTCATTCGTGTAATTTCCATTTGTTAAATCCTTTTCACGGTCCACTTCCTGTGATTGAAAAAATACATACGATTGTTCAAAAAATGATTTTATCGTCTCTGGCCGCTGCTGCGCTTTAATATACTCAAATCCCTCGCGAAGCTCCGAATGAATGAACGTGATCAAGGCTTGGTTCTTTTCTTCCCAACCCCCGCCCAATTTCGGTACGGCTCCAGTGGTAAGAGTGGTCCGTATTAAGTTCGAATATTGTTTTTTCTCTTTATGGGATAAAACTTTTGAGTCGAGAAGGTCATCAATGAATGGATAGGTCAAACCATAGGCATAGCCTAACCGAATGGCTCTATCAAGTCTTTGTGCACGTTCTTCCGGTGCCGTTTTATCGCCCATCTCTTCAATCTCGTGCAGAATGACTCCAGCTATGATTTTAATTAGCTTACGCTGAGCATGATTCGCATCCATCCCTTGAGGAATATGATTAGCTACAGTCTTTAATTTGTTCATTACCCAGATAATGGTCAATTCAATACTTTCCTGCTGGGCCCATCTATACAGCCAAGCCATCGAGAAAATTTCATTTTTATTTTCTCGCTGTTCCTTAGGTTGAGTAAGATTGTTTTTTAAACTGGTAACAACACTCTGAATCCTAGTCTGTGTCTCTTTAGAATCCAGTGCTTTTCCTAAATCACGCATAAAAATATAAGAGATGCTTCTATCCAGGTAGTTATCTAATTTTCCTGTATAATCCAGCCATTGGAGATAACTATGATACTCTAAGGAAGTCGGCTTTCTCTTTCTGCGTGAAAGGAAAGTTACTAATGAATGATGGTGTATATGGTTGTGCTTCCAGGATTCTATATCTCTTGTGAGAGAAGAAACATAGCTTTTTTGCATAACTTGCTGATACAGTGATTGAAAATAATCTCTCGCCTTTTGCTCAGCCATACCATAGCATGTATCTTCATTTATTAATGACATCTTAATCATTTAAACATTACCTCAACTTCACGTTCACTAGTATGTATATTAATAATACACGTAAGCATTAGCTTTATAACTATTAAAATGAAAATTAAATTAAAAAATCCCTCAGACCTTCCATCTGAGGGAAATAAATTCTGTTATTCGTATCTTAATGCCTCAATCGGACTAAGTTTAGATGCCTTGTTTGCGGGAAGCAACCCAAAGATAATACCAATTAAGGCTGAAAAACTCACTCCTATGAGAACGATTATCGGACTAACGGTTGCAGTAATGGGCGAAAACTGCGAAACGAGGATACTGCCTATTGCTGCCAGGCCAATTCCAATCACCCCTCCTAATGAGGTTAACGTGATAGACTCGATTAGAAACTGCAAGAGGATTTTCCTTCTTGTCGCACCAATGGCTTTCCTAAGTCCAATTTCTCTTGTCCTTTCTGTGACAGAAACAAGCATAATATTCATCACACCAATCCCGCCTACTAAGAGGGAAATACCTGCGATACTTCCAATTAGTAGTGTTAGCAGCGAAATCATTGTGTTTAATTCTCGTTCATAATCTTCGAAATCATTTGTCGAATACTTGCCATTTTCAAGACCTTTTTCTGCTGTTAATGTATCTGCTGCAAGCCTGCCTGTTTCAGAAATGTTTTCGGGATTACTTGCAATCACCTGTAATTGTTCGATTTCTCGATTGCCAAACATCAGCGAGATGACAGAACGCGGCATAAGCATTTCACCAGTATCTTTATTTCGGAATTGTTCAGGCAGCGGAGATTCATACACTCCTACGACTTTGTATGGATTATCATTTAGGTCAATAATCTCCCCGATTGGGTTTTCGGATTCCTTAAAGAATTTTTCTCTAGCTATAGTATCAATTAGCACTACCCGATTCAAACCATCATTATCCGCAGCGTACAAAGCTCGTCCTTCAACTACTTGAATATCCCTCGCAGGGAAGAATTCCGCACCTACACCGGTAATTTGCATTTCACCCTGTTCATCATCATGTGTCATCATTCCCCAACCTTGATTCGTTGCAACCACAGCCTTAACACCAGGAACTTCCGCGAGTATTTGGACATCTTCAGAAGTTAACTCAGGTTCCTCCCAAAACATTTCTGATTCATCTTCAGGAGGGGTATATTCATAATAAATATCAATCGCGTTCTTATCCGTACTAAACAATTCATCTGTCATTTGCTTCTTCGTACCTTGACCTATTGCTACGATAATAATAACGGCGGCGACACCAATGATAATTCCGAGCATTGTTAGAATTGACCTTATCTTATGATTCCAGATAGATGAAAGGGCGATTTTGAAACTATCCCAAATATTCATGAGGTCACCCTCCGGTCATCTATAATCATGCCATCTTTTATTGTAATAACCCGCTTAGCATAGGCTGCTATCTCTTCTTCGTGAGTAACAATAATAACCGTTTTCCCTTCTTCATTCAGCTGTGTAAATAGTTTCATGATTTGTTCACTCGTATTCGAATCAAGGGCACCTGTCGGTTCATCGGCTAATAGAATAGTAGGATTATTAACCAGGGCTCTAGCGATCGCAACACGCTGCTTTTGACCTCCAGACAATTCATTAGGTAAATGCTTCATTCGGTCACCTAGACCTACTTTAACTAGCAGGTCTTTTGCTCTTGCTGTTCTTTCCCGCTTGGAAACCCCGGCATATACTAGTGGAGAGGCCACATTTTTAATAGCGTTGTCTCTTGGAAACATGAAGAATTGTTGAAATACAAAACCCACATGTTCATTTCTAAGCTTAGCAAGGGTGCTCTCTTTTGCCGAAGCGATTTGTTCCCCATTTAATTCATATGTACCTGAAGATGGATAATCTAAAAAGCCAATTATGTTCATCAATGTAGATTTACCAGAGCCTGAAGGTCCCATAATAGCGACAAACTCTCCATCTTCTATTGTTAAATCAATGCCATGAAGTACTGGGACCTCTATAGAACCCTTGCCGTATACTTTTGTAATATCACTCAACTTCATCATATGAGGTCACTTCCATTCCATCATGCATTTCTTCAGTTGGTGTGAGTACCACAAGTTCTCCAGGTGTAACCCCTGATGTGACTTCAATGAAAGCATCATTCATAACTCCCGTTTGAACTTCACGTCTTTCTAACATCCCATCTTTTAAAATATAAACGATTTTGACTCCAGCTTCATCGATTAAGGCAGGATGTGGGATTGCAATCTTTTTAATTGCATCGCCAGCCTTAATTTCTAAAGAAACATGGAAGCCTTGACGCAACTCTGAGGTGTCATCTGTAATCACTACCTTAAAAGGGTACATGGTCACGTTACCCCCTCCGGCACCGCCTTCAAATCCTTCACTACCGCCGCCTTCGGCATTTGGGAATTGTGAAACAGATTCAACGGCACCATTCCACTCACGATCTTTAAAAACTTTTGGCCGGATAATAACCGGTTGACCTTCCTTAATCTTGACTGCATCAAATTCACTCATGGACCCAATAACTTTATAGGGTTGACTAGAAATAATGTGGATGACAGGTTCTGCTGCACCTGCCTCTGTATTTGCTGCATTTTGATTTACCTTTACAATAATCCCATCCATTTTGCTTACAATCGTCATTTCATTTTTCTGAGCAGTTAATTCTTTTATACGGTCTTCAGCAGTTGTAATTTCAGACTTTGTACTTTCATATTGCATCTCTTGTTGGATCTTTTCGTTCGAAAGCTGGTTTACGTCTTCTTGTGAAACAAGCCCTTCAGCGGCACCTTCAGTTTCTACAGGTTGTGTTTCTATCTTCTTTTTAGCTTCTGCCAAACGCTTGTTGATAGCTGCAATTTGATTTTGTTCTGTTTTTCCCCTGCTTTGCAGTAATTCTTTCTCACGGACGGCTCTTTTAAGTTCACTTTCTATTTTTGAAGAATCATAGATTAATAGTGGGTCACCAGCCTTGACAGCTTGGTTTTCAGCCACTTTAAATTCACTTATTTCCCCTTTTTCAGGTTCTATAAAAATCTTTTGCTCACTTTCTGGAACAATTTTACCCGTAACAAGAATCGATTCTACCAATTCTTGTTCACTAACTTTTTGTACGCTAATATTGATTACACCGCTATCTTTACTTACTTGTTCTGTACCTGCATTTGCATATAAATATGTACCCGTGCTCGCAATGATCAGTATTCCCACGATAGCCGCTACCCAAATCCATACCTTTTTCTTCACCCATATACCCCCATTTATTCTATTATTTATCTATTAACTACTATAAAGGTACTGGAAATATTTTCAATAGATTTAAACGGTAAATTTTTTCATTTGCAATCGATAGAATCAATAGCAGACAAAAAGCCTTTCTTCTGAAAGGCTTTTGCTTTATCATTATGCATTCTCAAGTTCCACAAAAGGTTCGATAAGGACGAGGTGATGGTTCTGGCGGAGTAGTATATTCTATCTGTTCTGGAGAGTACGCATATGGATTGGATAAAACCTCAAGAAGCCTCTCCATCACACTATAGTCTCCATTATTCGCTGCTTCCAGTGCTTCCTCTACCCGGTGGTTCCGCGGAATGACAGCAGGATTACTGTTCCTCATTAATTGAATCCACGAGTCCTTCGATTCCTCCTGCCTGCCTAGTCTTGCCTTCCACCGTTCTAGCCACTCAGTGAATTCTGTTGTTCCTTGCAGACTTGTTTCTTCTGGTTTATCCAAAGTCAACGCTCTAAATGTGTTTGAATAGTCAGCACCGTGCTTCCGCATTATATCGAGAAGGTCTTTAATAAGGGGTTTATCTTCTTCCTCTTCATTAAATAATCCTAATTTCGCTCTCATTCCCTCGAGCCAATTGGATTCAAATAACCCAGCGAAGTCAGAGAGCTTATCTTGTGCAAGCGTAACTGACTCCTCCTGATTCTCATGTAACAGCGGTAAAAGTGCTTCAGCTAATCTTGCTAAATTCCAGACACCAATATTCGGCTGATTACCATATGCATACCGGCCTTCTCTGTCAATGGAACTGAACACGGTGGCAGGGTCATAGGTATCCATGAAGGCGCAAGGTCCATAATCAATGGTTTCTCCGCTAATGGTCATGTTGTCGGTGTTCATGACCCCGTGAATAAAGCCAACCAGCTGCCATTTAGTAATCAACATCGCTTGACGTTTAATCACTTCCTGAAGGAATGTAAGGTACTTGTTCTCTTCATCTTGAATTTCAGGATAATGGCGTTTTATTGCATAGTCTGCCAGCTCCCGCAGTTCCTCATTGGTGCCCCATCTTGCTGCATACTGAAAGGTTCCCACACGCAGATGACTAGCAGCCACACGAGTTAAAATAGCGCCGGGCAAATAGGATTCTCGGGCTATTTCTTCACCTGTTGTTACCACTGCTAAACTGCGGGTGGTAGGAATACCAAGAGCATGCATGGCTTCACTAATAATATACTCACGCAGCATTGGCCCAAGTGCTGCTCTACCATCACCCCCGCGTGAATAAGGTGTTCTTCCTGAACCTTTAAGCTGAATATCAAATCGTTCACCCTGTGGTGTGATCTGTTCTCCAAGAAGTACAGCCCGACCGTCACCTAACATCGTAAAATGCCCGAATTGATGTCCTGCATATGCTTGAGCAAGCGGTGAAGCGCCATCAGGTATTTTGTTACCTGCGAACATGGCTGCACCTTCTTCACTTTCCAAGGTTTTGACGTTCAAACCTAGTGATGCTGCCAATGGTTTATTTAAGACAGCAAGCTTTGGTGAACGTACTGGTGCTGGGTTCTGTCTTGTAAAAAAAGTTTGTGGCAAACGAGCGTAACTATTATCAAAATTCCATCCAGTTTCAGTTAATTCCTTTGTCATCGTATCCTCTTTTCTTCTTTTATCTTTTTATTTAGTTTATCCTCTAACCTTATTATAGTATCCTGCCACAAATCCATTAATAATTTTTTTATAAATAGAAGTGTTGGATTGGGGGCTTGATATGTTGACCTACAAATTATAGGATAAATCTACAAGTAACCATCTCAATTGAAAGGGTGATTAATAAATTGGAGAAAAAAATTGGGGTTATAGATATTGGCTCAAACACGATTAGATTGGTGATTTATGAATGGACCCAATCAAGAAGAAATTTCAGGGAAATAGAGAATATAAAAGTAACTGCCAGTTTACGCTCCTACTTGAATAGTAATCAATCACTAAGCGATGAAGGCATAAATTTATTAATTGATACCCTTCAAGGCTTTCAAATGATGATACGTCATTATGAATTAGCTGAAGTTATTTGTGTAGCTACCGCTGCAATTAGACAATCAGCTAATAGAGAAGAGATTCTCCGAATACTTCATGAGAAGACAAGCTTTTCCATTAATCTGTTGAGTGAATATGAGGAAGCATATTATGGATATCTATCTGTGATCCATTCTACCAATATAAAAGAAGGAATCACAATTGATATGGGAGGAGCAAGCACTGAAATTACCTATTTCCATGATAGTAAGCTTGTACATTATCATAGTTTCCCATTCGGTTCATTGTCTTTAAAGCTTCAGTTTGTTACAGGAAGCATCCCAACTGCAGAAGAACGTCAACAAATCCGCCAGTTCCTCCTGCCTCATTTTCAGAGTCTTACATGGTTACATGATAAACATATTCCTGTCATCGCTATGGGAGGGAGTGCACGAAACGCTGCCCGAATTCATCAAAATTATGTCAAATATCCCCTAGTTGGAATGCACCAATATGAAATGTCTAGACTTGAACTTATAGAAGTAAAAGAGATGTTGCAGGATATATCCTTTACTGATTTGCAAAAGGTAGAAGGACTTTCAAAGGAGCGCTCAACTACCATTTTGCCTGCTTTCGAATTATTCAATATTTTGTGTAACATAAGTAACGCAACAAAATTTGTATTTAGTTTAAAGGGATTAAGAGAAGGGATTCTTTATCAAAAGATGAATGATGTAAGCGGTGAACCCCTTCCATTAGCTGAGGCAAGTATAGATGAGCTTATGCAAGAATTCCGTATTGCTTCTCCAACTGTAAATCAATTCAAAAAATTAGCAGGTTTATTCTATTCGCAAGCAGCATCAATCATTGGAGAAGGAACTTATTTTAATGAGGATGATTTTGAATTGTTAATGAGAGGTGCACAAACCTTCCACTTAGGACGTTATGGTGAAGAAGATTCCAGCAGTGCTGCCTTTTATTTGTTAGCGAATCGGACGATAATGGGTCTCTCACATAGAGAACGGGTGAAATTAGCATTAGTGGCTTCTTTTAAAGGAAAGGGCACCTTCCAAAAATATTTACATCCACTAAAGAATTGGTTTACGAAAGAGGAACAAAGGAAGTTGTGTATTATAGGCGCTATTTTAAAGTTATCTAATAGTCTGAATTCAACCCAGCAAAACATCGTACAGGATTTTGTTATAACCGCAATTGAAAATAGTTGGAACATCGATATACAATGTCAGAAATACTTTAAATTTGAGGAATACCAATTTGAAAAACAAAAAAAACATTTAGAAAAGTTATTAAAAATCTCAATTATCTCCCATTTTCATTTAAACTAAACTCTCACCTTTTTATTAAGGATAAACGAGATGGTAAAATGCTTCTTTACATGAAATTTACATAATTTTAATCTTCCCTTTACTAAAATTTGATATTTTTAATATAAATTGTATATTTGTTTGCTTGTAAAAGGAGCTGTAATCAAAATGGAAACATCAAGTATAGAAACTAACTTAGAAGACCATTCTTATTATAATAATCGAGAATTAAGCTGGTTAGATTTCAACTATAGGGTTTTGGAAGAAGCCATGGATCAACGAAATGCATTACTTGATAGATACAAATTTTTGGCTATTTTCAGCTCTAACTTAGATGAATTTTTCATGGTACGGGTTGCAGGGCTGCTGGACCAATTAAAGGCAGGCTTCAACAGACCAGAAAATAAAGCAGGATTAACTCCAGGTGAACAGCTTGCTGCAATTTCTAAAATCACTCATCAGCTAATTGCGAAACAAGATCAAACCTACTTACGTGAGCTTACTCCTGAATTAGCAAAAGAAAAAGTAAAAATATTGTCTATAGCTGAAGTACATGCTGATGATTTATTTTTCTTAGAAAATCTTTTTGATGAGCAGATTTTCCCGGTTTTGACACCTATGGCGATCGATGCTTATCGTCCGTTTCCCGCCCTTTTAAATAGGTCACTAAATTTAGCGATTGTTATTGGTGAAAATAATATCTCGCAAACTAGTTACAACAAAATGGCAATTGTCCAAGTTCCTTCTACTATAAAACGATTCCTTGAGCTTCCATCTAAAAACGGGGAAAGAATTTTTGTTCTACTTGAAGAAGTAATTTCTCACTTTATTCATAAATTATTTATTGGTTTTAAAGTCATTTCCGTAACTGCATTTCGTATCACAAGAAATGCAGATTTAACCATACATGAAGATGAAGCCGAGGACCTATTGTTAGAAATCGAAGAAGAGCTTAAAAAGCGTAAGTGGGGATCCGCGGTAAGATTAGAGGTCCAAAACGATTCCCACGACAAGCAGGTAATTGACTTTTTAATGGAGGAACTGGAAATCCATCATAATGATGTGTATTTTGCTAAAGCACCTCTTGATTTGACTTTTCTATTTTCTTTTTATAAAACGATTCAGGAAACTCATAATCACTTAATGGAGGCTACATATATTCCACAGCCTCCTCGAGATTTAATAGACGAAAAAGATATTTTTGTCAAAGCACTTGAACATGATGTTTTCTTTCATCATCCATACGAATCTTTTGAGCCAATCGTTGATTTTATTTCGAAGGCAGCAGATGATCCGGACGTCTTGGCTATAAAACAGACACTATACCGAGTAAGCGGTAATTCTCCTATTATAAAAAGCCTGGAAAGGGCTGCTGAAAACGGGAAGCAAGTCACAGTCCTTGTAGAGTTAAAAGCCAGATTTGATGAAAAAAATAATGTCCAGTGGGCAAAGGAATTAGAAAAAGCAGGTTGTCACGTCATTTTTGGTATGACCCATTTAAAAATTCATAGTAAAATTACACTTGTTGTCCGGCGTAAAAAGGGGAAAATTGAAAGGTTTGTTCATTTAGGGACAGGCAACTATAATGACGCCACCGCCAGGATCTATACGGATATGGGAATACTAACTTCTGATGAAAAAATTGGGATCGATGCCACAAACTTTTTTAATTATCTTAGTGGTCATATGGAAAAACCACATTACGAACATTTAATTGTTGCCCCGTTTGACATAAGAGATAAATTTTTTGAACTGATTGACCAGGAAATTTCTTATCATAAGCAATTTGGGAATGGATATATCATTGCAAAAATGAATTCTCTCACTGATAAAAAGATCATTATGAAACTCTATGAGGCATCCAATGCAGAAGTTAAAATTGACCTAATTGTAAGAGGAGTTTGTTGTTTGCGTCCGGGAATTAAAAATGTAAGTGAAAACATTAGGGTAAGAAGTATCGTCGGCACATTTTTAGAGCATACCCGAATTTATTGCTTTCACCATAATGGCGAAAAAAAGGTTTTTTTATCTTCCGCTGATTTGATGACACGAAACATGGAAAATCGGGTTGAGATTTTATTCCCTATCTTGAATAATGAGATAAAACAGCGTATCCATACTTCAATCGAAATTATCCTGGCAGACAATGTAAAAGCGCGTGAACAAGAGGCTTCAGGTCATTATCACTATGTACAAAGAAAAGACGGTGAAACCGAAGTTAATAGTCAACATTTGTTATGTGAACTGGCTTATCAAGCAAGGAAAACTGAAATACATGAAAACAAATCTGTTCACGACCTAAAACAAAAAATAGTAAGGTTTGGCAGTCTATCAATAAGTGGCTTTAAAAAACTATATAAGTCAAAAACTTAATATTATGATGAATAGAGCCAGGCTCTTAGATGTCTGGCTCTTCCTCATTCCTGATTAGGCTTTAACTGATATTTATCCACCATTCCATAAGTGAATCAAGTTCTTCAATTAAATGTATTTTTCTAGAATAAAACTTATTAAGTTCCTCAAAATCGAGTTGATCATCAGCCATTGCTAAATCAATTGCTTTTATTTCGATTTCCAGACTTTCAATCCTTGCCAGCGCAGAAGCCTTTACTTCTTCTTGGTTTATAATTTCGGGTTTAATTCTTTGGTTCTTACCTTTTTCACGATTGACAATGGATTCTTCCATCGGCTGCAGACTTTTATAATAATCGTAATTTCCCTGGTAGCTTTTAAAGCCATAATCCTCCAAAGCAATAACTCTTTCAGCGATTTTATTTATAAAATATCTGTCATGAGAGATAAAGAATATGGTACCTTTAAAGTCTTCGAGTGCTTCCTCAAGAGTTTCGATGGAGTCAATATCAAGATGATTCGTTGGCTCATCCAGGATTAATAAATTAATGTCTTGATATAACAATATGGCAAGCTTTAGCCTTATCCGCTCACCGCCTGACAAGTGCTTAACTTTTTTAAAGGGACTCTTTTTAAAGAACATGAATTTCGCTAAATATTCCCTTGCTTTTCCTTCGAGAATAGATATATCTTCTCTAAAAGCTTCCAGGACTGTGTACTCTTCATTTTTAAAAGTAATCTTTTGAGGTAAATAGGCAGTCATCACATTAGCCCCTAATTCCACCACACCTCGTTCAGGCTGCTCTTCTCCTAAGAGCATTTTTAAAAAGGTGGTTTTCCCGCTTCCATTCGGACCGACCAGCCCAACTCTTTCACCATAATGTATCATTAAATTTGCATCCTTAAAGATTACCTTATCTTGGTAACCTTTTGAGAGCCCTATTGCCTTGATGGTTTCATTTCCAGAGCGCTCGGCAACTTTAAGATCTAATCTCATATTTTTTCGTTCAAAAACGGGTTTATCAATTCGTTCCAACTTATCGAGCTTTTTTTGGATACTTGCCGCTCTTCTAAAGAATTTATTATTATCAGCCCGCATTGCCCAGTCTCTCAGACTTTTAACTTGATTTTCCATATTATTTACTTTTTTCTGCTGCTCACGAAAATGCTCATATTGAATCCGCATATTTTCTTCTTTTTGGCTGACAAATGAGGAATAGTTACCCTTATAAGTGATGGATTCCAAATCCTCTATTTCCACAATTTTATTTACAACATTATCCAAAAAGTATCGGTCGTGGGATACGATAATAATGATTCCCTTGTAGCTTTTTAGGTAACCTTCCAGCCATTCTATGGCTTCCATATCTAGGTGATTGGTCGGTTCATCCAGCAGCAAAATATCCGGATTATGAATCAAAAGTTTTCCAAGCACGACGGTAGTTTTTTCCCCGCCGCTTAATAAATCAAAATCCTTTTTTAAAAAGCTCTCAGTAAAATTAAGACCAGTACAAACCTTGCTTAATTTCTCTTCACGCTCATATCCGCCCTTCACTTCAAATAGCTGAACCAAATCACTATATTGATTTAAGGCTTTTTCAAGGGCCTTATCTTCCAGCGTTTTCATCTGATCTTCTAATTCCCGCATTTGCTTCTCAATGCCGGCAATTTCCTCAAAGGCCAAATTAAGCACATCTATCACTTTTAAACCTTCCGGGTAAGCAGGGGATTGTTCAAGATATGCCTTAGTCGCCCCTCTCGGCAGGTTAATCAAACCTTCATCATATCCGGGGCTTGAAGTTTGCGGGTAACCTGGATAATAATGCATCTTCTCGATTCCCGCGATTAATTTAAGAATGGTGCTCTTGCCGCTTCCATTGGCACCGACAATTCCAACCTTATCTCCTTCATAGGCTTCAAACGTTATATTTTTAACCACAAGAGTGGCTTCCATAAATTTTTTAACGCCATGCAATTTCATTTCTAACATAAAATCTCCTTCTTTCATCCATAATCAAGTTACACCTTTTATGGACAAGGCAAAGAAGAACCTGCATTACCTATATTTATTTGTAAAATAAAAAAGACCATAAGAAGATGGTTTCTTCTTACAGTCTGCATAATCAGTGGATGTAATCTATCTAAAGTAGTTTAAGCAAAATGCGCACTCTTGATAAGCGCATGAATATGCCTATTTACCTCGCTTTAAAAAATACGAAGTACTTTAAATAAATAATAATCTTGATTCAGTAAAGTAAGTTACCTTCTAAATTGCCGTAATTCCATAAAGAGCATAACAAATAAACCTAAGTTTTATAGGCAAATTGACACTCAATACAAAATCCATATTAATTTTAAAATCAATTAATATTAGCAATTAGTTGGTTCCATAAACTTACTTTCCCCCTCCAAAATTTTCCTTATTATCTCATTATTTCATCAATTTGTAAATAGATTTCTATGTCATCCTTTCACTTGATTGTTCTGATTCCTTACGCTTTTCCTTAATAGAACTTACTCCCATCAAACCAACTAACGAAAATATAACGGGTGTGATGAATCCGTAGAAGTATCCATTACCGGCACTCCCTGAAGCACTCTGAAAATGATCCAATACGATTCCAAAAATACTCGGGAGCAGAACGGCACTCAGAAATCCACCCGTATTCGCAAACCCAGATATAATACCAGATTCTTTTAAAGGAAAGGTTTGACGAACGACAGCAAAGGTTAAGGCACTTGCTCCGTATCCAAAACCAATAATAAAGAATAGCGTGATTAGCATGAAAAGCGGAGGATTCCCATTAAATAAAAGAAAAGTAGCCCAGCACAATAAAATAAAAATATGAATCACAACATAAGGACGTTTAATCGTTTCCAAGCGGCTTGAAATCCAACTAGATAGCGGGGCTCCGATAAGTGCTCCAATCAGTCCAATCATGATGAGCTGACTCGCGTCTGAACGTGTCATTCCATACATATTCATCCCATAAGGCACTGCCCATGAACCGATAAACCCAACATACGCGCCAACAATACCAAAGTGACACAGGAATAAAGCCCATGCCTGTTGATTTGAAACTAACCTTCGTAGTAAAATCCACATCTTTTCACGTTGAACCTCTTTTTTGATAGAAACCAATTCGTTAACAAAGATTTGTTTTGTTTTTTTTATCAGCACAAAATAGAGAAGTATTCCACATAGACATAGTAGTATTCCAGCTGAAAGAAATGCCGATCTCCATCCAAGGAAGTCAATCAATAAAGAGAAAGGGACTGTTGCCAAGAGAAAACCAAGACTTCCTGTCATTCCCGCGATCCCAATCAATCGGACGAATTCCTTTACTTTAAACCATTGGCCTAAAATTAACACCATATTGACCCAGATGGTCGCATCCCCTGTCCCCGTAAGGATTCTGGCAAAAAATAGGACGGATTCATGCGTACCAAGACTATAGATAATGGTACCTAATCCTGTAAGAATGGCCCCTATTATGAGAAATAAATTAGGTCCATGACGGTCAGCTAATATCCCCATCGGAACTTGTAAACCAGTATATACAAAAAATTGAATACTTGTCAGTAACCCAATCGTTGATGCTGTAACAGTAAAATCCCTCATTACTTGGTCAGTTATTAATCCTGGAGCAGTTCGTTGGCTTGCCATTAAAAAATAAGTAAACAATACAGAAGCAAATACTACCCATCTAAATTTGCTATTTTGTTTATCCAATGTTTAATCTCCTATTGGCTTTTACTTCTATATATATGAGATATATTGATAAAGTATCATTGTGATTTGCAATGGATTGGGAGGCTATGGGTTATAGATATTTATTAAAAAAGATGAAAAAGGCAGCGCCCATATTATTAGGGAGCTGCCTTTATTAGCTTGTTTTACTTATCAAAAAATTTAAGCCTAACGTAAGACTCTAGAAGCAGTTGAAAATTTAGACGGATCAAATGGAGCAATTTTCACAACATCCCCCGTTTGTGGAGCATG
This sequence comes from Neobacillus sp. NPDC093182, assembly GCF_044754045.1. NCBI lineage: Bacteria > Bacillati > Bacillota > Bacilli > Caryophanales > Bacillaceae > Neobacillus > Neobacillus sp. NPDC093182. The sequence continues at coordinate 88,678 of NZ_JBIVOI010000002.1, forward strand.
TATATATTGTCCTCCTCCGATATAAATGCCGACATGATAAGCAGGCAAACCTCTGAAAACTAAATCTCCTGGCTGTAGTTGATTTAGTGAGATTCTTGTTCCAACATTTTGCTGATCTCGAGACGTTCTTGGAAGACTAATGCCAACGGAACGATACACATATGAAACAAATCCGGAACAATCAAATCCGCTTGGCGTTGTCCCACCCCATACATAAGGAACACCCAAATATTGTTTAGCATTAGCAATCACCGCACTTGCCGTTGCTGAACTTGGTGCACTTGGTGCAATTGGTGCAATTGCAGCAGGTGGTGGTGGTGTGGATGTTGTTGTCGTGTTTACGAAAGATTGCTGCGTTGATTGCTGTTGAGCTTGCTCAGCAGCTTGCTGGGCTAATAAAGCCCGTTGTTCAGCCTCTTGTTGAGCCAGTTGAGCCTGTAATGTGCCCTGTGCAGCAGCTAAATCTTTTTCGATTTGTTCTTTATCTTTTTCAATCTGTTGTTGTTCAGCGGCTAATTCCAGTTGGCTCTGTTTTAATTGGTTGATCTGAGTATGTAATTGTTCCTTTGCTTCTATTAAGGTTTGTTCTTTCAGATTTAAACCGTCGAGTAACTCTGTATCACTTTCGATAATCTGCGAAATGGCAGTAAAACGATTAAAAAACTCAGAAACGCTGCCAGATGAAAGCAAAAGTTCTGCATATGTAACGACAGACTGATTTCCTTTTAATTGAATGCTTTTTAGTCGTTCTGAATAGACCTTTTTATGATTCTCTAAAGCGGTTTCAGCTTTGGCAATTTCAGCCTCGGTTTCTTCAATTTTACCTTGTTGAGTTACAATACTATCATTTAATTCTCGGCTCTTCTCCATTGCTAAGCTAATTCGGTTATCCAATTGTTGAATCTTTGTTTCAAAGTCATTAATTTGTTCCTTAGTAGCATCGATTTGTCCGTTTGTTACTGGATTTGCAAAAGCAGGTGTTACTTGTATAGTAGTGGCAAGGATGACAGCTGCTACGGTATATTTTAATAATTTTTTTATCATCACAAAATCTCCTCTTGTAACGTAATCTATCATTCATTTAAATTTCTAATATATTCCTAGTTTATATTCCAAAAGGACTAAAAACAATGAATTAGTCGATATTGTAATTAAATTGTAATTTAATGTAGAATAATCTGTTAAAAAGTCAACTTATGCTCATGTTAAAAAAGGAAAAAAAAGAAATGGGATATCATCCCATTCCAGTTAAAACATATAAATCTACTTCTTTCTCGATAACCTGATTAGTAACTCCTGCTTTCATAGGCGAAATGTTAAATCTCATGATCCCTCAGTAATTATTTTTTCTGCTTCATTTTTTAATAACTCTGCTCTATCTGTGTTTTCCCACGGTAACTTAATATCTGTTCTTCCAAAGTGGCCGTAGCAAGCAGTTTGAAAATAAATAGGCTGCCTAAGATTTAACATACGAATGATTCCTGCAGGGCGGAGGTCAAAATATTTTCTTATAAGTTGGACAATTTTAGTCTCTTCTATTATCCCGGTACCAAACGTATCAACAGCTATTGAAACAGGTGCAGCTACTCCAATAGAATAAGCCAGTTGAATTTCACATTTATTTGCAATCCCTGCCGCAACAATATTTTTTGCTACATAACGTGCTGCATAGGCTGCAGAACGGTCAACCTTAGTTGGGTCTTTTCCCGAAAAAGCACCTCCTCCGTGACGGGAAAATCCGCCATACGTATCAACGATAATTTTACGACCCGTTAAACCTGCATCACCCTTTGGTCCACCAATCACGAATCGACCAGTTGGATTTATATAATATTTTGTGCTTTCATCAATCAATTCTGGTGGTACTACGTAAGAAATGACATATCTTTGCAAATCATTTTTTATTTTTTCTAACCCTACTTCAGGTTTATGTTGCGCAGAAATAATAATGGTGTCAATTCGAATAGGCTTTGCATTTTCGTATTCCACTGTAACCTGCACTTTTCCATCTGGACGTAAATACTCTACCAAACCATACTTCCGAACTTCTGCTAAACGTCTAGCAAGTTTATGGGACAGGTAAATTGGCAATGGCATTAATTCTTCCGTTTCATTGCAAGCAAAACCAAACATAAGCCCTTGATCACCTGCACCAATTTGGTTTATTTCATCCTCAGTCATTAAACCTTCACGGGCTTCTAGCGCTTGATTAACTCCCATTGCTATATCAGAGGATTGCTTGTTTAGTGCTATTAGAATCTTACAAGTATCAGCATCAAGTCCAAACTCTGAGTTTGTATACCCGATATATCGAATGGTTTCTCTTACTATTTTTATGAAATCGACATTGTCGTTCGTGGTAATCTCTCCAGATAAAACGACTAAATCTGAACTAACTGAAGTTTCACATGCAACACGAGCATTTGGGTCTTTCAAAAGAATGGCATCTAAAATAGCATCAGAAATTTGATCACACATTTTATCTGGATGACCTTCAGTAACCGATTCTGATGTAAAAAGGTGACTTTGTTTTATATACATTATCTCATCTCCCAAATAACAATCTTTTAACTATTTATCATTTAATCCTTTGTACAAATTGTTTTTGCGCTTTCCCCTTCCGTAAATTTCTAATCTCTTTCTCAAAGATTGTCCAAATTTTCTCCACTAATATAGGAATTCAGTAATAGATTGGCAATGACAGCGGGACAAACAATTGTTTTTTAAAGTTTACTCACTAAAAATTCTATTTCATCATATGGTATTTTCTAAAGGGGGGTGATTAATTAATGAAAAATAACAAATTTATTATCGAAGCATCTAACCAAATGGGACGTCTGCCAAATCAATTTTTCTCTACATTGGTTGAGAAAGTAAATGGTTTTATTGGTTTAGGGTATGATGTTATTAATCTTGGACAAGGCAATCCAGACCTTCCTACCCCACCTCATATTGTTCAATCGCTACAAAAAGCAGCACTAAACCCGATCAATCATAAATATCCACCTTTTTCAGGCAAGATTGAACTGAAGAAAGCCATCTGTACTTGGTATCAAGAGGAATATGGAGTTCCATTGGATCCGGAAAAGGAAGTTGCTATATTGTTTGGAGCAAAAACCGGACTCGTAGAAATTTCACAAATATTACTGAATCCAAGTGATATTGCACTCGTTCCTGACCCAGGATATCCTGATTATTGGTCTGGGATTGCTATTGCGGGTGCTGAAATGGTTCAGCTGCCACTAGATTATTCCAATGGATGTTTCCCGGATTTTTCTAAAATTCCAAATAACGTGTGTAAACAAGCAAAATTAATGTTCCTTAATTATCCATCAAATCCGACAGGAGCTTGTGCTACTAGTTCCTTCTTTGATGAAGCTATTGGCTTTGCGGAAAAAAATAATATTGTGATTGCTCACGATTTTGCTTATGGAGCAATCGGCTTTGATGGGCACAGACCAATCAGCTTTTTATCTCGTCCCGGTGCCAAGGATGTTGGCATTGAATTTTATACACTGTCGAAAACCTATAATATGGCAGGATGGCGAGTGGGATTCGCTCTTGGTAATCATGAGCTGATTCAATTAATCAATCAATTTCAAGACCATTATTTTGTGAGCTTGTTTGGCGGCATTCAAGATGCAGCAATTGCAGCATTAACCTCATCACAAGAATGCGTTCGTAAACTTGTTAATACCTATGAATTACGACGAAATGCCTTATTTGAAGAACTCCAAATACTTGGTTGGAGTGCTCCACTTCCTAAAGGATCATTCTTTGCCTGGCTGCCGGTTCCAAAGGGGTACACATCAAGCGAATTTGCGGATACCTTATTAGAGAAAGCAAAGGTTGTTGTTGCACCAGGAATTGGATTTGGAAAGCATGGTGAGGGATATGTTCGATTAGGATTACTTGCCGAAGAGGAACGTATGCGAGAAGCTATGCAGCGGATTTCAAAGCTATCAATCTTTTAATGTTTTCTGCTATTAAATTTAGGAGTTGAAATATTCATGGACACCCCCAAGGCACAACAGCTGGAGGAAAAGCATTTATGGATGCGATTCAAGCAACAAATTCAGGTCAAACGCTTGCTCGAGCAGCAGATAACTCTGCTGAACTTCGTTCGGTGATCGACAAATGGGGTGCTTTATAATAGTGGGCGCCCTCAAAAAAATGATTATATTTTGCGATTTTGATGGAACAATCACTGAAAATGACAACATCATAAATATTATGAAGTATTATAATCCACCTGGTTGGGAAACCATTAAGGATGATATTTTAGCTGGGAGAATTAGTATTCGTAAAGGTGTAGGACGCTTGTTTGGGCTATTACCTGCATCTTACCGAGAAGAAATCACTAATTACGCTATTAGGCAAGCAACTATTCGACCTGGTTTTGATCAGTTTATTCAATATTGTCAGGAGCATAATATTCGTCTTCTGATTACTAGTGGAGGAATAGACTTTTTCGTTTTCCCAATCTTGTCACGATATTCTGTACCAAAACAATATATATATTGTAATTCGAGTGATTTTAGCGGCAAACAAATTCAAATTCTTTGGCCTTATTCATGTGATTCACTTTGCGACATGGATTGCGGAATGTGTAAACCAAGTATTCTTCGTTCCCATTCAAGTATAGATAATATAAAAGTTGTCATTGGAGATAGTATTACAGATTTGGCGGTAGCCAAAATGGCTGATCTTGTGATTGCAAGAGATTTTCTTTTACAGAAATGCCAAGAGCATTCTCTTTCTTATAAAGAGTTCGAGTCCTTTTACGATGTAATTAAAATTTTAAAGCAGTTAAAATAATGAAGGAGGTGAAACAATAAAAAAAATGAAAAAAACTAACCTTGAAGCCATTCAAACAGCCTTTAAAACTCTACAAACTGTGAAAGAAACACTTTCGAAAAAAGGCTGGTTTCCAGCAACGAGCGGGAACTTATCCGTTCGAGTAAAAGGTCCCCCATTAGAGCAAAATCAGTCAATTATCGCCATAACCTCTAGTGGAAAAGACAAATCCATTCACACTCCAGAGGATTATATTTTAGTTAATATGGATGGCAGCCTTGTACTTCCCAGCAACTTAAAACCTTCTGCTGAAACTTTAATCCACACCTCTATTTATCAGCACATCCCTAATTGTCAAGCGGTTTTTCATGTCCATACGATTCCAAATAATCTTATTTCAGAGCTTTACGCTGATCAAGGAAATGTTACTTTCAAGAACCATGAAATTATTAAAGCATTTGATATATGGAAAGAAGATGCATCAATAACCATACCAATTGTAGAAAATTTTTCTTCCATTCCTAAATTAGCAGATGAAATCAGCAAGGTTATCCAACCGGAGGTTCCAGGGGTATTAATTCGCAACCATGGCATATATGTTTGGGGAGATAGTCATTTTACAGCTAAACGCCATTTAGAAGCATTTGAATTTCTTTTTGAATACCAAATGAATATGTATTTCCTAAAAAAGTTTAAATAAATCATTAACAAGGAGAGTTTACTATGGCGAATATTCGCATTCGTAATACGAATGAAAGATTAACAAAAGAACAAGAGGTTAAAAGTTTCTTAGATAAATATGGTGTCCTTTATGAACATTGGGATATGGACAAGCTATCTAGTAAGCTTCGTGATCAATTTTTACTTTCAAAAGAGGAGAAAGAAGAAATTCTTAAAACCTTTGATAACGAAATTAGATCCCTTGCAACCCGACGTGGCTATGCTGAATGGGACATTGTGGCATTATCAGATGCTACTCCAAATTTAGACGAGTTGTTAAAAAAGTTTGAACAGGTGCATGTTCATACTGAGGATGAAGTACGTGCGATTACAGCAGGAAATGGGATTTTTACGATCAAGGGTGAAGCCGGGTATTTTGATGTAGAATTGTCCCCGGGAGATGTAATTTCTGTTCCCGTTAACACACCCCATTTCTTTACTTTAATGGAAAACCGCCAAGTTGTGGCCGTTCGCTTGTTTATCGATTCTTCAGGATGGGTTGCACATCCATATGAAGATCCTGATTTTAAACGATAATTGAGATTAAAGGTATAAATTTTTATACCATGAATTAGCCTCTTTCATCTGAAAGAGGCTTTTCCAAATTGAGAATCTCAATGATTAAGTGATTCATGATCGAGAAGCCAATATAGACCATCATGATCTGCAATTATTTTTAGGAAGTCATGCTTTCCTGATTTATCTATTGATTTCCATCTCGCATAAGCAATGGAGACTAACATCGAAACAAAGGCATGTCGAAAATTTTCATCCTTAAAATGCTCTTCATTCCACCCTTGTATATTTAGGATCGAACCTGGAACTCCATTGATTTTTTTAAATGCATCAACTAAGAATGACTTTTCCTTTTCCGTTGCTCTTGTTTCGTTTATGTCAAAAGGAAAATTACTTAGAGGGAATGTTTCTAAATAAACTCTCTTAGATGCTCCCGATATCGGAAAACGATTGAGCCAATCACTTATCTTATGATAACTTTCTGATTCCCATCTTTGATTTATCTTATTTCCATTATTTCTTTCAACATCGACATCACGAATAGTATACTCTGGTTTTATTGGAGAACTTAAACAAGCGCCTATTGTAAAAATGAGATACTCTTTTAAAAAAGTACTTCCCGCATTTTTATATCTATTTTTCGAGAAAAAATTAATATTATTGTACAAAAATTCAAAGGCATCTTCGTTTTCATTCGTTTTCAATTTCCAATTTGTTCGATCCTTATATAGGAGTACAACACAATCTGTTTCATTGTGATAACTAGATCCAATATTAACTCCAATAAACAAAGACAATTCTTGGATTTCAGTAAAATCTAAAGGTGACATGTCTTTGCTATTTTGTTTCCTGCCCCCCCAAGGGATACCCTTCTCATTCGTTAATTTCAAATTAATCCACCTTCTAACTCTGAAATCATCTTATCCAGGATATTGTAATCGAAGGTAAGACTTTCAACTTGCTTAACTCCAATATGATGCAAATCCTCCTATCCCTAATGCTAGTTCACTTCGTTAAACACTATATGTTCAGGATTAAAAAAGGCTTGTGCTCATTTCTTAATTTTATTCGATTGAGGATGTGGTGAATATACTACTATGTGATTATAGATGAGGTCGTTATCTTTTTCGCCAGTATATGTAAAGCCATATAAGAACGTAAAAAAAGAAAGGCAGATCACTCCGCCTCCCTTCACCTATTCTGTAATTCATTCCATTTTTTAACCAATCGCTTTGGTGCAGCACGTAAATATGCTTCTTGAATTAAATCGGTCAATTCCTCCCAGTTTTCTTCAGCCGGATTTTGGATAGATACCCAGCCGTGGTGCCCTATATATCGAGTTTTGTAAAAATGCTCTTTCTGGAGCAATATTTCTTGAGTTTCCCGATCTGACTTGAACGACAAGCTAAATCCATTCTCGTTTTCACCTGATATTACGAAAGATTTTCCATTGATTTTAAACGTATTGTGGCCAAAACCGTCGATATGTTCAGTAGCTTCGGGCAATGCAAGACAGATATTGCGAATGTTTTCAAACATGCCTGTCGTGTCTTGTGATCTCATTTTTTCATTCACCTATCAACTCTTCTATTTTGCATTCTCATCGGGTTGATGAATACCGAATACATTACCTTCGGGATCAATATAGTATCCTTGCCATGCCATTCCAGGCAGAGCATATTTAGGCATTGCGACCTTGCCGCCATTCTCAATAATTTTAGCTTCGGTTAAATCGTAATTTTCCACTCCCATTGTACAAGCAAATCCATTTAAAGCATGGTTTTGTTCCGGCGGAGCACTTTGTCGCTGCATTAAGGCACCATTGATTCCAGGTTCATTGTCACTTCCAGTCACTGCCCCAAAGTAAGGCATTCCTGCATAATCAGACCAATCTTGAAATGACCATCCAAATACCTCTCCATAAAACTTCTTTGCTCGTTCCATATCACTCACATGAATTTCGAAATGAACTAATCTACCCATCATTCTCCCCGCCATTTCCTTTTATTTTATTTGTTCGTTCTAGTTTGCTATCTCTTATTATAACCAGGATAAATTAATTTAAATATTGAAAATAATTATAAATAACACAAAATTGACTTCTCGATCCAATATGTAAATACAGTATTAGGACTAAAACACTCAAACTTTTTCATTTTTAAATACATGTCGATCTTCTTTTTCAGTTTTTTTTTCATTTTTTATTAATTTATTGCTGCCCATTTCCTCATCCGTTCTAGATTTATTTCTTAAGCCCGATAAAAACTTTACTTCTCAAAATGCTTTTTCAACTCCATAAAATCCACTCTAGAAGTTAAAGAGCCAATTTTGGTTGTCGCTTGAGCACCAACACGATTGGCAAATTGAAGATACTCCGTTAATTCTGTCATCCCTGCTGGCATTCCCTTTTCATGGAAGCAATACAAAAGTCCAGCCATAAAAGCGTCTCCTGCACCGGTTGTATCAATTGAATCTACCTTTGGAGCGAGACTGAAAACTTTTTTTCCATTCATCACTCCGCAAGCACCTTTCTCTCCCAACGTGATAAATAGGTAAGGAATGTCCCATTTTATTATTTTTTCCAATCCAGCCTCAAGTGAATTTGTTTCCATTAAAAAATTTAACTCATCTTCAGCCAGCTTGACGATAGTAGCCTGTTTAAGGAATGAAACCACTGTTTGCCGGCAATCGCGCTCGCTTTCCCACCGCTTTAAACGAAGATTGGCATCAAAGGCGATGAGATTGGAACATTCTTTAGCATATTGTAATGCAGCCTGTGTTGTCTCTTTTGACTTTTTTTGAAAAAGGGTACCGGAGCCAAAATAAAAAATTCTTGTCTTCTCAAAAACATCTCTGCTCAATTCGTCTTCTCTTAAGACTTCTTCCGGAGTAGGGTTTATATAGGAGTGGAAGTTTCGGTCTCCACTTTCTGTTAGATGGACATAGACCCCACACATTCTTTTCATAGCAGTACGAACAGAAAACTCAAGATTAACTCCTTCCTTTTTTAATTCTTGTTCCACAAATTGTCCGTCTGGATCTGTTCCCAATTTACACAAATAAAAAGCAGGCAGGCCAAGTCTGCTGGTTCCGACTGCCAAGTTAACTGTAGCTCCTCCTAACAACTGCCGGAATTTGGTATTGGTGCGATCAGTTGAAATAAAATCTACAAAAGCTTCTCCTATTGATATAACTCCTCTTTTTTCCAATAATAGACCTCCTTCGGGAAAGGATAAACTCCATTATAAACTATTATTAACTTACTTCTGGTGAACGATATAAAAATCCCTCAAACTCTTAGTCTGAGGGATTAAAAAATCGACTTCATTGTTGATTTTGCAGACAACCTAAAATACTTAGTTAATTCCCACGGCATCAAATCCAGCATTCGCTGCAGCCACTTCTTCGCTGTCTTCACCGTAAAGATCAATAGCTGACTGAACAATCGCCTGACGGGCGTCGCTGAAATCGGAATTTGGAGTTAAATAAACCGTTAAGGCACGATAGTAGATCTGCCCTAATTTTTCCCTGCCGATTTCTTGGCCAATCAAGTATGCAGCATGGTTTGTAATCGAAGAGTTTACATGAACACCGCCGCCATCAACAGAAGTTGGCATGTGATAAAACTCATCCATATGGTCTGGATAGACTCCGCCATTTGTGCTATACGCTCTTCTTTGCTCATTACTGACAACAACACTGTTTGGATTACTTAAGCTCCGCAATACAGTTACACCGTCAGCTTTAGCAGCCGGTGCCATAATATCCTCGCCCATTTCCCAATCACTATCATCAACAAGCGCACCAAAAACGTCTGCAAACGATTCGTTTAACGCTCCAGATTGATTGCGGTAAACTAAATTCGCAGAATGAGTGATAACACCATGCGTCATTTCGTGGGCAGCCACGTCAAGACCTGCTGATAGAGAAGTCATAAACACACCGTCACCATCACCATAGGTCATCCAACGCCCATTCCAGGAAGCATTGTTATAATTGTTACCATAGTGAACTCTAGAAATAATTGCCATTCCTTCTCCATCAAGGGAATTGCGGCCGTGCTCGTTTAGGTAATACTCATATACCTTTTCAGAATTATAGTGTGCATCGACCAGCGCTCGATCATAGTCGCCGATAAAGGATGCAGAATTACCCACATAGAGAGTATCGTTACTAGAAGTATTATCATTTTTAGCGTCATATGTGACGATTCCTTCGAGGTTCTCATGAGAGTAATCTGCTAACGCAAACTTCGTACCAGCATTTGGTTCCTTTACTTGCGTAATATGTATTTCCCTATGCTCACCATGTACTCCTTTTCCAGCACCTTTTTGTGTTTTCATTTCATCGGCATGCATTAAGCCATTATACTTGTCGATGACTTTACCTGTCTTTCCGTCTACAAAAACAAACCAGTTTCCAGGTTCATCCCCCATAAAGTTAACATTCACTTTATAGGCTGTATAATTTTCCCCTTCAAATGGAAGGACAACTAGCTCAGCAGTTGGCTCATAAGTCAGTTCTTCAGGGGCATTGACAGAGGATAAAGCAGTCTTTAATGCAGACTCACTACTTAAAGAAGCAGTCGTGTCCACTGCATCATCGGCAATCGTCTGGTTTACTCTTCCGTTTACGGATACCACTTCATTATTCTCATTAAAATGAACAACAACCTCGGCTCCTTCAATATTTACTCCATTTACAGCCTGATTAAAACGGACGTGAGTCATACCGAGTTTATCTTTTTGTACACTCTTCACTTTTAGATTCTTATCCGGATTATTAATTCCGGTTTTGCCTTCGTTTTTCTTCAAATAATTTAATGCTTCGGTAGAGGTATTAGAAGAGAATTTCTCTGCAAATCGCTCCTTCACAAATAATGGAACACTTGCTTTCTCATTCCATTCCTTAGAAGCTTGTACACTATTAACGACCTTTGTATCAGCCGGTTGCGCAAAAACACTACTAACTGGGATAGAACCTACCAACATCGCTGTCGACAAAGCTACAGGTATAATAAAATTTTTCTTCATCATCCAACACCTCCTATTATTTTCCATGTAGTTTATTATAGGTTAGTAGAATTTAAATAGCATGAATAATTGTAATTATTTTAATATTATAAATATACGGAAAAATAACCCTATTTTACATGCTAGGATAGGTATAATCTACCAATTCCCATCAGCTTCCATAACAAAAAAATCCCCCATACTTTTTTGTCTGAGGGAACATAAACGCACTTCAATTTTCACTTAATCTACTAAAACTATTCATACCCAGCTATGCATTTCAATCAATGCTACTGTCTCAACGAATGTTGGTCGTGTTTGGCAACATACGAGATGTAGTTCTTACTTACCTAAATGGATTATAAAAACGATTTCCATCCAAAAAGGTAATGATCATTGAAAAGACAAACAAAAGGATAATAAGCATAATGGCTAAATAATCTGCTTTTGTAAAGGGTCTCTCATGGTACCATGATCTTCTCTTTTGACTGCCAAAGCCTCGAAGCTCTATCGCAGCACTTATTGTTTCAATCCGATTGAGGCTTGAAAAAATTAACGGCATTAAAATGGATGATGCATAGCGTAATTTTTTGGTCAATTTTTGTTTTTTTGATAAATCAATTCCTCGCGCCTGTTGAGCTAGTGAGATGTTTTGATAATCCCGCTGAATATCTGGTATATATCGCAGCGCAAGAGCTACTGCATATGCAATTCGATAGCTTACTCCTATTTTATTAAGAGAAGCTGCAAATTCACTGGGATGTGTCGTAACCATAAACAACAAGGCAAGTGGAATAATGGTCAAATATTTAAGCGTTAAATTAAATTGGTAGAATAGCTGCTCAGCGGTTAAATTATAATGTCCAATGATGTGAAGAAACTCATGCTTCGTATGATACATTTCAACACCCTGCATCGGTTCAAAAAGAAAAATAGCAATATTGTTTATAAACAAAAATAATAAGAATATATAGAATACAAAAGAAATATAACGAAATTCGACCTTCGATAAAAGAAAGATCAAAATCCCTAAAATAAACATAACAACAAGTATCCTAGTATCATAGGTTATCATTGCTGTTAATGACCAAAGAATAAAACCTATCAGTTTAGCAGCTCCAGTAAGACGATGAATTGGGGATTCTTGATGAATGTAAGAAAGAATATTATGATTCATAGCTGTCGGGTCCCCCGATCAAAATGAATGAAGCGTTTGACAAAGTCTCGTTGGTCAAAAAAATCTGCTTTTTTAGCTAATTGATAGAGGGATGTTTCTTTTAAATTAGCTAGACGGATAACCTCTTCATCTGTAAGGATGTTAGCAGGTTCGTCTTCTTTTATCTTTTGTCCCTCTGATATTACAATGGCTCTGTTTGTATATTCGAGCATCAAATGCATATCGTGGGTAATCATGATAATGGTGATTCCTTGTTGATTTAAGTTCCACAGAAACTCCATAATTTCGTTATAGTGTTTATAGTCCTGACCGGCTGTTGGCTCGTCCAATAAAATTAATTTCGGTCCTAGCACTAATACGGATGCAATCGTCACTCTCTTTTTCTGCCCGAAGCTTAAGGCCGAGATGGGCCAATTTCTTAATTCATAAAGCCCGCAGATTTTTAAAGCATGAAATACTTGATCTTCTATATCTTTATCTGGTACTCCACGGAATTTTAATCCTAGTGCTACTTCATCAACTATGAAATTTTGAGAAATCATTTGATTAGGGTTCTGCAGTACGAAGCCAATATGATCTCCCCGCTCTTTTATGGATTGTTCTTTAAGATTTTCACCTTCATATAAAATTTCCCCTGCTGTGGGAGGATAAAAACCGCATATTAACTTGGCAAGGGTAGATTTTCCAGCTCCATTTTTACCGATTAAAGATAATAATTCTCCTTTGTTAATCTTGAATGAAACATCTTTAATAATCTCTTTTGTTTTTGAATACCCGAAATGAATATTTTTTAGCTCTAAAAGTACATCATTTTTTTGTTTTTTCTCGGCATATCCCACTGACTCATACCATGCATGAAGCCTCGTTTTATTGACTTCAATGTTTAATGTCTTTAAACTTTTAGGTTTCAGCATTGGAGTGATCGTACATCCTGCATATCTCAAAGCTGTCAGATAGAGCGGTTCACGGATGCCCGTATCTATAAGCAGATTTGAGCTTAATAATTCATTAGGTGTCAAATCCGCTAATATGCAACCCTCATCTATAATTACAATACGATCTATCTCACCAAGCAGCACATCTTCCAATCGATGCTCTATAATGATCGTTGTCTTTCCAGTTTGCTTATGAATACGGTCGATAAGTTCAATCGCCGTTTTCCCTGTTGCAGGGTCCAAATTTGCCAAGGGTTCATCAAATAGAAGAATATTTACATTATCATCAATCATACTTCCTGCAAGTGTGACCCTTTGCTTTTGTCCTCCAGAAAGGTCCTGTGGGGGTGAATCCAAATGCTCTGTCATATCTACCAGTTCAGCAACCCGGTTCACTGATTCAAATAGCTCTTCTTGTGGAACAAACTGATTCTCAAGTTTAAACGCAATATCCTCTGCTGCAGTTAAACCGATGAATTGGGCATCAGGATCCTGTAACACCGTACCAACCATTGAAGATAGCTTAAAAATACTTTCCTTTTTTGTTTCTTTTCCAAGAATCTTTAAACTCCCTGAAATTTCACCAGGATAAAAAAAGGGAACCAATCCATTTATACAATGTCCTAATGTACTTTTTCCAGACCCTGATGGTCCTATAATTAGAATTTTTTCTCCTTCATAAATAGTCAAATTAATACCACTTAGTGTTGGAGAGGACTGTGTCCGGTAGTGGAAACTAAAATTAGTAAATTCAATAACTGGTTTTCTCATATTCAACTTCCTTCTGTTTGTTAGACTAATAAAAAATGCCGATGATGGGAGATCACCGACATTCACTTCTTACAATTCTCGAGTCAAGCTGCCTTTTTTAGGACGCGTTTTGGCATATGCTATTGCTAGCAAGGTTCCTAAAACACCAACGGTTACTATATTAGCCGCACCCGCTACAAGGCCTTGAATGTATACTTTATTGGCTGGTTCTGCATATATGAGGATATCTAAAGTAGGAGCAATTAAAAACCATGCAATTGAGTTAGTAATAACTTGAATGATAATAAAAAAAATAATAGCTTTTCCACCAAATTCCCCATCCCGAAGCTTGATCCGTGATGCTGCTAATCCTATTAATAATCCTACGACTCCTGAAGCGATAATCCAGCTAAACCAGGGTGCTCCATAAAAAACAGCGTCCTTAATCGTATGACCAATTAATCCAATCAGCAATCCAGCGACAGGACCGTAAAGTAATGACATTAGGGCTAGGAACGCATAAGATGTTTCTACGTTTGTATTTGGTATGCCTGTTGGAATCGAACCAAACCTGCTTAAAATTATAAACACCGCAGCACCAATACCGATTGCGACAACCGTTTTAATCGATAGCACTTTCGAATTCATGGTAAGCACCCCTTTTTTTGGTAATATATAGTTGAAATATATTTCATATTCAGTTTATTTTAGAGTCAAATAAATTATTATCGCACTTTTATACCATTTTTCAGCTAGGGTTAGCTATATTAAAGGAGACTTAAGAAATCCGGCTCATTCATTGGGCCGGATTTTTTGTTTTCTTCTACAACAAGAACGCCAATTAACGTTGAAAGATAAGCATTCAATAAAAAAATTAAAATCCAGTCTTTGATGAAGGGCTTTCTTAAACTAAATAATAATAGGGTAATACCAACTAGTAACAAAGTCCACAAAATGATTCTTTCCAAAGATAAATCCGCCTTCTAGTGTTAATTTGCTCCTATTTATTATTACCAAATCTACAAATCTGTTTCCGGTATTCAACAAAAATCGCACAGTTTCAATAAACTTTTACTAATCAAACGTTTGATTAGATTCGTTATGAGTCCTTTTATATAGCGACTTTCTTTCTCATATGCAGGAAGAGAGATTGTCGAATCCAATAGTCAACCAAAATAACCCCTTCTCGTTTGAGAGGGGTTATTACTAGATCCGCTTTTTGATGGTACGCAGCACCTAAACTAAGTACCTCTTTATTTCTTCCATGATTTCTTTTATTTCATTTACGACCCGATTTCGTTGTCTAACGAAAAAGGTCATGGTGAAAAGAAATTCTTCAGGCGGCGTGTTGCTTCGATAGATATCTTTCACCTTTGCTAAGCCAGGGTAAGGCCGAAATGGAAAGGTATTATCGTAATCATATTTATTTGAATAGGAAAATTTAAGTCTATTTAATGTTCCACCAATAGTTTTCAAAAGTTTATTGTACTTATTGGCATCCAGGACTTCACTTCCTGATAGCTCTTGTATCACTACTGTTAAATTGTCTAAAGACTGATGAACAATGGTAAAATCGAAGACCTGATCAGAACTTTTGTCCAATTCTTGAATGATCTTTCTGCTGGTGGTAATAAAATTGATTAGATTGACCGGAAGGATATTTATATTCGCTAATTCGTCCAAAAGCGCCAAATGAATCCCTGTATCTCTGACCAACAAATTAACATCTACCTTATCAAAAAGGTCTTCTTCTGTGTGCCACCACCAGTTTCCCCCTGGTGTCAGATAAATTTTATCCTCTTCAATGGGTTCATATTTCAGCATTAGATGAATAGGAATGTTTGTCCCCCAAAAGGATTGGTCGGCTCCTCGAGGTAAATACTCAAAACGAGATGGCTCTTTCTCTGTTAAGGAAGTAATAATATCCTTTATAAACTGGGCATTTTCAAGCGATGTCCATCTCGGAACTACGTTTACATTTCCTTTTGTGCCTGGAAAATCAATATTAATGTGAGCCACGCATTGCTCATTGATTTCTTGCCAAAAATGATCACAATACCAAGCAGACCCTGCATATCTGCCATTTGAATGTCCAGGCCACCATGCGATTTTGATCCCTCGTTTACATGGCTTGGTAGAAAATATCCGCGCCAATTCCAGCATTAGAGCATTTGCTGTTGCATTATCTGTTGCCCCTTTATGCCAGGAATCATAATGGCCAGAAATAAGGATGTACTCGTCCATTTCTCCTGGAATCGTGGCAACCGGCAGACTGACACGTTTGATTCCATTTTTTACAATAGTTTTCAAATTTACCGTTACGGCTTCGTCTCGCATAAGTTCGAGTAGCTGCAGTCCATCATGATGGTTAATTCCCACAACTGGGATTTTCGTGAGTTGATCAACGTTTTCAATGGTTGGCGTGCCCCAAACGGTCCCGACGGTTTCTTCATGGATGGCATCTTCTGTTGATGGCCAAATATGAACTAGACCTATCGCACCAGCACTTTCAATTTTCTTCACATAATTCTCGTAGTAGTCCCAGCTAACAACAATTTTATCTTTCATTTTTTCAAAACGCTCAACTGGTCCATTGACACTTCGACGCTTTTCACTATCAAAGTCATAGATGAGATCCCCTGTTATCCCCTGTGGAAGATGTAAACCGAACGATCTTGTTTTTGCCCGAATATCTATTTTCTTAGGTACAATCACGGACACTTGTCCATATACAGGGTCACTGAAATAGCCATCGAATTGATAACGGTTATGTTGAATATGATGTTTCTGCAGGTCTTCTACTATATAATCAACCGCTTTTTCAGCCTCCTCTTCCCCTGTTAACCGTTCCCATTGGGAAAGAGTTTCAACATGCTGAGTTAAAAGATTTATATCAATCAATTCAAGTAACTTTTTATAGTTTATAGATTGGGTATCCAACGGCTTTCATCCCTTTATCAATATTGAATAATATCTGCAACGATGACAAAAAAAGCACCAATTACGACCCAGATTAACAATAACGGCCAGAAAAACTTTACCCATTCTTGATATTTTATTTTAGAAACAGCCAAGCTCCCCATTAACATCGCGGAGGTAGGCAGGATACAATTGGATAATCCATCACCTAGTTGATAGGAAAGAACGGTAGTTTGTCTTGTAACATCAATTAAATCAGATAATGGAACTAATATTGGCATGGTAGTGGCTGCGAGCCCCGTTCCCGAAGTAATGAACACGTTCATAATGGTTTGGAAAAAGTACATGCCTAATACTTGAATGAAACCTGGCATATGGTCAACCATCATCGCTAACCCATTAACAACGGAATCAATCACATGGCCTTGTTCTAAGACCATAACAATTCCTTTTGCAAATCCGACAATAAAAGCACCAAATGTAATGGCACTAGCACCCGCCACAAATTCACTTGCAATTTTACTAGGACCATATTTTGATAAGAAGCCAACAATAACTCCTAAAGCGAGGAAAAATGCAGCAAGTTCTTGCATCCACCAGCCCTTTTCTGATACTCCCCATATTAATAGACCAAATCCGGCAATCACTGTGATAATCGTCAAATAATGAGTCACCTTCATGGAAGGCAAGGAAGTAATATCAATATTCCCATGTTTTTCTTCTTTTTCAAGGTTAACTACAATACTGGAGGCTGGATCTTTTTTTACCTTTTTCGCATAACGAATAATATAAAGACTCGTAACGATTAAAAGTACCACTAAGATGATGGCGCGTAACCACATCCCTGAAAACATTGGAATTTCTGCAATCGATTGGGCGATACCCACGTTAAAAGGATTTAATAATCCTGCTGTAAAACCAACCGCAGCACCCAGCATTACCATGGCTGTTCCAGTCACAGCGTCATAGCCTAACGCTCTAGCAATGGCGATTCCAATCGGTACAAACGCCATGACTTCTGCTGACATCCCGATTGTAAACCCGCCGACTGAAAATAACGATAAGAAAATCGGAATGATGAGAAGACCGCGGTTCATAAAGGTCTTTCCAACTCTTGCTGCTACCGCTTCAATCGTTCCGGTAGAATTAATGATTTGAAAGACACCGCCAACAATAAATATAAAAAAGACCGTATCACTTGCGCTAACTAGCCCTTGAACAACAGCCAAAGGAAGATCAATCAGACTGACAGGATTTTGTTCTACTCCATGGTAGGAATCCTGTACGACAACGGTATTTCCAGTGTTCTTGTCTTCCGCTCGATCGAATTCACCTGCTGGCAGCAAATAGGTAAGTGCTGCCGCAAATAACACCATACTTAAAATGATAACAAACGTGTGGGGCATTTTAAAAATTTTCGCCTTAGGTGTTTCACTCTTTTCCACTGCAACATTTGTAGCCATTTTATTCAATTTCAATTTCTTCACCCTTTACTGTTTATTTGAAAAAACTTTTATTTTTGTTTGTTTCTTTTCCATTCTTCAAATTCGCTGCGAATGGCTAGGAGGTAACGATCATTTACACACACATCAAAAGCAGTCATCGCTAACGCCTTTGCCGCTTTATTTAAACCTCTCATCCCTTCTTCTGAACACGCTGCTTCCACAAAATCAGGAGTATGCGTATTCGCTGAATCCGTAATTTTGATGTATGGATGAATGGTTGCTGTCACCTGTCCAACATTTCCAATATCAGAAGAACCAATTCCACCCTTTTTTGGCGGTTGGGATACTTCTTCACCTAAAAGTTCCAAATTATCTTTGAATAAATGTGCGAGTGCTTGGTTGTTGTTTCGTTCGGCGTAGATCAGGCCTTCTTCTATATCAATTTTGGCACCGACAGCTTCTGCAGAATATCGTGCAGCTGCATACACCTTTTCACGGACAATCTCCAATTGTTCCACTGTCTCTGCTCTTAATAAAAATTCAGCCTCACAGTATGCTGGTACTACATTCGTAGCATCACCGCCCTTTGTAATAATGCCGTGAATTCTAACATCATCCTTGAAAAATTGACGTAAAGAATTAACTGCAACAAAGGTATTGATGACTGCATCCAATGCACTAATGCCTTTTTCAGGACTAGCAGCAGCGTGAGTTGCTTTCCCGTAATATTTAAAGGTCGCATCGACACAGGCCAATCCCCCGCGCAAAACCATTGTGCTTTTATGTGGGTGACACATCATGGCCACATCGACATGGTCGAAAATTCCCTCTTCCACCATTAATATTTTTCCGCCGCCTACTTCTTCTGCTGGCGTTCCGAGAACAACGATTTTTCCCTTTAAATTTGGAATGGAGTTCTTCAGCGCTAATGCTGCGCCAACCGCAGACGTTCCGATGATATTATGGCCACATCCATGCCCCAATCCCGCCAATGCGTCATATTCAGCAAGCAGAGCAATCGTTGGACCTCCAGGCTCCCCTTCCCATGTTGCCCTAAAAGAGGTTTCCAGCTTAGCAATTCCTTTTTCAATGGTAAACCCGGCCGTTTCTAATGGCTCTGTCAACCATTTCATTGCATCGTTCTCATGAAAGCTAACCTCCGGATTCCGGTGAATTTTTAACGATAATTCTCTTAACTCCGCATCCATGGCATCAACTGCGTACAGAAGTGCCTTTTTCTCTTGGGCTATCTCAACATACACAAATATACAACCTCCTAAATATTCTGAATACTAATGAGCTTATTTGTTATTTTACTTTCACTTGAATAATAAGTAAAATTAAGCTTTTTTAAGATTACTATAAAATTTTTTTATAGATTTTTTAAACAACACATTGAATATTTATTATTTAAACATTTTTTAAGCAAAAAAAAGAGAATCACTTATACCGTGTTCTCTTTTAGTTCAATTTTTCCTGTTCATATATTTTTTTAATATAACGAACATACTCAGCTACTGTTGCCAAACTTACCGAGGCTTCTCTGTAATACATCCATGTTCTTCTTTTCATTTCCTGTCCGTTTTTAAAAATCAAATTTGAATAATGTAATCCGTCACTATCTTTTAGAAAAACACTCGGTATGATCGAATAGCCAAGCCCTTTTTTCACCATCTCTCTGCAAGTCTCGTAGCTATCAACTTGCATCGTAATCAAAGGGGGGGCTACAAACCTTTCATTCCACCAATATTCAACGCTTTGGTCATAGGGATAATAAGGGCTGGTCTTATATTTTTGAAGAACCTTTGGCTCTTTTCTATTAATCATCGGCATTTGAGGAAGTTTCCCTAAATCAATCGGTTGATTGGCGATAATACATACATTTTCTTCGCTAAGGAGAAATTTTTGATCCGACCAGTTATAATCCCCTCTCACGATCGCAATATCAATCTGTCCATCCAAAAGTGAATCCATAATTTCTGTACTAAAACCTGTATCTACATTTAATTGAACATTCGGAAACATATTCATATAAGACTTCAAAATAGCAGGAAGATTATACAATCCAAAGTGACTATTAACCCCTATTTTCAAGCTCCCGGTAAGTTCATTTCCCATATTAATTAGAAATTCTTTCGTCCTTCGTAAATCGATCAGAATTCTTTTTGCATATTCAACCAAATGTTCACCAGCAGGGGTCATTTTAATATTCTTTCCGTTCTTAGAAAAGATTTCAACCTGAAATTCCTTTTCTATTTGCCGTATACGATACGTTAAAGCAGGTTGTGTCATATATAGATGCTCCGCTGCCTTTGTTAAATTTTGATCCTTATGTAAGTATTGCAACAGCAAACAATCCTTCTCATCCATTTGGTTTCACCGCCTGCTTTAAATAAGATTCCCTTCTATTTAAACATACAGAGTCGATGTTTACCAGATACCTAGTTGGTGCCTGGCACGAGGAAAACTATTAACACGAATACGAAATAGAGAGTGCGCTGTAACCACTTTAGGCGGCTACAGTGCACTCTCTAAGGGTTTATTAAGCAAAGTTGGCACGAATCGCATCAAGTGAGCGATTTAAGAAATCTTGCAGTTTCTGTAAAAATGACTGCCCCTCTTCAGACTGCAAAAATGTAGAGATTTTTTCTGACGTAACACTTAATTGTTCTTTTACTTGATTCCAGTCAATATCCATAGCCTTCAGTTCGTTGAAGAAGTCTACTAACATATCTAACTCTGCATCTGTTAATGTAATCCCCAGCTCTGCTGCCACTTGTTCAATTAACGCACGCAAGTCAGCTTCTGTTTTCGGTTCATTCTTGGCGATTTCATCCTTGACTTTTCCCATGAGAGAAGCAGCATTGTCAGCTCCAATCGAGTCACCAAGCTGTGCGGTTTTCACCATTTCTTCATTCGCCACTTTTTTGATTTCTTCCGGAATTTCTTTATTCGTTGTTGCCTCATAAGCTTTCATAATGCCTGTCAAAGCAGCTGTACCTGATACTTCAAACGGAGCAGAAATCTGTATGGTTGCATCCTTTACACCGGCTGTAGTCAAGGCATTGATATACATTTCATCCGTAACCCATGTAATATTGTTTGTCTGAACCTCTAATCCGAAATCTTTAGCTCCCATAGTAATACTCGCTGATGAAATCGCACGGGAACCAATTTGTGACTTAGGAATAAACTCCCCTAAATAATCATGCTCTTCTTTATTGGACACCGTAATCATTTGTGCGTTTTCCGGTACCTCTAACTCTGCTAACATATCTTTTTCTTGCTGTTCCGTTAGGTTTTCTCCTAATGAAACAATAACATCTCCTTCTACTGCATCAGCAAAGCTGATAGAAGGAATAGAGATAAACATTGTTATTATAAGCAACATTGCAAGTATTTTTCGTTTCATAAAAAGACCTCCTATTATACATGTAACCATTCTAAAAAAAATGGTTCATGTTTAGCCAATAGATCAAATTGGCTTTGCATTATCTTAACATAGGGGTTTGGGATTTCATTATAAGAATGGATAACATTTATGCTATTTCTATTAAGATTCTTTCAAGCTAGATAATAATGTTACAGCCTTTAGTTAAACCATAAATTAGTTTAATAAATATGACTAGTAGATTGCGTCCAACAAGAACGTTAGTTCGATAAAAACACGACTATAGTAACTGGTTAAATATATTCTGAATTGTTAAACTATCAGTAACTTCCTAGAATACACAGAAAACAAATTCTGTCAGGAGGGATACAAATGAAGCAAAGATTACATTTAATTCCGTATCAAGTGAATGCAGTGGTTGAAACGGTGTCTGAGGTGCCAAAAGGTATTGAACTTATTTCGGCTCCAAAAATTTGGGAGAAATCGAAGGGTAAGGGAATCACGGTTGCGATATTGGACACGGGCTGCGATGTTACCCATCCTGATTTAAGTGAGCGGATTATCGGTGGACGGAATTTCACGGATGATGATAATGGAAATCCTGATGTATACACTGACTATAATGGTCATGGAACTCATGTGGCTGGCACAATAGCTGCCACCCAAAACAATAACGGAGTAATTGGTGTTGCACCAGAAGCAAGTTTATTGATTTTAAAGGTGCTTGATAAAAATGGATCAGGACAATACGACTGGATTATAAATGGAATTAACTATGCAGTTGAACAAAAGGTGGATATCATCTCCATGAGCCTCGGCGGTTCTGAGGATGTACCTGAGTTGCATCAGGCGATTCAAAACGCCGTTGATAATCAAATTCTGGTCGTTTGTGCCGCTGGTAATGAAGGAGATGGACAGGATTCTTCAGATGAATTCTCCTATCCTGCCTCCTACAATGAAGTGATCAGCGTCGGAGCCATTAATCTGCACCGCCGTTCTTCAGAATTTTCAAATTCGAATAATGAAGTCGACTTAGTAGCTCCGGGTGAGGAAATCCTTTCAACGTATTTAAACGGATCTTATGCAAAACTAACTGGAACTTCGATGGCAACACCGCATATTTCCGGTGCACTTGCGCTCATAAAAGATATTGCCAACAAAAACTTTGAACGAAATTTGACAGAGCCTGAGCTATATGCACAATTAATAAAGAGAACGGTTCCTCTAGGAAACTCGAAAAAACTCGAAGGCAACGGATTGCTGTTCTTAACTGTAGATGACTACTTATCGGTTGTGCTCAACGAAAAATTATCTGCCCAAGTGCTAAAAATATAACGTAATAGAACATCCAAGAATTATAGATTGAAAGAAGGGCAGCCATTCGGCTGCCTTTTGTATTTTTATACTTTGTCAGAATTGTGCTCATAATAGGTATAATTAATTATTTTAATTTTCTAAATTATAAAATAAAATATCGGTATAATATGGAAAAGGTGGCGATAAAATTGAAAGCGCTTAAATCGATTGTTATATGGGGATTAATTGCAGCCCTTGGAGCAGCAGGTTTTGCAGTAATGGCCTTAAATAGCGGCGAGAGCATTAATGCAATTTGGCTTTTAACAGCAGCTATTTGTGTTTATGCAATTTCCTACCGTTTTTACAGCAGGTTTATTGCGAATAAGGTGTTCCAGCTTGATGACAAACGTAAAACACCTGCAGAAATACATAACGACGGCAAAGACTATGTTCCGACAAATAAATGGGTGCTATTTGGACATCACTTTGCTGCCATCGCCGGTGCTGGACCATTAGTGGGTCCAATTCTTGCAGCGCAAATGGGCTATTTACCTGGAACACTGTGGATTGTAGTCGGAGTTGTTTTAGCTGGGGCTGTACAGGACTTTATTATTCTTTTTGGCTCTATGCGACGAAATGGTAAGTCACTCGGTGAAATGATTAAGGACGAAATGGGACGTGTAACAGGTCTTATTTCAATGATTGGTATTTTAGGAATTATGGTTATTTTATTAGCTGTTTTAGCATTGGTAGTTGTGAAAGCATTAGTAGGAAGTCCGTGGGGAATGTTTACAATCGCGGCTACCATTCCAATTGCGATATTTATGGGAATTTACATGCGTTATATTCGTCCAGGGCGTGTTGGAGAAGCTTCCCTCATAGGAATTGTATTATTACTTCTTTCACTAATCTTCGGACAAACAGTTGCGGAAAATCCAACGTTAGCAGCGATGTTTACCTTTAAAGGTGAAACGATAGCTATCATGATGATTATTTATGGCTTTGTTGCATCTGTCTTACCTGTTTGGCTTCTTCTTGCACCACGTGATTATTTGAGTACGTTTTTAAAGGTAGGGACTATCTTTGGACTAGCAATAGGAATCATTATTGTTGCACCGAATCTTGAAATGCCTGGTGTTACAAAATTCATTGATGGTACAGGCCCAGTCTTTGCAGGAAATCTCTTCCCATTCTTATTTATTACAATTGCCTGTGGATCTGTTTCGGGGTTCCATGCTTTGGTTTCCTCGGGTACAACACCTAAAATGATTGAACGTGAGTCACACGCCCGTCCAATCGGTTATGGAGCAATGCTTACAGAATCTTTTGTTGCTGTCATGGCAATGATTGCTGCCTGTGTATTGACACCTGGTATTTATTTTGCCATTAACAGTCCACCTGCCTTAATTGGTACGGATGTTGTCCAAGCTGCCACTACGGTTTCCAGCTGGGGCTTTACTATAACTCCTGATGATTTAAAAACACTCGCAACTGACGTTGGTGAGCAAACCATTCTTTCAAGAACTGGCGGTGCACCCACGCTTGCAATTGGTATGGCTGTAATATTTTCAAATGTAATTGGCGGAAAGGCGTTAATGGCATTTTGGTACCATTTCGCCATCCTATTTGAAGCACTGTTCATTTTAACTACGATTGACGCAGGAACACGTGTTGGTCGATTTATGATTCAAGATATTATTGGTACTGCTTATAAGCCGTTTGCTAGAACGGATGCTTTAATTCCAAATATTATTGCAACTGCGCTATGCGTCCTTTTTTGGGGTTACTTCTTATATCAAGGTGTTATTGACCCGCTCGGAGGGATAAATACACTATGGCCTCTGTTCGGTATTGCAAACCAAATGTTGGCTGCTATTGCCCTGCTGCTCGGTACAACGATTCTCTATAAAATGGGAAAAAAAGCATATGTTTGGGTAACACTTCTTCCGACAACATGGCTGCTCATTGTTACTTTAACTGCAGGCTGGCAAAAATTATTTCATGAAAATCCAAAAATCAGTTTCCTTGCCCATGCTAAGATTTTTAAAGAGGCATATAACAATGGAAAAGTACTAGCACCTGCAACATCACCGGCACAAATGAAACAAGTTCTTATAAATGATTATGTTGATGCCACGCTATGTGCTATTTTTATGGCGGTTGTCATTGTAGTATTAATTTCTGCGATTAAGATTTGGTTTAAAATTATTAAAAACCACAAATTACCATTACATGAGACACCACCAGTGCCTCGTGACGGAGGAGATTTGAAAAATTATGCTTAACAAATTAAAAGAAATCCTTTCATACAGAAAGCAATTCCTCAGTCTTCTTGTCGGCGTTCCTAGCTATGAAACATACGTCGAGCATATGAAAAAGCACCATCCCAGCGATTCTGTGAAATCTAGAAAAGAATTTTTCTGTGAAGCACAGGAAGCCCGTTACAACGCCAAAGGCGGTAAAGTCTCAAGATGCTGTTAACGAAAAAAGAACAAAGAAAGTAAAATAACAGATCCATTGAAAAAAGAAGTGCAGGAATCGCACTTCTTTTTTCTCTTACCTGCTTCTATTTGTTTTTTAAGATTACTTAAGCAACGACCAGTGTATTTGGCTAATCTCTTCACACCCGCATGGTGTGAGTCCCTAAAAATCAAGAGGGTCCTTTTTTCTACTGTCTACTTGACATGCGTATATCCATAATTCTTGGAAGAGAGAGTCTTTTCATAAATTTTTAAAAATCGTCATTTGAATGGTTTTCGTAGCTTTGGCAATGGCACCGCCATCATTTTTAAAGATAGTTGATTTGTTTTCGTCTGATGGCTCAATGTGGATGGTCAATTTGTTTTCTCCCTCTTTTAGCACAATATTATAGGAGAAGGTCATGTCGTCTTTTATTGTTACTGGCTCGCCATTAATGGTAAGGACACCTTCTTTAATCGCATTTCCCTGAATGGTGATGCTGTCCGCGGTGACGCTTTGCCCATCAGTATGAGAAGTCACGACCACTGGCATATCAATCCAACGGAGGATTTTATCTTGAACCACCATTTGGTTACCGCCTTGATTGGTTACGATTAAAGAAAGGTCGGTTCCCGTTGCTCCGTAACCATAGTAACTTACGTCATCATCATTTGGGTTCAATGGAGTGTGGTCTGCTAAACCTTCTTGCTCCCAAGAGCCATTTTTGACGTATTTGTAAGTTAGCACTTCCCCTTCCTGTGCTTCGATTGTATACTCATAATCATTTGTGACTGCGCCACCGCGTGTCATTTCCCATGCGCCCGTATTCCAGCCATTTTTCGTTCCTGGCATCGTAATGTTGATTCCCTGTGGAGTGTACGCTGGTGCGTTGACTTTAAAGGTCACCTTAACGGTTATAAGTTCAGGCGTCACAGCAACAGCGTTTGATCTAACGACATTCCCAGCCTGATCATACACGTGCACTTCGTAGGAATACAGCTTTCCATTCGAGACATTGATATCTTTGTAGGATTGCTTGGTTGGGTCAAACAACATATCGATGATCGCACCATCGCGGACTAAGGCAATCATATAGGGATCTTTCACACCTTCCAGCTTCCATGATAGATTGACCTGTCCCGATTCCTGCACAGGCTGATCTAACGTTACTTTATCAGCCGGATCAATCGTATCTTCCCCTTTTATAAAACGTACCTCCTGCGTTTCACTCGTGACCCAGTTTCGGCCAAGGTCGGTTGAAAAAGCAACGCGATATTCATAGCTTCCTTCTCTTAATGGAAGGAAATTGGCACTATAGACATTCATCGTTTCCTGTTGATTGGTATAAGAAGCCTTATAGGCAGTCCAGTTTTCATTACCTGGTTGTTTTACCTCGAGCTTTACCTGTAAGCCTTCCATCTGGCCTGCTTCTGTTTCACCTTGTACAAAGATATTCGCTGTGACCGTCTGCGGCTTCGAAAGGTCAATGATCCCCGTTTCAAGTGATGTTACGTTCGTAATCTGGTGATTTCCATCTGTTAACTCAACATGTGGAATAACGGCATTCTCTGTTGCTGCTTTATCAGAAGGATTCCCGTTTTTATCAAGTGCTGCCACGGCAAAATAATAGTTGCGGCCATTGTCTAAACCATCGATGGTGACCGTATTCGCAGACGTTTCCATTACTTTTTTATAAAATGCTCCAGAAATAGTAGTTTGATAAATGGCATACTTTGCTGAATCACCTTCCCACTTTAAAGTGGCCGAGCGGCTCCCTTCTTCGATGGTTAATCCCGTGACGGCAGCTGGACGTTTCAGATTTTGCCCCTTATCAGACACAAGCATGCGCCCGCTCATCGCTGGGATCGTGACAGTAAGCTTTCCGTCCTTCGTTACCACTGTGTACTTGTTATCAAGCTGATCGGTAAATTTTACACCATTGATTAATAAATCTTCTATATCAAGTGCAACCGTCTTTTCTTCATTGCCTCTGTTTGTTAATATAACAGCGAAGTTCTTTTTGTCTGAACGGGAGAAAGCAAGCACATCGCCTTTTGCATAAAGATGGTTTAAATCACCGTAACTGAAAAGGTCATGGTAGGTATTTCTTACTTTTCCAATTGATTGATAATGTTTTACAAGATCGGTGTCCTCGTTACCCCAAGGATAAGTTCTGCGGTCATCGGGGTCCTTCGACCCTGTAACACCCGCTTCATCGCCGTAATAAACAGTCGGTGCACCAGCATAACCCATTTGCAGGGTTGCGGCAAGCTTTAGGCGTTGAATTCCGAGTTGATGGTTGTAATTTTTATCGTACTCTGCACGTTCAAAGGAGTCGGTTCCATTACCTAACACAAACGCTGCGCGAGGGGTATCGTGCGAGCCCATTAAGTTCATCAGGGAGTAAAATGCTTCTTTCGGATAATCTTCATATACCGCATTCAACTGATTTTCTGCCCCTTCGGCATTTCCATTTTTTAGGTAATCGATAAGAGCACCTCGGAATCGGTAATTCATAACAGAATCATATAAGTCGCCAAGGAAATATTCAGAAGCATCATCCCAGATTTCACCTAGAATCAGCGGTTCATCTTTCTTTCCGGTCTTAAGCTCATTACGGAATTCGCGCCAAAATTCTGGATCAACCTCGTTCGCAACATCTAAACGCCAGCCTGTTGCACCCCGATCCAACCACGATTTGGCAACAGAATCGTCATCATACATCATGTAGTTAGCAAACTGCTTATTATTTAACTCTGATGGATAGTCCACCACTTCTCCAGGAATCGATTTGATTTCTGGCAATGAATCAAAGCCCCACCATGCCTGGTATTTATAAACACCATCAACCTTCACATTTTCAATGTTAAACCAGTTGTGGAAACCGTATGGGCTAAAGGTTTGTCCTTCTGCCTTTAATTTTTCTTCCACTTGTTTCTTTGCCTCTTCTTCTATAACTCCTTTATTGACAAGGTCATAAATCGCTGACCAGTATTCATAAGCACCAACCGTTTCATATTTTCCATAACGGTCAAAATAGATGGAATCGTCACCGACATGGTTAAACACGCCATCTAAAATTAAATGCATTTTCCGTTTCTTTAATTCTTTTGTGAAAGCCTCAAATTCTTTTGGAGAACCAAACATTGGATCGATTTCCTTGTAGTCTGTCGCATCATACTTATGGTTCGATGATGCATAAGCGATTGGGTTTAGATAAAGTGTGTTGACCCCTAAAGATTGAATGTAATCGAGCTTCTTTTGAACTCCAGCAATGTCACCACCGAAGAAATCGTTGGACCAAATTTCATCTCCAGTATAGCCTTCGGAATTAGCTTCACGAGGGTTGTCTGGAAGTTCGCTCCATTCTTGATGTTCAATTGGCTCATCACCGCGTGCTGTATCTTTGGCATAGTCATTTTTTTTATTTCCATTGAAAAAGCGATCCGGAAAAATCTGATACACGACCGCTTCTTTCATCCAATCTGGCGTTTTGTACGCTGGATCAAAAACCGTTAATTGGAATAGAGAAGCATTGGCATCAGAAGTTGTCCCTTTTCCACCTTCAGTAATATCTTCACCGTATTCCTTCTGAAATTCTCCGTCACGTGCAATAAATTTATATCCATAAACGCCCTTTTCTTCCGGCTTTATATCAGCTTCCCAAAACTCTACTGGTGCAGCATTTAGCTCAACCCATCCGGCATATTCCATTTCCACCATGATGGTATTACCAGTGTTGTAGTTTTTTAGCTGAACCTTTGCAGCGGTTAAATCGCCTTTCTTCGCTTGGAGTCGAATCTTGACCGTATCCCCTGCCTTTACTGCCCCAAATGGTGACCTGTAAGCTGGATCCCAAGTTTCGTGAAACAGCTTATCTCCTTGGACATTGCCATCTGGCAAACCAGGATCATAATCGGTGTACACTTCCTTTGTATCATGGTTATAGAAGAATGTAACCATCGTGTCTTTTACTACATTCAGAACAAAGTTATTGGCTGGATACGCCGGAGCAGACCAGTTGTTCCCAAGAACAAGCTTAAATTCATGCTTTCCTTTCGGCACTTGTGCTGAATAGGTGTAAATGTTGTCGAGGTCTTCATCCTTTAAAATAGCAGTTGATTCACCTGGCGCCCATTCTCCACCAGCGTTCAGCTTAGGCTGGATATCTCCCACAATCCTTGGTTTCTGGTCGTCTGGCAGCTCTACAGGAACAGAAACTTTGTGGGAAACATCATCATAAATAAACGTGACTTGTTTTTCCTGATCAAGAGACAGCTTATAATTATCGCCGCCAGGAACCCCGTTTACTCCATAGTTTTCATCCCATGAACCATTAATCGCAATTTTATATTCATAGTTTCCTGCAGGAAGCGTGCCTTTCAGCTTGTACTTTCCATTTTCCTGAAGGGTCATTCTTGTTGAGGCATCAGCCGGATTCCATTCACCTGACCCGCCAAGTTCATCCTGTAGATTCCCCACTAGCGTTACCACACGTTCTGCCGCGTTTGATTCAATTGGATTAATAAATCCAAGAGCAATCGTTTGCGCAAATAAAACAAAAAGAGTTATGAAACTTATAATCTTTCTCGATTTACCCTTCATACATTCAACTCCCTTTTAAATTGTTTCTGGGCAATCGTTTGCACAAATAATTGCAAACGCTTCCTTAGAATGTATTATCTCATTATCTGTATTTTCCAAAGAATAGGACATTTCTACTCATTAAGAGGTTTGGTTATGGGTCTTTATGCTTGTTTTTGGTAAAAATAAGCAATTCCAATTAAAGCAGCAAAAGCCCTATTAAAATTAGGGGCTTTCGTGGATTTTACTTGTTTTTTAGATGGCAGCATGATGATCTTTCAATTAATTTATGAGGAATGATAATGCGCTTTATTGGTTCGTTACTGTTTTCAATCTTTTGAATCAAGTTCTTTGATGCTTGATAGCCAAGATCAAATATATTGATGTCAACAGATGTTAACGGGGGTTTCACCATTTCTGAAAGAAGTACGTTATTAAAGCTGACAATGGAAATATCCTCTGGAACGCTGATTCCTAACTCATCTAGTGTATTCAAGACACCTAAAGCCATAAAGTCGTCAACTACCACGAGGGCAGTAGGTGGATTTTCTAGTGACATGAGCTCTTTAACAGCCTCTTGACCGCCTTCACGTAAAAATTCTTCATGAATAATATATTCATTTTTCAATTCAATACCAGCATTTCGTAATGCCCGTTCATAACCAAGTAACCGCTCTACCGTTACCACAAGCTCAAGACATCCACCTATAAAGGCAATTTGATGATGGCCCTGCATGATTAAATGTTCGGTAGCTTCTTGCATGGCACGAAAATTATCGTTATCAACATGGGTAATTTCTTCTACATTTTTATAAGGTTTACCAATAAGGACAAATGGAAAATTTCTTTTTAGTAAATAGGAGATAATTTTATCCTCCACCTTAGATTTTAGTAGAATCATCCCATCTACTCTTTTTCCCTGAACCATTTCAACCACTGCTTCAAGTGTTTCCTTTTCTGATTTTCCAGTTGTCATATGCAAAGCGTATTTTTTTTCATGAGCCCCTTCACTAATTCCTTGTAATACGGTTGGGAAAAAGGGATTCTGAAATACGACATCTCCTGAACTCGGCATGACAAGCCCAATGGTTTGTGTCGATTGACTCGCAAGACTTCTTGCATTTAAGTTTGGATGGTACCCGAGCTTTCCCATTGCTTCATTTACTTTACGCTTTGTTGCTTCACTTATTCTCGGACTATCGGCAATCACTCTTGAGACTGTTGACGGAGCAACATTCGCAAGCTTTGCAACATCCTTAATTGTAACCGCTATGTCTAACACCCCTCTCGTAGGGAGTTTTATGGAATTCTCATATACTATTATATAACGATAATGACCCAATCGGAAATTGCGAGACACTCTCCCGCAAAGAATTAGCCTTTGTACCGCCTGCAGTTAATATGCTGAAATCTTGCTGAACTTGGTTCGAGAACACGAACTAATGGATTTTGATGAACTTTATTAAAAGACTCGTATAAGACCAGGGATCCTTTCTCGAGAAAAATACCGTTCCTTTCTGGTTAGCAATAAAAAGAAAAACCGACTGTACTTATTTGAAATTGAAGTCTTGGAAGATGCGGACGTAGATAGTCCTTTTTACTAGAAAAACATCGTTTTTACCGGCAGACTGCCAACCAACATTTACTTTAGTATGTGCTGTGAACGGTAGAGACCTGGGGTGGTTCCGATATTTTTCTTGAATACTTGATTAAAGTATTTTTGATTTTCGTAGCCTACCTGTTTACAAATCTCGGATACTTTTAAATTTGAGGTTCTTAACAGTTTTTTGGCATTATTTAATCTCACCTTTGTAATATATTCAAAGATGGTGTTGCCTACTGCCTTAGAAAACAAGCTGCATAGATAGGCAGGATTCTTATGAAACAGCTTGCCTAAATCATCTAGAACGATTGGTTCCTTATAATTAGCATTTATGAAGCTTTTTAAATCGATGATTAATTTTTCATTATAGGACACGTGGTTCTCATTTAAAACAGCTGTTGAACGCTCAATAAATTGTTCAAGCCACACTCTGATTTCTTCAAGAGACTGTAACTGATTTAATTCTTGGTAAAATGCATATCTTTCGCCGCCACTTTTATTTACTTCATATTCACTTTCAATATATTCCAAAAAATGATTAACAATTTTAAAACATACGTATTTTGACTTTTCAGGAGGCAGGTTGCTCTTTTGGCAATCAAGAAAAACATTATCCATGAAAACATTCATGTTGCTAAGAATATCTTGTCTTTTTTCATTAAAAAATGTATCTATTTTTTCAATAATGCGATTGCCCAATGAATGATTGATAGATTCTAATTCCTTATAATAGGTTACTAACTGGTTTAAAAAAATACCATTTTTCAGTGCTTCTTTTGCTTGGCTGTAAGCTTTCTTTATGTCAGAAATAGTTTCATAAACATTGCTGATTCCAACCATCGGTCTAATTCTCATATCATGATAGATCAACGAAACAAGATCTTGAACCAAGTCATTCCTAAGATCTGATCCAGCGTTTGAAAACATGATGACAATTTCACCATCAATCGTATAGATAAAACTCTCTATTTTCCTGTTTTCAAATAGGTTTTTTACACGTTCTAAGGAAACTTGGATTTTTTCACTGGCATATGAAGCTTCCCAATCAAACCCTTTTAATCCGATGTTTAAAAAAGAAAAACTGTTTAACTTTTGTTCCTTTTCATTGGCGACAAATCCTTGGCCTAAGATGTAATCAAGAACACGCTTTTCTTCTAAAGCCATTTGATATTCATTAATCCGCTCAGTTGCTTGTTTTTCAAGTTTTATTTTTTCTAGTTTTAAAATGGCGTTTTTAATAGAACTAATAATTTCTTCCACTTCAATAGGTTTCACTAGATAATCGATTGCCCCGAGTTGAATAGCCCTTTTGGCGTAATCAAAATGCGAATATCCGCTTATAATGATAAAGACAATATCTAGATTAAGAACCTTTGTTTCTTTAATTAAATCCAATCCATTTAATTTTGGCATTCTTATATCTACTAACACAATGTCAGGCTTTTTGTTCATAATTTCTTTAAGAGCTTCTTCTCCATCTGAGGCAGATCCTACAATTTCAATCTGATGATTTTGCCAATTAGCTGCTAATTTTAACCCTTCAATTACAATTTTTTCATCATCAACAATTAAAAGTTTATACATTATAGAAACTCCTTAAAGATTGTCATGGATGATGCCGTCATTCTTTAGGCCAACCTTAAGATAGACTATAGTTCCCTTTCCAACTTCACTCTCAATCTTTAATCCATATTCTTTTCCATAATAAAGTTTCAAACGTTCATTAATATTTTTCAAAGCATAACCCTTTTTGTTAATATCTACTTCATTCATGTCAAATCCTTTTCCGGTATCACGAATAATGAAAAGTAGACCATCCTCCACCATTTTGCCTTCAATCATGATAGTTCCGCTTTCCTGATGTTCTAACCCATGGTAAACAGAGTTTTCTACAATGGGTTGTAACAGCAATTTAATGATGCTTTTATCTATGATTTCAGGTTCTATCGTAACTGTGAAGTGGATTTTATTATCAAAACGAATATTTTGGATATCCAAATAACTTTTTACTTGTTCCATTTCATTCTTTACGGAGGTAATATGATTTCCACCATTTAAGGTAAGCTTAAAGATTTTTGATAAGTTAATTGCAATTTTTGATATTTGTTTCGCCTGTATTTTCTCTGCCATCCAAAATACCGTGTTCAACGTATTATATAAAAAATGTGGATTAATGTGGCTTTGCAAAGCTAATAGCTCTGCTTCCTTTTCCTTAATCTGTGATTTATATAACCTTTTTGTTAAATCATTATTCCAATTATAAAGGTGAACAATCTGGTTCCCAATCTCTCCAATTTCATCCTCATTATTAAAGTGAACACCCACTACGGTCTCTCGTTTTTCCATTTTTTCAGTAACCATGCGCAGCAAACTTAACTGGTTTGTAATTCTCCTGGTAATAAATAAGGCAATAATTAAGGAGAACATTAACGCCATCACTAATAAAGAAATCGTTACCATGCGCAGTTGATTGACCTCGCGAACAATATTCTCATAGGGGATAATACTGACAACATCCCAATTTGTTTTCTTGTTTGTATGATAATTAAAGAAATACTGTGTTCCATCCATTACTTTTTTAATGGTTCCGCTTTTCTCACGACCTTGAATGATTTTGGCTACCTGAGGGGATGAGAAAGTGTTATTGCTACTAGAGAACAAAATTTTATCTCCATCCAATATTAAAATATCGCCTGGAGGGTTACTATCTTTAAACATATTCTCAAAATAAGCTGGATCAAGATCTATCAGAACCACCCCCATTTGTTCCTTCGTTCCAAGATTTCGAATATTTCTTCCATAAAGTAAAGAATGGCTGCCATCTTTAACAAGTTTTAAATTACTGCCATTTAACCATTCACCCTGCCATTGGCTGCTGAGTAGACGCGGATAGATATTGGATTTTTTTATCGTTTGATAGATGTCATTTTTCAAATTCCGTTCACCACGGTTTATTTTTAAAAAGCCATGATTTTCATTCCCAACGTAGATGGCATTAATATAGGGATTGTTTACCACCGTAACATTATTCAAGTTTTCTAGAGATGACGTCTCTAATCTGAATAACATTGCATCCGTTTTTTTATAGGTTAAATAGGATTGAATTTCATTTGATAGAAAGATGTCATTAGATATATTCTCTACACTGCTTCCAAAAGCATTAATATTCCAATCGACAATAGTTAAAAAGTTATCAATCGTGGTAGATACTTTATTTTCTATTACTTTATTAAAATATATGAACGTAAAAGGACCAATAACAAGTAAAGGGATTAGTGCAGAAAACAAAGCTAATAAGATAATTTTACGCTTGATTGGAGAGTCGATGAGTCTCATTAGTTTAGCCATTTGGTTTCTCCAGTTTAGGAATTTTGTCTATGGTCGTACTAATCCTGATGATAGAAAAATTGATTCGTTCACTGTCCATCGGTCAAGTCCAATCCAGTAAAAATTTCTTATTTCAATTGAGGATGAGCAAAATCACGATGAGCAAATTGACTTTAATCGATAGACATTCAGAGAGAGTAGTTTTACATTCCCGCCAATCGAAAACAATTCAAGACTCTTACTTAATGAGTCTGGAAAAATCAGACTGGTCATGGCTATTTCACCTTTATTTGCAAAAACCTCAATAGAAGAACGATCAGGAATTTTATCCGATAATTTGGTGTTAACCACTGCACAATCGAACGATGAAAAGAATCTATTAAAAGAGGTTTCACCCGAGTTTCTTCTATCAATATACATTTCCTCTTTTTCAACATTATACCCTATTACCGTTTCTTTTTTAGCTGATTTAAACACTTTTATTCCAAATTCCTTTGCTTCTTCAAACTCAAATTCTGCTATAATTTCGCAAGCCGCTCCTTGAAGTTTCGAAAGGAAATCTATTTCTTGTGACAGCATTTGATTCTTAATGTGGATAGGTTCCTCACGGAGGATTTCCAGCTCCTTTATCGGCTTTTCGATCAACATGCCCTTAGAAGTCAGAAATAGTTCACGTGGAAGGGTCATCGCACCTATCCATCCTTGAGTCGGTGTTTCATTTGCATACCTCCAATTGCTCATCCAGCCTATATAAATTCTTCTGCCATCTTCTGTGTCTGACCAACTGACTCCAGCGTAATTATCCTTGCCGCTGTCAAGCCATTTCACTTTGGGGTTCGATCCATAATTCGTAAAGCTATGTCCATCGAAATCGCCAACAAAATATTGTGTTCTGGAACCATAATTACTGTTTGGCTTATCTCCGTGACTTATAAGAAGAACCCATTTCGTTTCGTTTGGGTTACCCTCCACTGGCAGGTTAAATAAATCTGGGCATTCCCAAACCCCAAACATTTCTCCTCCTGGGTGTCCTTTAAACGAACTTTCAAAGTGCCACTCCTTTAAATTAGGAGAGCTGTAAATGTCCATGCCATCCCCAGCTGCCAAAACCATAATCCATTTATTAGTTTGTTTATGCCAGAACACCTTTGGATCACGAAAATCGACTTTTTCCTCATTCACTAAAACAGGGTTATCACTATATTTTATTTCCCATTAAAGAATCCTGAAGTATCCTTCCAGTCTACAACAGCATCGCTAGGAAGCACCCCAAAAATTAAATGACAAAAGAAATAATTCAAGTGTCCGACTTGCAATTGAAACTTTGGAACAAAAACTACCACAAATACATAGTTGAATATATTATTTATGCTCCTGGCGTTGGAGTGGCTCTGAATGCATTTACATTCTTGTCCATAACAACCTGTGCATCACTTCCCGAATCAAGAATCGTATTTTGAAGCGATTCTTTTTCTACCAATACTGTTGTTACGGTAAGCGGCTCTGATGCTTCGGTAGTCAACAAGGCTTCTACTTGCGCAGAGAAACAAGAATCACTTACCTTGGCATGAACCTCCGTGGCAACAACATGATTATTAGAAATATAATTTCCATTACCCGAAACAATACGTATGATTACAGGTGTTGCACCTACCGGCTTGATGTTCTGAGTATTAATTACTTCAGAAAAGTGATTAGCAATTACAGAATTATTATTGCCACTGATATAGAGGAGACCATACAAATCATCTAAACCATTGTCTATTCCCAGAAAAGGAGTCCAAGGTTCATGGTCACGTAAAAAGTGATTTGAAGAAACCAAGTTTTCCGAACAATTTTCCCTGAATACCACCATTCCTGGATAAAATGAATGAAGTCTATTATTTGTGATACTAGAACGTGTCACACCATCAAAATAGATACTGCTCGCACCTCGTGGAAAAACGTTATTCGCTGTAATCAAAAGTCCACCAAAATTTTGAGCGTAAATTGAATATCCTTTAAAACCGGCTCCTATCAAGTTATCGGTTATTTTTGAAGCCTGTCCCCAACCTCGTAGTTCTATACAGTTACCACATTCAGCTATGAAATTATCATGTATAGTCAGTGCATCTGCATGATAAATAGTAATTCCATGCTCTAAATACACAAACCCCATGCCTGTAATCCGAAATGAGTCACAAGCACTTGCAACATAAATACCCGTTTTCCCGTTAGTGTATGTGTTTTCCGGATTTGTTTCTCCTGAACCATCTTCATTAAAATGCAAACCATCAATACAAAAGTCAGAAAACTCTACCGAACTTATTCGGGGATTTCCACTTCGTTCAACATAAAATGCAGCTCCTTTATATTCCTCGTCATTTACTTCTAGGGGAATATCTACGAGTATGCGACTTCCTCCCGGCCACAATTCATGCAAATCCGCCCATTCATTCTCAGATGTATTAAAACGAATACTCGAAGATGTAAACCCGTGTCCAGAACCCATAATTTTAAGATAACTGATGTCTATAACTACTTGACTGCCAAGATGATAATCTCCCGGTGGAATATAGATAACCGCGCCCGGCTTTCCGCCTTTATTCACATCAGTGTCGGTTTGCCTACTTTTAATATCTGCTATAATGCTATTGATTACCTCACCAATATCCTCATACGGATTACCGACAGGCCACTCTGTTACGTCGTAATAATTTTTACTAGCCATAAATAAATTCTCCTATCAATTAAGTGTGTTTGTTCATAAACTACTTTTTCCTTGATATAGCTGGAGCCATGGGGACGGTTCTGGTGGTTCTAAGCTTTTGTTAGAGTGACCATTAGAACCGTCCCCATGGACACCTGCCTTTTTTTCATTCAAAATCAAGTCGTTATTCTTTTACTGCTCCTAAAGTCATGCCACTTACAATATAACGCTGTACGAAAAAGGAAAATATCATAACAGGCAGACTAAATGAGATGGCAGCGGCAGTCATTGGCCCTAAATCAAGATTATAAGCAGTTAAAAATTCTGAAATTCCTACTGTCGCCGTTTTGGCATTCGTACTGGTCATGAGTAACGAGAACAAGAAATCGTTCCAAGCTAACATAAAAGTAAAGATAGCAGTCGTTGCCAGTCCAGGAAGTGACACTGGAAGAATAATTCTGATAAAGGCCCCGATCCAGCTGCATCCATCCACCCTAGCCGCTTCATCAAATTCTTTTGGAACCGAGTCAAAAAAACCTAACATTAACCAAATGGCAAATGGGACATTTAAGCTGGTATACACCAAGATTAAGGCAAAATGGGTATCAATCAATCCCATACTTTTTACAATCATATACATCGGAATCGCAATACTAATCATTGGTACCATTCTGATCACTAACGTAAATAACAAAAAGTAACTTCCTGTTATGGAGGAAAACCTAGAAATCCCATATGCAGCCATGGCACCAAAGAATACACTTAAAATGGTGCTAGCACCGGCGGTTATTAAGCTATTAAAGAAATATTTTCCTATAGGCAAATAATCGAACATTTTAACATAATTTTCTAGTGAGAATTTCGAGGGCCATAAAGTCGGTGGTACCGTAACTGCCTCAGCGGATGGTTTCAATGATGTTAATAGTAGATAGATATACGGGCCTAAGAATAATAAAGCTAGTAAGCATGTGACCACCAATACCATCAGCGTCCATATTT
Source organism: Neobacillus sp. NPDC093182 (assembly GCF_044754045.1). Taxonomy (NCBI): domain Bacteria; kingdom Bacillati; phylum Bacillota; class Bacilli; order Caryophanales; family Bacillaceae; genus Neobacillus; species Neobacillus sp. NPDC093182. Next base: position 127,298 of record NZ_JBIVOI010000002.1, read on the forward strand.
TATGTTTAACATGAAAATTTGCAAACTTTACTGGTTTTTTAAGCATCGTCTCTTTTATTGGCATGTGGGTCATTATCTATTTCACCTCTCCTATCATGATGAATGTCTTCTCCTAGGTGACCACATCTTTGTAATGAAGAAAGAACTTAATACTAATAATATGAGGATAAAGATGACTGCCATGGCACTTGACTCCCCAACTTCTCCATAACGAGTCAATGTCTTATACATATAGGTACTTAACAATTCGGAAGAAAAGCCTGGCCCCCCTTGCGTTAGCACCCAGACAATATCGAATGTTCTAGCAGCATCAATAATGCGAATTAATAAGGCTACTGTTGCTACTGGGATAAGAGAAGGAAAAGTAATATATCGGAACTTATGCCATTTATTGCCCCCATCAATTTCAGCAGATTCATATAAACTATTGGGGATTCCTTTTATACCTGCTAATAGAACGAGCATAATGAAAGGCGTAGTTAACCAGATGTCTGCGATAATCGTCGAATAGAGTGCAAAACGGGAGTCTGATAACCAGAGTATTTGATGCGGGTCAGAAAGTATGCCTAGTTTATAAAGCCCCCAGTTGAAAATGCCGAATTGATCATTAAGCATAAATTTCCATATAATACCTGTAACTAAAGGTGCCAGCATTAATGGACTTAACAATAGGGTCCGAATAAATTGGCTTCCTTTAAACGCATTACTTAGTAGTAAAGCAAGGATAAGCCCAATAAAAAACTCTAAACCCACCGCTACTCCTATATAAACAACTGTGTTCCAAAGCGCTTTTAAAAAACGTTCGGAAGTTAAAGAGTTTGTATAGTTTGCGAAACCAACAAATTCTCGTAAGGAAGGATTAATTATATCAATCTTATAAAAGCTGTCTCTGATTAAAAGAAAGATTGGATAGACCAGAAACACCAGCATAAAGATCCCCGCAGGAAAGAAAAAGATTGTCGATAATGCCCCATTTTTCAGTCTCATGAAAACCTCTCCTTTCTACTAAAATGGTAACTTATATTTATTAGAACCTCTCCATGGATAAACAAGTAGCATAAAGAGGTTCTATTAAAAATGTTTCAGTTTATTGTGGCGGCAATAAATCTTTGATTACATCCGCTGCCCAATCAAGTGCCTCTTGAGGTGTTTTTTCTCCTGAAAGTGCATATTGCACGGCTGGAATAAGGGCTTCACTTTCGATTTCCTGCCATTCATTAATTGCAGGACGATTTTGTGTTTGAGGTCCGCTTAATGTCGTCATCAGCGGTTTCAAATGTTCATAGCCTTGCTGTGTGCTATAGCTTTCAAAAACAGATTTTCTCGCTGCTACACCCAAGGACTTCATAAATAGTTCATTCTTTTCATAAATGAAGTTGAGGTACTCTTTGGCAATTTCCTGCTTTTTGGAAGAACTAGGGATAACCTGATACCATGGCCCTGGTACAGCACCTATTCCTGCTTCGCCGCCAATCATGGGTGCACTACCTACTTTTCCTGCTACCTTTGATTGTTTAGAATCATTCGAAGGGACATAGAAGTGACCCCAAGCGAGCATCATAGCAGATTTTCCATTCCAAAATAGCTCAGAAGTTTCAGCAGATGCCATTTCAAGTGCACCTGATGGAACTGATTGATCTTTCTTCAAAAGGTCAACTAAAAATTGTAAAGAATCAACATACGGTTTCGTATTAACAAGAACTTTGCCATTGTCACCAACTACCAATGGTTTCGCACCTGCTTGGGCTGCATGATCAAGCCAGCTAGCTACCGCATCCCCATTGTTGGCACCAAATACCGTAGTTCCATACATATCCACTTTTCCATCATTATCGGTATCTTTAGTAAAGAACTTGGCAACATCACTATATTCATCCCATGTCGTTGGCGGATGTAAGTCATATCCATACTTTGCTTTGAAATCTACTTTATTCTTTTCATCCTCGAAAAGATCTTTACGGTAAATTAAATTTTTGGCATTCGTCCATACAGGCATTCCATAAACCTTATTCTGATAACTTCCGCCTTCAACTAATCCTGGGAATAAATCATTTTTTAGGTCATCTGTCATGAGATCCTCTAATTGTAGAAGTCCGCCAGCAAGAGCAGGAAACCAAAGAATATCGATAGTTGCAACATCAAATGCTCCTGCCTGTGAAGCTACTTCAGCCTTAAGTTTGTCATAGACTCCGGTATATGGAACGGATTCAATTTTAACTTCGTAGCCTGTTTCCTGTTTAAATTCCGCTGCTGTTTCTTTTGCAACCTTAAAGGCCGGGCTTCCACCTTCAACAAGAACCGTAATGGTTTTATTATCACCTTTTGTTTCGGAACTTCCTGTTTTTTCTTCGGAACAAGCCGATAAAAAGACAGATAATACAATAAATAATGAAACAATCGATAGGATTCCTTTTTTCTTCACCTTAACCAGCCTCCTTAATATTTGATGAAAATTATTTATCCCACAAACCATGTTCAGGCCATCTTCTTGGAAGACGATCTTTTACTGGAGGAAGCTCTGGAAGTGGATTATGAGGCTCAAGTTGATACCAATAAGCAACACTAGAATAATCATTGCCTTGATCATTTGCATGACCATGCTCAATCGTAGCACGAATCGATTTATTAAAACGGATTGGATCTTCAATATGAAAACGGTAAAGGCTCCATTTCCCAAAGTGCTCTTGGACATCGCTTCCCAAAGATACTCCATGATAAGGACCGGCATATTCACCACTTGGGAATCCCCAAGCTGCATTAAAGTAGTCTTCTGTCCCTGTACCATGAAGGGATGGCGGCCATTCTTCCCCATCAATGAAGAACATGTCATCTCCCTCACATGGCCATGTATACTCTTGATTAGAAGCCAAGTAGCGTGAAATCTTCCTATATCATCAGGAATTTGGTCCTTGCTGTCATATGCTTCATAATCTACATAATAGAACAAGTTCTCTACTTTTTCTTCACTTTCATTGAATAATTGGATTTTCGCACCATCCGCAAATGGCATCGGAAAATAACAGTTCATTGAGGCTGCAAATGGTCCTTTAGGGCCTCTTTTCTCCCCCATCACCATACTTAATGGAAGGGAAACATAGTGCTTACAAGTAGCATGTCCTATTCCAAAGAAATCACCAAAAGGAACTCGTACACTTGGATTTTCCTCCCCATCCCAATACATCTCGAGCACAAGCTTTCGTAAATATTGAGGGGCATAGCATCTTGTTGTCATCCAAATATGTTTGATACATCCTGCTCCTTTGATATCAGCCATTACGGCCGTTGCACCAGGTTCTACTACAGCAAAATCTCTGTTTCCCCCTGTGCGGTCTTAACTAGATTCACGTTTTGAACTTGCATTCTTAATAAATGGTAATCCTCCTAATGGGCTAGTTGGTTGCCAAACATTCATTGATCATTCTCCTCCATTGTTACAATTCTTTTTAAACGCTTGTTAACGGTTACATTTTGAAATAAACATGCTTAAACTTTTATTTTTTATTGCCCCCTCTTACGTTTTTGTAAATCTTCTTTACACTTTTATTGTAATTCCAAATATATTTTTATAAAATTCTAACTTTTTTAGAAAAGGTTATATATATTTAGAACTTTTTCAATAACAAACATCCCAGAATAATTAGAAGCTTGTTCCACTTTTTTCGATGAGATGACAGGCACAGGGCATAAGAGATAAAGGAAACATGAAGAGCGAAAGCAACCACTTGCAAAACACATGACAGTCCCATACACAAATTATCGGATTGTCATTGGCAGCCTTGGGGCAAATCATTATTGGATTCGCAGGAAGTAACATCACGATGATTATTATTGGATGGACAGTAGCTTCACTGGGTACCGGTATAGCAGTTACTTTGCCTTTTGCAATGCTTTCAGATACTGTCGAATATGGTGAGTGGAAAAACGGTGTTAGAGCCAGCGGATTTTTGACAGCAGTGGGAATTTCTTTCTGTATTAAGCTAGGTGCGGGATTAGGCAGCTTTATTCCTTCATTAATACTAGGTGCTGCTGGTTATGTGGCAAATGCTGAACAAACATCTCAATCATTAGCAGCCATCAAGTTTTGCTTCACTTGGTTACCGGCAATTTTCTTTGCTGTAGGTGCAATTATTATGTTTAAATACATTAAATATGAAAAAAATGAAAGCAAGATTAGACAGGAATTGGAGGCAAGATTAAATACGAACGCTTAAGTTTTATACCATTTACTAAAATCTTCATAACCAATAGAAGAAGCAGGCTGCCCATTAACGGGTTCCTGCTTCTTCTTTTATAACTATCTGCAAGAAACACCCAACTTGTCCAGCGTGTACGTGGCAACACATGGGGTGCTTTTGTTTTGATGGATTTAATATATCCACGAAAAAAATTGCTCATTGGACAATGAATAAATTTCAGTTGATTTCTTAATTCACTCGCCCCTCGAAATCCTTTGACATATATCTTAAAAAAGCGATGAAGAGCCTTGAACGAACGTAGTCCTAAACTTTTAGAAACTTTTTACAAGCTTAATCTCATCATTTTTTGAGATGAATCCACTGATGCTTTCGAATTTTTTGTCTATTTTCAAATGATCTTGGTTCTCTATTACATATTTCATAAATGAACAACAAAAGAGCTTACGTGCTACTCTTCCTTTTTCACCAATTAAGTTGAACCACCCTTGTCCTACATAAAAAGGGTTCGTTAGCATTCTATCAACAATAAAAGATATTCTGTCATTTTCTTCATTTGTTTCAAATTCTGTTTTTGAGGAAAGAGCCAATACAAAATAGTTTTTAAACTTATCTAATTCAAGTAATTGAAGATGGTACCTTTCATGGTGCTTTATATTAAATTCTTTCAGAACCGTTTTAATACTTTTGTCAACATCTATTTCATATTTACCTGCATCTTTCCAAGTCGTTATACGCGAATTAAAAATAGACAGTGTCATGATATAATGTGAAGCATAATTTTTTGGATCAAATGATTCTTTACCATTTAACTTTTCATCGACCGGTGCAACAATAAATTTTTGATAGTCAGCAAAAAACTTTTCGTTCATACGGCATACCTTCTTTCATAAATTGTTTAGGCTGGATGAATAAAATGATTCCGATCCTTTTCTGTCTGCAGCTACCTGAGTTAAGGGAAGGTCTTCCTGGTGGAAAGAATCGATTGGTTTTCCTATTACAGTTTCATAATCGTATGTTTTTTGGTCAAGCTCTCGAAACAACTTAGACGAACTGAAGATACTAGTTGTTATATATATTCATTTTTAAAAAGTATTATCCTGCTTTTTCTTCCATGAAACTACATTTTTCACTTTTTTTAATCAAAAAGTCCCATTACTTAAATTATCTGGTTTCGGTTTCTTTAAATCAATTTCCGCAAAGCTTCAATGAGGAACTCCTAAAAAACAGCACCCATTCATTAATTCGAATGGGTGCTTGTTATTTATGCTACTTCTTTTTCCGATTGTTCTACTAATATATTTTGTGGAATCTTCCAAAGCTTAATCCATTTGTTGATTGAAGCAACCATAATTACAATACCAAGGATGAGCATGATAATGGATAGAATTCCGTTTAATACGCTGAAACCAGCATTATCTACATTGAAGTAGACGTTTTTAATCATCCAGTAGCCTGCAGTCATTACAGTTACAAATAGGTAAGCAAGCGGGATTAGACATGTCAGCATGTACCAGCGCTTTTCAGCAATTTTAAGGATTACTGTTGCACCGACAATGAGTCCGATTGAAGCCATTAATTGGTTCGATACACCAAATAGTGCCCAGACGGAACTGATGTCCCCTGAGAAAAGAAGATATCCCCAGACGAAGCACGCTAATGCACTGGCAAAGATATTTGCTCCTAGTGAATCTGTACGTTTTAATGGTTTAATAAAGTCTCCAAGGAAATCTTGAATCAGATAACGAGCAACCCTCGTTCCTGAATCAATCGCAGTTAAGATAAAGACAGCCTCAAATAGAATGACAAATTGGTAGAAATATGATGCTAATTTTGCGAAAAATGGAACTGCAGCGAAGATGTATGTCATTCCTACAGCGAGGGTAACGGCTCCACCTGTTCTTCCTTCAAGGTCCATTCCCACCTTTTCCTCGAGTTCATTAAGTTCAACGGTTTCCATTCCAAGTGTTGCGAATTTTTCTGGAGTTGAATTGATTGCAAAATAATCTCCCGGCTGTAAAGAGATGGCAGCAATTAAAGCCATAATTGCCACTAAGCATTCAACAAGCATTGCCCCAAAAGCTACACCTTTAATGTCGCCCCAGCGGCTGACCATCTTCGGTGTTGTACCAGAACCAACGAATGCGTGGAATCCTGAAATTGCTCCGCAAGCAATTGTAATCGAAATAAACGGCCAAACTGGACCAGCAACAACAGGACCGCCGCCATTAATAAAATCTGTAAAGGCAGGAAATTGAACTTCTGGGTTTACAATGAATACCCCAACAATCAACGCTGCGAATACCCCTATCTTCATAAATGTACTTAAATAATCACGTGGTGCCAGTAATAACCAGACTGGTAATGCTGCAGCAAAAAATGCATAGATTGGTAGTATAAGAGCAAGCGTACTTTTTTCAAGTGTTAACAAATCTCCTAACCATGTACCTTGAATGTTTGGTCCCCAAACAATGGCTGCCATGATTAGAATGAAACCAACAGTTGTAGCTAGTTTTAAATTGCCGGTCTTTTTATGATATAATCCAACACCCATTGCAATCGGAATGGTAATTCCAACTGCAAATGTTCCCCATGGGTTTCTTTCAAGTGCCCCCAACACAACCATTGACAAACCTGCCATAGTAATGGTGATAATGAATAACATCGCTAATCCTGTACAGAATCCTGCTACAGGACCGAGTTCTTCCTTTGCAACCTCTGATAAAGATTTTCCCTCTCTGCGCATTGATGCAAAGAGAACGACCATATCGTGGACAGCTCCACCAATTACGGCTCCAATTAACAGCCAAAGTAGTCCTGGTAAATAACCGAATTGTGCTGCCAAGATTGGACCAACTAAAGGACCTGCTGCAGCAATCGCAGCAAAATGGTGACCAAATACAACCCATTTATTTGTAGGTACATAATCTTGTCCATCTTCTAATTTCTGAGCAGGTGTAGGCTTTGAATCATTAAGCTTCAAAACTTTTGCCGCCATAAATGTGCCATATAAACGATAAACGATTAAGAGGATACATATTGAACCAATTACAATTGAAATCGCATTCATTATTTACTCCCCCTCCATTTCTTGTTATTAATAATCATAATTTTACAAAATGAAAACGTTTTTATTTTATTTTCACGATAACTTGCAAGAATGGAAGGGTGAATTGCAAAAACCGACAGGTGAAATACACGAATGGACATATGAAAAACAAAAATTTAAAATCCTAGAATCTGCTTTAAACCTTTTACATAGGTTCGGCTGACAGGTACTTTTGAGCCGTTCTTCATGATTAAATTATAGGTAGAGTTAAACCAAGGCTCTATTTCTACGATATAATCGATGTTTACAATAAAACTGCGATGAACACGAAGAAATTTGGTGTTCGTTAGCTTTTTCTCTAGTACAATGAGGGTCTCACTTACCTTGTATTTTCGGTCAACTGTTTCGATTATGCACTTACCCTCACTGGATTCTAAATAAACAATGTCAGCATAGGTTAACAAAATAATTCTTTCATCGACAAGGACGGCAATTTTTCCATTTTGGTTGTTATTCATAGAGGAATAAATGGGAAAATCCTGATCCCCAATTTTTTGCATCCTTTTAATTTTTTCCAGTGTTTTTCCGATACGTTCTTCATCAAAGGGTTTTAATATGTAATCCACTGCATTTAATTCAAATGCCTTTAATGCAAACTCATCGTAAGCTGTAGCAAAAACAATCGCTGGAGCTGGTTTAAGTTTTTCTAATTTCTTTGCTAAGTCCAGTCCACTATCTTCATCTAGTTCAATATCTAAAAAGACAAGATCTGGTTTTAGCTCAAAAATATCTGCCATGGCCTCCTCGACACTATCACTTTCACCTAAGGCAACCACCTGTTTGCTGCGAGTCAGCAAGTATTTTAATTCATCCCTTGCTAATGGTTCATCATCTACTATGTAAGCTTTAAGCACTTTGATCAACAACTCCTTTAGAGTCGAGCGGAATGGAAATCGTTACAGTTGTTCCACAGTCCACTTTACTTTTTATAGTTAAACAGGCTTTACCATTATAAATTCCTTTAAGACGTTCATTTATATTAAAAATTGCTGTACCATTTCCTTTTTTAGAAAATACAGTTTGTTTACCTAACACTTCTATCCTCTCCTCGGGAATGCCTTTTCCATTATCCGCAACAATTATTTGCAATTGATTATTTTCGGAAAAAATCCGGATGGTGATTCTCCCTTCAGATTTACTTCGAGGAAAGCCATAGTGAATCGCATTTTCTACCAATGGTTGAAGGGTAAACGGCGGAATCAGTACCTTTTCGAGACCTTGTTCAATTTGAAAATCTACGAGGTACTTATTTGGAAAACGGGTCTGTTCCAAAGATAGATAAGCCCTGACATTTGCCAATTCGTTCTCCAACGGGAGAAGCATCTGCCTGGCTCCCTGGAGATTTCCGCGAAAAAACGAACTGAGCTCCAACAGTAATTTACGCGCTTTATCTGCGTCTGTACGGCAAAGTGCTGAGATAGTATTGATACTGTTAAATAAAAAATGCGGATGAATTTGTGCCTGTAAGGCTTTAATTTCTGCATCTTTTAATAGCTTCGTCTGTCTTTCTGCTTCTGCAAGCTCCAGCTGTGTAGAAAAGAGATTAGCAAGTCCTTCTGCTAATTCCTGTTGGACTTTATCTAATTTTCCAGGCTCGGTATAGTACATTTTTAATGTACCAACGATTTTATTCTTAACCATTAACGGCAGTACAATGGCGGCTTCTAACGGACAATTTTTATGAACACAGAGAATTCCTTTCTTCGACCTCGCAATTGAAATCCTGCCGCCTTCGAGCACTTTTTTTGTCAAGCCCGTCTCCGGCTTTGACTTAGGAATATGGTGATCCGATGCTGCGCCGACATGAGCTAGGACTTGTTGGTCATCTGTAATGGAAACCGCATCAGCAGCGGTTAGTTTTAGCATAATGTCCGCTATTTCCCTGCAGGAATCGATATTTAAGCCTTGTCGAAAATACGGTAGAGTTTGATCAGCAATAAGAAATGCCTGGTTAGTTTGATTTGCACGTGTAAGTTCTTTATCACGTTTTATTGCCTTTATAATGAACATAAACAGCAATGTACCTAATCCATTGCCGAATATCATCGGTAAGCTAATGAATTGTACAAGACTCCACGCTTGTTCAAGCGGTTTAGCCATAACAAGAATGAGTAACATTTGTACGGATTCCATTATCATCCCGATCATGACAGCAAATCCAGCAGTGATTTGTTTCCCCATCTGTTTTCTTTTTTTCCCAAAGTAACCTGCTATAATTCCAGCTAGAATAGTAGAAATTGCACACGAGAATGCGGTGAAACCACCAAGAGTGTAACGATGAACTCCAGCAACCAGTCCTGCACCAACACCCACTATCGGGCCGCCAAGCAAACCTCCAATGACTACCCCCATCACTCTTGTATTTGCCAGAGCACTCTCGTGTTCTAGTTCAGAAAGCCACGTCGCTCTATTAATAGAATTATAATGAACTTCAACTCCTGTATAATTACTAATAATCCCAAAGGCACCAAATAGTAAAATAAGCAGGATTCTCTCATTTGTCTTGTGATTAGCTTGAATAACATGACGAAATGATCTCATTTGTGAAAGTAAAAAAGCAACTATGACAATGATACCGACTTTTTCAAGCATTAATGCTGTTAAATTTAACATTTTCTCCCATCCTTTATTTATATGCACTAAAACAGGGTGCAGGCAGAACATCGTTCCTTCCACCTTTTATTGAATCTCATGAAATAATTGATTTTATTTTAACATTAAATAGATGCCTGTTACGCCCCGAGGCTTGAAAGATTTTTTTCTAAATTGTAATGGGAATATTAAATAAAAACATCTAAAACACAAGAGCCCAATTTTTATATTAGTAAGTACATTCCAATAAAAAAACATCTACATTATTTGTAGATGCAATAAAATTCTATAATATTTATTTAAAAACTTTTCCGACTCTCATTTATTGCTTGGATTGGTTTGGTTTAAAAGAAAATAAAGCAGGTATTTTTTGGGGAAATAAGAAAAAAATTAAAAGATTTTCTGGAGATGTAATGCAAATTGTTACATGTGAAGGTATATACAACTATAGGATACATTGCACTCGCAGCGGACCTTTTAGTATTTTGCAAACAGTCTTCATACATTAACCAAAATACACATTTACACTCCCTTCTTTTTGTGCAGTTGCCATACAGTTTTGGATAAAATCCTGGATTTGTTTTAAATCCCAATCTCTTTCTGATAGGGAATTACCATATAATTGATTATAGGTATTTAAAGCTTTTTCAAATTGTTTAATTGAAAAGGTAGTACTGTTACCTGACCCACTAACTCCTGCATAGAATTTATTTGCGTCTAGTAAACTGTAAAGGATGGTAGAATTATAATTCCCCATGCTAAAACGAGCGTAAGCAATTTCTTCTCCTGCATTATTGTATCCTGAAATATCGTGACCCATTAATGATCCTCCTTCATAAATTATTTACCTGAAATAATTAGTCTTAGGAAACTTGTAAAGGATTAAATGTTTACATGGATTCCACCCCCTTCAGGTTTGATATTTATTAAACTTCTCGTACTAACGTGGAATTTATTGGTGTGAGAGCAGAAACATGTGAAGATTTAATAAGGAGGTTGTTCAAAAAAATTATCATAATTTGAGAGCAACATTTATTATTGAAGGTTCTCATAAAAACATTAGTTTGATGGAGAAGGATGGAGGACAAATACATCAAAATTGAAAGTCTAATTTTTTTATTGGTACTATTTCCATTTTGCTACATCTATTTGATAGAATAATATCACATTAGACCTTAGATAAATTTATTCCTTTCAAGAGTTTTTCTACAATTATGTGAACATAAGTAGTTCATTAAGGTACCCTTAGTAGGCAACAATCAAAGGGTTAGTTGAGATAAAAGAATAAGCCATATATTCGATGAAAAGTATCGTGATATACAGCAAATTGTGTTGCGTACCAAAAAGGTGCGGTGTGGAATGATATAAGTTTCAATTACATGGTCTACAGGATTTTCGGACACTAGGTTGTATGTGGAAAGTTTTATTTTTTTATTATTAAGAGTTTGACCTTATTATTTTATAGAAGAAGCCCCACCCCACCAATAGGTCCTTTTTTGTCATTGTTTTTTAAGTATTCCAACATTCTACTTGTCGATTAAGTCATCAGGATCCTTTGACCCAAAGTTATCGAGCAATACACGGACTTCATCTGTAGACTCTGTGCTCATTAAATGAATCAAAGGCTAAATAATCAGCTTTGTATTGTTTTTTAATCGCTCAACCCATTGTATCGTTAATAAATTCGGCAGTGTGGACATTTCATGATGAATCTGAATATATTTTTTACACTTTACAGTTGCAACACACTCAATAAAAGAATGTCGATCTTCAATCAATACTTTATAACTACCTACATTCGGTAACGAATAATTCGGTAGTAAACCGTTCTTTTGACAATACTTAGTTTTATAAAAGCCTCCCAATAGACTCGGTAATTCATCAAGAAGGTAAATTAGGATTTAGGCTTTTAGCACAAAAGCATAATATGAAGGACCATACACGCATCATGAGATGGGTAAAAGTTTACGAAAAATTGGGGGGGAAAGGTTTAATGAAAAAGAAGAGTAAGGAAACTTACTCTGTTCAATTTAAGCTGGATGTATTAAGCTTTATGAAAAGCACAGGTTCTTCAGAGGTTGATACAGCCCTTCATTTTGGGTTAACTAACCCTTCTATGTTAGCTTCGTGGAAGAAAGCTCTGGCGGTGGAGGAACAATTATCATGCCGTATATAAAGTTGGTCAAAAAACATATGTCCAATTAGTTCCTGAAAGTTGGTACATCACAAAAAAAAGCTTCCCTCCTATTTGGGATACAAAAGCCATATTTGTATCAGCTGCTTTTGAAATATTTTATCCTTTCCACTATGAACCTTTTATTCTATTGGAGTTACAACCATTTTGCTCGTTAAAGGATTCTCATTATTTCTTAGTGTTTGACATCGATGTAGATAAAATAACAAAAGAATCCAAAAGGAGGAAAGATTTTTTATTCAACTTTAATGGCAAAATCCATATCAGTGCCCGATGTGGTTGGATATGATTTTGAAAAAGAATTCTCAAGCTTGCCTTCATTCTAATTATGCTGCCCAATTATTTGATTTGAAAAGCTGCTAACGTTTGTTAGCGTTTTTTTTCCTAATAAATTGAAAAACTTCAATATAAGTTGACCAAGATAATCAAATAAATTTTTAAGGAACTAATGGAGCTAGATTAAGCCAATAATGACCTGTCGGCTCCATTCCTCCGATCATTTTTCCCCTTTCACTCTAAAGTAGTTTCCGAGCAATTAGGCCATTCGACAACACATATACTCATGTGTTAGCTACTATCACCTTATCTAAATACATCCTTATGAATTTGTAATTCTCTTTTCTCAATGAGGTTCATATACCAATAGGCAGACTTCTTCATTTTACGATTACGGTTCTCTTCTAGATTAATTTCTACCAGTCCATACCTGTTTTTGAAAGCATTCATTGGTGAAACATTATCTGTGAACGCCCATAGCATATAACCTGTACAATTAGAGCCTTGTTCGACAGCTTTTAGCAACCATTTTAAGTGATCACTAATGAATTCAATCCGGTAATCATCTTGAATAATCCCTTCATCATTCTTGAATCTGAACTCATTTTCAACCCCCATACCATTTTCCGCAATAAACCATTCGATATTTCCATAGTCTTCCTTCATTCTCATTGCCATATCAAACATAATTTGCGGGTAGATTTCCCATCCGCGATATGGATTCATTTTCTTGCCTGGAAGATCAAACATTTCATAATAATAGGCAGGATGGAATGGAGTACTCCCATTCCAGGCTGTCGTTCTAGCTTTAACACGATGCGGGAAGTAAAGATTCAAACCGACATAATCCACAGTATTTTCTTTTATTATTTGTAACTCATTCTCCGTTGAATCAAATAAAATATCATGTTTTTCCATTAACTCAAAAAGTTCCGGCGGAAATTCCCCATTAATGGACGGATCCAAAAAGATCCGATTAAACAATAGATCATAAATCCTTGCTGCTTCAATATCATGATCAGCCAAAGAGCGAGCGTAGGTAACCTCTGGATTTAATATTACCCCAATTTTAGATCCATATCTTTCCTTATATTCCTTCTGCTTAAACAGTTGAACCGCTTTTGCTGTTGCTAGGGCTTTGTTAAAATTCCACTGCATCCATTTTTTTGTATTTTGTTCAAAAGGATAGCGAATCGCATCAAGATATACACGCGTTTGAACTACGATCGGCTCATTGAATGTAAACCAATTTTTTACCCGATCCCCATACCGTTCAAATACCTTTTCCACATATTTTACGAATAAGTCCACGACATGCTTTGAACCCCAACCACCATAGGTTTCAAATAATTCGGCAGGAAGCTCATAATGTTCCAAACAAATCATTGGTTCAATCCCGTTTTTTAATAGTTCATTAATAACCTGACCTGTATAATCTGCATATTCTTCATCAACAATAACATTTTCATAGTCTGACAAAAAACGAGACCAATTAATGGAGGTTCGATAATGGGTCAGTCCTATTTCTTTCATTAATGAAATATCTTCTTTGTAACGATGGTAAAAATCAGTTGCAATCCCAGGACCATAACCGTTATGCCAGACATGCTTGTTATTTTTATACCAGAGATCAAGATACGAATCCTGTTCTGCCTTTTTCCCTGCCCATCCTTCTGTTTGCCAGGCGGAGGCTGCGGCCCCCAATATAAAATTTCTTGGAATCTTCATTGTATCGAAATTCATAATCGTTGCCCCCTTAAAATAAAAAAAGGGGATTAATAGCTGCCCACTAATCCCCCTTTTATTAAAAATCCATTTAGTATGATGAGTTAAGCTGAATTATTTTACAGAAGCACTTTCGGGAAATTCTAATTCTTCACCGTTCGTTGCAATTACTTTCTTATACCAATCAAAACTCTTTTTCTTATATCTCTTTAAATCTCTCATATCGGTTTCGCCTCGGTTAACAAAGACAAATCCATAGCGCTTTTCAAATTGCCCCCCGGAGCTAATAAGATCCGTTGAACCCCATGTAAGGTATCCAATTACATCTACTCCCTCTTCCATGGCAATTTTCATTTGCTTGATATGCTCACTTACGTATTCAATACGGTAGTCATCTTCGACAGTATTGTTTTCATTTAATTCTTCTCGAACACCAATCCCATTTTCTGTAATAAAAATAGGCAAGCGATAACGGGCATACATATCCTTCAAGCAAACTCTGAATCCGATTGGGTCGATTGCCCAGCCCCACTCATTTGTCTTTAAGTTAGGGTTTGGAGTCATACCTGAAATAAGCCACTTTCCGTCTGCTTTCTCCGCACTTACTGTCTGGCTTTGGTAATAGCTAATGCTTAAGTAATCGACGGTATTTTCTTTTAAAAGTTCAGCATCGCCATCTTCAAAGACTGGCATAATGCCTTTTCTCTCAAGATCTTTTGTAACATAAGAAGGATATTCCCCATGCGCAAATACATCAAAATAGAAATCAACCAATAGTTCTTTTGCTTTTATATTTGCAATAGTATCTTCCGGTTTGCAAGTATGTGGATACGTTACCTGATAGGTAACCATACCAGCCATTTGTCCGCCTGGTACAAGTTCATGAAGAGCTTTAACTGCTTTTCCATGGGTAACGAACGCATTATGAGTGACTTGATATCTTAATGCTTCTTCATTTTCGGCACCATCTAATTTGACTCCCCAGAACTCCGGATTTGTTAAAACTAAATTCTGTTCATTAAAGGTAAGCCAGTATTTTATTTTATGGCCAAAACGCTTAAACACGGTTCTTGCATAACGCTCAAATAAGTCAACTACTTTTCTTGAAGCGAAGCCATTATATTTTTCCGCAAGAGCAAGCGGTAAATCAAAGTGATAAAGGGTGATAACTGGCTGGATGCCATTCGCAAGCATTTCATCAAATAAGTCATCATAAAACTGAAGACCTTTTTCATTTACTTCGCCTTCACCATCAGGAAAAATTCTTGACCACGAAATGCTTGTACGATAGGCATTAAAGCCCATTTCTTTAAATAGTGCAATATCTTCCTTATAACGGTGATAAAAATCCACAGCCGTTTTCCAGTCTGATTGTCCTTCCTTTACAGGTCTTGCATCAACAATAGATGGTCCCTTTCCATCTTCATTCCATGCGCCTTCTGTTTGGAAAGATGTAACAGCGCCTCCCCACATAAAACCTTCTGGGATAACATTCGTATATTTCTTTTCCATCATTTTTTCCCCTTTCTAGTTTGAAAAATTTATAAAGTCCCTATCTAACTACTATATTTTTTAATACTATTCTTACGCCCAGTGCATAAATAGCAGGTGCTAGAAAAATAAAGAAGATAAAATTTTTATAGGATAAACTAAACAGAACGATCATGAATAAAATCAGGATAATGGTTCTGAGGAACCGCTTTATCATTAAATAAAAACCAAACATAATCGATTGCTTTACGCTTAAATCCATATTTACTAAAATCCACGAAATATAGGTAAACAACACTAGGGACAAAAGAAAAAGATAGATCATAGAAAACTTTATAATTGATGCAGTATTACTGCTAATGGAATTAGGAAACGGTAAAATAATGAACGCACTAAAATAGATTAGTAGAAAGGACGTTACCATGGATAATCCTTTATAACCCTTATATTCGGGACTAATTTCTTTATACAATATTCTAGTCGGAGTTCCATTTCCTAATAAAATCTCCTCTATTATTTTAAGCGTTGTACAAAAAGATGCTGTTAGTCCAAAAAATACAAAGTTTTTCACTAATGTGATCCAAAAAAAGAAACTTGATTTAACCAATTGGTAGATTAAATCAATAAGGCTCAAAAATTTGGATTCGATTATACTTACAACGCCTTTTTTCATCCTAACCACCTTCTAGGGAAAAGGGTACTCGTTTAAAACATAAACAAGTACCCCGATTAAAGTTTTTTATTTCAGTTTATATTCTTTACGAATTTGATCTGCTAATTTCTTTAATTCTTTAGCAGGATCTAAATTTTTCAGATTAATATTGTCCGTTACCGGAGTAAACTTTGATTCAATCTCTGCATATTCAGGAATGTATGGAGCAGGCATTACAGTCTTTCCTTCTTGCAGAATGGTTGCTAAAGCTTCTGCATTTTCTGGAGCATTGGACATGGTTGTAATCTGGTCAGAATTACGTTTTACAGTAGGAACAGCTGAAATAATCTTGGCCTGGATATCTTGACCTTTGCCTGTTGTTAAGAATTCCAACAATTTAAATGCTTCTTCTGAATGCTTTGTATTCTTGCCGATTCCGATTGGAAGGTACGCAGCAGGGGAAATATTTCCTGCTTTACCAGCTGGAATCGGTACAATATCCCACTTAAACTTAACATTTTTATTATATTCAGCCCAATCCCATGGACCCGTAATTCTCATGGCTGCTTTACCAGTCAGGAATAGGTTCGACATTCCTTGTGATTGTGCACTTGTTGGTTGGACGTTATATTTGTTCATTAAATCACGGGCAAATGTAACGGCCTCAATTGTTTCAGGTGAATCGATCAGGACTTTTTTGCCATCTGGGCTTACAATCGCACCGCCATTTGAAGACAACAACGTACTTAAATAAAAGCCTTCAATACCAAATTGAACGGTTTTGCCATTTTCAACCTTGGTTAATTTTTGAGCCGCAGCTAAGAAATCATCCCAAGTCCAGTCATCTTTTGGATATGGTACACCAGCTGCATCAAACATGTCTTTGTTATAACCAATCATTTGGGTAGATGCATCACGAATTAAGGCATATTGCTTGCCATCAACTTGTCCTAATTCAAGAACATTCGGCATATATTCATCTTTATTAATATTTTTATCGGACAAATCCATTAAAACACCTTTTGAAACAAATTGGCCCATAGAGCTCGGCTGCAGCCAAACTAAGTCAGGTTGGTCCCCACCTGCAGACATGGTTAAAAATTTGTCATTATATTTATCATATGGAGCATAAACCGGCTTAACTTTAATCCCAGGATTTTCTTTTTCAAACTCTTTAAAAATTTCACCTTCTAACTTTGTTCCTTCAGGGTTGTTATTCCACGTTAAAATCCGAAGTGTGACATCTTTCGAACCGTTTGAGCTTGATGTTTCAGATTTAGAGCCTGAACAGCCTGATAAAAAAGCGGATAGTACAAAAACAAGTGTTAACAGCAAAACTCCTAAACCTTTTTTCTTTCGCATTTGATTGAACCCCCTAAGTATTTTTAAAATATTGGATCGATAATGCACCCATAAAGAATGAATACAATTATCTAAAGTAAAACCAAATTTTAATCACCCTTTACCGCCAGTAGTTGCGATACCTTCGATGAAGTATTTCTGTCCAACAAAGAACAAGATGATCAGCGGCAGGATAATGAGTACGCTGGCAGCCATCATCGGTCCCCATGAGACGATCAGGGCGCCTTTAAACTGTAAAATTCCTAAGGCAAGTGTGTACATGGATTCATCATTTAGATAAATTAATGGTCCAAGGAAATCATTCCATGCCCACATAAAGCTTAGTAACGCAACCGTTATAACAGCCGGCACTGATAAAGGCAGGATGATCCTCCAAAAGATTCCGAAGGTACCGCACCCATCCAAATAGGCCGATTCTTCGAGTTCTTTTGGGATCGTCTTAAAGAATTGACGAAGCATGAATATAAAGTAGGCACTTCCAAAGAAATTCGGGACAATAAGCGGTAAAAAGGTATTCACCCACCCAAGTTTTGAAAAAATCATATATACAGGTATCATCGTGACTTGAGGCGGCAGCATCATCGTTGTCAATAGTAAGATAAACCAAAAATTACTTCCTTTTGCCTTAATACGGGCAAACCCATAAGCAACGACCGTGGAAGATAAAACAGTTCCAATAACGGTCAATAAAGTGACAAAGATGGAATTCCAATAATACTTCCCAAAACTGACCATCGTAAAAACATCTTTATAGTTAGAAAACTTCCATTCTTTAGGAAGAATGGTTGGCGGGAAAGTTAACGCTTCACTTTCCGGCTTTACCGATGTACCTAATAACCATAGGAAAGGAAAGATAAATATAATTGATAGCCCGATCAACAGAGCGTAAGTCACGGTTCTTTCAATGATTTTTCCTTTTCTTATACTTCGCTCCTTTTTTTCTCTTACTTTCATGTTTGATTTTGCTTCAGCGAGTTCCATCCTGATTCCTCCCTCCCTCTATTACTCATCGAATTCGTAATAAACTTTTTTTCCAAACACCTTAAACTGAATGACCGTGAAGATTAAGATGATGATAAACAAAATCCATGCAAGGGCCGAAGCATAGCCCATCTTAAAGAATTTAAAGGCATCTTGATAGAGATAGAATACGTAGAATAGAGATTTGTAGTTTGGTCCTCCATTCCCGTTTGAGACAACATATGCCTGTGTGAACACCTGAAAAGAACCGATAAGACCCATGATTAAATTGAAGAAGATTACATTTGATGTCATCGGGACTGTAACATTCCAGAATTTACGGAGTTTTCCTGCGCCGTCTAATTCTGCAGCTTCATATAAAGTGGCAGGTACACTTTGAAGACCAGCCAGGTAAATGACCATCCCTCCACCTGCCCCCCATAAACTCATGATGATCAAAGCAGGCTTAACCATTCCCTCACTTAATAACCAATTAGACGTTGGCAAATGCAAAAATGATAGGATTGCATTTGCAATACCAAAGTCTGGCTGGAAGATTAAAATCCATAGCAAGGAGCTTGCGACAGTTGGTACCAGTGATGGTAAATAAAATATCGTTCTAAATACTCCCATAAACTTTACTTTGGCATTCAACAATACTGCCAACATGTATCCAACTACTAAACCGAGCGGTACACCGATAATGGTATAAAATAGGGTATTCCATAAGGACTGCCAAAACAAAGGATCCTCTGTAAAGATCTTCTTGTAGTTTTCGATCCCCACCCAATTCGCTGCTCCCAATCCTGAATAATCAGTAAAAGACATGTACAAAGAATAAATCATTGGACCGGCAGTAAAGATAAAGAAACCTACTAACCAAGGTAAAATGAACATGTAGAATAAAAATGTTCTTGATTTATTCATCTTCCTCCCTCTCTTTCCCGGGTTTCCCCTGAATTTTTAAAGTAATATGTAAACCTTTTCAAAACAAATTATTAAAATCTATTATTCCTCCTCTAGTTGTTTAGTAGAATTAGAATTTTGTAATTATCATATCTCTATTCTTAGTTTTTTACAACTAAAAATTAAGTAATTTACTTTACTTTTTATAATTTTATTACTTAATTACAGACAATCAAATTACTTAATGAACTCATTATACACTCATATTTTTTTAAATGTCTATACTTTTAGTTGAGAAATTTTAAAAATTAAAATTTTCACTCAACACAACGCCTTGATTCCTTGATATATCTACTCTATCGGTTTTAACCAATGATTGTGGTTAGATATAACTAAAGTTATGATGTATTCAAATTCACATAATATTAGCTTATCGATTACTTAAAAAGAAAGAAAATATGTTGTAATTGATTAATTAAATTGTTAAAATTTTAACTAACAAGCAAATAAACATTTTTTAAAGCGAAAATGAAGGTGTTTCCAAATTTAATAACTTACTACTTTATTAGAGGTGGTCGTAATGACAATTAAGGTAAATCAATTAACGAAGGAATTTCATCT
This sequence comes from Neobacillus sp. NPDC093182, assembly GCF_044754045.1. Lineage (NCBI taxonomy): Bacteria > Bacillati > Bacillota > Bacilli > Caryophanales > Bacillaceae > Neobacillus > Neobacillus sp. NPDC093182. The sequence goes on from NZ_JBIVOI010000002.1 coordinate 147,379, forward strand.
ATATAACAATCAGATAAGTTATATTTTCCGAGTTCTAGAAAAAAGCAACCATTTAGAACATTTGTATTTTGGCAAAAGAATTAAACATCGAGATTCTTTTAGCCATTTAATTGAACGAGAAGTGCGGCCTTCTTGCAATATGTTTGAAGGGGATCATACTTCATCCCTTGAACATATCAAGCAAGAATATCCAAGCTTTGGAACGACTGATTTTCGTTATCCGGCGCACACGGTAACCAATTACATAGGAAGCCGCATTACAAATTATCAATACGACAGCTTCCGAATCATTCCAGGCAAACCTGCTCTTGAAAACTTACCGGCAACTTATGCGGAAGATTCCAATGAGGCAGATACATTAGAAATCACTTTGATAGATGAAGTGTTACAAAGCAAATTAATCTTAATCTATACGATTTATTCGAAGCGGAATGTAATATGCAGGAATACCCGATTTATCAATACAGGTGCAGAGGCTTTCTATATTAATAATGCGATGAGTACAAGTGTTGATTTTCCAGGTGACGAGTTTGAAATGCTCCATCTTGCCGGAGCTTGGGCACGCGAGGCTCATGTAGAGGTTCAAAAAATATCCAAAGGAGTCCAATCTATTTATAGCGCAAGAGGAGCAAGCAGCCACACCCATAATCCTTTTTTAGCCTTAAAAAGATTAGACACAACTGAGCATACTGGGGAAGTCTATGGATTCAGCCTTGTTTATAGCGGCAACTTTTTAGGGCAGGTTGAGGTAGATACGTATAGTGTCACCCGCGTAATGATGGGGATTAACCCGTTTCAATTTAAATGGAAATTAAACCCGAATGAGACCTTCCAAACACCCGAATGTGTGATGGTGTATTCAAACGAAGGCTTGAATGGTATGAGCCAAACTTATCACGATTTATATCGAACCCGCCTGGCTCGCGGATATTGGCGTGATAGAGAACGTCCAATCTTAATCAATAACTGGGAAGCTACTTATTTTAACTTTAATGAAGAAAAAATCTTATCTATTGCAAAAACAGCCAGAGATTTAGGAATTGAACTATTTGTTCTAGACGATGGGTGGTTCGGGAAACGAAATGATGATACTAGCTCATTAGGAGATTGGTTTGAGGATAAAGAAAAATTGCCAAACGGAATTCAAGGCTTATCAGAGAAAATTGATGCGTTAGGTATGCGGTTTGGACTTTGGTTTGAGCCTGAAATGGTTTGCAAAGATACGAAATTGTTCCAACAACACCCTGACTGGATTATTGCAACCCCGAACCGAAGGGCGTCACATGGAAGGAACCAATTTGTTTTGGACTTTTCCAGAAATGAAGTAGTCGACCATATCTTTACTTTAATGGACAATATCCTATCAAAATCAAAAATATCTTATATTAAATGGGATATGAACCGTTATATGACCGAAATCTACTCAGCAAGTCTGGACTTCGATCAGCAGGGAGAGGTAGCTCACCGTTATATTTTAGGAGTGTACAGACTTTACGAAAGATTAATAGAGAAATATCCGGAAATCCTCTTTGAGTCTTGCGCAGGCGGCGGTGCCCGCTTCGATCCAGGTTTGCTTTATTATGCACCACAAGCTTGGGCTAGTGATGATACGGACGCGGCCGAGCGCTTAAAAATACAATACGGTACTTCCATGGTTTATCCATTAAGCTCGATTGGAAGTCATGTTTCTGCTGTACCCAATCACCAAGTAGGCAGGCTTACACCAATCGATACGAGAGCAAATGTCGCTTATTTTGGCACCTTCGGATATGAGCTCGATATCACAAATGTAAGTGATGAAGAAAAGTACAAAGTAAAGGAACAGACCTCATTCTTTAAAGAAAAACGACAACTGATTCAAAATGGCCATTTTTATCGATTGCTCAATCCATTTGAATCAAACGAGGCTTCTTGGATGGTTGTTTCCGAAGATAAGAAGGAAGCAATGGTTGGTTATTACAAAGTTTTAGCAAAACCAAACGATAAATACTATCGAATTAAACTAAAAGGGCTGGATCCAGACACACTTTATGCAATAGAGGGTAAAGAGACCACCCACTACGGTGATGAACTGATGAATATTGGAATCGTCCTCGCCGAAAATTATACTGATCGAGCCGGAGAATATTGGAGTAGAGAAAAATTAGGCGATTTCTCTTCTAAGCTTTTCCTTTTAACAGAAGTAAATGCATAAACTAACTTACACAACAATCGGAAAAAGGAGAGGGCTTTAATGAAAAACTACATGGTGTTCGACGTGGGCGGAACAAATGTAAAATATGCTGTCATCAATGAAAAGGGAGAATTCTTGACCAAAGGTGATTTTCCATCATCCCCATATGATTTTGATCATTTTCAAAACAACATTGTTTCAACTACAATGGAAAATACACAAAAATACAATGTTGTTGGACTTGCATTCAGCTGTCCCGGAGGAGTCGATAGCGAGACAGGGATTATCGGAGGAGCAAGTGCTCTTCCTTGTATTCACGGACCAAATTTCAAAGAGATATTTGGTAGGTCTACAGGGTTGCCAGTAGAAATCGAAAATGACGCAAATAGCGCTGCCTTAGGGGAAGTTTGGAAAGGTGCGGCTAAAAATAATCAAAATGTCATGTTCACCATTATTGGTACTGGAATTGGAGGTGCTGTTATAAAGGACCGAAAAATCCATAAAGGTGCTAATTTGCATGGCGGGGAAATTGGTTATATGGTTCTAAACATTCAAAATCAAAACGCTACCAATACCTTTCGCACCTGGAGCCATTTAGCAGCAACTGGCGCGCTGGTAAAGGAAGTAGCTAAGGTCAAGGGTGTTTCGGTTTCTGAATTAAACGGTAAACAGATATTTGAAGCAGCTGAAGCTGGTGACCAAGACTGCATAAAAGCAATCGAAAACTTCTATCTTTATCTGGCACAAGGAATTTACAATATCCAGTATATATACGATCCTGAAAAAATCATTATTGGCGGTGCAATTAGCAATCGTACTAACTTGATTGATAAAATTTATGAAAAACTTGACCTAATTTTAGATACCGTTGAGATTGCGAAGGTTCGGCCAGTGATTGAGGTATGTCATTTTAAAAATGACGCGAATCTGCTTGGTGCGTTATTTCATTTCTTACAACGACAGGAACAGGAACAAATAATTATAAAAATATCATGAAAATGATGATAATAATAAAACAAGGCAGGGATGCCTTGTTTTATTTTTTTTCTATATTTTTTACCGAGTCTCTGTAAATAATGTTTCCCTTGATAAACGTTCGTCCATACTTTTTATTAGGATTTTTTATTTTTTCCATTATAAACTTAACTGAAACTTTGGACATTTCTTCTATATCGACTGCAACCGTGGTTAATGGTGGTTCAGTTATGGAAGCAAAAATTGAGTTATCAAAACCAACCACCGAACAATCCTCTGGAACATTTATACCTCTCTTTTGTAATTCGTTAATGAGGTTATATGCAACTTCATCATTATTACATACAAACGCGGTAGGCATATCTTCGGGAAATTCTATATCGATATAAAATCCGCGCTCATCCCGGTCTTTAATGACGTATTCATTTTTTAGCTCGATTCGATGTTCAAGCAGTGATTTATAATATCCAAGGAATCGGTCCTGAATACTGCTTGTTGCATGGACATCCCCTACAAAGGCAATTTTCCTATGACCATTACGCATTAAATAATTGGTGACTTCATACATTCCATAAAAGTTGTCCGTCAGAATGGAGTCAATTTCATTTTGATCCGTATAAAAATCCAAAAAGACAGCTGGAATATCAATTTTTTGAATCTCTTTTACATACTGCTTTTGAATTTGACCAAGAAAAATAAGTCCATCTACTTTCTTTTCAGTATAAATTCTTGGCAAGACAAGTTGAGCCTCATCCTCATGACTCAATATGTGCAGAATTCCTGAATAATGATAGCTTTCCAGAACCCTTGATAAGAGTTGATAAAATTGCAGATAGAACGATGTTGTTGTACCAGTGAAACGTTCATGTATAACAATCCCAAGATTATAGGATAAACCTTCTTTCATGGACTTTGCGTGGGTATTAAACCGATAACCCATCTCTTCCGCGACTACTTTTATTTTCTCTTTTAATTCTTCACTAACGCCTTCTTTATCATTAAGTGCCTTTGAAATGGTAACACTGCTGACTCCTAATCTTTCTGCTATGTCACGCATTGTAACATTGCCTTTCACAACAATTCCTCCGATTCGTTTTGTAGAAAGTATTCTATTTTAAGAATAACTTTTTTTTATCATGATAGTAAATAGTATTCACTTAAAAACATCTTCTTTAAAACAAAGCGAAAGAACCCCTCCTTTTTTATGGAGTGACAGGACTACCATTATGATGGGAAGGTTCCATTGAATACATTATTTTATTCATCTAATAGTTTAGAAAAAAACGAATGTACTTTATCACCAAATGTCCGAACATACTCATGTCCATATTCATAATAGACCATCATTTGTTTAGGTGATCGGATTTTATTATATACAGCAAATTGTGTAGAAGGAGGACAGATATAATCCTCCATACCAACAGCCCATAACACTTCCGACTTTACTCGATCTGCCAGATGTTGAATATCAATATACCCAAGTTTATTGAATAACTCCTCCTCCCGTTCGTGAGTAGGGTCAATAAATTTAAAATAATAATGTATCTCTTCATAGGCTGAATTGGCGATGTCTAACTCCCATACCCTTTTATAATCTGAAAGGAATGGGTAAACGGCTGCGGTTTTCTTGATTCTAGGTTCTAAAGCTGAACAAACAATAGCTAAAGCCCCACCCTGCGAAGCACCATAAGCACCTACTCGATCAGGATCCACATTTTCCATAGAGCAGAGGATTCTAACTGCATGTACCGTGTCTAAAAAAACATTACGATAATATAATTTTTCCGGATGTTCTTCTTCAATCCCACGAATAATATGTCCTTTTAAAGTCGTACCTTTCACCTTGTTATTATCGACCGATAATCCCCCTTGACCGCGGCAATCCATTGCTAAAACGGTAAATCCTTCTGCTGCATAACCCAGCTTATCTACCCAATCCCCACTACTGCCATGATAACCATGGAACCAAATAAGCCCCGGACCCTGCCCAACCTGATTCTTCGGTCTAACAAGCTGACAATGGATTCTAGCACCACCGACTCCTGTAAAATAAAGATGATAGCATTCTGCAACTCTACTATTAAAATTCGCTGAAATTAGTTCGTAATTTAACGATTGTTGACTTAATTCCTCCAGTCCCTTTTCCCAAAATTCAGCAAAATCCTTAGGTTTTGGATTTGTCCCCTTATATTCCTTTAATTGATGCAAAGGCATGTCGAATTTCATTCTGTTCCCCCTTAGATTATTAGTTAAATTTTCGCAGGTTCCACCCGTTAATTACTTTATCGGTAACTTCATTATATATCTATTAATATATACGTCAATTCCATAGTATCGTATAATTAGATAAATTTCATTTTAAAGGCAGCTAGCAAGCACCTTTATTGCGCTTTGCTCATCACAACCGTCTGTAACTAATGTTATTTCTTCTCCGAATCTAATTGCAGCTGACATAATCCCGATTATACTTTTGGCTTCAATAGTTTTTTCATCTTTCAAGATAAATATATTGCAATCAACAGAAGAAGCTTTTTCCACAAATTCAGCTGCTTTTTTAGCTTGTAAACCACTCGGTAAATCTATAACAATATTTTGTTTTATCACAGTCACAACTCCTCGAATTTTTCTTTTACCACCGCGAGCACACAATGGCAACATGTTTTTTAAATAATTAGCATTCCTGTTCGTTATTTTTGACAACTGATTCAACCACATTAACCAATCCTGCAATTATTTCATTTATCGTCATGTTAGTGGTATCTTTTCCTAGAATAATAGAAGTTTTATATTGCAACTCTTTTTCTTGCTCATTCAATATAAATGCCTCCCCATTAATTGGTTAGTTTTAATGTTTAAGGAATAATAAACTGTTAATATCCACGGTATTTTCAATTCTCTATTTAGCAATTCACTTTAACTAAAATAACCTTACACTTATTCTATATTTTAAGTTATAAACATTCAATATTAAGTAATAAGTAATCTAAAAAAACCTCGCAAAAAGGAAATTACGCACGCATTACAGAACGATTTTCAAACTAATTGTTACATCGTCCTAAAAAGCCCCGCACAACATGCAGGGCTTTTCATTCACTTATTTGCTCGTTCTGGACAAAAAAGCGCTCAACCCCGTTGGATTGAGCGCTTTGCTTAAATTTCATTTGTTAGGAAGATGTTATCCAAGAAATATCCACTGACACCTTTTTATGGATGGGAAACGATAAGTTCACAAACACCATCAATGAAAAATTCACCTAGTCCTACAGGAATAATGAAATGTGTTCCTTTACTTAAAGAATACCTTTCTCCATCATGACTCAATGTGCCTTCCCCTTTGATAACGCTACACAGTAAATATTGATCTGTATAGGAGAACGACGAATGACCTCTTACGTTCCATTTATAGACAGAAAAAAAGTCCGATTCTACAAATGTAGTAATCTCGATGTTTTCCTTTATCTCCACTAAAGGTTGAATTCCCCTAACATCAAGCGGAACAGTCGTTACCTGAATCGCTTTATCCAAGTGAAGGTCGCGTAAATTTCCTTCGTCATCTTTACGGTCATAATCATAAACTCTGTAAGTTGTGTCAGAGCTTTGCTGTGTTTCTAACACCAGTGTACCTTCACATAAGGCATGAATCGTTCCACTTGGTACATAAAAAAAGTCTCCGGGTTTGATTTTCACTCTACGAAGTAATTCATTCCAATTTCCTTCATTAATTTGCTGAATTAATTCCTCTTTTGTCTTCGCATTATGACCAAATATCATGTCTGCATCTTCTTTACAATCAATGATATACCAGCATTCGGTCTTTCCTAGTTCTCCATTTTCATTGGCTTTGGCATATGCATCATCAGGATGAACTTGAACCGATAAATCCATGTTAGCATCTAAAATTTTTGTTAACAGTGGAAACACTTCATCTTGTGAGTTTCCGAATAATTCAGGATATTCCTTCCAAAGTTTGTCCAAGGTTGCCCCAGATAAAGGACCATTTTCAACCATTGAAGGTCCATTTGGATGTGCAGAAATTGCCCAGCATTCCCCTGTCTGATCAGAGGGAATGGAATAGCCAAACTCATTTTTTAAGGCCTTCCCCCCCCAAATTCTCTCTTTAAAGACAGGTTTTAAAAATAATGGCTCCATCAATAATCCCCCTATTTAATTACTGATTTTCACTTTGTAATGCTTGATAAGCCAATAAGAGGGATCCATTTATCCCTGCATAGTTTCCTAAGCCAGGACTTACAATGTAGTCGGAAAGTTCCGGCAAGGATACATAATTGTTTATTAACTCAGGCAAATAGTTATAAATATAAGTAAATACTTGTTTTTGATTCATGACACCCCCGCCGAGAATAATCTTTTTCGGTGAAAGAATCAAAATGTATTGCATAAGTGCTTGAGCAAGATAATAACCTTCCAAATCCCATACTTCTTTACGGTCAACTAAGTTATTTCCCTTTTCACCCCAACGTTCCTCAATGCCTGGCCCTGCTGCCAAACCCTCCAAGCAATCATGATGATACGGACATTTCCCTGCATAGGTATCATTTGGATGGCGTCTTACAAGGATATGGCCCATTTCCGGATGTGAAAGGCCCTCAAGCAATTTTCCTTGAACCATTGCTCCTGCCCCAATTCCGGTGCCAATCGTGATATATAGGCAGCTATCTAGCCCTTTTGCTGCCCCAAGTGTAGCTTCCGCTAAAGCAGCTGCATTTACATCCGTATTGAAACCGACAGGTAGGGAAAAAGCATCCTTCATCACTTGCACCAAAGGATAATCCTTCCATGCAGTTTTAGGTGTTGAAGTAATATTCCCATAAGTTGGACTTTCCTTATTGACATCAATCGGTCCAAACGACCCGATCCCTATTGCTTCTAAATCATATTTTTTAAAAAAGCGAATGACCTCTGCCATTGTTTCCTCTGGCACAGTTGTTGGAATCTGAATACTTTCAGCGATATTCCCTAATTCGTCCCCTACAGCACAAACAAATTTTGTTCCTCCTGCTTCGATTGCGCCCAACATATCAAAATCCTCCTGGTTTAGCGTTTCATATTGACCATGGTTACTTCAAACTTATCATATCGATGGCGTGAGAAAGAATATTCAAATGGAAGTCCATTATTTAAAAATCCCACATGCTCCACTTCTAGAATTGGATCATCAGCCAGACAAGCCAAATGTTCTTGATCCAAATCGTCCGACTTACAAGCCCTGATTTTTCGATGAGATCCCGCAATCGTTAAACCCAATGAGTTCGTAATATATCCGTAAATCGATCCATGTAAAATTTCATCATTTATGCCTGGCACGATTGTTGTTGGCATATACGTTTTTTCCATTACATACGGTTCACCATCAACGAGTCTTAACCGAATGATATTGTAAATAGGAGTTTTGTTATCAATCGCTAAATGTGCTGCCACTTCTTCGGATGGAAACTGAACTTCGAATTTAATAACTTTACTTGTAACTTTTTTGTCTGTTATTAGGTTCGTCAATCCTTCATTACGAATCACATTTACCCGGCTATCTTGAATTGCGGATTGAACAATAAAAGTACCGTGGCCTCTTTTACGATAAAGGAGTCCCTCCACCACTAAAATATCAAGGGCCCTTTTCATGGTCATTCTGCTGCACTTAAATTCTTTGGCCAAAGATATTTCGTCAGGTATTGGCTGATCTATTGGATATTCGCGTTTTATGATTCGATTTCTAATCTCGAAACAAATTGTTTCATACTTGGTCATCTCTAAACCACCCTATTAAAAAGATATATATTATTTAAATTATAAAAGAATAATTTAAATATCGTTCATATTCATTTAAAAAGATGGTTAGGCTAGACCATCTTCTTTTAAAATCCATTATTATCAGACACAGTCTTAAACCAGTGACCGCTCTTTTTAATCGTTCGTTCTCCATCTTTATTTAGGTTAACAGAGACAAAGCCATAACGGTTTTTATACGCATTTGTCCAAGACCAGTTATCCATAAATGTCCATAAATGATAGCCCTTTACATTCGAACCTTCTTCAATGGCTTTTGAAACCCACTTTAGATGTTCTCTGATAAATTCAATTCGATAATCATCTTGGATGATTCCATTTTCATCTCGGAACTTTTCTTCGCCTTCTACACCCATACCATTTTCCGAAATGAAACATTCAATATTCCCATAGTTTTCTTTCAAATTAATCAGAATATCGTAAATACCCTTTTCATATATTTCCCAGCCTCGGTGAGGATTCATCTTTCGCCCTGGCATAACGTAATTATCAAAAAATCTCTCCGGCATGAAAGGGGCTTTCGGATTTGGAAGATTTTCTTTTGCTTTTACCCGTCTTGGTTGATAGTAGTTAACTCCAAGAATATCAACGGTATTGTTTTTAATAATATCTAAATCCCCGTCTTCAATTTCAGGCATGAGGTCTTCTTCCTTTAAGATTTGCAAAAGTTCTTGAGGAAACTCACCTTTAACAGAAGGGTCTAGGAATGACCTGTTAAAAAACGCATCCGCGATTACTGATGCTTTTATATCAGCAGGGTTTTGGCTCCTTGGATAGGAAGGTGTCAGATTTAAGACAATTCCAATTTTCCCGTCTTGATTTAATTCTCTATAGGTCTTTATTGCTTTTGCACTGGCTAACATGGTGTGGTATCCGACTTGTACAGCCTTTCCGAAATCTACTACATTCGGATAATGAAAATCGTAAAGATATCCGCCCTCAACCGGTACGATTGGTTCGTTATGGGTAAACCATTTTTTCACACGATCACCGAATAGTTCAAAACAAGTTTTAGCGAATGCTTCATATGCGTCTACTACTTCTCGGCTTTCCCAACCGCCAATTTTTTGAAGTTCCATTGGCATATCAAAATGAAATAATCCAACGAAAGGCTCAATACCATTTTTAATGAATTCGTTAATCACATTATTATAGAATTTAATAGCTTTAAAATTGACTTCTCCTCTGCCATTTGGAATTAATCTTGACCAAGAAATAGACATCCGAAATGAGTTATGACCAATTTCTTTCATTAACTTTATATCTTCTTTGTATTTGTAATAGAATTGAGAAGTGTTAGCAGGACCTACGCCGTCAAAGAAGCGGTTCGGCTCGATTTCATACCAGTAATCCCAAATGTTTTTTCCTTTGCCATCTACATCAGCTGCCCCCTCAGTTTGTGTTGCAGAAGCTGCCGATCCCCACCAAAATCCTTCCGGAAAGCGATATTTAATTTCATTTGCACTAGTCATAATTTTAATCTCCTTTTCAACTAAGAGGTAATAAACAAGATTATAAATAAAGGCAGAGAAATACGGTGCTGCAGAATATTCTCTTACATCTTCCGTTTATTCACCTGCCCTTTCATATTAATAAAACCTAAGCAGCTTTGTTCTCTTCTTCTTTTTCTTTTTGTATATTCACTCGATCCAATGACTTTAAGAATGGGAACCAAATCACAAAAACAATTACGATATTTACAAGCTGAAGTAATCCGCCCGCTAATGAGTTTGTTGCCATAATTCCATTGATAAAGAATGGAACCGTCCATGGTACCGCAACGCCTGTTGGCGGTGGAACTAGGCCAGAAGCCATTGCAAAATAAGAGACAAGTGTAACCACGATTGGAGCAAGAATCCAAGGGACAATAACGATTGGATTCATAACAATCGGTAAACCAAAGATGATTGGTTCGTTAACATTGAATAGGCCAGGTCCTAAGCCAAGTTTACCAACCTGCTTCATTTGTTTGCTCTTCATAAAGAGAAGAATCGCTAACACAACCGCTAAGGTCATACCTGTACCACCCATTCCAACAGTGTAAATCTCAATAAATGGTTTTGAGATGATATTTGGTACTGGATTTCCGGCTGTATATGCCTCTAAGTTCTCAATCATTAATGTATTCCAAATTGGGTCCATTACGGAGTTAATGATAACTTGTCCATGTAATCCAAAGAACCATAAGATTTGAATGAAGAAAATAGCAATCAATGTAGGAATAATTCCACTGCCCAAACCAACTAATGGAGCTTGAATAGCTTTGTAAATAACATCATGCATATTTGTATTAAATAATTGTGTTACGAAGATATTAATTCCTAAGAAAACAGTTAAGGTAATAAATGCCGGAATTAACGCAGCAAATGACTTCGCAACTGCCGGCGGTACTCCAGGAGGCATTTTAATGGTAATGTTTTTTTGAACAATTCTACGGTAAATCTCTGTAGCTAGAAACGCTGTGATCATTCCAAGGAACATCCCTTTAGCACCTAAACGGTCTAAAGGAATAACACCTGTTACTAATTCTCCATTTTCAGGTTGAACCACAAAGGGTGTTAACATAAAGAATGATACAAGTGCAATGGCACCACCAAAAATGGCCTCAACATTATAACTTCTAGACAAATAATACCCTATACCAAACACTACGAATACAGACATAATTCCCATTGTAGCCGAAGAGGCTATACCGAACATATCCCGGAAATTAGCGATAGCTCCCTCGTTCATTAATTTATCCAGGAATGGTAAGTTCGTTAATACAACAAAGATCGATCCGAATATCGTTAACGGGAACGCAAGCATAAAGGCATCTCGCAATACCGATAAAAAGCGGTTGTTATTAAGTTTTCCAGCAATTGGAACGAGGTACTTACTTAACTTCTCGAACATTGTTTGTTTCTCCTTTTAAAGTTTTTTTATTTTAAAAAGCTCTAATAATTCTTTTACAAGTTCTTTCATTGATAACGTTGACATTAAATGATCTTCTGCATGCATTAATAGTAACGCAAACTCAACTTTTTCTCCTGATGCCTCTTGCTGAACCATCTTAAAATGAATCTGGTGGGCAACATGTAAATCTTTTTCTGCATCCGCTAAAAGATTATCTGCCTCTTCGATCCTGCCTTCACGATACTCGCGAAGGGCTTGAATCACTTTACTTCTCGCATTGCCGCTATGAAGGATCAGCATAAAATTAATTTGTTCACTCGTTAATTCGTCTATATTTACATTTTCCATAACAAATCCTCCATTACATTAAAGATAAAGCTTGTTCATAAGCTTTTTTACCGTCAGCCAAGCCGTAAGCCATCATATCAATAACATCCACTTTAATGCCATATTGGTTCGCTTCTTTTTGAAAGTCACCTTTTAAGAAACTCATTTGTGGCCCTATTAAGACAACATCAGCATTCGCCATTTCCTTTCTCGCTTGGTCCTGTCCAACCGCCCAGATTTTTGCTTCCTCACCAATTGAAGCTGCATACTGTTCCATTTTTGTTACTAAAAGGCTAGTTGACATCCCTGAGCTACATGCTAAAAGAATTCTTTTCATTATTATCAAGCTCCTTAAAAATAATTTTAATTTTAACGTTCTCAAAAACGTTTACATTAACCGCTTACTTTTTTTATTATAATCATTTAACGCCAAATGTCTAGACATTTTATTATTAAGATATATACAAATTATAGAATTTTTTTCTTTTATTTTGTTACAATTTGGTACCTTTATTCCCCAAAAACAATTAGAAAGGCATTCATCCAAGTGCAGGAAACCCCTTAAATAATCAATCTTAGGATTGTTTACTAGAAAGTTTTTGTCGAGGTTTAGAACAGTTCCCTAATGCTAAAGAACAAATTAAAATTAGTTAAATAAAAAAGAAGGAAGCCACAGCTTCCCCCCATTGTTATTTGTAAAGCAGAAACGTATTTAACTTCTAATTGTGTTGGGAGCATAAACGATCAATTAAGTTTGCTTCTTTTAACCTCGTAAAGGAGAAACTGGAGACTTATTCCATATTCATCTATCTTAGTATGAGGATTTTATGGAAGTCACCATCACCAACCTTATTATCTTAACAGGAGGTACTAAGTTGAAATCAACACCAATAGCAAACATTAGGGAAGCTAATGCTTCCCAAATAACACATAAGAACTCAAAATTGCCAAAGGAAAACGTAATCGTGTTAAAGAGACATTACGAACTAGAGCAAATAAAGGGCTTTTTAAAGGGTCTAACCCACCGTATGGATATGAGGTTAAGGAAGGGAAACTTTATTTTAAGGATGATAATACACCAAACATCGTTAGAAGAATTTTTGAAGAGTACTCGGGGGGTGTGACAAGTAATAAAAGAAAAAATATTGAGCCAGAAAAACAAATAATTGTGAGAGATAATTATAAAGCAATTATACCACGTGATATGTTTGATACTGTTCAGCAACAAATGAAGATTAGAACAAAGTATATTACAGCACCTAAGAAGCACCTATTTACCAACATTCTTTTTTGCAAAGACTGCGGTACAGGAATGTGGTACAGGAGTAATCGTGAAGGCTATATTTGTGGGAGTTATGCACGTCATGGTAAAAAAGCTTGCAGTAATCATCTTCATAAATCGTATTGAAGTAAAGGATGATGGAACACCTTTCATCCACTATCGTTTTTCGGCTTCCATATCTGATTAAAACGCAGCAGAATCCCCTATTTGGGGTCTGCTGCTTCTTTTAATACTATCTGCGAGACGCACTCAACGTGCGCTGTCTGCGGAAACATATCAACAGGCTGTATATATTTCACTTCGAATTTAGCACTTAACATTTGAATATCTTTTGCTAAAGTAGAAGGATTGCATGAGATGTAAATCAGCTTTTCAGGTGCTGTTTGTAATATGGTTTGGATTAATTGTGAGTCAAGACCGGTTCTTGGCGGATCAACAACGATGACATCTGGCTTCCAGCCCTTTTTCACCCATTTAGGAAGTACCTCTTCTGCTTTACCTGGTACATATTTAGTGTTTGTAAACCCGTGACGTTTGGCATTTTTCTTTGCGTCTTCTATTGATTCAGGAATAACATCCATACCACGGACTTCGGCTGCCTGGTCTGCTAACCACAAGCCAATGGTTCCCACACCACAATAAGCATCGACTATTTTTTCTTTACCAGTCAGCCCCGCTGCCCTTTTTACTTCATTATAAAGCTTAATGGTCTGAACAGGATTTAGCTGAAAGAAAGTCCTTGCCGATAACTCAAACTGGAGATCTCCTAATGTTTCTTGGATAAACTCTTGACCTGCTAAAGGTAGAGTTTCTTCTCCAAAAATAAGCGACGTTTTTTGTTCATTTATGTTCTGAACGATTGATTTTACATTCGGAAGTCGTTTTTGGATTTCCTCGATAATCTGTTCTTTCTTTGGCAACTCTTTTTGATTTGTAATAAGGACCACCTGGAGTTCGCCACTTTGCACTCCTACGCGGGTAACGATTGTACGAACAATCCCTTTACGAGTTTTTTCATTATAAATTGTAATTTTTAACTCTTCGAGAATTTTTTTAACAGCATTAACCGCTTCATTTGTTTGTGAATGCTGAACCGCACAATGTTCAATATTAATTAGCTGGTGAGAGTTTAAGCCATACAATCCCGCTAAAACCTTTCCGTCTCTTCCTGCTAGTTGAAAACTGCTTTTATTCCGATATCCCCATGGGTCTTCCATTCCAATCGTTTCGCGGATATCAAGTTTATCCACTGCAAGCCGGGTATGACGTTCAAGCGATTGAATGACAATATCACGCTTTTCTTTTAATTGCTGGCTGTATTTTAAATGCTGCAGCTGACAGCCTCCACATTCCTCATAGACTGGGCAAGGCGGCTGAACACGATGCGGTGATTTAATACGAATCTTCTTTATTTTTGCCTCAGCAAATTTAGGGTTAATCTTTGTGGCCTCAACCACTACCTCTTCTCCAGGAAGTGCTCCTGGCACAAAAACTACCTGCTTTTTAAAATAACCGACACCTTCCCCATTAATGCCGAGTCGTTTGATGGTTAAGGGAAAGGTCTGATTAAGCTGTATTTTAATTGATTGATCTGTTTTCATTTCGTTCACTCCAAATTCCGGTTCCTGTTTGATATTACCGTATTATAGCATTATTAACAGAGAAAAGCCGAATTCTTCACGAATCCAGCTTTTTTCTACTTATTTTCTCCAGAAACTCGGTATAATCCTAGAAAGACCTTTCTTTTCCGGTTTGAATTCATCAAGACTTTTAAATTTATAGCCTTTCTTTTTCAGATCCTTAATTACTTTTTCAAGGGCATCGGCATTATCCTTCGAAACAGTGTGCAGAAGTAATACACTACCAGGGTGGATTTGTCTCATGATGTTGAGGTAAGAATACTCCCAGCCTCTCTGAGCATTTGTATTCCAGTCGACAAAGGCCAATGACCAAAAAACATGTGTATACCCTTCTTCCTTCGCAATCTGCATCGTTCTCTCGCTAAAAACCCCTCTTGGCGGACGTAAATACTTCATTTTCTTTTGACCCGTAATCTCCTTGGTCTTATCCTTCACTTTTTGAAGTTCTTCACGAATTCGTTCATCACTGATTTGTGTCATATTGGGATGGTGCCAAGAATGATTGCCGATGATGTGACCCTCATCCACCATACGCTTCGTCAATTCAGGCTGCGATAATAAGTAATGTCCCGTCACAAAAAAGGTTGCTGGAACTTTTTGCTTTTTTAACACATCCAGGATTTGACCGGTGTATCCTGCTTCATAACCATTATCAAAGGTTAGATATAGGATTTTTGAATTTGGATCTCCTTTATAAAATGCGCCATACTTTTCAAGAATTTTTTCATACTCAGCCCCCGCATCGGGCGGCTGTTCATCAACAGCTTTCTTAAAACCCCAATGGATTGGCTTATTTGGAACGTACCCATATGTAACCTGAGGCACCATTAACAGCAGCAAACTAAGGATGCATAATAACTTTTTCATCCATGTTCCCCCTATTTTGTTTTTTATAGTGTTTGTTTGTAAATGGGAAACATGATTAGTATTTTAAGGAAAAAGTTTTGGCTGGTGGTAAACAGTGTCACTTGTATAACCTACACGGGTGAGTTTTAGGGGAGATAATAAGTGGACTACTGCTCTAGGAGAGGACATATTGAGAAAATTTCGGATTTCAGAATTTGTAAACCAAGGTTTAAAAATTCTGAAATAATCGTAAATGGCTCTTATATGGGCATCTTTGGAAATCAATTGACATGTAGGGCATATCCATTTATTCCTATTATAAATCATTGGTGCAAATAAACATGCTGGGCATTGAACGCCAATAATAATGTCTGATTCAGGAACTTGGAAAAATTTTAGTAAATCTATCCTCTTGGGTGCGTGTTTTTTAAATAAAAGGTTACTAATTTTTAAAATATCTTGTTCACTCACCCAGACCTTTTTATGGTACCCTTCTAATTCCTCAATCTTTTTTATTAAATCATGAGTCTTACAAATCTTATTCTCTGCTTCCCGGTAACCAGGAGTTATAATAATTTCACTTGATGACCTTGAAAAGCAGACCAAATTGTCCATAAATATCCGAGGTAATTGATTATCCTCTATCCAATTTCTCAATAATATTTTGTGCCGATTAACCTGTGATACAGGATTCTCGTATATTTCTCTCTTCTCAAAGGCTTCTTGAATCATTTGATTTTTTTCAATGGTTATTTTGCCAGAATGATTTTTACCATCAAGATTAATGAGTATATATGATGAAAGGAGTAGTGCGTCAATTTGAAAAAATGTTTCACCTATGGGAAGTCGGAGGTCATGGAAAATGTGGTATTTATGCTGAGGAATTTGCCCTAATTGATAATTGATTTCTCTTTCGCCATTGTAACCTGACTTTAATATTTTAATGTTATTTTTTATTTCTGGCATTTTTTCATGATCTATTCTTAGTCTTCTCTCTAGGGCCTCTGCCTGAAGTAATGGTATGGGTTTAGTTAAATTTTTCACAAACAAAAAAGTCCCTCCTAAATGGTTTGAAGTAACTTTTCTTTATTCAGTTTTAAAATTCCTTCTTTTTTTCAGTTTTATTATGAAGTTTTAGTGACAATTTATACTTTTCTTGATGAGTTTGTTGTTTGAATTTGTACGAACCGTACAGTTTCTACATAAAACCATACAGTTTCTACAAATAAGTGAACAGCTTCTACAAAAAACCGTACAGCTTCTACAAAAAACCGTACACCTTCTACAAACACCGTACAGTTTCTACAAAAAACTATACAGCTTCTACAAAAAACCGTACAGCTTCTACAAAAAACCGTACAGCTTCTACAAAAAACCGTACAGTTTCTACAAAAAACTATACAGTTTCTACAAAACAAGCTCTCGCTACCCCAAAATCAAAAAAAAGCAAGCCCACTAAATGAGCCTGCTCCCAAAACCCTAATTAAACACCTTATCCTTAAACTGTGCTAATTTTTCTAACGAAGACTTATCCACATCGGCATGTAAGCTGTTTCCATGCGAATCCATTGTTACTACAGCTGTAAAGCCTTCCACGCGAAGGTGCCACATAGCCTCAGGGATACCAAATTGCATAAGGTCGACACCTTCAACACCCTTAATACAATCTGCATAATACTGAGCCGCGCCGCCGATAGCGTTCAGATAGACACCGCCATGCTCTTTAAGAGCTTCCAGAGTACGAGGACCCATACCGCCTTTTCCAATTACCGCGCGGATACCAAATTTCTTCATAATGTCGCCTTGATAAGGCTCCTCACGAATACTGGTGGTTGGGCCGGCAGCCTTTACATGCCAAACTCCATCTTTATCCTTCAACATAACCGGACCACAGTGGTAAATGACTTGTCCATTTAAATCGACTGGTGAATCGTGATCAGACAGGTATTTATGAATCGCGTCACGGCCTGTATACATCATGCCGTTAATTTGAACAACGTCCCCTACTTTTAACTGACGAATTTGTTCTTCACTAATTGGAGCTTGTAGCGTGATTACGTCATTAGCACGTGCTGCTGCGGTTTCTTTTTCCGCTTCTGATTCAGCGAAATCAATCAAATCGCCTTCCTGGTACATCCACTCGTTAATTTCTCCTGATACAGGGTCGACATTAACACCTAAGCGGCGGAATGCCCAGCAATTGTAAGCCACAGAAACATAGAAGCTTGCAGGAATTCGGTTCATCACTCCGACTTTACAGCCTAACAGCGTTGCTTCTCCGCCGAAGCCCATTGTACCGATACCCAATTTATTCGCATTTTCTAGCACATACTCTTCTATAGCACGCAAATCCTCGTTTGGATTAACATCATCCAACGAACGGAATAACTGTTCCTTTGCTAAATCGTAGCCAGATGAACGGTCGCCGCCGATACCTACTCCGATAAAACCTGCACTGCAGCCTTGTCCTTGTGCTTGGTAAACAGAGTGCATAATACACTTACGGATTCCGTCAAGGTCACGTCCAGCTCTTCCTAGTCCTTCTAATTCACATGGAAGACTGTACTGAATGTTTTTATTTTCACAGCCGCCGCCTTTTAAAATCAGACGAACGTCGATATAATCTTTTTCCCATTGATCAAATTTCATTACCGGCAAACCTGCACCAAGATTGTCGCCGCTGTTTTCACCTGTCAGTGAATCAACAGAGTTTGGACGCAGCTTTCCTTCTTTTGTAGCGATGACAATTGCATTTTTAATCGCTTCTTTTATTTCTAATTGGTTTACCCCAACAGGCGTTTTAATTTTAAAAGTTGGTAATCCGGTATCCTGACAAATAGGTGAAACTTGATCATCTGCCATTTTAATATTATTGGTAATTGTGGCGAGGCTCATTGCTGCACTCGTACCTGCGTTTTCCTTCTCCTTTGCCGCTTTAACTGCACGGCGTACATCCTTTGGAAGCTTTGTAGAAGTTTCAACCACTAGCTTGTACATGCTTTCCTGAAATTTCTCGATATTCACCTAAAATACCCCTTTCCCCATGTCCGATTCGCAATCTATTTAAAAATTACAACTATTTGACGATTATTATTATACTCCTATAAACAAATCTTTTAAAGGTAAAGGTTTTCAAAAAAATAGAGCCTGTAATTAAACAGACTCCGGTGCTTAGCGATGATTGAATTCTTTACACTTTGATTCTAATTCATCAATCATTTTGATTAAGTTGTCAATGTCATCAAGATCCGTATCCTCCGGATCGATTGCATCCAATACATCTAGAAACATGTTTAAACGCTGCTTTAAAAAACTAACTTGTGAATTTTTATCATGAGTCGGACTGCCCAAATTTGATTCTCCCCCTTCTATGCCAATTATCTTACACTTTCCTCAGCTCTTTTTCAAAAAAGAACCCCTACGACCTTTGTAGGAGTTCTTTCTCCATCATTATCTTGGTCTTTCTGATGCAGCAAAACCAAATGAAACATGGTCCTGAACCGGAATCCATGCTCCGATTCCTTGTGACGTTACATTTTTAACGACGATTACTTTTTTATTTCCCTTAAGCATTAAATATACTTCTCCGTAGGTAACTTTTCCTTTTTCATTCACTGCCGGTGCGTAAGCATATAAGTATCCTAAGCGGTTGACAGGGATATTGTAGACATGATCATTTTTCGTTCCTGCACCGATAATCGTATCAAATGCAAGCGGTAAACGAGTTTTTTCCATAGCCTTTAAGAGCATCATTTTTTTAACGTCTTCTGCATTTTCAATTTTTGCTGTTAACCCGCCGCGGATAATTTTTTGAGCTTCTTGAACATAATGAATTTGGTAAGGTACCTTCCCGCCGCGATTATCATAGTAGTTTGTATTAATTTTTTGATACTCCCAGTTCGGTGCTGTTTCTGTGGATTCATAATTTAATGGCCACTGACCCAAGTATACGATTGCTCGATAACCAAGGGCAAAGGGTGTACTATTAATGCTGGTCTCATTTAGCATACGGATTAAATCCGGATTTTCAATTTTCACCTTAGAAGAGTCGATCAGCTGCTTGGTTAATTCACTAGGCTGCAAAGTTGGCAGGTCTTGTGTTGAATTTGGATACGTATTTTCCTTCGTAATGTTACGGACTGAAGGAGGTATTTGATAGTTTACAGGTGCTTTTTTAGCATTTTTGTTTTCAGCAGAGGCTGTCGGCAGGAAAGCTAATAATAATAACAGCGTGACTACGACAGGAAACAATTTTTTCACAAGAAAAACTCCTTTCACAATATAGCAGTAATAAGTCTGCTCATAGTGTTTTCGGAGTTGAAAAGTTTTATCCATTTCCACAAAATATTTCAATATTTTGCCTGAAAATCCCCATCTGCCAGTCGATTCATTAATTTTTCAAAATAAGGAAAACACAGCTGAACAAAGGGACCGATTGTAAACGTAATAATGATGGTGCCAACACCAATAGGTCCTTGGAGCAAAAGCGCTGGAAATAATGCAACAAGTTCCCCAATTGTCTTCGCCGTCATTAAATTAACTCTAAAACGTTCTCTAATGGCCATCATAAAAGAATCAATGGGACTAGAAGGAAACTTAGCTTGTAAATAGATCGCTGCACCAAGCCCTATAATGAAAATCCCAAGAATTAAGGTAACGAATTTTAGCGTTAATCCATAAACTTCAAAAGACTCAAATATAAAAAACATCCATAAATCAACCAAAGACCCAATTAAGATGATGGTCAATAGCGATAATAGCTCAGGTCTTCTTTTTACCAATAATGAATTTATAACCACTAACACTGCACCTTCGATGATAATCCAGCTGCCAATCGTCAAACCTATCCATTCAGTAAGTGCAACATTTAGCGCATCCCAAGCCCCAGCCCCAAGCTCTGCTTTAATAGTTAAACAAACTCCAAAAGTCATAATGGATAAACCTGCAAAAAAGAAAAGAAACCGATAAAATAATGCCATATGTATCTCCTTAAAAAAATAATAATCAGAACATTTACAAAATTCGATTAATCAATTATAATAAACTTAACCTTAAAAAAGGAGGGCAGTAATCAATCGACGAACCATTTACATTAAGGAGGTTGGGATTCCACTCATATATGAAATTCAACACTCGTGTTTTTCTATTATAAATTAAACATGAAGGTTGGTGATTGATGGTCCCAAGAAACGCGATTGGTTTTACCCCGTAAACGCATAATGCTTAAATTATAGCACAGTTAATGGATTTACCCTTACATCGAATTGAATCATTAATTAAAGACTCTGAGCCCTAGGGCACAGAGTCTTTTTACGTTACATTATCTATAGAAGGAAGAATCCTATGCCCATAATGAAATAGGCTGCAAGTAAGGTGAGTCCTTCAAACCAGTTGGATTCACCGTCATTCGAAATGACAACCATCAGCAGTACCGAGGTTACCATTGCAATTAATTCAGGCATTGTAAATACAAGCGGCATGGTTTCAGTAAAGAATAGTGAAATTAAGACTAGCACTGGCGCAACAAACATAGCAATCTGCAAGGTGGATCCAATGGCAATCTCAACTGCAATATCCATTTTATTTTTAAAGGCCATCACTATGGCAGAGGCATGTTCTGCCGCATTACCAACAATCGCTACGATAATTACCCCAATAAACAATTCTGTCCAGCCAAATGATTCAGCCACAAATTCAAAGGTATGAACGAGATTCTCAGAAATGTAGGCTACAGCTAAAGTAGCGGCTAGAAGAACACCAATCGCCTTCCCCTTGCCCCATTCTGGTTCTTCCTCATGATGTGTTTCAGCATTCTCACTTTGATATACCCCGCGATGAGTAACCAATTTAAAGAATAGTGCTGCAAGGTAAAGTAAGATAAGAATAATCGATATCCCAATACTTAGGGTTAACGTTTTCGTTTCATTCATTTCCATCGAAAAAACTTCAGGGACCACAAAAGCTACAATCACAGCGAACATCAGCAGACCAGAATTATGCCTTGCATCATGTACGTTAAAAGTCTGCCTTTTAAATTTCAACCCTCCAATGAAAAACGATAATCCAGCTACCAGGAGAAGGTTCCCTAAGACTGACCCTGTTAAAGACGCAAGAACAACCCCAACCAATCCTTCCTTTAAAGCAAAAATAGATATGATCAATTCAACTGCATTTCCAAAGGTAGCATTCAGGAGACCGCCCACACGAGGTCCGGCAACAACCGCCAAACTTTCAGTTGCCCTCCCCATATAACTGGCTAGTGCGATAATTGAAACACAGTAAACAATAAAGAGGATCATGGTTGGCCAATGCATCAATGTCCCAATGACTGAAAGCGGGACTCCAATAAATGTAAGCAGCATAAATATTTTTTCCACTGTTTCTCCTCCTTTGGCTAACATAGAAAATAAGTATGACAAAAATGTATAAAAATTCCTCCGTTATGAGAGTTCCCTATTTTTGTGCTATTTAACATGATTGAAGCATATTTTTCTTGCAAATGCTTTATTTTCCCGATACCATCGAATGGGTATCAATTTTCAAACTAACGAGGTTTATATATGAATAAAACTAACTTTCGGTTTTGGGTTCTGGTGACCATAGTTGCGATTTCTGGCTTTTCCCAAGGCATGCTTCTTCCATTAATTGCCGTAATTTTTGAACAAGGCGGAGTTTCTTCTTCTCTTAATGGATTAAATGCCACCGCGCTCTACATTGGAATTCTTCTTGTCTCTCCTTTTATGGAAACACCGCTGCGAAAATATGGCTATAAACCAACGATTATTGTCGGCGGTGGACTGGTGGTTGTGGCACTGGCATTGTTCCCGTTGTGGAAATCCTTTTGGTTTTGGTTTTGTTTACGAGCTCTAATCGGGATTGGTGACCATGCCTTACATTTTGCCACCCAAACCTGGATTACCTCCTCCTCTCCAAGCGAAAAAAGAGGACGCAATATTTCATTGTATGGATTATTTTTTGGGATTGGCTTTGCCAGCGGACCTTTAATGACCCCTCTGGTAAATGTTAATCAGTCGTTGCCATTTATCGTTTCATCTATCTTATGCTTGATCGGCTGGGTATTTGTATTTGCCTTAAAGAACGAGTTTCCAGAACAGGAAGTCGAAATTAATTCATTTTTCAATACCTTCAAGCGCTTTAGAAAAACGATGAAATATGGCTGGGTCGCTTTCCTGCCGCCTTTCTGCTACGGTTTTTTAGAATCCTCTTTAAACGGCAGCTTCCCAGTGTACGCTTTAAGAAGTAATATCGATGTAGCCAGTGTCTCCTTGGTGTTAACTGCCTTTGCCATTGGAAGCATCATCACCCAGCTTCCATTAGGTGTCCTTAGTGACCAATATGGGAGAAGGAATATCTTGATGATTGTACTGCTTCTAGGTTTCTTAAGTTTTTCAGCTGCAAGCATATTTGAACAATCCTTTATAGGGCTATTCATATCCGTGCTTTTATCAGGAATGGTAGTGGGATCGACATTTTCTCTTGGAATCAGTTATATGACGGATTTAGTCCCTAAGAATCTGCTGGCGACTGGAAATTTATTATGTGGGATCTTTTTTAGCTTAGGAAGTTTAAGCGGCCCGATCATTGGCGGTCTTTTCATCCAATTTTTCCAAAATATAAGCTTCTTTTATATTATCAGTACGATGCTGTTAATCTTATCCATCGTTATTTACGTGTTTGGGAAAAAGACATTTTCTATGGCAGAGCAGCATCATTCTTAATTTTTGGAGCATTTTTATATATTAAACATAAACTATATGATAAAATTAAAATAAATCTTAATAAATAATTGTTTGTGAAATCTGCTGTCATCTCCTTTGATGACAGCTTTCGTGTTTTTTAGGGGTAATGATTTTGATTATTTTTCTCAATTAGGGGGAGGGAACTGAAAATGAGCACGGATGCTAAGAGATTATCAAAGATAATACCCAAAGTAGGTATTATAGAAAAGATTAAACCTCATGCTGAATTGATTGCTGCTGGTTTAAGCGGTGTTTTCATTGCCACAGGATGGATTACCGACAAAATGAATGACCATGTGGCTTCTATTATCTTTTATTTGTTGGCTTTTGTGATTGGCGGCTTTGCCAAGGCCAAAGAAGGAATTGAAGCAACATATGGAAACAAACAGTTAAACGTCGAAATGCTGATGATCTTTGCAGCGATTGGGTCTGCGATTATCGGCTACTGGACGGAAGGTGCCATTCTAATTTTTATTTTTGCTGTTAGTGGCGCATTAGAAACTTATACGATGAACAAAAGTCATAAAGAGATCTCTTCACTAATGAAGCTGCAGCCTGAAGAAGCTCTTGTTATTAACAACGGTGTGGAAAGGCGTATACCTGTTTCCGAGCTGAAAGTCGGCGACCACATACTTGTTAAGCCTGGGGAAAGAATTCCCTCAGATGGTGTCATTAAGAAGGGGCATACAAACATTGACGAAGCTGCCATTACAGGTGAATCAATGCCCGTCTCAAAAGGACTAGAGACAGAAGTGTTTGCTGGGACGGTCAATTTAACAGGCGCTATTACTGTTCAAACAACAAAAGCTAGTAATGAAACACTTTTTCACAAGATCATTGAGCTCGTACAATCAGCTCAGAGTGAAAAATCTCCATCACAACTGTTTATCGAAAAGTTTGAAGGTACCTATGTAAAAACCGTATTAGCTGCCGTTTTATTGATGATGTTCCTGCCCTACTTCTTACTGGATTGGACCTGGAATGAATCCTTTTATCGGGCCATGATTTTATTAGTTGTTGCTTCTCCTTGTGCCCTTGTTGCTTCCATTATGCCAGCAACATTGTCAGCCATTTCAAATGGTGCAAAACGCGGGATTTTAGTAAAAGGCGGCGTACATTTGGAGAATCTAAGCCACTTGAAAGCCATTGCCTTCGACAAAACTGGAACGCTGACGAAAGGGAAACCTGAAGTTACTGAAATTATCATCCATGAAGACTTTGAGGAAGCCGAGCTATTATGGAAAGCAGCTTCAATTGAAAATCAATCCAATCATCCTCTTGCACAATCGATTGTCAAATATGTGAAAGCCAATCTTGACCGAGACCTTCTTCACCCAGAAAACCTTGAAGATGTCTCAGGATGGGGTTTGAAAGCAGAAATATCTGGGGAACAGTGGAAAATAGGCAAGGCTGATTTTGTTGGCAGAGAAGCCGCTCTAACATTTGCTGACGGCAAAGCAGCTGACCTTGCCAGCCAAGGGAATACTCTTGTATTTGTGCAAGTTAACGATTGTTTAGCTGCGATGATTGCTTTAAAAG
Source organism: Neobacillus sp. NPDC093182 (assembly GCF_044754045.1). Classification (NCBI taxonomy): domain Bacteria; kingdom Bacillati; phylum Bacillota; class Bacilli; order Caryophanales; family Bacillaceae; genus Neobacillus; species Neobacillus sp. NPDC093182. The sequence continues at coordinate 172,618 of NZ_JBIVOI010000002.1, forward strand.
ATGTGGTTAGACAAGAAACAAAGACGGCCATCGATCATTTAAAGAAACAAGGTATTTACACGGTTATGCTTACTGGCGATAGTGAGAAAACAGCAAATGCGATTGCAGAAGAAAGTCATGTGCATCAGTTCTATGCAGAATGTCTGCCTGAAGAAAAAGTGGAGCAGCTTAAAAAGCTGAAGGAGAAATACGGAACGATTGCGATGGTTGGGGATGGCATTAATGATGCCCCAGCATTAGCGGTTGCAAATGTTGGAATTGCCATGGGGGAAGGTTCAGATGTGGCACTTGAAACCGCGGATGTGGTTCTAATGAAAAATGATTTACCAAGGATTGCTGAAGCCATTCATCTTTCACAAAGGATGAACACAATTATTAAACAAAATGTTATCTTCTCTATCACGGTAATCATGGTCTTAATTTCATCTAACTTTTTTCAATTGCTGGATTTGCCATTTGGTGTAATTGGGCACGAAGGCAGTACGATTCTTGTGATTCTTAACAGTTTAAGGCTTTTAAAAAATTAGGCTGTGTTAACATTTAGCTTTAACACAGCCAAAAATTAAAGAACCGGGCTAAGCCCGGTTCTATTTAATGGTATCCATTGCTTCCGTTTGCAGATCCTGAAGTTTTATTTCCTTTACTGCCTTTACCCTTTTGTTTTGTACCGCCATCTTTTTTTGTATGTTTAGTCATGGTGAGCCCCCCTATTTGGTTGTCTGTTCCCCACCTTTATTGTTTGCAATAAGGAATTTTTCATAATGAAAAATTTTAACAGTTTGATTTATTTTTCTCACTATAGAAAGCATTTATCTCGCCGCCGATTATGATTATAAACCCTGAAATGTATAACCAAATGAGCAATACAATAATGGCCCCAATACTTCCATAGGTCAGTGAAAAATTGTTAAATTTACTTACGTAGAAAGATAAAGCATAGGAGGAAAGGATCCAGCCAACGGTTGCAAAACCAGCTCCTGGGAATGCACTTCTACAGCGTAATTTAACATTGGGAGCAATCCAATACAATCCAGTAAAAATAATAAATAATATTAGCGCACTGACGACTAATCGTAACATTTCCCAAATACGGAGGAATTCCAGCTTGAAACCTAAATAAGAGAAAAGAAAAATTCCAATTTCCCTTCCGAATATCGGAAGTAATACAGCAACCATAAAAACTAAAATCATCCCTATCGTCAGCACGATGGCCATACCTCTAGAAACGATAAAAGAACGGCTTTCTTTTACATTGTATGCCTTGTTAAAAGCCCTAACCAAGGCATGAATTCCATTGGATGCAGACCAAATCGTTCCAATAACCCCAAAGGAAAGCAAACCTCCATTGCGATTATTCATCACATGGTTAACATTTTTTTCGATTAAATCCATAGTCTGCGGGGGTGCAAACTCTCTAATACTCCCTAAAAAATCGGGGTATGGAATGGGCAGATATGGCAGTAACGTAAAAATGAAAATAAGAAGTGGAAACAGTGATAGAAGAAAAAAATAGGCGAGCTGAGCGGATAACCCTGGTATGTCATCTTCTTCAATCCGGTGCCATAACAGTCTGAACAAGGATTTGCGGACATTCACTGTTTTCTCCATTTTCTCACCTCTCCTTCATACGTATTCCATTCATATTCTTATTTCTCTGCTGAGACTTCTTCCACATCAACCTCTTTTAATAAATCTTCGACGAGTGTTGAATCTTCATGTTTTGAAAAAGTACTTTTCGTTTCCTTGATCACTTCTTTTACTTGGGGCGTTAACTCACGGAGTTCGTCCACTTTTCCTGTAATGTAAGAAATGTCCTCGCTGACCTGCTCAATCGTGTTTCTAATTTTTTCAGCACTCTCTTTAACATTTTCCGTGATTTCTCCAGGATGGCGAACAATATAAGAAACTTGCTCGTACGCTTTTTTTACATTGACCTTCATATCCTGACGTGTTTTTTTATCTAATAAGCTTAGTGCTCCACCTGCTAAGGCACCATAGAACATGCCTTTCAAAAATAAATTTTTACCCATTTTTTTAACCTCTCCTTCCAAAATGTTTTTATCATTCTTTTCGTCACCATGTAAATAATACCAATATACTCCACTTTATATTTTGCTTTAAGCTTCCTGCCAAATGCAAGAAATGACCATATTTTAATCCTATTATTTTATTACCCATCAATAGAAGCATTAAAACAAGTTTAGATTGACATCCATCAACGAAAGTGGAAAGATAAAGTTACGAATACTGAAAGGGTGACGGGATGAATTTATCAGAGAAAACAGTTGAAAATGTGGAGTATATGATTGAACAAATAAAAGAAAAATTAAAGGTATTAAATCTAGGAGCCATTAAACCTTCACACTTTGATGAAGAAATGTACGAGGAATTAAAAGAGATTTATGAGATGGTTATGAAAAAACCTTCTTTTAGCCCTAACGAAATGCAGGCTTTGGTCGAAGAATTAGGAAACCTTCGCAAAAATAAGTAAAACAGATCCCAAGGATCTGTTTTTTTATTTTTCCTGTTCAGTTAAAATAATCGGACCATTCTTGGTGATGGCAATGGTGTGTTCATATTGAGCAGAATATTTACCATCAATCGTCCTAGCTGTCCAGCCATTACTATCCATTTTTGTTTGATACATACCGATATTGACCATTGGCTCAATCGTAAATACCATACCTTCTTTTATTCTAGGACCTTTTCCAGGCAGTCCATAATGTGGTACATCGGGTTTTTCATGAATGACGGCACCAATTCCATGACCAATAAAATCACGAACAACCGATAAGCCTTCCCCTTCAACATAGGTTTGAATAGCATGACCAATATCTCCAATCCTATTTCCAGGGACTGCCTGTTCAATTCCTTTATACAGTGCCTCTTTTGTAACTTTTAATAAATGCTCTGTTTCTTTTGCGACTTTCCCAACAGCATAAGACCATGCTGAATCCGCTAACCCTCCATTATAATTGACGACCATATCTATGGTTACGATATCGCCTTCCTTTAACGGTTCCTTTCTTGGGAATCCATGGCATACTTCGTCGTTAATACTCGCACATGTGGCATATTTATAGCCCTTATAGCCCTTTTGCTGTGGGGCAGCATTGTGTTTTAAAAGATAATCATCCACAAATTCATCAATTTTCCAAGTTGTTATACCTGGTTTAATCATTTTTGCAATTTCTTTATGACATGAAGCAAGAATTTCCCCTGCTTTTTTCATTCTCTCAATTTCCCGCTGTGATTTAAGGACAATCATGATCTTCCCAACCTTTTTATATTATTTTTATGTATTCTTATAGAATTGGAAACACATTTTAATATTATCGCTAAGCTAACATTTTTTCAAAAAGTTTTTGATTTCGAGAAATATTTTTGTCATAATAGGCCGTTCTTAATATGGAACTTTTTCAGCTTTTCTGATAAAATTATTATAGTAATAATAAAAATTAGGTGTGTGAGCCCATGATAGGTGATCGTGTAAAAAAACTGCGGTTAGAAAAAAAGATGTCATTATCAGAACTTGCCGAGCAAGCTGGAGTTGCTAAATCTTATTTAAGCTCTCTAGAAAGAAACCTGCAAAGAAATCCATCTATTCAATTCCTTGAAAAGATTTCTTCTGTATTAAACGTACCTGTTGATCATCTAATAAATGAACACATTAATAAAGAAGAATTAGATAGCGATTGGATGAGCATTGTAAAAGAAGCGATGGATTCGGGTGTTTCAAAAGAACAATTTCGCGACTTTATTGAATTCAATAAGTGGCGAATTGGCCAAAATAATAACGAATAATAAAAGAACAAAGCATACTACCTGGTTTTTGTAGTATGCTTTGTTCACTTATGTATCTTAACGATTTTTTAGTACGACCTCTCCTACTTCGTTCTGATGGAGAAAATTAAGGATTGTTTCTTTTGAAATTCCAAGCTCCTTTGCCTCTAAAATAAGAGCTAACCATTCTGCGTCCATTCCATTCTTCATACAATCAACTATTGCCACTCTCACTCACTCCCAAAATACATATTCGTATTCCAGGCAGCCCGGCCATCATAGTAAAATATATACCTTAGATCCTCGGCTTTGCGTCCCTATTTTTCAATAGGTTTGCCCTTTTCTGTTTCGAAATGCTCATAAATCATTGATTATTCAGTATATTTGATAGACAAGTCTTCCTGATTCATAATTACTATGTTTATTATATCTAGTACTTTTTTAGTAACGTGTTGTATTTTGTCAAATAGTTTATTTTTTCGAACCTTTTTTTTACACAATTTATTCCAATTTTCTACAAAAACCCCCTTAAGATTCTCGCATAATGTCTATATTTTACAATTTAAATGGAAGTTTATTGGAAAAAGGAAGCAGTTGCAGTCGAAATTAGTTTATTTTACCTAGGGAAAGATTTTGTAAAATGCTCCAAAAAGACTAAAAAATCCTGTGAATTTTGTCTATTTTGTGACAATTGACATCTATTATAAACACCATTAAAATATACTAAATATTCAAATAATGGTGGTGAATCTAATCAATGACAACCATTCATGTGTTAAATTACGCTATTCCGATTGCCTTTGTTGTTTTTTTTGGTTACCTTCTTGATCGTATGTGCAAACCTGCAAAGTCTGATGAAAAAATAGAAGGTAAATAATACTCTTTCCTACTCATCTTCACTAATAAATTTCCTTCGTTTGGGAATGATACATTCGAAGACGAAAGGAGTGTTTAATTTGGCACGTGGAGAACATTTTAACCATAAAAAGAAGGGTCATCCTGGAAATTTACCAAAAGATAACTTAGTTGAGAGACACTCAAAGGATGCCATTGGGGATGAGGAGTTTATTGTAGTACAAGAAGCATTTAAGAATAGAGTTGAAACGAAAGACGTAGAATAAAAGGCGTGAATTTCACGCCTTTTTTGCTTATTTAACAAAATTTTGAATGAACATCCTTAAGTCCATTTCCTTTAGACCGGCTGCAGCCCTTTCGATATCTTTGGAAAAGATTCGATCCTTCTTTATGGAAGGAACAAGCTCCCTCCCCTTGTCATACATCTTCTTGGTCTGGCTGGCCATTTTTTCTACCCCGCGAATTTCAACGGCCTGCATGGCACAAATTAGTTCAATCGCGAGCACTCTGCGAGCATTCTGGATAATTTGATAAGCATGTCTAGAGGCTATCGTTCCCATACTCACATGGTCCTCTTGATTCGCAGATGAGGGAATGGAATCGACACTTGCTGGGTGTGCAAGTGTTTTATTTTCTGATACTAACGACGCCGCGGCATACTGCATAATCATCGCACCTGACTGCAATCCAGGCTCCGGGCTTAAAAAAGGCGGCAGATCATTCAACTGTGGATTTACTAATCTCTCGATACGTCTTTCAGAAATATTAGCAAGCTCGGCAACCGCAATTTTCATAAAGTCCATCGCGAAGGCAATCGGCTGCCCATGAAAGTTCCCGCCGGAAATAACCTTTTCCCCATCATCAAATATCAATGGATTGTCTGTAGCCGCATTCATTTCGATTTCTAATTTTTCTTTTACATAATCCAGTGCCTGCCAGGAAGCACCATGAACCTGTGGAATACACCTTATCGAATAAGCATCCTGAACCCGGTATTCTCCTTGAACACTGGTTAATAAACTATCACTTAGGTAACGTCGAATTCTTGCTGCCGTGTCAATTTGCTGCTGGTATCCTCTTGCTATATGAACCTCCTCTGCAAACGCGTCAATGATTCCGTTCAATCCTTCCATTGTCATGGCTGCGATAAGTTCACTTTCAAATGCCAGCTGTTCCGCTTCAAGATAGCCGACAACTCCCATGGCGGTCATCGCCTGCGTTCCATTTATTAACGCAAGGCCCTCTTTTGCCTCTAATGTTATCGGAAGAATCCCTTCCATTTGAAGCGCATGGATTGAATCCATCCGATTTCCTTTGTAAATTACCTCCCCTTCCCCAATAAGCACTAAGGCCAAATGGGAGAGCGGCGCCAAATCCCCGCTGGCACCCAGTGAACCCTGCTGAGGAATAACTGGGATGATTTCTCTATTAACCAGCTCTAATAGTTTCTCAATCACAATTGGTCTAACTCCTGAATACCCTTTTAAAAGTGCATTGGCACGTAAAAGGACCATTGCTTTGGAAACAATTTCCGGAAAAGGTTCACCAACACCACACGCATGTGAGCGTATTAAATTAAGCTGTAAATCTCTGACATGATCCTTATCGATTAATACATCACTAAACTTTCCAAATCCTGTATTGATACCGTAAACTACTTTGCGCTCGGAAACGATTTTCTCTACCGCTTCACGGCTCTTTTTTACAAGTTCCATACTTTTTTCCGATGCAAAAACCTTCTCTTTTCGATATAAAACCTCTTTCATTTGTTCCAATGTTAAACTTTGACCTGTTAGCATGATCATATTTCTCGCTCCTCTACCACTTTATTAGAATAAAGAAAGAGGCTGGATTCCATATCAGATTAGATTTGGAGTCCAGCCTCTTTTATAAACATTACTTGATTAAATTTTGTTTTTGGATGCCTCATAGGTTATCAGTCCATTCAAATATTTTTATTCTAATAATTATTGTATGTGAAGAAAAGCTTGATTGTCAATATAATTGTCAGAATTTTAGCACGATAACACTTTAGCACAATAATAAAGGACAGTGGAAGTTGTCTATATTACAAATTAGATTGCGGGTCTAAATCAATAACATTCTTTTATTACGTTTAGTTGCAAGAAAATAGCCAATTTCCTTAGTAAGAGTAGTTTTTCCAACTCCACCCTTCATATTAATATACGAAATTACTTTTGCTGGGTCTTTAACTTCAACTTCTGTCATGATAACAGGGGCAGTTTAATTGAAGTAGGCATCTCACATCTACCTCATCTTATTTACAATGAAAGGAGCAAGGTAAGAGTTAGTTGACCATTAGGCGTGACTACCTAAAGTTAAAATTGTGTTTTTTTATCAGAGGGGTTGTCCCATACAAAAAGCTCTCAAACGAATAGATTAATAATAGATTTAAAAATATTTTTTAAATCTAAAACAATATTAATAGAAGGGAGTTTTTATCTAGAATGAAACGACATGACTATCTTTACATTGGAGACGGCTTCGACAACACCGTAAAGACATTTGATGCAGAATCGGGCAGGTTCCTTGGAAGATTTGTTCCATCAGGTGACAATGGCTTAAATGGTCCCCGAGGGCTTATCTTCGACCATAATGGTAATCTCCTTGTTACTAACCAAAACGTAGATCCTCCACCTCCTCCAGCACCTCAAAATGGAAGCATTTTAAAGTACGACAGACACACTGGACAGTTTCAAGGATTTCTCGTCCATCCCAATGACCCTAACGCCCCTTTCGCCCCGCGCGGTATCGTGCTTTCGAAACAAAATATTCTGTTTGTGGCAGACACTATTGTACAGAACGGACTGAATGGAGAAGTGCGGACATATGATGGTACCACTGGGGTGTTTCAGGGGAATCTTGAACACCCACCTGGAGTACAGTTTTTCCCCCGAAGTGTAGTAATTGGTCCGGACGGCTTGTTATATGTGTCCGTCCGCAATAACCCTAATACTGCAGAAGGTCAGCTCGGTGGACGGGTAGTGCGCTATAATCCGAAAACCGGGGAATTCATTGATGTGTTCATTGAGGGTGATTCCATCCCCGATTTTAACCGTCCGGAAGGTTTGGTCTTCGGTCCTGATGGCAACCTCTATATCACCAGTTTCAGAAGGGACCCAAATGACACAGACAAAATTCTTATCTTTGACCGTAAGGGCAGATTTCTTGACAAGATTGATCTCTATGCCCTCGGACAGCCCCGCGCCTTTGCGCAGGCAATCCTGTTTGGTCCAAACGGCAAACTGTTTGTCCCTATAACAGGACCGGGTCCCGCCGTTACTGGCCAGCCTTTGGGACCTGATACAGGTTCTGTACGTCGCTACAACGTTAAGACCAAAACATTTGATGTGTTTGTGAGTCCGGCTCTTCTGGGAGGACCGTTAACGGAGCCGTGGTATTTGACATTTGGCAAAACGGACCCCGCAACACTAGCTTACGGGCATGACCAGAAAGAAAGCAGCGACCGTGATCACCACCATGATGATGAAAGCAGTGACTAGAATAGTAGTTAAGATTTGAATATATAAGGAAAGACCGCTACTTGTGTTTAGATAGCGGTCTTTCTTTGGACAAGGTGTAACTTTTCTAAAAGGTCTTTGATTTGTTTTAATATATTCCTTACAGTGAGGTGAGTTCGCCAAGTTTCTAACATTACACAGGTCAAGGTGGTAAAAACAGCTGTCAATAAAATATAAAAAAATGTAATAATTTGTACAAAATAACATTGTAAAAGGGATTCTGAATGGTAGTAAAATAGATATAGAGGTGATTCTCTATGTCTATTTTTTTATCGCAGAAACAGGCGCGTGAATTTCTAAATATTACTCGAACCACCATATTACGTTGGGAAGAACAGGGTAAAATCAAAGTCTATAAAACAAGCGGGGGGCACCGAAGGTATCTAAAAAGCGATTTAGAAAAGATAATTGGCATGGATGCTGTCGAATCTGAGATAAAATCAACATCCATTTGTGTCATTTATGCGCGAGTTTCTACAAAAAAACAAGAGATAACAGGAAATTTGGATCGTCAAGTAGGAAGGTTCACCTCTTTTGCTTTAGACAGCCGAATGTCCATTTCACATGTAATCAAAGAAGTTGCCAGTGGAATTAATGAAAATAGGAAAGGAATAAAAAGTTTACTATCTATTATTGATAAAGAACCCATTCAATATTTAGTTATCGAGTATAAAGATCGATTGGCCAGATTTGGGTACAATTATTTAGAGGCTTACTGCAGGTCTCATGGGGTTGAAATCATCACCATTGAACAACAGGAGAAGAAGGAGCTTAATGAGGAAATGGTCGAAGAGGTTCTAAGAAAATGAAAAAGACGCTTTTAGAGTTGGATAAGGAGGGTCAGGATGTCAAAGAAAGCCCATTACATTTACAGGGGTTATCTTAAATCCTCCGGTAAGCGAATCCATGATTCTGGATGAACTCATGCGTAAATTTCAATCCGCTAAACGTTTTATTCGCGAACGCATCTTTGATGGATTGGACCGAAAGAATGCAGTCGCGAAAGCTAAGCCACTATTTCTAAATAACTCCCGCTATATGAGGGATGCGTTTCTTGAAGCAGAAGCTTCCATTTCCTCGCAAAAGGAATTGTTGCCTTTATATATTGAGCAATACAAGACAGCTATACAAAAATTAGAAAAGAAAATAGAGAAAATCCAAAAATCCAGAAAGTCCAATAAGGAAGACCTCATCCTTTATAATCAGTACCGAATCAAAAAATTAACCAAGAAAATAAAGTATTATCAATATCATATTGATAACGGTAGTGTTCCAAAAGTCGTGGACGGTACGAAGAAAAGGCTTATCCTTTTAAATAAGCATAAAATCACCAAACAGGAGTGGATTGATTCACGAACCAACGCTCTTTTTTCTCGCGGGGAAGCCTCTAAAGCAGGGAATGAAAATATCAAATTGCATCATTTACAAGACCGATCCGTAGAAATGAATGTGCTGAACCCATTGTCCTCTAAAAGAAATGACCGACTGCGTTTTGAAGTCCAATTCTCCGAAAAACACATCTTGACGATTTTTACCTATCTTTCAAGTGGAAAGGCCTATAGTGTCCGAATTCTAAGAGAAAACGGAAAATACTATGTCCACTTAACCTTCAATCAACAGTTAGAATCCGCCTATAATTTCACAAATGGCTGTGCAGGCATTGACATCAATCCTGACAATTTAGCCGTTAGCATCGTTCATCCTAATGGGAATATTAGAGTAAGCAAAGTATTTTGGATGGATGATGTTAATAGCGTTCGCTCAGAGAAACGGAATTGGACGATAGGAAACATCGTTGCTTCCGTCATCGAATGGATAAAATCGGTTGGCATCGACATCATCACGATTGAAGATTTATATTTTAAAAACGATTTAAGCAAAAATACTAAATTCAATCGCATGAGCAGTAATTTTGTGTATCGAAAAATCATCACCACTTTGATTTCTAAAAGCATTAAGGAGCGAGTAACGCTTGCGCAGGTTCCCGTCTATTATTCTTCTTTAATAGGACGGGTTAAATATCAAAAAACATACGGACTCTCCATTCATCAAAGTGCTGCCCTCGTATTAGCGAGGAGAGCAATGGGCTTTAAAGAAAAAATTCCGAATCAGATGATGCCAGTCCTTTTTGCCAAGGAAGCAAAAAAGGGGCATTCGTTGAGTGATTTATTTAAACATTGGAAGAAAGGACAAGCCTGGTTTTCTACCCTAAGGGAAAGGGCCAATCAAAATCATGAACCATACAAGCATTGGTATATAGATGAGTTTATAGAGTACGCAGACGTACATGTTTAGTGTAACGATATTCAAGCCTTTATTTTAGTACGGACATTCTCAAGAATGTGAAAATTCCCACTGAAGGATTGCCGTAAGAGGATAAAGGTAGCCCAGGTAACTCCTGCCCTATGGTGTGCTCTGATAGAAGAGATCGAAAGACATAGGTGTTCATAAGAAGGTTAAACCCTAGACCAGCGAAGGGTTGGACAAGTGTCTTTACTTGCAAGTCTAAGGCAAATGTTACGATTTGTTATGATTTGAAAGAGCTGGTTCTCACGATACAGGTATTATGTACTTACGCTAACTGGGTGCTTTAATTCCATAAGCAAAAATTTTAAAAAAGGCTTTATATACAAGATTTTATGCATAACTCGTATATAAAGCCTTTATTTCTTAAAAAAAACATTTTAATTGGAACACATACACCTTATTTTAGATTCAACTTCTTTAAAGCATCTGCTAAAGCTGTATTAATTGGCTCTTCTTCCTTGTTTTGGTTTTTCAGATACTTTTGCACCGTACGTTTATCCACTTTACCAGTAGATTCTTTTTTGCGGCGCGCTTCGAAAGCAGATAGTTTCTCACGGTAACCGCATTTACAAGCGAAGATTTGTCCTTCCCCTTCGCCGCGAAGCTCCAGTTTTTTATGGCATTGTGGGCAGCGGGCATTTGTGACTCGCGAAACATTTTTTCGATGTCCACATTCACGGTCTTGGCACACAAGCATTTTTCCTTTTTTACCATTAACCTCAAGCATTGGTTTTCCACAGTCCGGACAATGTTTTGTTGAGATATTGTCGTGTTTATACTTTTTATTACTCGATTTAATTTCAGCGACAATTTCTTTTGTGTATTTTTTCATTTCGCTGATAAAAACATCTTTTTTCAACTTACCATGGGCAATTTGATCAAGCTTTTGTTCCCACTCAGCCGTTAAGGCAGGTGACTTTAGTTCATCAGGCACCAAATCCAGCAATTGACGTCCTTTTGATGTAAGGTGAATGTCTTTGCCACGCTTTTCGATTAAAAATGAATTGAACAGCTTTTCAATAATATCAGCACGTGTAGCGACAGTTCCTAATCCACCAGTCGATTTTAACGTTTCAGCCAGTTATTTATTATTGGTTTCCATATACTTCGTTGGATTTTCCATTGCCGTCAGTAATGTTGCCTCATTAAAACGGGCAGGCGGATTAGTTTGACCTGATGTTTGAGCAATGAGTTTCACGTTTAAGGTAACGCCTTTTTCGATGCGAGGAAGGATTTGTTCCTTAAGGTCGTCTGTTGCATCCTCGTCTTCAAAGCGATTCTCGTATACCTCTTTCCATCCACTTGATAAAATAGTTTTTCCCCTTGCAACAAAGTTCTCCTCTCCGATTTTTGCACGAAGGGTTAACTGTTCATACTCAAATGCTGGGAATAACACCGCTAAGAATCGTTTTACCACTAAGTCATATATTTTCCGCTCTTTATCTGTGAAGGCTGAGAAGTTGACATAACTTTCTGTTGGAATAATCGCATGGTGATCAGATACTTTGCTGTCATCCACAAATGCTTTCGAAACTTTTATCGGCTTGCTTAAGATTTTATTCGTTAACGGACGATATTCTCCAACACCACAAGCTCTCAAACGTTCTGGAAGCGTACCAACTATATCTGATGAAAGGTAACGTGAGTCTGTGCGAGGATAGGTTAAGACTTTATGCTGCTCATAAAGTTTTTGCATAATATTTAACGTTTCCTTTGCAGAGTACCCAAACATTTTATTCGCATCGCGCTGGAGTTCAGTTAAATCATAAAGTCCAGGTGAAAAAGATTTTTTCTGTTTTTTCTCAATTTCTTTTATAATGGCGTTTTGTCTGCCCAGTTTTTTCACAACTGCGGCGACTTTCTCTTTATCAAAGCTACGGCTATTTCCTTTTGCATCCTGCCAAGTCAATTTTAAATTGTCTGATGTTTGCGCTTCGATACCGTAATACGTTTGAGGTTTGAAGTTTTTAATTTCGTCCTCCCGTGCTGCAATGATAGCAACCGTAGGGGTTTGAACCCGGCCACAGTTTAGCTGGGCATTAAAACGGGTTGTTAATGCACGTGTTGCATTCAGACCAATATACCAATCCGCTTCTGACCGTGCAACAGCAGATGAATATAAATTTTCATAGGCTTTACCCGGCTTCAAGTTCGCAAAGCCATCTTTAATTGCTTTATCCGTAACGGAAGATATCCATAGACGTTTTGTAGGTTTATTAACCTTTGCCTTAACAAGTATCCACCTTGCAACTAATTCCCCCTCACGACCACTATCTGTTGCAATAACAACCTCCCCGACATCAGAGCGTTGCAGTTGGCTTTTCACAGCATGAAACTGCTTGCTCGTTTGCTTTATAACAACAAGCTTTAACTCGTTTGGAAGCATCGGTAAATCTTCTAGTTTCCAGGATTTATATTTATCGTCATACACTTCCGGATCTGCAAGGGTAACTAAATGTCCAAGTGCCCAAGTAACTATATATTTATCTCCCTCTAAAAAACCGTTACCTTTTTTATTACAATTCAATACTCGTGCTATATCTCGAGCGACAGAGGGTTTTTCGGCTATAACTACACTTTTTTTCATTATAAACATCCTTTCAGTGAACCATTGAATAATAATATAGCATATTATTACTTGAATTACAGAATAGCATTACTTAAATAAAGCTCTGAAAGACTAGGACTAGAAACCGGATAGGTATTCATTATTACCTATCTTTTTCTTGTATTTATCTCTTTGAGGATAGTATGATGAAAAAGCGCTATCATACATATTTGTTTCGGAGGTACAGCATGAGGATTAGAGATTGGGATCCTAATTTAAAGGTGCGTTTATTTAGCGAAGCCATGATGAACATTACTTTTTGGATGTTCTTTCCTTTTCTGACGATCTATTTCGCAGATGAATTCGGTAAAAGCAAAGCTGGTTTATTATTGGTATTTTCACAGATTTTTTCAGTCATCGCGAACTTAATGGGCGGATACTGTGCCGATCGTTTTGGGCGTAAACGGATGATGGTTCTTTCAGCCATTGGACAAGGTCTTTCTTTTTTAGCTTTTGCTGCAGCTAGTTCTCCTTGGCTTCAATCACCTTGGGTGGGATTTATCGCCTTTGCAATTGCTGGTGTATTCGGCTCATTTTATTGGCCAGCCAGTCAAGCAATGGTCGCAGATGTCGTTGACGAAAAAGATAGAAGCAATGTATTTGCCATTTTCTACACTTCCATTAATATCGCCGTGGTAATTGGTCCTATTTTAGGGGCAATTTTTTATGTAAACTATCGTTTTGAAACTTTACTCTTTGCTGGTATTGTTTGTATGTTACTAGGCTTAATCTTAGCAAAATGGACAAGAGAGACAGCACCGTTACAAAAAGCCGATCCCTTGGATGCTGACCGAAAATGGTACTATTTCCTTCAAAACCAGCTGAAGGATTACACTTTAATCATAAATGATAAAACCTTCCTTCTTTTTATTATTGCAGGTGTTTTAGCAGGTCAAACTTTTATGCAATTGGATTTATTATTTCCTGTTTATATGAAAGACGTAATTGATCTTCAAACTCTGTTTTCAATAGGTGACTGGTCATTTACCGTTAAAGGTGAGCAAGCCTTTGGAATTGTGCTTGCTGAAAACGGCTTTCTTGTGGCTTTATTAACGGTTGTGATTACAAAATGGATGGGAAAATATAAAGAACGAAATGTGTTTGTTTTTTCCTCCGTTATTTATGCGATTTCGATTGTACTCTTTAGTCAAACTCATTGGATCTGGGGATTTATTATCGCGATGGCGGTGTTTACTTTTGCGGAGTTAATGGGAGCTGGAATTCAACAAAGCTTTGTTTCGAAACTTGCACCTGAGCATATGCGAGGACAATATTTTGCTGCAGCCAGCTTACGTTTTACAATCAGCCGCACCATTGCTCCCTTATCGATCCCATTGACCGTTTTGATTGGGTATGAGTGGACATTTTTCGTATTATGCCTTCTGGCGCTTGCAAGTGCAGGATTGTATTGGATAATGTTTTATTCCTTTGAAAAGAAAACTGCATTGGATCCTAATTAGGATTTTTTGTTCAAAAAATCGCCAATGAATTGTACTAAAATGTTCACATTTTACTGGTTTACTATTATAATTAATTTGTAATCGTTTTCTAATATAAGGATGGTGGTATTAATGGAATTATCCCAATTTATGTCCCCCACTTCATGGTCCGGCATTATTACATTTTTAGTATTATTTTCTGCAGGTGTTTATTTTAATATAAAAGTATATGGAAGCAAATTAGAGTAGAGATTCACATCCCTGCTTATTTTTTTACCTAATTTTAAAGTGAACCACTTTAAACTGTTATCAGTTTCTTTTTCATATTAAAACGGCTAAAATGAAAAAGGAAGATTCTGAAAAAAGGAGACCATAATATGAGTGAATTTCAAAGAAACCTTGAGAAATATGCAGAGCTTGCTGTTAAGGTGGGTATAAATATTCAGAAGAACCAAACCTTGGTTGTCATTGCCACGTTAGATGCCGCAGAATTTGTCCGCCAGGTTGTGAAAAAGGCCTATGAGGCGGGTGCACATAACGTTGTGGTTAACTGGAACGACGATGTTGTATCTAGAACAAAGTATGAATTAGCACCAGATGATGCTTTTACTACATATCCTGTTTGGCGTGCAAAAGAGATGGAAGACTTGGTCGAACAAGGCGCTGCCTTTATGTCGATCGTTTCCTCTAGCCCTGACTTATTAAATGGGGTAAATCCAGAACGTATTTCTAACTTCCAAAAAGCTGCTGGAACTGCTTTAGCTAATTACCGTAAAGCTGTTCAATCTGATAAAGTGAGCTGGACAGTGATTGCTGCACCATCTCCTGAATGGGCTGCAAAGGTATTCCCTGACGCACCAAGTGATCAACAAGTTTCATTACTTTGGGACGCCATCTTCAAAGCTGTTCGTGTCGATACTGAAAATCCTGTAGAGGCTTGGAAGAAGCACGATGAAACCTTACATGAAAAGGTTAACTATTTAAATGAAAGACACTATCAAAAGCTTCACTATACTGCACCAGGAACAGACTTAACAATCGAACTCCCGCATAACCATCTATGGGTTGGGGCTGGCAGTATAAATGAAAATGGTTTTGAATTTATGGCGAATATGCCAACAGAAGAAGTCTTCACCGTTCCTCATCGTGATGGTGTAAATGGTACCGTTGCAAGCACAAAGCCATTAAGCTACGGCGGAAATATTATTGACCGCTTCTCTGTTACCTTTGAAAACGGCAGAATTGTTGATTATAAGGCTGAAGAAGGTGAGGAGTTCTTAAAGCGTTTAGTTGAAACGGATGAAGGCTCGCATTATCTTGGTGAAGTAGCACTCGTTCCTTTTAATTCACCAATTTCACAATCTAATGTACTATTCTATAATACTTTGTTTGATGAAAATGCTTCAAACCACTTAGCAATCGGAAGCGCTTATGCGTTCTGTATTGAAGGCGGTAAGAAAATGTCCGCTGAAGAACTAAAAGAAAATGGTCTAAATGACAGTATTACACATGTCGATTTTATGATTGGCTCTCAAGATATGGACATCGATGGCATTAAAGCCGATGGAACAAGCGAACCGGTATTTAGAAAAGGCAATTGGGCATTTTAATGATATAATAAATGGAGCAGCTTCTGAATAAGAAGCTGCTCTTTGCTGATTATACAGATGAAATTTGGAGGTTTTTTTATGTTAAATGAGTTTAAGAAGTTTGCCATGAGAGGCAATGTGATTGATCTCGCTGTCGGTGTGGTGATTGGCGGAGCATTCGGGAAAATCGTTTCCTCACTTGTTGCAGATATTATTATGCCAATCGTTGCCATGCTCGTGGGAAGGGTTAGTGTCGCGGACCTAGCGTTTGGGGAAGTAAGATATGGGGTATTCCTACAATCGATTATCGATTTCTTAATCATTGCTTTTTCTATATTTATGTTTGTTAAATTCCTTTCTCGTTTTAAAAAGAAAGAAGAAGAAGTTAAAGTGGTGGTTCAAATTGACAAGAAAGAAGAATTACTTGCTGAAATACGAGATTTATTAAAAGCAGAAAAAGATTTTTCTAGATAAATGAAACATCTTGACCTTTTCTTCGTATATTCTAGATATAAACTATTTTCGAGGTGAAAAAAATTGTATACACAAACATCTACTGAATTTTTGCCATCTGTTATTAGGACATTCGCTCTTTCTTTAGCCATCGCCTTCGTTGGGACCATGGCAGGAACCTTTGTACCGCCGGCATTATTTTTACCATTAGCAATCCTTGAATTCGTTTTGTTGATGATTGCCTTTTTCTTTAGACGCAAAAAAGCAATATCTTATACTTTCCTGTATGTCTTCACTTTTATTTCAGGGATAACACTGTACCCGATTGTTTCTTATTATGCCATGACTGCTGGGGCAAACGTTGTCATGATGGCATTCGCTAGTACCACTGTAGTGTTTACAGGAGTAGCCATTTATGCCACTAAATCAAAACGAAATTTCTCCTTTTTAGGTGGATTTTTACTTGCTGCCTTGCTTGCTTTAGTTGCAATATCTATCTGGCATATTTTTATGCCGTTAAGTTCTACAGCAATGTTGGCCTTCTCATTTATCGGAGTAGTGGTATTCAGCGGCTACGTTCTATATGATTTCAACCGTATGAAGCATTATGGTGTAAGTGCTGAAGAGGTTCCTTTGATGGCATTAAATCTTTACTTAGACTTTATCAATCTATTCGTAAGCATTTTGCGCATCTTCGGAATTCTTTCATCTAAGGAATAATAATAGAAGCCGGGAGTTTTCTCCCGGCTTTTTATTATGCAAAGGATTGGAGCTTCGGTCTAAGGTGCTCTTTTCCTCTTTTCATTCTAGTTTTCACTGTTGATATTGGGATATTACTTCTTTTTGATATCTCAATTAAAGTAAGGTCTTTAAAATAATATAGAAAAATAGCAGACTGATATATCTCAGGTAACGTCTTGACACTTTCAGCCATTTTTTTCACAGTATCTTTATGTAAGACCTCTTCTTCTGGAAGAGGAGGAGATTCAACTGCAGCAGAATAAGCATACACCTCTTCCTTCCAAAACTGTTTTGTTTTATTTTCTTTTCGCCAATAATCCTTGCATTTATTTCTAGCTATTGTAAATAACCAACTTCTCAACCGTGTAGGGTCCTTAATCGTATGAAATGCCAAATATGCAGAAACCAGGACCTCTTGGTACAAGTCCTCTGAAAGTTCTTTTTGTCTAACTAATGAAAATATATAGTTAAAAATGGCTTTCCCATGTTCTTTCACCATAACTTCAAACGAATCAGTCATATTATCCCGCATTTTTTCAAACCTTCTTTCCTTTTAAAACCTCTTAAACTAATAGACGGAATAAACATGTCCAACCCCTACACTAACCAGCATTTTTTTCTTAATTATTTTTCTGTATAAGACCTTTCATAAAGATCGAAACACCAATACTTTTACAAATGCTCAAATAATGCATCAATGCCAATAAAATTGAACCGGTATTCATAGCGATAATTACACCGTCCATCCTCCATTCAGGGCGTGATGATAGGACAATGATGATTGCAAAAGAGACAATTGTTGACCAAATACCATGAATAAACGTTTCCTTTATAAGTCCTAAGCCAATTAAAAATGCTTGCATTGGCATCACAAAAAAATGGAATAGAAAAAACGGCCAGAGCATTTGTAAATAACTAGCGGCAGTTGAAGATTCAAAGAATATGGAAGTTAGCTGCGGGGCAAAAACATAGAAAACAACCACGGCTGGCACCCCATAAAGAAATGTAAGCATCATTACTTGTGAAAGCATTTTTTGCAATGTTGAGTAATCTCTATTCGAATACGTTTTCGAGACAGCCGGTATTAAAACAGTCATTAAAGAATGAGCAATGAACGCCGGGAAAAAACCAATTGACGCGGCAACTCCCATTAGCATGCCAAAGTGCTCAGTCGCAATGGTTTCCGACAGTCCAGACCGAACCAATGCCGCCTTTATTAAAAAGGGTTGTATCGCACCTGTCAAAGCGGAGAATAATCGTAACCCTGTCGTTGGTACCGAGACGGCCATTAAATTTTTCCGAACAGCTTTACGATTTAAATTGGAAAAGGGCATTCGTTTAAGCTGCTGAAATTGAATAATTAACATGTAGCATAAATAAAGAAACACAGCAATTTCACTGCCAATAAATGAAGCAATTGCAATGAGTACCGAGGCTTCTGAGTCAAATTGAAAGAAACGAAATAAAAGATATAGTAATACTAGTTGAACTGATTTTCTTATGAAATTAGCAATGGCGATTTTCCCCATCTTGTGCCTGCCCATAAAATAACCCCGTGCTACAGAGGTAAAGGATATGACAGGTACGAGCAGAATAATAAACCATCTTGTATAAGGATGGTAACCATCAAAAACTGAAATAAACGGAATAAGAACCATAGCGAACACCAAGAGGATACTCGTAAAAATAATGGTAATCGTAATGGCATGATATAGGATGTTTCGATGAAACCTATCTTCTTTTTCAGCAACAAACTTTGATATTGAGACCGGCAGCTCAAAGCTTGACAATAGGACTAGCAGATATATGGATGGAAGGATAGACATATATAAACCTAATCCATGCTTGCCCAATTCTTTTGCTAGAATTAAATTAACTAAGAACTCTACACCTTCCCCTAAAAAAGCGGATAGGGCTAAAAATAATATCCCTTTGTAAAAGATAGCCATTACGAACTCCCCTTTAAAACAATCTCACTTTTAATAAGCTATGAGACAAGTTCTAAGATTAGTAGGGAAATTTTTTCAAGGGCTGTGTTAAATTT
This sequence comes from Neobacillus sp. NPDC093182, assembly GCF_044754045.1. Taxonomy (NCBI): domain Bacteria; kingdom Bacillati; phylum Bacillota; class Bacilli; order Caryophanales; family Bacillaceae; genus Neobacillus; species Neobacillus sp. NPDC093182. Next base: position 191,979 of record NZ_JBIVOI010000002.1, read on the forward strand.
GTATGTTGATTTGATAGTTTGCTTTAACACAGCCAATCCAATATAAAAAGGACCTTTCCAGTCCTTTTTAAAAGAGGGTTATTTAATTAAGGCATGTTTGAAGGCGTAGATGACTGCTTGTGTTCGGTCTTGGACGTTTAGTTTACTTAATATGTTACTGACATGGGTTTTTACGGTTTTTAATGCGATATATAATTCGTCAGCGATGTCCTGGTTGGTTTTCCCCTCTGCCATTAACATTAATATTTCCATTTCGCGGGTAGTGAGTTCTTCGTGTGGCAGATGCTGCTGTTTCTGGCGCATTTTAACCATCATTTTTCCTGTTACTTCAGGCTCAAGAACGGACTGGCCATGATATGTAGCGCGAACTGCATTAGCAATTTCATCTGCTTTTGAAGTTTTTAACATATAGCTGACAGCACCGGCTTCTAGTGCAGGATACACCTTTTCATCGTCTAAAAAGCTGGTGACGATGATAACTTTTGCTTCAGGCCATTTTTCGATAATTTGCTTTGTTGCTTCAATCCCGTCCATTTCCTTCATGACTAAATCCATTAAAATAATATCAGGTCTGAGTTCAAGTGCCAGTTCAACACCCCTTTTACCGTCAGCCGCCTCACCTACGACTTCAATGTCTGGCTGTGCTGATAGATAAGCGGAAACTCCAATTCTCACCATCTCATGATCATCAACAAAGACTACTTTAATCATTTACACCATCTCCATTTGTCATAACAGGTACCTTCACTTCCAGCCTTGTACCTTTACTCTTAACACTAATTACCTTTAAAGTGCCGCCAACTTCAAGTGCCCTCTCATGCATATTCTGCATTCCATATGATCCAGCCTTCATGTTATCAACTTCAAAACCTGTCCCGTCGTCGACAATTCTTAAAATGACCAGGTCATCCCGCTTTATCAATAAAACCTCAAGTTTGTTCGCCTTTGAATGGCGAAGGGTATTGGATACAGACTCTTGAAGGATACGGAAAAGATGATCTTCAATTCCTTTATCAAGTGAAAATGCTTCTACCTTCCACTTAATTTCCATTGTTACTTTCTGTGATAATTCGATTAACAACTCTTCAATTCCTTCTTGCAGCGTTTTATTTTTTAACGCAACTGGACGCAAATGAAGAAGCAGGGCACGCATTTCAAGTTGAGACTGATGAATCATTTCCTCCACCATTTTCAACTGCTTCGCTTCCCTATCCTCTTCATTCGCACCTTGTCTAGTTGTATTGATGGCCGACATCATCATCGATGCTGCAAATAATTGCTGACTGACGGAATCATGTAATTCACGGGCGAGGCGGTTTCGTTCCTGTTCAATTATTTCTTGAATCCTCGCTTCCTGATCTTCAACCTTTTCTGTAGCCAATCGTTGTGAAAGTTTGGCTTGTTCAGACATTTGCCGGCCTATCCGATCAATCTGTTCCGCTATACTTTGCATTTCTGTTATGGTTTGCTTTCCGTCAGAACCAATTTGTTTCCCCTGCTCTAACTGGTGCAATGAATGCTCAACAGCCTGAAACTGTCTTCTCCAGAAAATACCCGAAAATATGCCCAATAGGATTCCAAGAGCAATACTGAATGCTGGAATAAATATGACAAATGGGATATCCATAAAATGCCGATTCCATAGTTCAGACCAATCTGATATCGGAAAAACAATGATAAAGGTGGCGGCAACAACAAGAGCAATCATCATTGAAAAAGCGATATTCCAAACAACCTGCCTTTGGATTGTGCTCATATCCTGCTCACCTCTAAATTGCCAACTAACAAGGAGGTAAAGATTTTCACCTTTTGCTCTGCCTGGTCATAGCCAGCAGTCTTCAGGTGGAAAGCCTGGTTAAAAACCTGAGCCTGATGATTTTCAAAAACCGTTGTCGCGCCAATAACAGACGAGTGATGAACGCTTACTTCTATTTCATATGGTATTTGGATTTGTATATTGCCAATGACATTTCGGATAAAGATAATGGTTTCACCCTTAGGCAGTACAGTATAACTTAAATCTATGATTGTATCTCCAATCCCGGATTGGATGTTAATGTCATTCCATTCATAAACACTGCTAGGTGTTTTTTGCTGTCCAAAAAATATATTTTCAAAGAGCGGCTTGGTCTTAATCAGCGTCTCTTCCTGCTGAACCTGCTCTGATTCTTTGATATCTAATGTAATCTTACTAGGATTCTTTTTAGAGTTAGAATATTGAATAATAAAATGCAAAAGAATAGCCAGCAATAAAAACTTGAAGGTCATCATGCTAAACACACTGATTAATAAAAAAATAATCCCAGCAAAGAAAAGAACTTTTCCGCTCCTCTTCCCTGCTTTTCTTCTGCCTATATAAATGAGTCCACTTGAAAATACGAGGGAGAATATTAGACCACTGTTGAAAAATAGAATTTCTAACAGCAGAACGACAACCCCAATTACAACTAGCCATCCCGTATAATCATGTTTCGCATTTTTAAACATTTGGCCTACCCCTCCCTTGTTGGTTTTTGTTCCATGATATGGCCAAAAAGGTGCATACAGACTGCACCTTTATAGGATACCATGTTTTGGTTATTAAATGGACTTGCTTTCTTCTAATTTCATTTCTTTTTCTAATTGTGCAATTCTTGCATCAATGGTATCGCGGTAATAAGAACTTTTTACTTGATGATCTAAACGATCTAAGTAAGAGTCAATTTCTTGAAAACGCGCGTTTGCATTGCCAGCGGTCTGATTTGAGTCCAATACTTGATTCATTCGATGATTAGCACGGGTAACATTCTCACGGCCCATTAATTCCAATCGACGGATTTGCATATCTTTTAACTTATGTTTCATTTCCTCATATTTTCTTTCTAATTCACCAAGCTGTCCTTTCACCTGCTCTAGTGAATCCCTAAGACGTTCAACACGACTTGAGTATTGCTGATGTTCTGCTGCAGCAAATTCATACAGCTCAGTTTCACCTGCTTTAGAAGCAATCTCCGCCTGATATTTCCTCTTTTCTGCCAATTCCACTGCTTGAGAATATTCTCTAGTGAATTCATCTTTTAGTGCGTATTGACGTTCCACAAGCTTTCTAACTTTGTCGGTCTCTTGTTCACATTGACGAAGATATTGGTTTAGCAGGGCAATTGGATTTTGCTTTTCTTTTTGATCAACTGCAGCATGTAAATCCGCCATAATCGTATCTTTAATTCTAGTTAATAGGTTTGTCATTTTATATCTCTCCTCAGATTAGTTTTTATTTAATTCATGCCATTGTTTTTCAAAATTTACAAAAGGGTCAGACTCCTCTTTTACAACAGTCTTTTTACTGCTATTCCAGTTTTTATAAACCAGATAAAGTACATAGGCAGCAACAACACCAATAATTGCTGGAGCGTTATGAATAGAGGCCATTAGGACAAAAAAACCGATAATCCCAAGAACAATCTTGCCTCCTGTTGATTCAGACTTTAAGAACTGTTTAAAAATGAAGTACAGAACTGCAAGACCAACTAGTAATCCTATCATCGGACCTATTGATGAAAGTAAAATGATCGCTGCAATTCCGCCAGCTAGTAGTAATCCAAATTTTTTCATTTTGTATTTCCTCCTTTCTTTATCTTGATTTCATCTTACCTCTATTCCAAATTTCTCATAACGAACCAGCGCTTTATTTTCATATCGGTCTTGAGACGTAGAAAGGGTCAGTCCCTTGTGAGGTACTGACCCTTTTGGCGATTATTTAGCGATAAACATCTGTGTCCAATAATGTCTTTGCGATCCGCCTTGTGCGTAACCAACGCCAATATGTGTATATCTTGTGCTTAATATATTGGCACGGTGCCCCGAGCTGTTCATCCATGCGTTGACAACTCCCTGTGCCGTTGTTTGCCCTGCTGCAATATTTTCGGCGGCGGCGCGATAGGAGATACCAAAATTCTTCATCATGGTAAATGGACTGCCGTATGTCGGACTAGTGTGGCTGAAATAGTTATTATCCCTCATGTCCACCGATTTATATCGTGCAACCCTTGATAGTTCCCAATCTTGTGTCAAAGGTCCTAAACCATTTTTCGCCCGTTCTTGATTCGTTAATTCGACAACTTGGCTTTCAATGCTTTTGGTTGCATCATAATTAGGAATTGTAACCTTATTTCCAGGATAAATCAGGTTTGGGTTACTAAATTGCGGATTCGCTGAGATGATTTCAGATATCCCAACTTGGTAACGAACGGCAATTTTCCAAAGTGTGTCTCCTGGTTGAACGGTGTAAATTTGCTGGGCAAACGACACATTTGGAATACTAAAAAGTGATAGTAAAAACAGTAAACTTAACCAAAATGATTTTTTCATTTTTTCGCCTCCTCCGATATATATTTTTGATTTCAGGTCCAAAATATACAGACGGTCAAACTAAAATTTTTTATGTAAAGTTCGGAGGAAAAAAGTGTGAGAGACATTTCGTGGATTACCTATGTCATGTTAATTTTGGCAAGCTATCGGTTAACCCATTTAATTGTTTTTGATAAAATTACTGAATTTATACGTAAGCCATTTATGAAGAAAATTAAAGTAGAAACCAATCATGGAGTCGAAACGAAGGAAGTACCAAAAGGCATGTTCGGGTATTTATTGAAATGTTATTGGTGTGCCGGCGTCTGGAGTGCGATATTTCTTGGAGGCGGATATCTACTTTTTCCCCGGGTAACGTTTGTGATCATTTTGATTTTTTCAATCGCAGGCGGTCAATCCATCATTGAAACGTTTGTCGGAGTAAATATTAAGAAAGTAGATTATTATGCGGATTTAGAAAAGAAAAAATAAATAATACAATGCTCCCCCTTTCGCATAAACATTAGAAAAGCGGAAGGCGCCTGCTTATCGGCGACAAGCATAAGACGAGCCGGCATGAAGGTTGCTCTTTAACCTTCTTGACGGATTGGCTTATGACCTCGAGCCGATGGCGCCTGTAGCTGGACAATGAAGGGGGGATTTTAATGGCTGGATGGTGGGTCACTACCATTGGGTTTATCATTTGTCTTGGTTTTGTTGGGGGTACAATGGTTTATTTTTTAAGAGGGACGCTTAACTCTGAAGACTCCACCCGTATTGACCCGGTTAAAAAAGAAACGGACTAATCTTATAACAATAAAGTGAAGAACCCTGGATTCTAGGGTTCTTATTTATATTGATTTTTCAATTGCTTTTTCAAATTCTGCAATAATATCCTCGGCATGTTCGATTCCTACAGAAATGCGGACTACCTCTTTGGTAATGCCTAATGCTTCACATGCTTCTCGCGGAAGAGAGCGATGGGAAGTGGTTAGTGGATGGGAAACAGTTGTTTCAACTCCAGCAAGTGTTGGAGCAATCTTGATCCATTCTAACGAGCGGAAAAAGTGATTGGTATCCACCTTTTTCGAAAGCTCGATGGTTACCATTGCGCCAAAACCTTCTTCTTGTTCAAATGGGTAGTATACTTTTTCAACAAAAGTGTTATGTGCCAATGCTTTAGCTAATTTCTTTGCGTTACCGGATTGAGCTTTCATTCTCAGGGCTAATGTTTTTAAACCGCGGCATGTCAGCCAGGCTTCAAATGGACTGACATTCGTGCCTAGGTTAACAATTTTAGCGCGGGCACTGGAAACTAAATCCTCTCTACCTGTAAGAACACCAATGGTTACATCGCTATGACCGCCAATGTATTTGGTTGCACTGTGAACTACTAAATCAATGCCCATTGGATATGGCTGACAATGGTATGGAGTGGCAAATGTATTATCAACCAAGGTATTAAGCTGGTGCTTACGGGCAAGTTCTACTACTCCTTTAATATCCTCCACCCTTAACAATGGATTTGTTATGGATTCTGTATAAAGAAGTTTTGTATTCTCTTTAATCTCTTTTTCTACATCATCAAGATTTTTAAAAGAGACGAACGTCGTTTCAATCCCGAATTGATTTAATTCTTCTTTTAACATATGGAAGCTGCCGCCATATAAATCATCTGCTGCTATAATATGGTCTCCGTTTTTTACTACTGCCAAAACACCAGCTAATATCGCTGACAATCCCGAAGAAGAGGCGACACCTGCGGGAGCACCCTCGAGTCTTGCAACGGCTTCCCCTAGTTCATCTGTATTGGGATTTCCTACACGAGAATAAAGATACTGACCATTCCCGTGATAAAAGCCTTCTAGTTCCTCAAGATCTTTAAAGACAAATGCAGAGGTCTGATAAATTGGTGTAACTTTACTTACAATTTTACTATTACTTTTTTTCCCGCCATGTAAAATTTCTGTCTCAAATCTCTTCCCCATATCAGCACCTCTTCTAAATTTACAAAATAGTTTCTATATTATAAAAAATATCAATACCGACATCTTTCGTCAATCCAAATCTATTTTCAAATAATATTTTTTTAAAAATAACCATTACATGATTTCGTTAAACTTGGAAAAATTAATCATATGTATATAGTACTGGAGGAGGACATATGAGCTCATCTGAAAGCACCCACCATTTTCCTAGAACCTATTGGCGTGAAATAGAGTTACCCACGTTTGAAAAGTTGAATGAAGATACTACGGTTGACGTTGCCATTGTCGGTGCAGGTATAACAGGTATTACTGCTGCTTATTTGCTAACCAAAAAAGGCGTAAAGGTAGCAATTATTGAAGCAGGCGGAGTGTTAAACGGGACCACAGGTCATACAACCGCAAAGCTGACCGCTCAGCATGGATTGATATACGATGAATTAATCAGTCATTTTGGGGAGGAAAAGGCTAAATTATATTTCGAATCCACTTCTAATGCCATTAAATTCGTTGAGAATACCTCCAAGGAAAAAGGAATAGATTGTGATTTTAGTAAACAAGATGCTTTTGTTTATGCCACATCTGATCAGTATGATAAGAAACTTGAAACAGAAATGTCTGCTTATCAAAGGCTCGGGATTGACGGTGACCTAGTAGGAAACATTCCCTTTGATATTCAAATAAAATCTGCGCTATTAATGCGGAATCAGGCACAATACCATCCACTGAAATTTTTAAAAGGGCTGTTAGAAGAGGCGGTCAAGGCGGGGTGTATGGTTTATGAAAATTCAGTTGCAGCAGGAATCGAGGATGTCGAAACAACCCAGCCAAAAGTAAAGATAAAGGGTGGACATAAAGTAGCCTGCAACCATGTGATTATTGCCTCCCATTTCCCATTTTATGATAAACCAGGTCTCTATTTTGCAAGGATGTATGCGGAAAGATCTTACGCCATCGGGATTAAAACCAATAAGGAATATCCTGGCGGAATGTATATCAGTGCTGACAGTCCGACACGCTCTATTCGCTATACACCAATTGATGGGGGAAATCTCCTTATTCTTGGCGGCGAAAATCATAAGACAGGTCAGGGTGTTGATACGTTAAGCCACTTTGTTGCACTTGAGTCGTTTGCAAAAGATGTGTTTGACCTTTCTGAATATCACTACCGTTGGTCTGCACAGGATTTAGTGACATTGGACAAGGTGCCTTACATCGGTCCACTCACTAGAGATAAAGAGCATATTTTAGTCGCAACCGGCTATAAAAAATGGGGCATGACTTCCGGCATTCTTGCAGGGCATTTACTTACTGATTATGTATTAAACCATGAAAACCCATATAAGCAATTGTATACTCCATCACGTTTTGACGCAGACCCAGATATTAAATCATTTATTTCAACTAATGCAGACGTGGCCAAACACTTAATTAAAGGAAAACTTGAGTTTGTGCCAAAGGATCCTGGGGATTTAGTAAATGGAGAAGGTTCTGTTGTCATGCATAAAGGGCAGCGTGCTGGCGCCTATAAGGATGAAAACGGAAAGCTTTATATTGTGGATACCACTTGTACGCATTTAGGCTGTGAATGTGAATGGAATCATGCAGAAAAATCATGGGACTGCCCATGTCATGGTTCACGGTTCGCTTATAATGGGGAAGTAATTGAAGGACCAGCAAAAAAGGCACTAAAGTATGTTGGTGATGACTAATATCAATCAGATATCTACAATTTCATAAAAATGAAACGCCTCCTGTATAGGAGGCGCTTTCTTTATTTTCCATGTGGACGGTTACGTTTTAATTTTTCTCCAGTTTCAAATTCAACAAGTTCTTCAGGCGTTCTCATTGCCTCTTTACGATTGTTATTTCGCTGGGCATTGGCATTACCGAGTTTCTGTCTACCCACACTATCATCTCCTTTTTAGAGAATACATAAATAGTATGAGTGAAAATAAATGAAGTTATTCTCCCACAAGAACTGGTGCTTTACGGAACTTCGTAAATTGTTCAAAAGCAAAAGCGGCTTCAATCAACGTGGGTTCACTATAAGCGGTTCCGGCAAAAGTAATTCCAACCGGTTCTCCGATAGACGTATAACCAGCAGGAACTGCAATTGTCGGATAGCCAGCTTTCGCACTAATATGCGAGGCCTCTTCACTTGGAAAAAGAATAAGATCCAATTGATACTTCTCAATCGCATAATCAATTCCCTGTTGGGTAGAATGATAATAATCAAATTCCAACCAATCCACATAATCCGCTTCCGTTAAAGAACCACTAGTTGCTTCTGATTGAATCAGGACTTCCTGTCCATACTTAAGCATTGTTTCTTCATTTTCCTTATTAAATTGAATTAAATCGCTCAACGTTCTAATTGGTATAGAGGGATGAAGTTTGTTCAAATAAGCATTTAAGTCTGGTTTAAATTCATATGTTAATACGTCATACCGCCACTTTTCATTCGCAGATGGAATGTCTATTTGTTCAATAATCTCCGCACCCGCTGCCTCCAAAACAGCGACAGCGTCATGGAAAATCTTAAGCATTTCTTCACTTAAATGTTCGATGAATCCATCTAAAGCAATGCCAATCCGTTTTCCCTTGAGTCCATCTTTACGTAAATGTTCAGTAAAGTCTTTGGATGCGAGTGGATTTGTTTTTGTTATTGGATCTTCTTCATCTCTTCCTGTCAATGCATTCAAAAGAATGGCCGCATCTCTGACAGTCCTAGCCATTGGCCCGGCTGTATCCTGGGTATGAGCAATCGGTATGATACCTCTTCTGCTGATTAGACCTACTGTTGGTTTAATTCCTACTAATGAGTTTTGGCAGGATGGATTCAAAATCGATCCTGACGTTTCTGTTCCAATCGCTGCAGCTGCTAAATTCGCAGCAATAGCTGCACCGGAACCTGAACTAGAGCCGCCAACATCAAATTGTCCTGGACCATAAGGATTTAATACCTGACCGCCGCGAGAGCTATAGCCACTTTTCATTCCATAAGCCATGAAGTTTGCCCATTCTGTCATATTCGTTTTACCAAGAATTACTGCGCCTGCTGCGCGAAGCTGTTCCGCCACATAAGAATCTCTTAACGCAACAGAATCCTTTAATGCTAAAGAACTGGCGCTAGTATGCATTTTATCAGCAGTATCAATATTGTCTTTTATCAAAATGGGAATACCGTGCAGTGCAGTGCGTGGTCCCGTTTCTTTCCGCTCAGCGTCAAGTGCAGCTGCGATATGAAGAGCATCAGGGTTGACCTCAAGGATTGAGTGGATACTTTTATCATAAACAGAAATTCTATGTAGATACATCAATACAAGTTCTTTAGATGTCAGCTCTCCGCTTGACATTTTTTCCTGCATTTGAGTGATAGTCGCTTCCTCAATCCAATGATCAAGGTATTTAGTTAACTTTGGATTTTCCATGTTTCTTCCCCCCATTATTATAAATTTTATAATAGAAAGAAAAATGCAGCAATTATAAAAAAGGCAGAGGAAATTCCCTCTGCCTTTTTAACGACGAGCCTTTTGTTCGGGTTCAGCGATTTGCCCTTTAAAGAATATTCTTTTTCTAGGGGTAACGTTTAACTCTTGACAGTAACGCTTTAATTCACGTTCTTCCCGTTCCGTTACTAAGGATATGATGGTACCGTTTGCTCCCATTCTTCCTGTTCTGCCAGCCCTGTGAACGTACTGAGCAATATCCCTAGGGAAATCCACGTGGACAACATGAGTAACTCCTTGAATATCCAATCCTCTTGCTGCCACATCAGTAGCAATCAGCATTTTTGTTTTGCCATCGCGGAAAGCCTTGAGCTCCGCCTGCCGTTCTAATTTCTTCATGTCACTATGTAGAATTCCTGTTGATAACTCTTTGAAATTGAACTTTTCTTTAAAAACTTCAATTTCCCCAATATCATTAATAAACGCTAAGGCTTTGATGTTATCTAAACGAACGATTTTTTCCAGAAGCTTAATCTTATCTCTAGGTTCCGCAATAAAATAGATATGCTCAACTTCTCCAGAGGAAGCCAGCTCATCCTTTTCTATTCGAAGTATCTCGGGCTCCTTCGTAATTTCCTTTGCCAATTTCTCAGTTCCAGCTTTCATCGTTGCCGAGAATAAGACCACTTGGCGGTCACCCATCGTCGATTTAACAATATTTTGGACTGTGTTGAGATGCTCTGGAATCAGCAGCTGATCTCCCTCATCTAATACGACCAGCTTCACTTCGTGCATTTTTACTTTTTTCTGTTTGATCAGTTCAAATAACCGGCCTGGTGTAGCAAAAATGACATGAGGTCGCTTTTTCAATTTTTCAAGCTGGCGTTTTACGTTGGCTCCGCCAATTATGGAGGTGCCTCTTATTCCACTTCCTTCTGACCACTTTTGAAATTCCTGATAAACCTGCATAACCAATTCCTGCGATGACGCTAAAACTACCGCTTGTAATGATTGTGAATTTGGTTCCACTTTATTTAATAATGGCAATAAATAAGCAAGTGTCTTGCCCGTACCAGTTGGAGATTCTGCGATTAAATCTTTTCCTTCAAGAATCAGCGGAATGGCTGTATCCTGAATCGAAGTAGGTTGTTGAAATCCGGACTTTTCCCAGTTTTCCTGTAAAAAAGGGCTTAAGGTATTTAACATATTTGACTCCTTTTTATATCTCATTTCTACATATTATATCCACACATGAGATTGATACTAACCTATTTACTAAATTGTGTCCATAAAAAACCCATTCCTAACACGGAATGGGTCTTTGCTTCAATTCGCACATTAATCAAAGGTTCGGATAGCTAATTTATGAATGGTGGAATTTATTTCCTCGGATTCTATGATCGCTTCATTATAGTTTATTTCAATTTTTCCACTTCCAGCTAAAATCTTTACCTTTTCTATCCCGTTATATCTTTTTATTTTCCTTTTAATTTTTCCAATACATCCAGAGCAGGCAACATCATTTAGAGATAACTGAATCATACTCACTTTGAATATCCCCTTTCCATAATGGCAATTCTAACAGTACATTTATCTAAATTTCATTCATTTTTATGGCCATCAATCGGAAGTGCGCAGGCTCGACTTCGTTGACGATTGCATTCATGCCCAAAGATTGAAAAGTAGCAACTAATGGCTCTCCGGGGTGGGGTAAATGAATTTCAAATATAGTCCCAACCGGTGCCGTTTTTACAAAATTTAAGATTTCCCTGCGTGGATGTTCTCCCTTTAAGACCCTCTCACGCATATCTATGACGGCTCTTTGTCCTTCTATTTGAAAGCTGCTCATCATTTCATCTCCCATGATTATGATTTTTACCAAGTGTAGCATCCTTTTCACCTTAAAGAATTGATTTAAATCACGCACATGTATGTTTTTAATAAGGTTTGGCTGATAAATACATTAGACGCAGTTAAAAGTCATTTTTGAACGTATTGTGAACATTATCTTGAATTTGATATACCCCCTTTGATTTAGTGGTAGAATGAAAAACAGCAAGATAACAATATATCGGAGTTGAAAATGATGTTAAATAAAATTGCTCTACTGTCTACATTGTTGTTCTTTATTTTTGGAGCAAATGTATTTGCACATTCCCATTTGGAAGATTCTACCCCCAAAAATGGAGAAATCGTAACGGAGTCACTTACAGCGATTACACTTACTTTTGAAACAGCAATAGAACCCACTAGTTCTTTTACCTTAATGGATGAAAAAAATGCATTTATTCCACTTTCTGAAGTTTCAATTAATGGTGATCAATTAATCGCCAATGTCGAAGACAACCTTACTAATGGAGCGTATACCATTAATTGGAAAATAATTGGAGAAGATGGTCATCCGCTTGAAGGCGATATTCCTTTCACCGTTCAGCTTCCTGATAATGCTGCACCTCCAGAACAAAGTGAAACTGAACCACCGGCTTCTGATGTGACGACTGCCGAAACCATATCTGCCGGAGACACTGAAACGGTAATGAAAGATCAAGCTGCAGAAGTAACCGAGGCTGCTTCAGAAGAACCTAAAATGATGAATTATGTACTCCCAGCGATTATTGGTTTAATCATTGTTTTAGGTTTCGGTTGCTATTGGTTAATTTTTAGGAGGAAACAAGTCTAGATGTTTATTGCAGGTATTGTAAGTGAGGCGTTACTTTATAGTTGTTTTTCTTTGTTACTAGGAAGCTTTATTCTTAATCTTGTCCCCAAATCGGTTCGACCAGAAATTAAGATTCCCAAAATTGTACTATTGGGTGCAGCTTTAGGAATTGCTATATTTTCATTTTTACCGGTATTAAAAATAGTTCTTTATTTATATGAGGACCTAGGTTTAGGCTATACCCTTAAGTCAGTGTTAACGAATTTCGAGGTTGGTAAGACATGGATTAGTACGGGGATTATTTCGTTGATTCTATTCGTTTATCTAATTCCAATTAAACTTGAACAAAAACCATTATTCTCTTTGACAGGTCTAGCATTTACGCTTATCTTAATTGCTTCCCTTGGCTGGTCCAGTCACGCCGCTTCATTATCCAAAATGGCGGGGTTCCTTACTCATACCGCGCACTTTTTGGCCATTACAACGTGGGTTGGAATTCTGTTAGTAGTAAGCTGGTTTTCACGGAACTATGAACAATGGCTAAAATTCTTAAAGTGGTTTTCACCTGTTGCTATTCTATGTTTCGTTATTACGTCCATAACAGGGATATCATTAATGACGTTTCATATGGAATTGTCCGAATATGTTAGTGTAACGGCTATTTCCTATGGTCAGACATTATTAATCAAACATATCGCCATTTTGCCATTACTAGCTTTCGCCTTTATCAATAGCTTCTTGATTCGGAAGAGACTCAAAAATGATCCTTCTTTTAATCCACGTCCATGGGCAAAGCTGGAAAGTATTGTTGTTTTGCTTGTTTTTTCTATTACTGGTGCGCTCGGACAAGTTTCACCACCTCATGAACTTAGTTCGATGGTGAGAGCAGAAGGTGCTTCCAAGCTGTTTTCCTTTTTCCATCCAGGTGAAATAAATTTCCCTATCGACTTTTCCCCTGGGATTGGAGCAATCATTTTTTTGCTAATCGCTATCCTTTTTCTAGCGTTAATGATTGTAACTTTTATAAAAAAAGCCCCCAAAGCTATAGCATTAATAATGAGTTTATTATTTATCCTTACTGGCTATATAGGTTTTATGTTAAGTCTTTCATAAAAGAAGCAGCGGAAATTCATTCCCGCTGCTTTTTTTAGATTATACGTAATACTGCCCTTACGGGACTTCCATCCCCTTCAACCAATGGCAGCGGCAAAGCAATCAATTCATAATCACCTGGTTCCACTTCATCTAAAAGAATTGATTCAAGAATATGAATCCCATTTTCATTCAAACTATGATGAGCATGAAGGTCTTTGCTGTCAATTGGGTCGACAGATGGAACATCTACCCCGATAAGTCGAATTCCCCTCTCCGCAAGGAAAGGACCTAAGTCAGCTTCCAAATGGGGTATTTTTTCTGGAAACTCAGATGCATCTTGCCATGAACGTGTTCGAAACAACACCCTTTTCACACCTTGTAAATCTACATCGGCTAAATCATTAGCTCCTATGCTATCCTTCCCAGTCATATCGACAACCCTTGCAGGTCCAATATATAATTCCAGATCTAACTCAATAATTCTTTTCCCATCATCATCAAAATGAAAAGGTGCGTCAACATGTGTCCCTGTATGAGCGCTCATTGAAAGGCTCCCAACGTTTACAGATCCGCTTTCTGCTTTAGACCACGACACCTCATAGTGAAAGGGTGTATCTCCCGGCCAAACTGGCATTCCATTTTCAAGCCTTCTGGAAATATCAATTATTTTCATTCATCCCACTCCCTAGACAGCATTTTATTAGCCTATGTTAAAAATATATCGCGGTCCTGGTGTTGTCAATTAATGAAAGGAACTCCAAAAGTCTCCAGCGTGATTGATGATACTGCTTATATCATGAAACGGAATCGTAAAGGTCGGAAAACCAGCAGCATACGGGGCAATCTCGTATGGTTCGAAATAAACATTCAATGCCCCTTCGCTTATAAAGAAAGGCTGGTCTGCTTTTATCCCTTTATAGGTATCTGGAAAAACATAGGAATATTGTTCATCATTTTTGATTTGTTCACCAATCATTTCACTGATTACCTTTACATAATCTGCTTCTGGTTTAAACAAATCTTTAAGTTGATAAAACCTTCCCGTTTTTAAGTGAATATGGGCATATTTTTGTACAGGCATTCCGTGAGCTGCACCAAAAGGATAATCATATCCGTTTATCTCCAAGACTACCAGGTTATTTTTATAAAAACTTACCTCGAAATCACCTGAATAGCTTGATTCCAATTGTGCGTGTTCAGGGATAGGCTTGACACCGGAAAGTTCCTTCAATTTCTGATTAACTTCCTCCTCGGAACCAACCCCTGTTAACTGTGGATAATAAACCAAGTAATCCTTATTTGGTTTGAATTTATTTTCAGTTACAGAAGAATCGGCGTTTAAAGGTATGAGTGTATTTTGTTTCCAAATCAACTTGCCTTTTTTATCAAAATAGAGAATACGGAGATCGATATCTCCCTTAATTAAAGATTTATCAAACGCTAATGAACCGGTGCCTTGAACCTTTGGAAGGTAATCCAATCTCTGACCGCGTTTATCAATAAAGAAAGTCATCTCGTCATTATAGGCAGAGGCTATTCCATCCTTGTAATGGGACACACCATTATAGATAAACCCTGTATAGATGTGACCGTTAGAATCGGCTATTGCATACTTTTGAAAAAGATATGGCCTTTCAGGATTTTGCGCTTTGCCAAGTGCATATCGATTCTCTCCAAGGTTTATCAAACTAGAATACTGGGGTTTGATGATAAATTTCCCCTGCTTATCTATCAAGCCATAATGATTATTTTCAACATTCACAATGGCTTTCTCTTCAACAAACGGCTGTGTTGCCGTAAACTGTGGTTCAATTAGTACATTACCTGATTCGTCCATGTACCCCCATTTTTCATCATTACTTTTACGAAATGCCAGTATGCCTTCTCCATAATTGTCGACAAATGGATAAGAGTATGAATTCAATACCTTTCCTGTTAGATCAATGAGAGCATAGCTGCCCTCTTTCATTTTTACAAGGGCTTTTCCGTCTTGAAAGTCACTAGCCGATTCATAGGAAAGCGGAATGACTTCATTGCCTCTTCTATTTAAATAACCATATAAATACTCACCATGTTCATTTGTATTTGCAGCTGCTGCTCTGCCTTCCTGGTAATCTCCGATAAAGGAATACGCCTTTGAGGTAATTTCTTTCCCACTTTCATCCAAAACTTTAAAGCCTTCGTCATCGATAGCTGTGGCACGGCCTTCCGAAAAAGGGCTGATTGTTTCATATTTTGGTTTTACAATGAAATATCCGTCGTTGCCGATAATACCTGTAAGATTATTTAATTGAACGATGGCTAACCCATTTTCCTGAAAGTCATGAGCCATTTCATATTTGGGAGGAAGAATAAAGTCCCCCTTTGCATTAATGTATCCCCACTTACTGCCGCCAATATCTTTGACTTCTGCTGGAAAAAGGTAAACCATTCTGGTTAAGGAAAGAAGACAGCTAATCCAATTTTCCTGTTCCGTATTTCTTCTCGACATCCGTACTACCCCATTTTATTTTTTATTATATATATGAAAAAATGGGCGGGATGCAGCTTATCTGTTATTAGAAACAAAAAAAAGAATCTATTTTGAACTAATATGCTTCAAATAGATCCTTTTATATAGACTATGAAAAATAGTCTGTTGATTGGCACTCCAGGCACTTCGCTTTCCGCAGGCGGTCCGGGAAGCCTCCTCGGCGCTAAAGCGCCTGCGGGGTCTCCCCTGTCCCGTCCTCCTGGAGGAGTCTTCGTGCCTTCCGTGCCAATCAACAGAGTGCCAAAATCAATAATTAGCTATCAACATAGTCTAATATTATATAAAAACATAATTTTGCTGTAATTCTCGTAGGATATTTTCTTTTGTTTTTAAGATGGCTTGAACGATTTCGTTTCTTACTTCGGGTGTAATGCGGTAGGCTGGAACACTGACGCTAAACGCTCCGTAGGTTTGGTTATTCATTACTAGTGATACACCTAGACAATAGACATCTTTTTCACCTTCACTGTCATCTACAGCATACCCATTTCTTTTTACATCCTCTAACTGTTTGAGCAACGTCTCTGAATCTGTAATGGTCGTATCAGTTATAGCCTTTAGTTCGACTCGATTCAAATAAGCTAATACTTCGCTTTCTGACATTTCTGCCAGTACAGCCTTACCCATTGCCGAACAATAAAGAGGCTTAGATAAACCAATTCTGGAATTTAAACAAACGATAGGTTTTTTCGTTTCTAACTTGTTTACAGTTAAAATCTCATCGCCTTCTAAAATACCTAAGTGTATCGTTTCATCTAAACTATTTTGTAACTCTTTTAAATATGGATAAGATATTTTGGAAATGTCTAGATCAGCTAGATACTTATTTGCGTATTTAATTAAAGCACTGCCCATTCCGAATTTTTTCGTCTCTGGATGTTTTTTCACATAACCAATTAGAAGAAGGGTATCCAATATCTTTAAGGCCGTTGAACTAGTTAATCCTGTTTCTTGTGCGATCACATTCAATGCTTGTGGTTCTTTCTTTGCTGACAGAAAATCAAGGATACTGGAAGCCTTTATTAGAACAGTACCATATGGCTGCTTTGCATTCTCCATTATGTTACCTCCCTTCATCTTTTTACACTTATTATAATATAAAAACTAGCGAACGAGCCAGCCGCCATCCACTGGGATAATGGCTCCATTCATATAATCAGACGCCCGGCTTGCAAGGAAGACTACAACACTTTGCAGGTCTGCTGGAGTTGCCCAACGGCCCGCAGGAATGCGAGCAGTAATCTCTGCATGACGCACTTCATCCTCACGAATAGGTGCAGTATTTTTGGTTTCAACATAACCCGGTGCAATGGCATTAATTTGTATGCCTTTGACCGCTAATTCATTCGCAAATGCTTTCGTTAAACCAGCGACACCATGCTTGCTGGCTGTATAGGAAGGTACAAATTTACCACCTTGGAAAGACAGCATGGAAGCAACATTAATGATTTTTCCACTGCCTTGTTCTGCCATTACTTTTGCAGCTTCTTGGCTCAAAAAGTAAACAGCATTTAGATTAATATCCATTACAGCATCCCAATCTTCTTCCTTATACTCAAGTAAAGGCGAACGGCGGATGGTACCTGCGTTATTTACTAGGATATCCACTCTTCCGTATGTTTCTAAGCATTTAGAAACGATATCTTTTGAAACTTGTTTATCTGTTAAGTCACCTTGAAAAAACTCTACTCGACGTCCTTCTTTTTCGATTAGTTCTTTCGTTTCTTCCCAATTGTTCCCATGAGTGGTAATAAAAAGGTCCGCACCTGCTTTTGCCAGGGCAACCGAAAAGCCTTGTCCAAGACCTGTATTACCACCAGTAACAATCGCTACTTTACCATCTAATTTAAAATAATCTAATGAAAATTGTTGTAAGTCTTGCGTCATTTTTCAAAGCCTCCGTATCTGTTTAATGAGGTACATTAAAGCCAAATGGATTTATTTTAAGTCCTTCATTGGAACCATGTCCATATCATTGTATGTGATGTTTTCGCCGCACATCGCCCAAATGAACGTATAGTCACTTGAACCTACACCAGTATGGATTGACCAGCTTGGAGAAATGGCAGCCTGCTCATTAGCAATTACCAAATGTTTGGTTTCATCCGGTTTGCCCATGAAATGGAAAACCCGGGTATCTTCTTTCATATCAAAATAAAGGTATGTTTCCATACGGCGTTCATGTGTATGACATGGCATTGTGTTCCATGCGCTGCCCGGGGTTAGGATCGTATAACCCATTTGAAGCTGACAGCTTTGACATACGTTCGGGTGAATATATTGATAAATCGAACGATGATTTAACGTTGCTGAATCCCCTGTCACCATTGGCTCGATATTATCAATACTAATTCTTACATTTGGGTATTTGTGATGTGCCGGTACAGACACTGTATAGAATTTAGCTGGATTAGCTGGATCATCTGATTTAAATTGAATATCCTTTGTTTCTTTTCCAATGTAATATCCATCTTGCTTTTTCATTGGTTCTTCTGTGCCTTCGATTACAATAGATCCTGGTCCGCCGATATTAATAACACCTAGTTCACGGCGTTCTAAGAAATAAGTAACTCCTAATTCTGTAGAAAGTTCAATTGTTAATGGTTGATTTGTTGGTGTAACACCGCCAAAGATCATACGGTCATTATGGGTATACGTTAATCTTACTTCTCCTGGTACAAAGATACTTTCTACTAAAAATTCCTTGCGCAGTTGTTCCGTAGAATAGTGGCGAATATCTTCTGGGCTATGTGTATAACGAGTTTCCATTTTATTCACTCCTGTTATCGGTTTATTTTTGCACTGCCATTTTCCATTAAATTTTCTACTTCTTTTATCGTAAATGGATTACAATCACCATAAATGGTATGTTTCAAGCTTGAGTATGCGGCTGCAAATGAGACCGTATAGTTTAGGTCTGCACCAGTAAGTAATCCATGCAGAATACCTGCTGAGAAAGCGTCTCCGCCGCCAACCCGATCGACGATTGGTTCTAGCTTATGAACTTTTGAAACATAAGTAATGCCATCTTTCCAAAGCGTACCTTGTAAGGAATTAGAAGTAGCAGAATGCACATCGCGCTTGGTAGAATAAAAGACCTCAATGTTACTATATTTCTCATGCATTTTTTGATAGTAATAGTCTGTATCATCTTGACCTGACTGATTTTCTGGAATGCCTAACAAATAAATCGCATCCATTTTCCCTGCAGAGCAATAATCCACATATGGCAGGATTTTCGAGATGACCCTAGATGCTTGGTCATGATTCCAAAGCTTAGAACGGAAATTAATGTCGAAGCTGACTTTTATATCCCGCTTCTTGGCTTCTTTTATGATGTCCAAAGTAATTTCCGCTAATTTTTCAGAAAGTGCTGGTGTAATTCCTGAAACATGCAGAATGGCGGCGTTTTCAAAAAGTTGTTCGAAATCCCATTCCATTTCCTGCACCGAAGCAAAGCTAGAATTAGCCCTGTCATAAATCACTGCAGAAGAACGTTCTCCTATACCACTATCAAGGTAATAGGTTCCAAGACGATTGCCTCCAAAAAGCAATTCTTTCGTCTTAACTCCATATTTTTGAAGGTGTCTTTTCGCGGCAAGACCTAGAGCATTGCCCGGTACCTTACTTGCAAAAGTAACCTCATGATCAAAATTTGCGAGATTTACCGCAACATTTGCTTCTGCTCCTCCATAGTGCGCCTGAAAGCTTCCCGCATTGCTGAAATGAGTACCTGTGGCGGTTGAAAGTCTTAACATGATTTCCCCAAAAGTAACGATGGTGCTCATGCGGTCACCATCTTTATTTCGTGGTATCGATCGATATATTGTTTTGCTAACTTGGTAATTTGGTCGTAATCTCCAGTTTTAGCAGGAGCTAATAAATTTCCTCCTACACCAACTGCTACACAGCCTTTATTTAACCAATACTCCATGTTATCTAAATTCACTCCGCCTGTAGGCATGATATTAACTTGTGGGAGCGGTGCTTTTACAGCATCCACAAAACTTGGTTCATATGTACTGGCAGGGAATAATTTAATAATATCTACACCTGAACGAAGTGCTGTTTTCATTTCGGTTATGGTCATACAACCTGGCAGAAACGGCACTTGATAAAGGTTACAAATCTCTGCTATTTCTAAATCAAACATTGGGCTCACGACAAATTCAGCTCCCGCCATAATCGCGATTCTTGCTGTCATTGAGTCAAGAACGGTTCCTGCACCAACGACAATAGTAGAGTTATCTTTATATTTTGATACTGTTTCACGAATAACCTCATCTGCTTGTGGAGTAGTGAAAGTTACCTCTAAGCCGGTAATCCCACCCTTTACTAGTGCATCAATCGTTTTTAGTGATTCTTCTTTTGTGTCTGATCTTAGTACTGCAATCACACCACTTTTTTCAAGTTTTAAGAGAATATTAGCCTTTTTAATGATGTTTACCTCCTTGGATTTCCAAATAGGAAATGCTATTGTTTATTTGGAAATTTATATTCTTATTATATTGGAGGCTTTTGGGTTTTTCAACACCATTTTATAAAATAATCAGAAAAATAAGTATAAAAAAAATAACCTGTACGTTTAAACAGGTTACGATTCTCTATTAATCTATATACTTTGCTTCTGGAATGAGGATTTTCCATTCCTCATAGCTGATGATGGTTTCCCAATGCCCTGTTAGTTTTGCAAAGCCAATAATTAAGAAGAAGGCCACAAAGAATGACACTGGTATAAACCATTTGCTTACCTTTTTATTTGCAACAGTCATGTTCAAGGTGTCCTTCACAGGGCATGCTTCTACACAGGCCATACAAGCCGTACAATTTAAGTTATTTACGGTTTCTACCTTGTGCACCTTTACTCTTGAAGGGCATACCTTCGTACACATTTCACAGTTTGTACAAGTCTCTTCATTTCTACTGACCTTCGAAATTCTAAATATCGAACCTAACCCGATGAAAGCTCCATATGGGCAAAGGAATCTGCACCAGAAGTTCCTAAAGAATAAAGAATGCATGAACATTACGATAAGAAATCCTAAGCCAAAACCGCTGATATCTAAAAAAAATGTCAGCATTTTTATATCAGAGATTTTGTTATATGGCTCATTTAGGAAAGCAATCGCACCATAAGCAGGCATGACGATAACCATCCCTAAGAAGAACAGCAATAATAAGTATTTAATAGGGGTTAGCAGCCAAACGAGCCATGTTGGTACTTCGAAGTTACGTTTAAACAGCTTTTTACCTAATCTTGCAATCCACTCACTAACTGTTCCAATTGGGCAAATCCAGCTGCAAAAAGATCTTCGGAAAATGATAGCACCACCAACAAAAAAACTTAACAGAACAAGTCCTGCTGGATGGATTACATCAAAATCTCCAGTGGCAAGCCAAACCTTTAATGCCATTAGGGCACTAATCGGCAGGAATCCTTCCACCGCAGCCGGTCTCTCAACAAAAGGGGTTTCTCCAAGGGTTTCAAAATGCATATAAAATTGATAAAAACGGACACCGACATATAGTAAAAATAACAGGAATACAGCTTGAACGACGTACCTTGTTATTTGAACCGGCTTTCTTTTCAACTGTTTCTTGTACCAGTTCATTGACTTCATTGCGATTCCTCCAATCTTCTTCACCCTTAATATAAGGAACGAAGTAAAAAGGGGGATGTGATAAAAGTCATCAAGAATGCGGTTTTCATAAAGAATTCACAACCCTATTCTTAAAACAGACAAAATTGGGAGAATTACACAATATAGTCCGGACAGGTCAAGGCGATACTGGCTCGACTCTGTCTGAATACAGGTATCATTCAGACAGCACCAAGCGAAACTAGCTTGACTCTGTCTGAATGCTGGTTTTATTCTGGTGGTTATCAAGAAGTCAACTTTTTACTATAGATAAGTCTAGCGTTCTACTCCAAATACAATATTGTTCTGTTTCCTCGCTTCTTTTGTTACTTTTAGCACGATCTGACTCATTTCCTTTAACTTCTCATATCGATGATCATCATTTGTTTCAATAATCTCAGCGATATTCAGGCATTCATAGACCATGTTTTTATCTTCTTGAGCAACGCTTAAGATTTCGCTCTCTTTCGTGTGACTGTCGATGAATTTTATTTCGGATATCGGTGCTGCATCCTCAAGGACGAAGGTACCCTTTTCACCATGAATTTCACATGGCATAACTGAATGTGAAATTTTGGAGCAAAGAATAGTACAGACAAAGTCTTGATACTCTAACAAAAGCGTACCGCTGCCATCAACTCCGCTTGACAGAATCACGGGATGGTAGGTAACTTTTTTCGGCTCCCCAAAAAGCCCCACTGCTAAATACAGCGGATATACTCCTAAATCAACTAGAGCACCTCCCGAAAAAGTACTAGAAAAGATATTTGGGTTCTCGCCTCTTAAAAACGCATCGTATCTAGAAGAATACTGTATATATGGAAGCATGGCACTTCTTAGATTGCCTGCCATATGAATTTTTTCCTTAAGTATTCGAAAGTTCGGAGTATGAATATTGCGAATCGCTTCGAATAAATAAACCCCGTTTTCCTCAGCTGTTTGATAGGCTTTTTCCAGTTCAGCTGGATTTGAAAAAATCGGCTTTTCACAAATAACATGCTTTTTATTTTTTAAAAAAGTAAGTGCCTGTTCGAAATGGACTGAATTAGGGGAAGCAATATAAACCACCTGAATTTCAGAGCTTTTGGCCATCTCCTCTAAATCAGAAAAATAGTGTGCTGCGTTATATGTATGGGCAAGCTCCTTTGCTTTCTCTTCTGTCCGGGAATAGACCGCCGTTAAGTTTAGTTTCCCGCTCAGCTTTGCTGCCTCGATAAAAGCTGCTGTAATCCACCCTGTTCCCACTGTTCCTAAATTAATCATATAAAATCCCCTTTCATTGCTTCTATAAGCATATATTGTAGCCTTTTTGCTTTCTTTTTGCCAATTTCACTTTAGTTGGGTACAATGGAAAAATATCAATATTTATGTTATTTATATATGTAGTATAGATGAGAGAGAGAGGTTGAATAGAGTGGACAATCTAGGTTCTAATTTTATAAAAGATGTGATGATTAAGGATTTGGAATCAGGTAAGCATGATAAAATTATCACTCGTTTCCCTCCAGAGCCAAACGGATATTTACATATTGGCCATGCAAAATCCATTATCATTAACTTTGGTTTAGCTGATGAATTTAACGGAAAAACCAATTTAAGATTTGATGACACCAATCCGTTAAAGGAAGATGTCGAATATGTAAACTCGATTAAAGAAGATGTAAAATGGCTTGGATTCGAGTGGGATAACTTATTCTTTGCTTCTGATTATTTTGAAGAAATGTACAAACGTGCGGTGCTATTAATAAAAAAAGGACTAGCATACGTGGATGACCTATCCGCTGACGAAATTCGTGAATACCGCGGCACATTGACCTCTCCTGGTAAAGAGAGCCCTTATCGCGATCGTTCAGTTGAGGAAAATCTTGATTTATTTGAGCGGATGCGCAATGGAGAATTTGCAAATGGAGAAAAGGTTCTTCGTGCGAAAATTGATATGAAGTCTCCTAATATCAATTTACGTGATCCTGTTATTTATCGAATTTCTCACGCTACCCACCATAATACTGGTGATAAGTGGTGTATTTATCCGATGTATGCTTTTGCTCATCCTCTAGAGGATGCGATTGAAGACGTAACCCATTCAATTTGTACGGTTGAGTTTGAAGACCAACGTCCACTTTATAACTGGGTAGTCGAACAATGCGAAATGGAAAGTACACCGCAGCAAATTGAATTTGGCCGTTTAAATGTGACCAACACGGTAATGAGCAAGCGTAAATTGAAGCAGCTTGTTGACGAAGGGTTTGTTGATGGCTGGGATGATCCACGGATGCCGACTATTTCCGGCATGAGACGCAAAGGATTTACCCCTGAATCCATTCGTAATTTTGTCCGCGAAACAGGTGTATCGAAAGGTTCGGGAGCTGTTGATTCACAAATGCTCGAACACTTTGTTAGAGAAGACTTAAAGTTAAAGGCACCGCGGACAATGGGAATTCTAAATCCTTTAAAAGTGGTCATCACGAATTATCCAGAAGGACAAATTGAATTACTTGATGCAGAGATTAACCCTGAGGTTCCAGAAATGGGCATGCGGAAAATCCCATTTTCTCGTGAGATTTATATTGAAAAAGACGATTTCATGGAAAATCCTCCGGCTAAATATTTCCGCCTCTTCCCTGGTAATGAAGTTCGTCTTAAACATGCTTATTTTATTAAATGTGAAGAAGTAATCAAGGATATAAACGGAGAAGTTATTGAGCTCCGCTGTACCTATGACCCGCTTACCAAAAGTGGCACTGGCTTTACTGGCCGTAAAGTAAAGGGCACCATTCATTGGGTGGAGGCAACCAATTCAGTTTCTGCAGAGTTTCGGTTATACGAACCACTGATTCTCGATAAAACAGAAGAGGGAACGGACGAGGAAGAAAAGACCTTCCTCGACAACGTAAATCCAGAATCACTTGTGGTGTTACAGGGCTTTGTAGAACCTAATATGAGAGAAAGTATGCCGCACGATAAATTTCAATTCTTTAGACATGGATACTTCAACGTAGACCCTAAACATACAACCGTTGATAAGCTGGTCTTTAACCGAATCGTATCTTTAAAAAGTTCCTTTAAGATATAGAAAAAATAGAACCAAGCACGTATGCTTGGTTCTATTTTTATGGTTTTGCAGTAGATGGGACTTCTAGAATGATCCTTGTTCCTTTACCCGGTGAAGAGTTAATCGTAAGTTCTCCTCCTACAGCCCGTGCGCGTTCATCCATACTAAATAGACCCACACCACGGGATTGGGAATTTAATTCAAATCCTTTCCCTTTGTCCTCAATCATTACTCTAACAACTTCATCCATTTCTCTTATTGTGACAGCTGCATCGGAAACCTCCGCATACTTGCGAATATTGGTTAATGCTTCTTGAATAATACGATAAATGGTTAGTTCAATACTGATGTCTAAGCGGCGATTTAATACACACTCAAAATAAACATCGATATGATAGTTTTCTGAAAAACGGGACAGAAAAGAACGGATCGCAGGAACAAGTCCAAGATCATCTAATACTGAAGGTCTCAGTTCCCAAGAAATATCCCGGATTTCCTCTATTAGTTGAGTTGCTTCGTTCTGCATTTGCCAAAGCAGAGGATGATCCATTTCAGAAAGCAGGCGATTGATGGTAATGAGGTGACTATATAAATTCTGCCCGATTCCGTCATGTAAATTTCGGGATAAGCGCTTTCGTTCTTCTTCCTGAACATCGATGATCGTGGTCATCATTTTCTGTAATTCCTGCTCAACCCGCTTTCGTTCGGTAATTTCATAGCGGATTGCTAAATATTGATATGGTTTTCCCTTATCATTCATAAACGGAACAATGGTCGTATCGACCCAGTAAAATGTTCCATCTTTTGCACGGTTGCGTATTTCGCCCTTCCATACCTTCCCAGAGCCAATGGTTTTCCACATTTCTTTAAAAAAACTGTTCGGGTGGTATCCGGAATTCAAAATTCGGTGATCCTGGCCCAGAAGTTCTTCTTTTGGATACTTGGAGATTTGGCTAAATTGTTCATTAACATATGTAATCGTACCCCTTGAATCTGTAATCGCCACAATCGAAGATTCATCAAGGGCAAACTTTATATCGATTAATTCCTGCATTGATTTTTTTAATTCTAACTCAAGGTTTGCAAACTCACTCTGCTGCTGGTCTCTGTCCATACATATCCCCCTCCTAACCTATATTCTGGTTTTGTAATATCTGCTCTAATACCAAGGCAGCATCCTGAACCATTTCTTGGTCGTCCTCGGAGAATGTATATTTTTCCCTTCTTCCTACTAGCAGCACACCTTTTGGTGACGAATTAAAAAATATCGGCACTGCATAGCAGGAAACAAGTTTCTCAGCAAGCATAATAGGATGATCTGTTACCTTTCCATAAATACCGTTTGGGAAGTCAATCAACATCATAGGACTGCCGCTCGAAATAATTTTCCCAGCAACCCCTTTTCCAAACCGGACGGTGATTCTTTTATATTTATCATTTAAATTGCCTGAAGCATAATGCCACCTTACATCAGGTCCGACCTCATTTTGAAGTGCTAAAGCGACAAATTCGCAGCCTATCCTTTTCATTAATGCTTCACAGACTTCATTTACCTGTGACATACCCATAAGCTCGGTCATCCTAGAAATAACCTCTTAAATTCCATAACCCAATAACCCCTTTTTAACAGCGAATTCTACCAATTCTGGTCTGGTTTTCATCTGAAGTTTCTCCATTAGATTCCCTTTATGAGTTTCAACCGTTTTTACACTAATCACTAACTGTTCAGCAATTTCCTTATTGGAATATCCTTTTGCAATAAGTGTAAGGACCTCTTTTTCTCGATCTGATAATAGATTATAGGTGTCATTGCTGCCATGTTTAAGGCTGCCTAGGTATTCTTCCATTAATCGCTTCGTTGCAGCAGGATGGAGGTAGGCATTTCCATTGGCAACGGATTCAATTGCGGACATTAACTCATCATGTGGAGCACTTTTTAAAATACAGCCAGACGCTCCAGCCTGAACCGCTCGGAATAAGTATTCCTCATCATCATGCATTGTTAGAATAAGGATATTAACTTCAGGCATTTGCTTTTTTAGTTCTCCGGTCGCTGATAATCCATCTTTTCCATGAGGCATACTTAAATCCATTACAACAACATTCGGTTTAAGCTTTAACGCTTTTTTGATTCCTTCATTTCCTTCAGAAGCTTCCCCGATTACTTCCATCTCAGGATTTGTATTTAATAACATCTTTAAGCCGCTTCTTACCACAGCATGGTCATCAACTAATAAGATTTTGATCAAATGGTAACTCCCCTTTACTCCCTAAATAGGAAGCGATATTTCAATAGACGTACCTTCTCCTATTGTAGAGGAAATTTCACACTGTCCGCCAGTTAGAAGCATTCTCTCCTTCATTGTAGCAATTCCTAGTGAATAAGGGTTCTTTTCTAGATCTTCTTTTTGAAAGCCTTTGCCAAAATCAAAGATAGATATTTTTAATTCACTGTTACTCCAGGTCAAATCCATCTTAATATTCGATGTATCAGCATATTTTGCAATGTTTGCAAGTGCTTCCTGACAAACTCGAAACACTGCAATACTATTTTGTTCTAGTATATGCTTTTCTTCTCCGGTAGAGGTTAAGTCAACTAAAATTCCAAACGTAGATGTATAAACCTTAATATAGCTCTTAATGGCAGGAAGTAATCCAAGAGTAGTGAGGGCAGGAGGGTACAGTTCAACGGAAAGTAATCGAATTTCCTGCATTGTCTTTTCGATCAGCTGAGTCATTTCATGAAGATAATTTTTATAATAAGCTTCATTTATTCCGGAATCAACTAATTTTAAACCCGTTAGAATGCTGAATAAGTTTTGTCCTACACCTTCATGCAGTTCTAAGGAAATTCTCTTAATTTCCTCCTCCTGGGCTTGAATGATATAGGAACTAATTTGATTTCTTGACGCAGAGTATTCCATTACTTTCCCTCCTTTACCCTAGTCATACTAAACTAAACTAAATTATTCTAATTGTATAAGTTAATCCGCTCTCAGTGTCGGATGCAGAAAACAACGTTTCTGATTGAGCGAAATCACCGGCAAGCGGAACAGCTATAAAATTGTATTTATCAAAATAGAAGCGAATATGAGTACGGTCCGGACAGTACTCCATTCTTTCTATTTTTTTATTTATTGCTGGTGCTTGATCCCCGCCCTGTTGGTCATGTACCGTGATTTCAACAGAAGACCCGGCAAATTGTCGCAGTTCCTCTAGATTAATGGGTTCCACAGCTATTACACCCTCTCTTTACGGGGTAGATAAACATTTTATAGCCTTGAAGATATTCCCAAAACTTATCGCCTGCATTTTCTTCAAGGAAAAGGATTGTTTCTTCCTCTGAATTCCAATCACTCATCCCTTTTACCTCGGCAATTACTAATTCTGCCCCATCAATGGTCTTTTCCTCTAGGTACCAATTCAAACGTTTCTTCCCAAATGTCTCTTTTAATATTTGTTCAATTTCATTGGAAAATCCTCCTGATTGTCCTCGCATAAAACAAAAATCAAGATACGTTTCACTAGTCATTAACATTCACACCTTTTTTATAGATGAGAAACGCGAGTGGAAATAATATGAGATTCATAATTCCAGCCACAATGGTAT
The DNA here is from genome assembly GCF_044754045.1 of Neobacillus sp. NPDC093182. Classification (NCBI taxonomy): domain Bacteria; kingdom Bacillati; phylum Bacillota; class Bacilli; order Caryophanales; family Bacillaceae; genus Neobacillus; species Neobacillus sp. NPDC093182. Next base: position 220,330 of record NZ_JBIVOI010000002.1, read on the forward strand.
TTACATAGTTCTGATAAAAATATTGATGAACCATATATTGTGTAACAATTATATTCAGCATTAACACAGCAAGAAGGAGGGCAACAGGAAGGTAACTACGCTTCATATCGTTTCACCCCCATGGCATAAACTGCGCCGTTTTCAACCTTCACATAGATTTCTGGCAGTGGACGTCTAGGCGGCCCCGCAGTCGGTGCTCCTGTTTCAACATCAAATTTTCCGTGATGGCAAGGGCAAAGCAAATCGCCTTCTTCCTTTTGCCAGAACACTGGGCAGCGGAGATGTGTACAGGCATTTTGATAGGCAACATATTTATTTTCGGATAGTCTAATTAAAATCGCACTATCATGCTCACCAGGGAAATGAAAATCAACCGCATCACCAACAGGAATCGATTTTACGTCGACAATTTTTTGTTTTGGATATTTCTTATCTCCTAAACCAATGAGTTCTTTTGCGGCAACTGCTCCCCATGGAAGTGAGGAAACAGCGAAGACCCCAGCTGCCCCTACTAATGTTTTCATAAACCCGCGGCGGTCCAGTTTTCTTTCATTGTTGCGGTTTATATTATGTGTATAGTTATCTTCATTGAACGGGATTTTATTATTTTTGTCTGTCATCGTTAATCCCTCCTAAAACAATTTCGTGACGCCCTGCAGGATACCAGGGAGATTCACTCTAACATTTGTTTCGCCTTCTAAATAAGGCATACTTGTAACCCACTTACCATTATCTAAATTAAATTGTTTTTGCTTTGCTTCAATTTCTTCATCTGTTAACCACTGTAATGTATTTGATGGACATACACTCGCACACATTGGAGGGATTCCGTCCTTTGTGCGGTCAATACAAAGGTCGCACTTGTACATCAAATTTTGTTCTGTATCAAACTTCGGAATACCGTATGGACATGCAATTGTACAGTTTTGACAGCCAATGCACTTTTCCACAAGAGCCGAAAGGACGGCTCCTGTTTCATGGATTTGAATTGCTTGCGCCGGACAGCTTCTCGCACATGCTGGATTCACACAGTGAAGGCACATAAGAGGCATCGTCTGACGGTTAACAAGCGGGTTAACATCGTAGACATAGTTACGGTTGCGCTCCTCGTGACCGCCACACTGGGTACATGCTGCCAAACAGGAGCGGCACCCTATACAGTTTTCAAGTTCTAAATAAAGCCTCTTTTTCATTTACTGCACCTTCTTTAGTTCTAGTTTTTCGATCTGTGCTGCACATGCTTTGAATTCCGGCATCCGTGACATTGGATCAAGGGCTCCAATTGTTAATAGATTAATAGATTGATCATGACCGAAATGGTAAGGCACAAATACCGTATCTTTACGGATCGCCTCCGTGATTTTCACTTTATATTCCGCTTCTCCTCTGCGAGTATAGAGGCGGACAAATTCTTCATGGTTAATGTTATATTTTTCAGCTGTCTCTGGGTGTACTTCTACGTATGGCTCAGGACACATATCGCGTAAGAAATTGATTCTTCTGGTTTGGTTCCCAGATAAATAGTGATAAACTACACGTCCTGTTGTTAAGCGTAATGGATATTCTTCATCTGGCTCTTCAGCTGGCGGACGGTATGGAAGTGCACAAATTTTTGCCTTTCCATCTGGATGGTAGAATTTTTTATCTAGGAACATATGTGGTGTCCCAGGGTCGTTCTCATCTTTACATGGCCAGAATACACCGTCTTGTTTTTCAATTTTATCCCAAGTAATTCCGTAGTAATCTGCATAGCCGCCTTTTGAAGCTAAGCGGAATTCATCGCCAACATCCTTAGCTGTTTTTAAATGGGAGAAGTATTTTCCTCTGCCAAGACGTTCACATAATTCAACATGAATTTGCCAATCTGGTTTAGATTCACCAAGCGGCTCTTGTGCCTTGTTAATTTTTATACAACGTCCTTCAAGATTTGTAACCGTTCCTTCATCCTCAGACCATGTAGTGGTTGGAAGAATTACATCTGCAAATTCTGCAGATTCAGATAGGTAAAAATCAGAACAAACCATGAAATCTAGATTTTTTAACTGTTCACGTACGTAATTTAAATTTGGAGCAGAAACAGCTGGATTTGAGCACAATAAGTACAATCCACGGATGACTTTTTGCTCCATTAACCCAAACATTTCATAAGCGGAAACGCCCTCTTTCGGCATTTCTTCAGGTTCGATCCCCCACACCTTGGCTACCGCCTTCACGTGTTCAGGATTAGCAATTTTACGGTACCCTGGAAGTGCGTCAGCCTTTTGACCATGTTCACGTCCGCCTTGACCATTACCCTGCCCTGTAAAAGTAGCAACCCCTGCTTTAGGACGGCCAATTTTCCCAGTCACCAACGCCATATTTGTATAACCAGAAACATTGTCTACACCTTTCACCTGCTGCTCAATTCCACGGGCAAACATGACGATGGCATTTGGTGCTTTTCCGTAAATTTCAGCAGCACGAATAATCTTCTCTGGAGCAACCCCAGTAAGTTCACTTGTATATTCTGGTGTGAATTCTTTCACTAATTCTTTTGTTTCTTCAAAACCGTTTGTATGGTTGTTAACAAATTCATCATCTACATGACCATTTTGAATCAAGAGATTTAAGATTCCGTTTGCAAGCGCAAGGTCTGTACCCGGTCTTAAATCTAAGTGTACATCCGCTCTTCTCGCAATTGGCGTTTCCCGAGGATCAGCGACAATTAAATAACCGCCGCGTTCTTGAACAGCCCATACACGGAACATGGATGTAGGATGACACTCTGCTGTATTGCTTCCAGCAATGAACAAGCAATCTGTTTCATGAAGATCAGTCCATGGAAGTGTAGATCCCCTGTCAACTCCAAACGATCTCATAAATCCACCAGCTGCACTTGCCATACAAAAGCGGCCATTGTAATCAATGTAACGTGTTTGTAAACCAACACGTGCAAACTTTCCTGTTAAATAACATTTTTCATTCGTCATAGATACACCGCTATAAACACTCAGTGAATCTTTACCATAATCACGTTGAAGCTGCTGGAAATTTTTCACGATTAAATCATATGCTTCATCCCATGTTGCTTCACGGAAGCCTTCCTTTGTTCCTTTAAGGGAAGCATCATCCCTGATTAACGGTTTTAATATACGATCATCATGGTTGGTCTGCTGGTAAGCTGTAACCCCTTTTGGGCACATCTTTCCGACTGTTACAGGCCAGTCATAACGAGGTTCAACCCCAATAATTTTATTTGTTTTTGTATTTACACGTAAATTCATCCCGCATTGCATACCACAGTAACTACAATGTGTTTTAACAAGCGTTTCATTCGGATGACGGACATTTTCGATTTCTTTAAAAAACTTATCCCTTTGCATTTTGGTTAGCCTCCTTGACCTGAACGAAGTGCGTTGCGATCCCAGAGAATCTAGAAATTCTGTATTTTCTTCGGCATGGAAGGCACAATTCAGCTAGGTTAAAGCCATCCTGCATATTGAATTCCATATCATTTACGCCAAGTACATTTATTACATCATTCGATTGTTCCACCGATACGAAATGATCGCCGCAGACTTTACATTCTTTCACAGCCTGTTCGCCGTAGTGTTCACGATAGTTTCTCGCAAAGACACTAACTGGGCGGAAGGGAATATGCGCAAGTTTTCCGAATGGCAGATATATGAGCGTTACGATAACTGAAAACTGGTGAATCAATGACATTTGCGGCTGCATCCAGCCATGTAAAAATACATTTTGAACGGTTAATAAAAGTCCAGTAATGGAGATAAATAACAATAAATAGAGTGGCAGGAAGTCGTAGATGAACTTTTGTTCTGCTCTTGCCTGCATGTTTTTTAAGCGGCGGTGTAAAGCCATACATACCCCAGCTGTTACCATAATAGCTGCAATATTTAATGCATTATAGGAGAACCAGGCAATGATTCCATCAGCTTTTACTTCCATTAAGTTCATCCCCATCAAAACGATGGTATAGGTGCCGTTTTCACTCATCGTGAAGTACATCCAGCCAAACACAAGCGGGAAAGTAACCAAACATGCAAGTAAACAGCCCCAGCCAATTAAAATGTGCTGCACCCAGCGGTACAAGCCGCGGTTTTTAATAAAGTCATAGATGGCGAGATGATTAACCGCCGTTTTAGGGGTACTTTTTCTTTTTAAAAGCTTTAACCCTTTTTTGATGAAAATTTTAGTTGGCGGTCTTTCGCCCCATGCGATAAATCGGTAGAAGAATCCTCCGATGAAAACAATCGTTCCTACCATATATCCGTACAAATTTAAATCAACATGGGTGAACATTCTGGTTGCAATAAAAGATAGAATGACGATAGCGGATACCGATAAAAACATTGATTTGGCAAATTTAGACGCAAACGCATTGTCGATCGAGCGTCCTGTCTTTTTATTAATTGACGTATTAGTCTGCATTCGAGCTCCTCCTAAAAAAAATAACACTAACGAGTTTTCTTACTCTTATTGTAAGAAAATCGTTAGTGTTATCTATATAGGGGAACTCCCCCATCTGTCGGGGAAAAAACCCTTAGAATTTTTAATTTAGACAAAGATTTGTCACACTTTATTTCCTCGATATTTTTTCCAATAGGAATAAAGCAGCAACAGTAAAAAGATGCTAACTTGCAAAGAGAAAAGAAGGGCGTCCCAAAAAGCAAGGCTGGTTGGTGCCTGTCCAAAACCGGGCAGCAGCTGTTTTCCTGCATGAATTACTTCTGGAATATAGAAAATGAAATATAAGGCTATGCTTATAGCAATACCAATAAAATAGAAAATTGCATAAATAGTAATTGTCTTTCTTTCGTTTAAAAGGCCAATTTCCTCACTTGCTTTTGGCTTAAGGAAAGATAATTGCTTTCTAATAGTTTGTTGCGCATTTTCCATTAGGTTGTAGCAGCCTGTTACATTCTCAAAGACAAAATATAAATCTGTTTTTAAATAAAAACAGCATTGATAAATCATCCGTAAAACAATATCGAATACAGCCAGTGTCATTAACCCACTAAAAAATTCTTGTCCAGATGGTAATATAAACTGGCTAATAAGGGCGATAAAAAGAATAACATTGTCAAAGCAAAGTCCTGCTAAGAAAAGAACATTCCTATCTTTTGGAGCTAATTTCCAAACCGAAGACAGATCAGTTTCAAGGACAACAAAAAACAAGCGATGACCAACTTCCAGTTTCGTCGGAAGATTGTAAGTTCTCATGGCCAAAATATGTCCAAATTCATGAACTAGGACCAGTAAAAAAGTAAAAGACATCCATAAAAGAACATTTATTACCATAATATCTACAACAAATATGTCTTCATGATGGGGAATTAATGAAGGAAAAGTAACAAAAAGAATAATGTTTAGTAGGAAAAACGTGATATAAAGAGGGTAAGTAAACTTATTAAAAAATAATTTTCCTGCTTTTGGTGAAATCCATAAAAAGCCTAGGCTATCCTTTTGCCTTTTTTGTTTTTCTACCTTTATGCCATCAACTTGATCAACCAATTCGATTTCTAAAAGCTGTGCTGCAAAATCAAGAAGGTCTACTTCCTCTTGGGGGAATTTTCCCTTTACAATCCTTTCAATATCCCCTAACCGCTCCCCTTGATTAATCAACTCGATTGCCACAATACAAACCTCTGGCATTTCATAAAATTCGCCTGAAATTTTATCCTCAACAATATAATGTTTTTTATCCTTGCGAATCTCAACTGGAACAATTGATAGCCTCGAATGAAGTGCTATGTTCATCTAAACCACCATACCTAACTATAATTTTATCCAAAAGAAAGGATGCTTAGCTTACGCTAGCATCCCGCTCTTTATGGTCTAACTCCTATCCAAGGGCACCACCAGCAAGTTGTTTTAATTCTCTTAAGTTTACGGATTTTCATGACCCCACCTCCTTAAGTAATTCCCATTTTTTAGTCCATGGATACGTCTTATGAAATTTGACCCATTCTGGGTAGACCTTCTTGAATTCTTCAACTAGCAAAGGATCAAATTGCGAGCCTTGTCCGTCAATGATACGTCTGTATGCTTCTTCAACCGGCATTGCTTCCCGGTATGAACGTGAAGACGTCATGGCATCAAAGGCGTCAGCAATAGCAGAAATTCTGGCAAGCAGAGGTATTTCTTCACCCTTTAATTGCTCAGGATAACCTTTTCCGTCCCACCGTTCATGGTGAGAACGAATAACACAAATACTATCCTTAATACCATCAACGTTCTTAACTGCTTCAGCCCCAACAACTGGATGAGTCTTGATAATATCAAATTCCTCATTAGTAAGTTTTTCAGGTTTCATTAGGATTTGATCAGGTATATTAACCTTACCAATGTCATGAAGTAAACAAGCATAATAAAAAGATTTTTGCTGTTCTTTTGAGAGATTACCAATTTCTTTTCCTAACAACAAGGCATAGTTGGCTACACGTTCACTATGGCCTCTTGTATAGGGATCTTTTAGTTCCAGTGTTGCAATAACGCCTTTTACAATTCCCTCTAACTGGTTATCATATGAAGTGCTTATAGCCCTAACATAGCCTTGGAAGCGAACTAATAAAAAATAGGACATTATAGAAGAAATAGCGAGTAAAATAATAGGCATAATAACATACGATGTATTCAATATAAAACCAATAATAACGTATTTGGCCGCAACTGCCAGACTTACTAGCCAGAAGTATTTTGAATTTAGAAAAAGAGGTAAAGATAATATTAAAAATACTTCTACAACATTTCCACTAAAATAGGACTCAGTTCTACCATAATACGTTAATAAATCAACTAAAAAGGATGAGAAGATATAACTGATAAAAAATACATATTTAATCAAAGATTGCTTATTTACCTTGTTTAAGTATATGGAGACTGGAATTACTATCAGTAATACTATATAAGTCAGATACCAAAAAACACTTGGGAAGCCACTTTCCTTATGTGTAATAAATTCAGGTACAAGATAATAGTAGAAAATGTCATACCCGATCAAAATAATATATGAAATTAAAAGGAACCATTTAACTGTTTGTTTTTCTTCATGTGGTATCATACTACCCTCCAATGCTTCTAAAAACATTTACATCCTACGGTATTTTGCCTCAAGTATGGACGATAACAATTTAGGGCAATAACCTATTTGTTCATTTAGATATTTTTACAATATACAAATAATGCTTTATTCTTACATTATATCTCATAGGTTATAGCGTTGTAATATATTACAAAGATGATTTTTGTATAATTATAGAATTATTTTTTTCCATTATTTCTGTATTACAGGCAAAATCAATGTAACCTTTGTACCCTTATCTAACTTATTTTCAAATTGTATCTTACCATTATGATCGCTTATAATTTGATTTGTTACCATTAACCCAAGTCCAGTTCCATCCCTCTTAGTAGTAAAAAAGGGTTCACCTAAATTGAGAATGTTCTCTTCATCAATTCCGTATCCCTCATCATCAACAGAGATATACATCTTCTTACCTTCTAAAACTCTTACATTTACCTTTATTTTTCCACCATCAGGCATTGATTCAATTGCATTTTTCAAGAGATTTATAAAGACTTGCTTTAGCTGGTGAGAATCACATTCTAAAGGAGGCAAAGGTCCTTCAAGTATCGTTTCTATCGTAACTCCTTGTTTCTCAGCTTGTTGTTGAGTAATTGAAAGAGTATAAGCTATTATTTCTTCCATATTAGCCTTAGCAAATTTTATCTCTTTTGGTTTTCCAAGGTACATCAAATCATTAACTATAGAATTAATCCTATCTATTTCTTGAATCATTATTGGATAATAGTCATTTGTATTTGGATATCTCTCCTGTTGCAGCTGCGTAAACCCCTTTAGTGAAGAAAGGGGATTGCGTATTTCATGACCAATACCTGCTGCCATTTGTCCAATTACTGCCAGTTTCTCCTTTTTTCGAAGCTCTAAATGAACTGAGGTTAATGAATCAATATATGATATAAAACGTGTTAATAAAAAATACGCGATTACAGATAGAACAAAAAAAGTAATTATTGGAAGTACTACATTGGATTCTTGCAAGATGCTTCCAATAATTGTGTATTTTCCAATCATTGTTAAAGCGGCAGTCCAAAAATACTTTTTATTCACAAAGATTGGTGAAAAAAATAAAAATAACAATTCAACAATATTTCCCGACCCATAGTCTTTATCAGTACCAACATAAATAAGCAGACTATTTATCATCTCGATAAATGCAAAACTAAAGAGGAAAATATATTTTACAATATAGGGATTACCTCTCTTTATAAAAAATATCGCAATGGGTAGAAGTCCAATAACAGCTATATGAAACCAAAAACCTAAACCGTTATTTTCTAATCCAACCATGCCCTCTTTCGTATATATTGGGACAATATAGTAATGGAAAATATCATATGAAAAGAAAAAAATGTAAAAAAGTGCTATAAAAAACTTTACTGTTTTTGTTTCTTCAAAAATTAATTTAGGATTCTTGGTTGATTCTTTCATTTTTGTAACTCCCTTAGATACACATTAAAAAAATGATTCAAATTATCTCCTACCATTTTACCACCTTTCTGCGAAAAATCCTTTTATTTTTTTTGGAAATTCGATGAAATTCGACAAAAGACTTCCGGAACGTAAAAAGGACTTGGAATAATCCAAGTCCTTTTTACACATTTCGCAGTATTGAATTAGCTTACTTTCTTAATGGTTTCTTCATTTTCATTTAACTTTGAATGTCTGCGTCCATATCCAAAATACACCAACAAACCAATTACAAGCCATACACCAAAGCTTTTCCATGTAGCCGCTGGAAGCTGGAGCGCTAAATATCCACAGAATATGAATGCCAATATAGGGATCAATGGTACAAAAGGTACACGGAAGCCTGTAGTTGGCGCTTGCTTATTTTTTCGAAGATATAAAATTCCAATGGAAACTGTCATAAAAGCAAATAATGTTCCAATGTTCACTAGTTCCGCAAGCTTATTTAACGGTAACACACCTGCAAAAAATGCTACTAACACGCAGGTAATCCACGAATTCACAATCGGTGTTTGTTTCTTTTTATCTACCTTTGAAAACACTTTTGGCAGTAAACCATCACGAGAAATGGCATAAAACAGCCTTGATTGTCCATAAACCATAACAAGTAACACGGTTGTAATCCCTGTGATTGCTCCTAATGAAATAAAACCTGCCACCCAATCCTGGTTAATGTAATTAAGTGCAAATGCGACTGGATTTTTTACTCCAAGTTCTGTATAAGGAACAATTCCTGTTAAGATAGCAGAGACAGCAATATACAAAGTAGTACAAACTATTAATGAAGCAATGATTCCAATTGGCATGTTCTTTTGTGGGTTTTTTACTTCTTCTGCTGCCGTGGCAACAGCATCAAAGCCAATATAGGCAAAGAAAACAGTTGCGGCGCCGGTTACAACACCTGAGAAGCCAAAAGGCATAAAAGGAGTCCAATTTGCTGGTTCTACATACCAAACACCAACAGCAATAAATAGCAGCACTACAGCGATTTTAATGACAACCATGATTGTGTTAAGACGTGCAGACTTTTTAACTCCTTGTGTCAAAAGCATAGTGATAAAAAAGATTATCGCAATAGCTGGAACGTCAACAAAGGTTCCATTCGCCGGATCATAAGCACTCGATATAGCTTTTGGAAGGTTAATTCCAAACCCTGAGAGAAGCCCCTGAAAATAACCCGACCAGCCGCTAGCAACTGCAGAAGATGCAAGCCCATATTCAAGGATTAAAACCCAGCCCAATATCCAAGCGATTAGTTCTCCGAAGGTCGCGTAACTGTAGGTATAGGCACTGCCTGATACCGGTACGGCTGAAGCAAATTCCGCATAGCACAGGGCAGCAAATACGCAGGCAAGTCCTGACAATATGAATGAAATGATTAGTGCCGGCCCTGCATGCTCGGCTGCTGCAACTCCAGTTAAAACGAATATTCCTGTTCCAATAATCGCACCTATCCCCAGCATGGTTAAATCAAATGCACCTAATTCTTTCTTCAAGGTTGTATCTTTTTGTCCAACCTCCCTAATTAAAGCTGTAATTGATTTCTTCCTAAATAAACTCATGTCTATTACCTCCACGACCCAAAGTCGAAATGTTCTGAAAAAGTTCTTCTCAAAAATGTATATCGGTATAATATAATTAATTTATTAATAAAGCAATATATTTTGAAAAATTAATCATTTTCCTAATAATGCCATTACAATATTACACCTATAGTTATTTTTAACTATTTCCTTAACTATATTAATAAAACATCAAGATATACGGCGGTAAATCCCTTCCAACACAAAAAAGCTAACCCCGCGACTAAGCAGGCTAGCTTTGTATATCAAATATTGAACATTTCCTTTTTGCCTTCTGGAAGTATCATGGTAACTTCTGTTCCAAAACCAAGTTTACTTTTATAAGATACCTTCCCCTTCATTGTTTCGATAATTCTTAAGGATACCGATGTTCCTAAACCTGTTCCCTTATCCTTTGTCGTATAAAACAATGTTCCTATGCGGGCAAGCTGTTCAGGATTCATCCCTTTACCAGTATCGGTAATATAAATATATGCCTGGTGTTCCTTAAGCTTGTAGGTTATGGTTACGTTTCCACCTTCAAGGGTTGCTTCAATCGCATTTTTTATCAAATTCACAAGTGCTTGTTTCAACTGATTCCGGTCAGTCGTAAGGTGAAAATTACTTGGATCAAAGCTGCTTTCTAATTGTACTCCTTGCTTTACAGCAAGAGGTTCAAGAAGAATTTTGACCTCTGATAGCACTTCAACCAAGGGAAATTCCTCTAATTTTTCAAATTGAGGTTTCGCAAAGTTCAAGTAATCGTTTATGAGTGACTCTGCACGGCCCAATTCACTTAATACAAGAGATAAATATTCGTAATTCCTCCCTTTTTCATTCTGCTGCATAAGCTGTAAAAATCCTTTAACAACGGTTAGAGGATTTCGCACCTCATGGGCAATTGAAGCAGCAAGTTCACCTAATGTATTAAGCTTTTCTGCTCTTTGTATTTCTTCCTTCATCCTTACTTTTTCCACTAATCCTTCATTCAGCTTAGCTGCAATCGCAATCGCTATCGTATCGATCATTCCAACGATTAATAAATCTGGAATTTTCGTATTAATGGTAAATGACTGACCTTCGACGCTGTGGAACGCAGTTAAGGATAAAAAGCAAACAAGCAAGGACCAGGCGCCGATTGCTGCGGTGATAAGTACTCTTTTATTTGGGGTGAATTTCCAAAATCTATTCATGATAAAGAAGGGAACAGCTGCAATTAAAACAGTATTCACAAGACCAAATAGAACGGTTTCTCCTCCCATGATGATTCGCGCCGTAAAAACAGTCGTGAAAACCATTCCTCCGGCAACAGGACCTGCATATAAAAAAGCTATGATTAGGGGAACATATCGCAAATCCCAACTAAAACCATAATTAGCATATGAAAAAATCATACAGGTAAGAGCGGATATACTTTGTAATAAGCCGCAAACAACAGGAGAATCGAGTTCTCTTTTATTATCAGTGAGAACACTATAAAGCAGAACTGGTGAGATTGTAATAAGCATATTCAAAAGAAGTTTTTCCGCTAACATTTAATTGCCTCCAAGAAACATCTCTATGATAAAAAATACGACAAAAAACCTCAGTATCCTTCAATCATATTTATATTTCTTGTAATTTTTTATCGATTTTTCCCAGAAAATATTCCATAAAAAACGTAACATCTTCGGTCTTCATCTATCTCTCTTGAGTCAAGTTCAAACTCCATAAATTTACCGTCCTTTTGAAGGTAGATAAAGTCTGAATGAAGCGTAGCCAGTATCTCTTCGTGATCCCAAACATCTTTTCCTTCCAGTAATATAGATCTTGTACCATTCAGTTCCCTGACTTCAAAACCAATATGAGAATAGATCGTATTGGAGGAATCATTGGTGTAGCTTTCTTTTGTTACATACAAAACTGCCGTTCCATCCGGGTCCATAGCAGTTGCGTTTACCGCGTATGTCTCGCCTTCTTTTACGAAGAATTCGCATGTCATTCTTGCCACTGCTTCAACATGAGTAATATTTTGATAATTCCATAAGGCAGGATAGTTTTTTATCTCGTCATCAAGTCGATACTCCAACCTCATTTACCATCCCTCTTTTCTTTTTCTTTTTATCTTACCATTGTTTTCCTGAAATTTACTTTTATAATGTAATTATAACGAAGAAAAGCATAGGCGCCTTGCCCAGGGGCGACAGGCATAAGACGGGCCGGCGAGAAGGTTGGTCTTTACCTTCTTGACGGATTGGCTTATGACCCCGAGCCCCTAGGCGCTGAAGCTAGACATTAAAAAGGAGTGTGAGAAGGTGAAGAAAACCCAATGGTTAATCACTGGCGTTCTTACTTCTCTTATGGCTGGAACCACCTTGTCCGGGTGTTCCCAGGCACAGGACCTACCCCCAGTACCAGAAGACACAGACTGTGCTGATTGGGAATGGGATGATGATGAAGGAGTTTGGCAATGTGATGATACCCGCTCGAGTCACTATGGCCACTTCTTTTACGGGGGATTGTTTTTCCACAGTAGATCGGCATTATTAAATTCGTCTGCTTACAAGTCTTATAAGTCTTCCTCTAGCTTTAAGGGCGGATTTGGGAGCGGATCAAAAGGTGGATTTGGAGGTTAATCACACATGTCCACGTACACAAAGGACCGAAAGCATTTTTACTCCCAATTTCCTGACTTTTGGTCAAACTTATACGGAAGTGAATACAGTCTATACCATGTTTATAGTATTACAGAACAGACACACACCCTTTTGAAGGATGCAACGGAACGAATGGGCAGGGTATTTTTTAAAACAGCAGGTCTCCTGCGCAGTCTTGAAGACGAACAGCTTCTTGAACTTGGTTTTCCTGCCGCAAGTCTTCCATTTCTACGGATAAAAAGTCTTTTTCCTGAATCGGTTATCTCTCGATTTGATTTTGCTTTGACAAGTAATGGTGTAAAAATGCTTGAGTTTAATGCTGACACACCTACTTTTATCGTAGAATGTTTTCAAATCAACGGGAAAGCTTGTTCAGAATTCGGCTTATGTAATCCCAATGAAAATCAAGAACGGCTTCTTGCTTCAGGTATTACAAAGGCTGTCCTTGAATCCGCAAAGGGCTATGAGTCTCCTAATGTGGTGTTCACCGCCCACCGCGACCATATAGAGGATTGGAATACAACGGCGTATCTGAGTCAGTTATGTAATGTTCCTAATCAAATCATTCCCCTATCAAACCTGCATATTACGGACGGTGCACTTTTAGACTCTAATGGTGTACCCATCGATGTTTTATATCGGCAGACCTATCCTCTTGAACATTTACTGGAGGATCGAGATCCAACTTCAGGGGATCTCGTAGGAGTTGAATTATTACGACTTGCGAAGGACCGAAAATTATCAATAGTAAATCCTGTTTCAGCATTTCTGCTGCAGCCAAAATCCATTCAGTGTCTGATATGGGGCTTGGCAGAAAATGATGGATTTTATACGAAGGAAGAACAAGATTGGATAAAAACATATATGCTGCCGACCTATCTCGAAGCAGATGGATTTTCAGGTACTGCTGCCTATGTCCAGAAACCCTCATTCGGCAGGGAGGGAGATACCATTACCATATGGGATACATACAGCAAAGTTGATGCTCAAAATCCCTTCCAAACATACAATCATGAACTGCCTGTTTATCAATCGTATGTACCTCTTCCTGTTGTTGCACTCGAAACGGAAAAAGGTATCGAGGAACTTTCTCTGGTATTTGGTTCGTTCCTTATTGCCGGGAAACCGAGCAGTATTGGAATCCGTGCTGGCGGAAAAATCACAGGCAATGAATCTTATTTCTTACCAGTTGGAATCGAAAAGCGGAGGTGCCTTGTTCAGGGGCGACAGGCATAAGGCGCGCTGGCGAGAAGGTTGTTCTTTAACCTTCTTGACAGATTGTATGACATGTGGAGGCGACTGCCATGGGACGAAGGCATAAGACGACCCCTACAAGAAGGCGCTTTTTGCCTTTTTCAGGGGGATGGCTTATGACTCGAGTCCCAAGGAGCCGCAACTAGACACACTTATGACCCGAGCCCCTAGGCGCCGGAGCTAGACAGTAATCTAAGTTCAAATTGATAGTCCTAATTATTTTTAAAAAGGAGGAGTTTAATTGTTAGATTTCATAATATATTTGGCTGTTTCATTAGCTTTGTTACTGGTTGGACTCTTTTTAATGGAAATCACCACAAAGGTAAAGGAATTCGCCTTAATGGCGAAAGGAAATAAAGCAGCAAGCTATGTACTAGGAGGAAGACTACTTGGACTGGCGATTGTTTTATATTCGGCACTTGCCAACTCCATCTCGCTAGTAGATATGGTCATTTGGGGAGCAGTTGGAATCGCGGCACAGATTATTGTCTTCTATCTTACTGAATGGCTGACCCCCCGCCGTTTTAATGTATCCCAGAGCATTGAAGAAAATAACACGGCAGTCGGTCTTTTTCTCCTATTATTGTCCGTATCTATCGGAATTGTTATTGCTGGTTGTTTGACATATTGAAAAAACGCATCCTCTTAGATGCGTTTTTTCATAGCTTTTGATATGTATTTTTATCACATATGATAAATAATCTAGCTTCCTTTGGGATCGGGTCATTCCATTTCTTGAGGATGTTCAAATCATTCCTGTCAGCTATTAGCTGTGCCCCTTTTTCTTTAAGTTGTTCATATGCCGTGCCATACGTTTTCCACTGAGGACTTACGCTGACTTCCCAAAGATCACTCCCGCCATCTCCATCCTGTCTGCTTAACAATTGCGTAAATAGATGACTGGCTCCCTTCATTTGGGCAGACTTCGCCATTAGGTTAGACACAGACCCATTTGATAAAATAAACTCATCAATCTTAACATGCTTAAAATTATCGACATGCTTTTCGTTTACGATTTCTGCGATCGTATAAATACTTTTTTCCGTTCCGTCATCATAACGTTCAATAGATGAAGCCACTAAAAGAGTCTTTCCATCCACTAAGTCAGGATTAGCAATACCTTCTGCTGCAAACAGTAAAACCGCTTGGGAATTTTCAATTCTTGCCTTTCTTAATGTCTCTGCATCTGTCGGACTTCCTTGAATATAATGAAACCGTTCATGCTCAAAAGGAGTCTTTTCTAATTCATCTATCAATACGATATCCGTTTTTTCATCACATAGTATTAGTTCTTTAATCGTACTCTTACTTTTTGCAGTCCATCCGATGATGACAAAATGATTTTCACCTTTATAAAACAATTTCCCCTCCTCCTTTCTCCTTTTGTACTGTGAGACACCTTCTACAATCACCCCAATGACCGTACCAAATAGTCCGATACCTAATGTATAGACGACAATCATCGCCCAGGTTCTTCCTGCTTCTGTAGTAGGATATACATCACCATAGCCTACCGTAGTCATCGTAGTAAGAATCCACCACACTGCATGCAAGCTGCTTTCAAAGGTCTTAGGTTCTAATACTCGCATAATTTCTGCATTTACAATAATAAAAAGCAAGGTAAACAGAATGATTGTTCGATAACGATAGCGCGAGACTGTATGGAATAATTTTCGAAAAAAGAGCATTTTACCCCTCCCTTCCTTTTCTATCACTATAATTTCTACTTACGGCTCACTATTTCCTTTTTTTGAAAGAAAGGCACTATTATGGTCATGCCAAATTTTCATATTGACATATTACACAACAGGGTGTAATATTATTAATTGTGCTTTAGATTTTATGTAACTTGTAATAGATAGATAACGCAATGTAAGAATTTTTTCTGGCATTCTGCTTATGTTTTAAAAGTAAAACTTATTCACGCTGGATCGGCTTCGGAGCCGTAAGGACGTAAGAGAGGCAGGGCTTACGTCGTTTAGGTATAAAACCATCAGGTGGAAGAGTAACCGCGGCAAATTGGTCTTTTAATACCATTTATTATATATAAATACTTACCTTGCGATGGCTGACAATCAGAAACAACCATTCACAAGTTACAATAGTGGTCCATCTAGGATCAAAGCAAAAGAAGGCAGAGGATATGATTCCTCTGCCTTCGTCCAATTTTATTAATTATAACCTCACTCCCTTAATTTTCCGTACCACTTGATTGATAACTTCTGAAAAAACAAGACCAAATGCGATTGAGCCTGATAATAACGTTACTTTTGCAGCTAATGCCATGGCTTGAAAATAATCGTCCTCGACAAAATTCCTCATTGTATCATATGCCAGACCACCAGGAACTAATGGAATGATTCCCGCAACGCTAAAAATAATGACCGGTGTTTTATAGAATTTAGCTAACTCCTGACTGACTATCCCTACAAAAAGAGTGGCTCCAAGTGTGGCTAAAACAGAATCACCTGTATACTTTTCCGCTATATAATAAATAATCCATCCACCCATTCCAACAAGTCCGCATTTTACTAACGTCTCCTTCGGTGCATTAAAAATGACTCCGAAAGCAGCTGTTGCAATAAAGCTTGTGATTAATTGTCCAATGATATCCACATTAAGCCTCCATTTACAAAAAAGATAACACTACTGCTATTCCCGATCCGATAGCAAATGCTGTTAACAATGCTTCCGCACCTTTAGATAATCCCGAAACTAAATGTCCTGCCATTAAATCTCTTACCGCATTAGTGACTAAAAGACCAGGTACTAACGTCATGACGGACCCGATAATAATTTTATCCAGCTGCTGTCCTGCTCCTATTTTTACAAGGAAAAAGGATAGTAATCCAATAATGAATGAGGCCAAAAATTCCGAGAAAAACTTCACTGGTATGTAGCGGTGAATGTATAAAAAGCCGAAATATCCTACTCCTCCAGATAACATCGCTGGGATAAAATCAATCCACTCACCCATAAACATAATCATAAAACAGCCGCTGGCAATGGAGGCAGCCGCAACCTGAACCATAAACGGAAAGGTAACATTTAAGGCGTCAAGCTCTTTTAGAAGTGTTAAAGCTGATTCGAGATTTAATTCGCCGCTAGTAATCCTTCGTGAAATACTATTTACCATAGCTACCTTTTTCAAGTCAGTAGACCTTGTTGATATTCGTATCAACTTTGTTTTGGTTGGTTCAGTACCTTCAGCTGAAAAAATAATCCCTGTTGGAGTTACATAACTATGTGAATTTTCAATTCCAAAAGCAGCAGCGATCCTCATCATCGTATCCTCTACCCGATAGGTTTCTCCACCGCTTTGGAGCATTATTTTTCCGGCAAGCAAACATACTTCCATTATTTCATATGTACGTGTTTTTTCATTTTCCATCTAACCTTCACCACAATTACTCTTTCTTTTTATGATTTCCTAAGTTTAATCAAAAACTTTATTTTTATCAATAAAATAGACGCCAACCGTATAGGCAGGCGTCTATTTTATGTTATTTTTTATAATGTTCTTTTAACTTCTTCATCCATTCTTCTTCAAAGGCAGTTGATTGACCCCAGCCTGGAATAATATCAGCAAGGTTCACCATATTAACCGGTTCTGTTGACTTTTGAAGGTCTTCTTGTGAGATTAATGACGCTTCAAGATCAAATGTCTGCGGCGTTTCTTCACCTGCTAGTTTCTTTGCTAATAGTCTCATATTAACCGCACCAATGACCTTTGGATCCACTGCAGCAGTATACTTCCAAGCACTGCCTTTTCTTTGAATTTCTTGTAAATCCGCATTCGAAACATCGATACCATAAAGCTTAACTTCTTCTCTTCCAGCTTCCTTAAGTGCACGTGCAGCACCAATCGCAAAAGCATCCCATGTGGCAAAAATCGCATCCAGTTCACCTTTTGGATATTTGTTCAACATAGCCGCAACTGCATTCTGTGTTTGTACGCTTGTGTCAGCAGAAGCAACACCAAAACGCTCCACTTCCTTGATTCCTGGGTTCTTTTCTAAAACATCCTGGTAAACTTTATTCCTGCGAACCATTGGCGGGAATCCATCCACCCATAAATAAGCGATATTGGCTTCACCATTTGTTTCTTTCACTAATTGCTCTAATGCCAGCGTGGCCAACGCTTCATCATCCTGTGAAGTAAGCGTAACTCCATCCACTTTTGTCAGGTTCGCATTGGAGTCAAATGCAACAATGCTTTTTCCAGCATCGACGATTTTTTTGACATCATTGATAGTCGCATCATCGTCACCATGGGAAATAATAAATCCATCATAGTCTTGGTTTAAAGCTTGGTTAATTGCGTCATGAAATTTTGCTGTATCTCCATTCGCCGTAAACACATCTACTTTGAACCCTAGCGCTTCACCCTCTTGCTTGGCACCAGCTAGGAATTGGGCAGTATGATCGTCCCCGCCGATTTTTCGAATTACCTTAATTTTTGGCTGTTCCCCTTTTGCAAAACGCTCCGGAACTCCCTCAATTGTTGTATTTCCAGTTGCTTGCTTTGTTTCTCCTCCAGAAGCACAGCCTGTAAGCAATAGTGTTGCTGCAATCGCAGATACAAATGTGCTCTTAAAAAAATTCTTTTTCATGTTAAAAGCTCCCCTTTTTTGTTTTACGTGCGTTCCTACCAACGTTGCTCCTAGGAGGGTCTTTGAAAAAACAAAAAACCTCTCCAGAAAAGAGAGGTTTCATCACAAAATAAGGACTACTCCTCTCTTATCTCTCAAAACAATTCCTTGTTTTGCAGGATTTAGCACCAATTCCTTCCGGAACGGTTGCTGGGCGTCATCGGGCCAGTCCCTCTGCCACTCTTGATAAGAGAACGTATTATTTACTTGTTTAAAGTATTAAACTAAATTTAATCTCCTATTAACAATTTGTCAATAGTATTATCTAAATATTTTTAATTGAAAAACTTATTGGTAGTCATCACATTATCCTTTCCACTTGCCAAAAGATAGGTGTTTTACTTTCTTTAATTTGAAAATTCGGTATTATTATAGAAAAAAGCAGGGAGCTCCTGCTTTTTTTATTTGCTGATATTATTTTGGAGATTGGAAAAATCCAAATCCTGATAATAACTATTTTTAACTAAAATATTAGGACCAAGACATGACACAGCAGGACAATGACAACTCAATTCCTTAGCAATCGCAGAGGATTGCCAGTTTTCATACGCATCCGTCAGCTTGGTATTTTGAACATTCCCTAATGGCGGGGTATCACCAAAATCCGTTACGATTATATCTCCATTAAAAATGTTAACATTTAGTCGCGAACGGCCATCAGGATCATTTCTTACCGTTACATTTCTACTTTGAAAAAGTCTAGTTAACAGTTCTAAATCCTCTGTTTTATGGCTACATGCATAAAAAGGAAGCGTTCCAAAAAGCATCCATACATTTTCATCACGAACGTCTAATAAATGATGAATAGCTTCCCTAATTTCAATCAGGGATAACGTTTCCAGATTACTTGCAAAATCACTTGGATACATAGGGTGAATCTCATGCCGCTGACAGAGCATCTCATCGACAATTTGGCGATGTATTTTCTCCAGATGAGGTAATGTTCGTTTGTTAAGCATTGTTTCCGCGGATACCATTACACCAGCCTTCACTAATTCCCTGCTGTTTTCTATCATTCTAGTAAAATACTTTTCACGCTGCTTGTAATCAGGCTTGTTTGCCATCCTAGCAAATCCACCCTCAACAAAATCATCTGCCGTTCCCCAATTATGCGAGATATGTAAAACATCTAAATAAGGAATAATTAATTCATAGCGTGCTAAATCGAGTGTTAAATTCGAATTAATTTGCGTCCGAACACCGTTTTCATGAGCATACTTTAATATTGGCACCACGTAATTTTTTATAGAAGACAGGGAAAGCATCGGCTCGCCGCCTGTGATACTAAGCGACCGGAGGGTTGGAATTTCATTTAACCTATGCAAAAGCAAATCCACCGGAAGTGCTTCGGGGTCTTTTGTTTGAAGGGTGTACCCTACTGCACAATGCTCACAGCGCATATTACATAAGGTTGTAGTCGTGAATTCAATATTGGTAAGCTGAGGTTTTCCGTATTGCTTTATATCATTATAAGCTTCCCACGGATCATTTTCAGGGGTTATTTTTTTCAAATCGGACATAGTAAACTCCTTAAAATCAGTATTAGAAAAACCACTTCATTATAGCTGAAATATGGATATTATGGTAATTTAAAGTCTTTCAGAAAAACTTATGTTATTATTTAATCTATTATTCTATTCATGCATAATTTACTGTTCCTTTATTAAAGCTAAAGAGATAGTATTTTTTAAACAGTGGATGGTGATGTACATATGGAAATGCCACTCTTAAGTGAAGTCGAAAAGCTGGCTTTAAAGAAGGTAAAAGTCTTTAGACAAAGCCTGTTACGGTATATTTTAAGAGCTATGCTTGCAAGTATGTTTATCGGTTTTGGTGTAATTGTTGCTTTTAAGACTGGTAACTACTTTTATTTGGAACATTCCCCTTTTGCCTACCCGATGGCTGCCCTCACCTTTGGGTCTGCGATTATATTAATTGCCTACGGCGGAGGAGATTTGTTTACTGGTAATACCTTTTATTACACCTATGCAGCACTAAGAGGCAAAATGGCCTGGTTAGTAGTTACCCAGCTCTGGGTTAGCAGCTACATTGGAAATATTTTAGGGGCAGCAGTTTTCGCACTTTTAATTTTTACAACAGGTCTTTATGAAGAATCATCGGTTAACGGCTTTTTATTGAGTGTTGTGGAAAAGAAAATGCAAGTTCCCACAATGGAATTGTTCTTTCGAGCAATTCTATGTAATTGGCTCGTTTGTCTAGCTTTCTTTATCCCAATGGGTCTAAAAGGCGACGGACCAAAAATGTTTTCGATGATGCTTTTTGTGTTCTGTTTTTTCATTTCCGGCTATGAGCACAGCATTGCCAATATGTGTACATTTGCCATTGCGTTAGTGTTAAATCATCCAGGCACCATCTCCTGGGACGGCGTTGTCCATAACCTAGTTCCCGTTACAATTGGTAACTTGATTGGCGGAGGTATATTAATGGCCTGGATGTATCATTTTGTGAATAAACCTTTTTTGGATGAGTATAAGGAATAATAACAGCCGTATGATTTTCATACGGCTGTTTCTTTATCGACAAATTCCCGGGAAATATCAACAAATTAACACGGCAGACGACAATTTATATAACTATTTTCTTTTACTTAAAAAATATAGATAACCCTTAATCATAAAATAACTTATTTCCTCAGGTAATTGTTCTTTAATTGGTTTTAAACGATCTCTGCCCGCCTCTTCAACTGCTGTATGCAGCAATGGAATGTACTCCGCCGGAATAAGACGGGTGAAATCTACTTCCATTCCTTGTTGAGCACATTGAATTAAATGATTCTCAACTGTGCTAAGCGCCAACTCTCGTTTTTCGGCTATTTCCTCTATGGATAAGTTTTGCTGGTGCAACTGAAAAGTCTCTAAGTGTGAATCGCCAACAGCCTTTTTTGAGATTTTTTTGGGGGCAGCTGCTATATTCCTCTCTGGCTTTCGGTCAGGGTTTGTTTCGCAAAAAGAACGAATTGCTTTTATAAAATCAAGCCCATATTTTTTTAATTTGTGTTCCCCAACACCGCTTACCGTTAGAAATTCTTCATTTGTTGTTGGCAATTTGGCACACATGTCCTTAAGAGCAGCATCAGAAAAAATCACAAAAGGCGGCACATTTTCCGTTTCCGCGATTGCTCTTCTTACCTCTCGTAAGGCTTCAAATAACGGGTCATCCTTTGAAATTTCTCTGACTTTAACCGTTTCCCTGCGATGAACAGTGTCCTTTCCCAGCAAAACGTCTTTCCCTTTAGGAGAAACATATAAGGTTGGGAATTGTCCTTGTTCAATCGCGATTATTTCTTGTGAGATTAAGAACTCAATAAAGTCACTGACTTCTTTCGTACTTTTTTCCTTCATGATTCCATAAGTGGTTAATTTATCAAAACCCATTTCCGTAACTTTTTTATTTTTTGAACCGGTTAATACTTGAGCTGTAAGTGTTTTACCAAATCGCTGTCCCATCCGGATCAGACAAGACATCACCATTTGTGCTTCTTTCGTTACGTCGATGCTCGAGCGCGAATCAAGGCAATTACCGCACCGTCCGCATGACTCTGTTTCTATTTCACCAAAATATTTTAAAATAAACTCTTGTAAACAGTTTTCTGTATGGCAATAATCAACCATCTGCTGCAGCTTCTCTAATTCAGCATGAATGCGTGACCGGTCGCTGGATTGATCAATTAAGAAGCGCTGTACCTGCACATCCTGGGAGGAATAAAGGAGAAAACATTCACTATCAAGTCCGTCTCGTCCCGCACGCCCTGCCTCTTGATAATAGCTCTCCATATTTTTCGGAAGTTGAAAATGGAGGACATATCGAATGTTTGACTTATCTATTCCCATCCCAAAAGCTGATGTTGCAACCATAACAGAGGCTTCATCTTTTAAAAATCGATCCTGCTCACGAATCCTCTCGGCGTCCCCCATTCCTGCATGATAACGGGCGACATTGATATTTTCTTTTTTAAGTCTTTCATAAAGCTGGTCAACGTTCTTCCGAGTCGCTGCATATATGATGCCTGCTTCTCTTTCATTCTTTTTCAAATAATCCCTTATAAAGTGAAGCCTGTCTTGACCTTTAATCACAGCAAAAGTTAGATTCTCTCGTTCGAAACCAGTTATGATTGAATTTTCTTCATCGATATCAAGTGTTGCGCAGATATCATCTCGAACCCTTGGTGTTGCGGTTGCAGTTAGCGCTAATACATTGGGTTTTTGCGGAAGACTATCAACCATGTGCTGGATATGGCGGTAGCTTGGGCGAAAATCATGTCCCCATTGTGAAATACAATGAGCTTCATCGACTGCAACCAATGGAATGTCCATTTGTTTTAGATCCTCGATAAATTCACGTGATTCTAATCTCTCTGGGGCTATGTAAAGGAGCTTGTACATTCCTTGTTTTGCTTCACGAATTCGTTCATTTGCTTCGTTGTAACTTAGTGAACTATTGATAAAAGCTGCTGGAATTCCTACTTGTACGAGGGCATCGACTTGATCCTTCATCAGTGAGATTAACGGGGATATGACAATCGTGGTACCTGGTAAAACAAGTGCAGGAATTTGATAACAGATCGATTTTCCTCCGCCAGTTGGCATAACACAAATTGTATTTTCTCCAGCTAAAACGGATTGGATGGCACGCTCCTGCCCATTTCGAAAGGATGAATAACCAAAATGAGATTCTAATAATCGTTGAGCTTTTTCAAACAACAAATATGTCTCCCCCTTCTACTATTTAGTCTTCTATCATTATACCTCTTTTTAGATGTATCCGAGAGTATTTTCTGTTATCCGCAACTAATCTCCGCTATCAGCAACTAATCTCCGCTATCAGCAACTAATCTCCGCTATCAGCAACTAATCTCCGCCATCCGCTAGTATTTCTCGCCATCCGCCAGTATTTCCCGCCATCCGCCAGTAAATTGCAAAGAAAAGGCCGCTGAGGTAAACTCTACGACCTTTTTTCATTATCATCCCTGTGTAAACAGCTCTTCTAACTGCTTCCGCAATACAAATTTTTGAATCTTCCCGCTTGCATTTCTCGGCAAGGCTTCACAAAATACATATTTACGCGGGCGTTTATAGTTTGCAAGACTATCACTGTTTTTACAATAGTCTTCAAGGTCCTGCTCAGTCAGCTGAGGGTCTTTTTTCACCACGAAAGCGGTAACTGTTTCACCCCAGCGGTCATCTGGCTGGCCGACGATCGCCACATCCAATACACCTTCATGTGCATGTAGTACATCCTCGACCTCACGCGGATAAATATTCTCTCCTCCGCTGATGATCATGTCATCCACTCGGTCATTGACATAGAGGAAGCCCTCTTCGTCTAGATAACCGATATCGCCTGAATGATACCATCCTTTATACATCGATTTTTCTGTCGCCTCTTCACGATTAAAGTAGCCAATCATCATACATGGACCTTTAACAATAATCTCCCCTGTCTCCCCAACTGGTACTAAGTCATCCGGATCTGATGGTCCATCCTCTCTGGTACGAACTACGCGAATATCATGATTAAAAGCAGCTTGCCCAGCTGATCCTGCCTTTCTAAGCTGATCCTTCTCAGATAAGAAGGTGATAGCAGGGCCCATTTCTGTCATCCCATAGGCCTGAACCAGTCCGATACCGAATCGGTCATGGAGAGCGCGAACAAGGGACGGCGCCATTGGAGCAGCACCATATAAACCTAGCTTTAGACTTTCCGTATTAAACTGGCTTAAATCTTCTTGCAATAGCATGTTCCACATAGTTGGCGCGGCAAAAAATTTCGTAATTTTCTCTTGCTGAATTAATTGTAAGATGACTTTTGGATTAAATTGATGAAGTATGACGTTTCGTGCTCCAGCCTGAATTCTTGGCAAAAAGGCACAGTGAAGCTCGGCACAATGGAACATTGGTGCGGTAACAAGTCCAACATCCTCCGGATCCAGCTTTTGAGCAGCAATACACAGCATACTTTGGTCGACCATATTTCGGTGACTATGCATGACGCCTTTTGGTCTGCCAGTGGTCCCGCTTGTATAAATAAACGCATAAATGTCATTTTCGTTTACTTCAACTTGAATGTCTCCGCATGAAGCTGAAGCTATTTTTTCCTGATAACTCGCTGCATAGGCTGGTGTTTCCTCGTCAATGAACCAAAAGGAAGTGGTATTAAAACGATTTTCTATCGCCGAGATTACAGATTCCAGCGCCTTTTCAAAAAGAACGACCTTAGGCGTCGCATCTGAAATAATAAAGGCCACTTCCTCAGGTGTTAAGCGGAAGTTGATCGGATTGAAGATTGCACCAAGTTTTGCACAGGCAAAGAATGCTGTCCCTAATTCTTCAGTATTAAACATGAATGTGGAAACACGGTCGCCTTTTTTGACGCCTTCCTTCACCAACGCATTAGCAAGTCTGTTTACCTGCTCGCTCCACTCTTTGTACGTATAGCGGACATTTTTCCTAACATCATAAATCGCTTCCTTGTTCGGGTATCTTTTTACCGTTAAGTCAAAAATTTGTCCGATAGTAGTTGTCATCGTATCTCCTCCATTTATAACCCAAGATTTTTAGCAATAATTGTTTTCATAATTTCATTCGTACCAGCGTAAATACTTGAAACCTGAATATCGCGGAATCTTCTCGCAATCTCGTATTCTTCCATATATCCATAGCCGCCATGAAGCTGCAGGCATTCTCCCGCAATTTTCTTAGCGGTATCAGTCAGCCTCCATTTCGCCATCGAAACCTTTGTTACCACATTTTGACCGTCCATATGTTCAGCTATTAGCTGATCTAAAAACGCTCTCCCCATTTCTACCTCGGTAGCCATTTCTGCAATTTTAAACTGTGTATTTTGAAATTGGCTTATAGGTTTTCCGAAGGCTTCACGACTTTTCACATAGTCAATCGTCACCTGAAGCATTACCTCTGCTGCTATTTGTGCCGCAATCGCAACAACGAGCCGCTCCTGCTGGAGTTTATCCATCATATACAAGAAGCCTTTGCCTTCTTCACCAAGCAGATTCTCCTTTGGAACTCTGCAATCTTCAAAAATTAGCTCAGCTGTATCCTGACTATGAAGCCCCACTTTGTTCAGCTTCCTTCCTCTTGAAAAACCTGGAGTATCCCGTTCAACGAGGAGCAGGCTCACCCCTTTATGCTTTGGGACTGCATTAGGGTCTGTTTTACAAGCTACAAGGATTAGGTCTGATTGTATTCCATTAGTTATAAAGGTTTTTTGCCCATTCACTATATAGTGGTCTCCCTCAAGCTTTGCTGTGGTTTTAATATTAGCAAGGTCAGATCCAGTGCCAGGTTCGGTCATAGCAATGGCGGTAATCAATTCACCTGTAACACATCTAGGCAGCCAGCGCTGTTTTTGTACCTCCGAGCCGAAAGAATTGATATAAGGAACAACAATATCATTGTGCAGACCCATTCCTACTAGACCAGAACCTACTCTCTCTAACTCTTCATTAATAACAACAGAAAACCCCCAGTCGACACCACTGCCGCCATATTTCTCATCTAAATCTGGACAAAGGAAACCCTGGGCCCCCATTTTTCTCCATAAGGAGCGGGGAATCATTCTCTCCTCCTCCCATTTCTCATAATGAGGTACAGCCTCTTTCTCTAAAAATTTTCTTATTGATTTACGAAAAATTTCATGGTCTTCAGTTAAATATAGATGTTGTTTCATTGTGAACGCCTCACTTTCTACTAGTAACCAAATCCTAAGCTTTCACTTGATTCAATTTTTGACGAAGCCGATATTTTAATATTTTCCCAGAAGCATTTCTTGGTAATTGCTGTTCAAAAAAGATTCTTCTTGGAACCTTGTAGCCTGCGAGCTTCTGACGGCAAAAGATTTTCAACTCCTCTTCATTAATGACAGCCCCTTCTTTTGGAACAATAATGGCGCATACCGCTTCACCCCATGTTTCGTCAGGCAGTCCAATAATGGCCGCATCTAATACAGCTGGATGCTCAAAAAGAACACCTTCGACTTCAACAGAATAAACATTTTCACCGCCAGTAATAATCATGTCCTTTTTACGATCAACAAGGGTAATATAGCCTTCCTCATCAATGGTTGCTAAATCGCCTGTATAGAGCCAGCCATTTTTTATTGTGCTTTTCGTTTCTTCTGGTTTTTTATAGTACTCTTTCATAACCATCGGGCTATTAATAATGAATTCACCGACGACACCTGGTTTAACGTCATTTCCTTGTTCGTTGACCACACGTGTCTCTGTTAGAAAAATGGGCTTTCCTCCCTTGCCAAGATGGAGCTTATGCCCCTCTGGATCAAGTAGAATTCCTCCAGGTCCCCCTTCGGTCAAGCCGCAAAGATTATAGAACTGATCGGTTTTAAATAATTGAATACTCTTTTTTACTAACTCTGGTGCCATCGGTGCCGCACCATATCCACATCTTCGGATGGAGGATAAATCGTATTCTGCTGCATTGGGAACCTGTAGTATGAAATTAAACATAGCTGGAACACCAAAGAAGTGAGTAATTTTATGTTCTTGAATGGTTTGAAGTGTTTTAACTGGATGAAAATCACGATGGATGATATGCGCTGCCCCTAAAGCAACACCTGAAATTAGGAAAAGATTTAACTGTGCAGAGTGGAAAAGTGGAGCTACATGAAGGATACGCTCATGTGGACGCAATCCCATATTAATTGTTACAGATATTGCTACATTAAAAATCCTTTTATGGTCAAACAATGCTCCTTTTGGCCGTCCTGTTGTCCCTGAAGTATACAGGATTTCCAAATCATCTTCTTCAGAAACTTCAATTTCGGGTTCAGTTTTATCGCCAGATAAAGCGCTTTCATATGATCGGTAGCCTAATGTTCTTGGTTCGCCGATGGTAATCACGGTCCCAACATCACCATCCTCTTTAGCGGTGGTGATGATTTCTTCAAACTCAAGGTCACAAACAACAAGCTTTGCTTCTGATTGCTTTAGTATGTAGTGAACTTCGGAGGAGGTTAATCGAAAATTAACGGGTACTGCAACTGCACCGATTTTAGCGATTGCAAAAAAGGTGAAAACAAAATGATCCGAATTTTTCATCATCAAGGCAATTTTATCGCCCTTCGTTATCCCCATTTTTAGCAGACTATGAGCAAGTCTATTTACTTCCTCATTAAATTGACGGTAGGTATAACTGCGGCCTTCACATTCAATGGCTAACAACTCAGGGAACTTCCTGGCATTTTGAGATAAAAGACTCCCAATATTCATTCTTGTTTTCCTCCTTTTTTTAAAAAAATCACCCCAACTTATTGTAACAAAAATATAGAATATTTAGAATATTTTAGTAAAAAATTATTTACTACTTTCATTCAAATAAAAAGGTCAGCCCCTCTTTCGCTTGAGGACTGACCTTTTGTTTATGATACAATTCTTTCCTTCGGTGTAACTCTTTTTTTCCTGACTTCCAACATAGTTAAAACGATGGCCATGATTAAAAATAGACTACTTATCCGGAAGAGATTTGCTGTATCAGTGAATTGGGCTATTGTTCCGAAGATAAGACCGCTTAATCCGATTCCTAGATCGATTGATGAAAAGAACATTCCATTCGCCACACCTCTTCGATTTTCGGGTGTCATGGACAAGGTCCAGGATTGTAAGGTTGGTAAGGCACAGCCAAAACCGAGTCCAAACAAACCGCCTGCTACAGCAAGCATGAAATTGGTTTGTGCAAAGGAAAGGACCCACAACCCAACAAAGGTAGCTGCAATACAGAAGTAGACCATGGCAATCGGACCTTTTTCATCAAACCACTTTCCTGCAAACGGTCTAGCCGCTGTAGCAACAATTGCATTAAGAATATAGAATAAAAAGATTTGGTCAATGCCTCTTTCTTCCCCATAGATGACGATAAAGGTTGAGACTGAACCATAACCAAGACAAATAATGATCGTAATAAAAGATGGGTACCAGCTTGATTTCTCCACTAGCGAACCCAGATAGGAAAATTTAAGATTTTCCTTCTTTGTCTTTAATACCGCTTCAGGTGTTTTGTAGCTTACAAGGGCAAGCAGGACTACAGAAATAAATCCTAGTATGCCTGAAATAATAATGAGATTGGTAAAAGAGGTAACATTATATAAAAAGATTCCTAGACTAGGAGCAATAATGAAACCAATAGTGGTTGAAAGCCCAAAATAGCCCATTCCTTCACCCAGCCGTGAAAATGGAATAACATCGACTGCAGCTGTTCCATTCACCGTTGTTGACCAGCCCCACGCAAGACCATGAATAAAACGGATAAACAAGAATATCACGACAATTCTTGAAATTGGATATAGGACGGTAATGATTAATAAAATAACTGCTCCTATTAATACAAGCGCCTTCCTTTGCTTGTATTCGAGCATGTAACCAATAAACGGTCTTATGAGCACAGCACCAATCGAAAACAATGCCGTAACAAGTCCAATTTCCAGCCCGGATGCACCTATAGATTTTATGTAAGGCGGTAAGGTTGGAATAAGCATTTGGAAGGACATAAATACAAAAAGATTCCCAACCATCAACATAATAAAAGATTTCGTCCACAAACGTTCTTTCAAAGAAACACCCCTGTCTAGAGGAAAATTAGTTTATTTCGTATCACTAAATAATAGCACAGAACCTTAGAAAATAAAAATAAGAAATTATTCATTTTCGCTATTTTTCTTGTGTAATCGTTATCCTTTCTCAGTAAATTCAGGTATCATAAATATAAGTAATTGAGAAATAATGGAGGAAAAATATGCAAAAGAGAAAAATCGTTATTACCAATACTTTGAACCAAGATCTAATTGAACAAATAAAAGAAATCATCCCCGATTGGACGATCATTGTGGGTAAAGATAGGGATATTTGGCAGGAGCATTTACACGATGCGGAAATTATTGCAGGCTGGAAAAAGGGGATAGAAAAAGAGTGTCTTGCTCCCCAATCAAAGCTTAAGTGGCTCCAAACCTGGAGTGCAGGAGTGGATAGCTTGCCGCTTGAATCCTTGGAATCCAAGAATATTATTGTAACCAGTGCGAATGGCGTGCATGCTTATCCAATATCGGAAAGTATCTTTGCATTAATGCTTGGCTTAACGAGAAAAATCCATACATATGTGAAAAATCAACAAGAAAAGAAATGGCACCATTCCGGCATAAAGCTGGAAATGCATGGAAAAACGATTGGAATTATAGGAATCGGAGCCATTGGCAAGGAAACTGCAAAAATTGCTAAAGCCTTTGGTATGAAGGTCCTTGGTGTTCGCCATTCTGGAAAACAACAGGAAAATGTCGATGAAATGTACACGACTGAACAACTAGACATGGTGCTCCCCAGCTGTGATTATGTAGTTGTCACACTGCCACTAACCAAAGACACCAAACACTTATTTGATTCTAAAAAATTCAATCTTATGAAACCTTCTGCTTTCTTTATCAATATTGGGCGTGGTGAAATTGTAGTTGAAGATGACTTGATTACTGCATTACAAAACGTAGCCATAGCCGGTGCAGGTTTAGATGTGTTTGAACAAGAACCATTAAGTGTTGATAGTCCATTATGGGAAATGGAAAATGTGATTATTACCCCGCACACTGCAGGTTCAACAGAACATTATAATCAAAGAGTAATTGAAAATATCCTAATACCTAACCTAAGAAACTATATTTCTGGCACCCTCCCTTCTGTTAATCCTGTTGATTTTTCTAAAGGCTATTAGTAGAGGAGCATTATTATGCAGCACGTTACAATAGAAAAAACGAGGAGAAAGAAAACAGTACTTCTATCTTTAAAAATGATAGTTGCAGCTATTGTAATTGTCCTGTTAGTCATTAATTTATTTCCAGTCAAACAAATCAAACAGAAAAGCTTTTTTAATCATAATCGCCCATTAGTCATTGCCCACCAAGGCGGTGAGTTGTTGGCACCTTCTAATACCATGGCTTCCTTTGAGAATGCTGCTAACATGAGAGTGGATGTCCTTGAAACGGATATACATATTACCAAGGACGGTCATTTAGTTACGATCCATGACCCAAGTGTTGACCGGACAACCAATGGAAAGGGCAATGTTGCAGACCTTACTTTAGCAGAACTTCAAGCACTTGATGCTGGTTATCATTTTAAAAACTTAGATGGCAGCTATAGTTTCCGTGGTAAGGGTGTCTATATCCCAACGGTCGAAGAGTTGTTTCAAAGATTCGATGACATGAAAATAGAGATAGAAATAAAAGATGATAACCCGCCTGAAAGAATAGAGGAAATTGCTTCGAAATTGTGGAAACTGATTGAAAAATATCAGATGGAAGAAAAAATAATAATCGGTTCATTCGACCAAAAGATTCTCCAAACGTTTGAAAAGTATGCAAAAGGCCGTGTTGCCATTACAGCTGGAAGACAAGAGGTTAAAAGCTTTGTTGTCTTTCATAAATTCTTTTTACGAAATCTTTATGTACCAAAAGTCGATGCCTTCCAAATCCCTGTTGAGGACAGCGGCTTTGATTTAACAGACCAAAGGTTAATTGACGGGGCACACCGTCTTGGAATGAAAATTCATTACTGGACGATTGATGACCCAAAAACCATGGAAAAACTGATTGACGCAGGTGCTGACGGCATATTGACAAACCGGCCAGATTTATTGCTCAAATTGCTTGAGGAAAAAGGTTTGTAAATACTTGGCTGCACTATTGCTGCTAGCAGCCCTGCCTTTTGAGAAATTTCTATAAGAGTTTTGTTTTAATAAAAATATCATGATATAATTCACCAAAAATAGGAAAACAAAAGGGGTAATTGGATTGGATTTCACAAATATAAGTATATTAGCCATCATTCTAGCCGTTGCAGCCAATATGGTGATTGGAGCACTCTGGTATTCTCCTATTCTTTTCTCTAACATTTGGGTAAAAGCTCTAGGTAAGAAAATGGAGGACATTGACCCAAAAGGGGCCTATGTGGGATATGGATTAACCACACTCGGAGGAATTTTCACTGCAGTTGTTCTTTCCCTTTTTATTCAGTTATTGGATACGGTGACCATTTTAGATGGAGCTTTATTCGGATTTCTGATTGGTTTAATTGCTGCATTTAGAGAATTATCCCCTACTTTCTTTGAGAGTCGTAACTACACTCTATTCTTCATTAGTGCAGGCTATCATGTGGTGGCATTGACGATTATGGGAATCATTATAGCGGCTTTTGTTTAAAAGTAAAGGGTGCCCCGCTGTGAGGCACCCTTCATTTATTAATAAATCGTTTGTACACCCTTGCCAGCTATTGTAGCCCATTCAAATTGACGTAATCTAACTTCAAATAGTGTCAATGGATCACGGAACATTTCTGGGTTCGTATTCATCTTTTTCAAGATATCTTGGTTTGTCGATATTTGAGAAAGTGATTCTTCGATCGCTTCATTAAGGGTCTTCAATGGCTGTCTAAAGAACAAGGTAATGTCTCTTTCCAGTGATTTTTCAAATAGCTCAAACTGTTGGAAAAAACGTTCAATAACAATCTCAGTTGGTTCAGAATAGCTATCATTTTTCACAAAGGCTTTGTATTTATTATAAAGCATCGCTTTATTTTGAGATAATGCCCCAAAAAGCTTCCCTGCACTTTTTAATAAAAATTGTGATGGAGTGTTGCGAAGTAAGATATTTACCTTTTCTAATTGGAATCGGCTCGTCATTCGATCCGTATCCCGATGCCAATCATCAAGTACTTTAAAATCACATTCTGTCTTAATTCGTTCTTCCCCATATAAGCTATTTAAACCTTCAGCCATCTCATTTAGAAATTCTTGTCCTTGCTCGAATTCCGCTTTACTGCTGCTAATCCATTCTTGAAGTGATGTATAATATTTCGGCATAACACTTCGCTCTAGGTAATCTTGTATTCTATTGTTCATCACATCATTCAGTTCTAAATGAATCGTACTTATGTTGCTGTCTTCTTTGATTAACTCCGAGCATTCCTGAAGTATTTTCGGTACTTCAATAGAAATTTCATTTTGAATGGATTCCTTAATGGAACGGTAAGATCTAGTGATGGCTTTTATTTTTTGCGCCTCAGCGTCCTTTAATTGATTAAGAGCTCCATTTAACTTCATTACCACTTCTTCATTCCAGCGGACCGACTCAATTAATTGATTCTCAACATCAATTCTCTTTTGCAGCAGCCTGGAAATAGTAGTCCGTATGAAGAATAAAAGCTTAGCTAAGCGCTTGTCTGCTATGTTTCTAGTATCCTTGATTGATTGGATAAAGCCCTTTAATTCGACTAATTGCTGTCCCCTTTCATACTGGGAGGAGTAGGCAAATACCTGTGCCTCAGGTAAATAAGACTGAATCTTCGACCTTGTTTCATCGAAAATCCTGATTGCATCCTGCTCATTCACAATCGTATCCATCTTATTTAAGAGAAAGTGGACAGGAATATCAGGTGCAAGCTCATTAATTTGTGATAGAACACCCTTCTCTATCTCGGTAAAAGGTGCATTTGCATCTAAAACAAATAATAACGTATCGGCCATTTGGACATTCTGCAGTATTTCATATCGATCTTGACGGCTGCCTTTTAATCCTGGCGTTTCAACTAATGCGAGCTTCTGCTCATATAAAAATGGAAATGGCTGTTGAAATTCGATAATCGACTCATAAGCATTCCGGCGTCGATCCATACGCTCTTGAAAATGCGTAAAATCCTCGAGTTGAACGGTTTCCTGATCAGTTATTTCATAAATATTCAGGTCTTCAAAGTCTTTAAACATTACGAGTGATGACGTTGGGCTATCCTGAATTTCTTCACCTAGAATTGAATTAATGAAAGCAGACTTTCCACTTCCGCTTAAGCCAGTAATGAATAGGTGATGGATGTCAAAATCATTCAACTGCTGAACCATCCATTTTAAGTGGTTATTTTCACCCATATCATTTGTTTTTGCCCAGCTAATGATTGCCTCGAAGAGACTTAAACACTCCTCCAACTCGTCAATATTACTTTCTGTTTCACTAATAAGATTTTCAGCATCACTGACAATCGACATACTTATACTTGTTGGAAACAGCTCATTCCATGACAATACTGCCGATGATACTAAGACTGTATGCTTTGGTGCAGATAATCTCAGCCAATTTGTTAAAAGGTCTGGTACTAGATCTTCCAGGGTTTTAATGGAATAGTCTCCATTGATTAAACTAAAATAAGTTTGATAATGAAGCTCTGAAAGGTGTTCAAAGTTAAGGTCTCGGCTAATATCAAGATTAAATAGCAGATGATTTACCTCTCTCAGCCATGTAAAATATGAATCTTCATCTTTGTAACTTTTCCAAAGGGAAATTGTAAGCTCTTCAAACTTATCCTTGTCTAAACTATACAATTCAAAGATTGCTTGTATAAAATAATTTGGACTCAAGCCTTTTGTAAGGTCTTTCTTTACATAAGAATTCACAGTCTCAAACCAATCGATTGAACCTGTCCGCTTCGCTTCATTTACTGCCAGCTCTATGGCATTATCCCAATCCTGCTGATCCTCAAAATAGGAACGTGCAATATCTGTGACATTTGGGTAATCTGGGTTTGTATCAATCGTTCTTTTGATTATCTCAACTGCTTCCTCACGCTTTCCCCGATCAATGTAGAGTGAAAAAAGCTGAAGAGCCACTTCTGTCTTGAATGTAAGATTATTGGTTTCAATCGAAAGATAAAGATCCTCTGCGTTTGAAAGCAGACCTGATTCATAATAAGCATCGGCAATATTTTTTCTTGCCCATATTTCGAGTTCCCCAGAAATATTTTCCCATTTAAAAATCGCTGCTTCAAAATCACGGTTATGAAAATAAATTTCACCTTGGGCAAAGCGAATAGATGTTAAATCGGGCAGGTCCTTCTGGAGTTCTTCCTGGTAAGCGTCACCTAATACACGAATTGGCTCCACGTTCTCATGTTCATTTATATACATTTGATAATACGATTTATTAATTAACTGACTCTCTAACGTCATGACTGTCCCTCCAATTACCACCGCTTCTATGTCATTCATATGGAAAAGAGGCAGAATTATTCCTTTATATAATACGAACTGCGCTCTCATTTTAAGTCCCAAATTATATCAATTTTATCAAACCATTTTTTTATTCTGGTTTCAGTTATATTTCATTTAGGATACAATACTTTTAATTAGACTTCTACTTTTTGCCAATCGACAACAAGGAGCATTCACTTTGAAAAAGATTGAAGCTGTATTTTTAACAGATTTAATTAAAAATTCAAGTACTTCCAAATATGATATTAAAATAATGGAAACAGTTAATGGAACATTACTTGGTTTTCATCAATGGACAAATGGTAAACAAACCGTGGCTGGATTTGAGATTACTCGTGTCGATAGCGATACTAGCTACTATTTTCTATTCATCGATTGGCACCGCAATGACAACTATTATTTAGTCATATACCTGCATAATAAATCCACCACAGCAGCTGAACTGAGGGTCATCGAAGAAATTGAAGGAATCCCGCATATCGTGTGGATGTACAATCCTTTAAAACGTGACGGGAAAAACGATCAAAGAAAAGCCTATTTCAAGCAAATGTTTGGTTCAAGAAAGGTACATATCGAATTTCCTGCCTCCACTTTAGACATTGAAAGATTCTTTGACCAACTATTTAGACTCTGCCAAAATCGTATAAAAGCAGATAAGGTAGTCGAAGTATTTGATTTTGAAAAATGAAGTGTAAAAAAAATCGGGAGGCACCTGCCTTCCGATTTTATAAAACCTTACTCAAGAAGGCTTTTGTTCTCTCTTCTTTTGGATGATCAAATAATTCATTTGGATTATTTTCTTCGACAATTAATCCGCCATCCATAAATATTACGCGATCCCCTACTTCCTTTGCAAAACCCATTTCATGGGTGACGACCACCATGGTCATCCCCTCTTTAGCGAGTTGTTTCATGACCTCTAGAACCTCTCCAACCATTTCAGGGTCAAGCGCTGAGGTTGGTTCATCAAACAGCATAATCTTCGGTTCCATGGCGAGTGCTCTGGCAATCGCAACACGCTGCTTTTGCCCGCCTGATAAGGAATCAGGATACGCCTCAGCCTTATCCTCTAATCCTACTTTTCTTAGAAGCTCTAAACCTTTTTTTCTTGCCTGCTCTGCAGATATATTTCTAACCTTCATTGGGGCGAGCATAATATTTTCGATGACCTTTTTATGTGGGAATAGATTAAACTGCTGAAAAACCATCCCCACTTCCGTCCTTACTTTATTGATGTCTGTCTTTTTGTCGGTAATATCCGTTCCTTCAATATAAACATGTCCATCCGTAATCGTCTCTAAAAGATTTATACAGCGCAGGAATGTAGATTTACCTGAACCGGATGGACCAATCACCACTACCACCTCTTGCGGTTTAACGGTTACATTAATATCCTTAAGGACAACATTTGTTCCAAATGATTTTTTTAATTTTTTCACTTCGATCATTCTGTTGCCAACCTCCTTTCAAGACGGCTTAATAAGTAGCTTAAAGAAAGGGTTAATACAAGGTAAATAAGTGCCGCTGTGATATATGGCTCCCATACGCGGAAATATTGACCTTGCATCGCTTGTCCCCAATACATGAGCTCTGGAGCTGCGACGATTGAAGCAAGTGATGATTCTTTAATCAAGACAATAAATTCATTACCTAGTGGTGGAATCATTCGTTTAGACGCTTGTGGAAGGATAACATAACGCATAGCTTGTACATGTGTCATGCCGAGAGAGCGGGCCGCTTCCATTTGCCCCTTATCAATCGATTGGATTCCTGCACGAAAGATTTCGGCAATGTATGCTGCAGAATTTAATGACAGCGTCAGAATCGTTGCAGCAATAGCATTCGTTCCTCCAGTAAACAGTGGTACTACCGCAAAATGAATTAACATAATCTGTACCAGCATTGGTGTACCACGGAAAATAGTGATATAAATACCAAACGGCAAGGATAAGTATTTATTTTTCATCATTTTCCCTAATCCGATAAACAATCCAAGGACTGTCCCTAATAAAATACCAGCTAACGATAGTCCAATTGTCAGCAGCGTCCCCTTTAGAAAAAAGGGTGCGTATTCTGCTAAAATATCCCACTGAATATCCATAAATACTCCTCCTAATGATACATTGCATCTCTGTTAAATTATGTAAGACTAGGTATAAAACCAAAAATTGCGTAACTTCTAGTTTTCAAGAGTTACGCAATTTTCATGATTATTGTTGGTCTTTTAGTAGTTGTATGTCTGGATCTACCTTAAACCATTCATTGTAAATTTTTGCATATGTTCCGTTATCGAATACTTCGTTTAGCGCTTTATCAAAATCAGCTTTTAACTTGCTTCCCTTTGGAAACATTAATCCGTAGAACTCTTGAGCAAAGGCATCCACATCTTTAATAACTACAAATTTGTCGTTTGGATTATTTTTTACATATTCTTCAATAACGGTGTTATCCGCAACAACTGCATCGGCACCGCCATTCTTAAGTTCTAAAATGGCTAAGTTATTATTTTTAAACTTTTTAATTTGGCTGCTGTTTTTACCAAGTAATCCTTCAACAGCTTCCTGACCTGTAGTTGCATTTTGAACTGCGACGGTTTTATCTTTCAAATCTTCAGCACTCTTAATATCGCTGCCTTCTGGAACAAGAATCATATTAGTAGATAAGAAGTATGGTACAGAAAAATCATACGTTTTCTTTCTATCATCATTAATGGTAATAGACGAAATACCAATATCAGCAATTTTTTTCTCTAATTCTACAAATAATGGATCCCAGCCTGTGTGAGCAATATCAATTTCGTATCCTGCTTCTTTAGCAACCGCTTTAATTAAATCAATATCAAATCCTACAATTTCACCCTTATCCTGATACTCAAATGGTGCATAGGCTGCGTCTGTTACAACGCGGAGTGTTTTCTTTTCTTCACCAGAATCCGAGCCATTCCCACTTGTTTCACTTGAGCCGCAAGCGGTTAGAATTAACATAAAAGCCATGACCATAAACGTTACTAAATATTTTGCCTTCTTCATTTTTGACCCCCAAATATTTTTTTAATAAACCAATCTTTGAAACATTTAAAATTTTTAGAATATAAGTGATTATAACTTTTTTTGTTGACTTATTCAATATTTTATTGGCAAAACTTTATTAGTTTACTATTTTAATTCGGTAAAAAAGTAATATAAAAATAGTATTAAAAAGATAATTGTCTTACTCAATTGATTTTTCATTATTGGCCGTGCATTTTTCTAGGCACCTGCCCACACTCCCCGCAGATGACTACATAATCTATATGGTATTAATTTAAAAAAGGGAGAGTTGCCCAATGTATCCTTATGGCTATTATCAAGTACCACCAACACAGTATGACTACAATTCATATGAACAGTTCGATCCGTATGCCCAACAAGACCAGTATGACCCGTATGATCCAGATAGACAACCACAACAACTGGAGCGCAGAGTCACTCGACTAGAAAGAGAAAATGAGCGTCAGCAAAGGGAAATCAATCAACTTCAACGAAGACTTCAACGAGTTAATCAACGCCTGCGTCAAGTGGAAAGACGTTTCAACTTCCCATTCACACCATTCGATGGCGAATATTAAAAAGTATGTATGAACCAGGCAGTTAACGCCTGGTTTTTTTAAATTGTGAGATTTCCTCATACAAACGCAAAAATCTTGTCAGTTTTTCTAACACAAATCCTGACAAATTCAAATTATTTAGTTAACTTTTAGGATACATACTGTTTAGATAAGGGGAGATTGCGATGTATAGGACGAATGATATTGAATTAGCTGAAAAGATTCTTCAGCTAGATAAACAAAGGGATGAATTGTATGAAGAGCTTATGATAAAACTAGGCTCACGTGCACATGAGCTGATTAGAGCACTTCAAAATCGATAATCAGGGAGGGAAGGAGCATGACAAATCGATTGCGTAAAGGAGTCGAAACACTTAAACTATTTTACATTAATAGATTAATTGAATCTGGTCTTTATAACGCTGCTGATGATGATCTACATTCCCTCACTTTAAGTGAACTACAAAATATTTTCAAAAAGACATTCCCCCCAAAAAATAAACTAAACAACTGAATTACCAAGTACTGAAATCCAATCAATGTAAGGAAAATTAACATAAATTATGGTATATATCCTATTCACAGTAGAGCGTGGTGAGATCAAAAATGGCGAATGATTCTTCTTATAAAGATAAAAAGGTGATTACGATTGGGATTGTAAGGGACCTAACCGGTCTTTCAGAGCGGCAAATACGGTATTATGAGGAACGTAAATTAATTTTCCCAGAAAGATCCCCTGGCGGGAGCAGAAAATATTCCTTTGCAGACGTTGAGTTATTAGTAGAAATTGCCAACAAAATTGAAGATGGCGTTCAAACTCATGAAATTAGAAAAGAAATGCTTCGAGCTCAGAAAAAGCAAAATCAGAATGATGTTACACGAAAGATGATACAAGGACAATTGAATGCACAATTCGGTTTACGAAAAGGACCATCTTCTTAATCTAGAGGATGGATTTTTTTGTTAAGCTGTGTTAATGGGGCCTGTTGATTTCCGCTCCACTAAGGAAAGCTTCTTTGAATAATCATCGCAGTGACAGGCGGTCTTTGCCTGTCACTAGGCACTTCGCTTTCCGCGAGCGTGCCGGGGAGCCTCCTCGGCGCTTAAGCGCCTGTGGGGTCTCCCCAGCCCCGTACTCCCG
The DNA here is from genome assembly GCF_044754045.1 of Neobacillus sp. NPDC093182. Taxonomy (NCBI): domain Bacteria; kingdom Bacillati; phylum Bacillota; class Bacilli; order Caryophanales; family Bacillaceae; genus Neobacillus; species Neobacillus sp. NPDC093182. The sequence goes on from NZ_JBIVOI010000002.1 coordinate 259,782, forward strand.
CAGGACATTGAATTTCTTCCTCGAATCCGCCCACGCACGAAGAAAATGCGATAGCATTTCCGAGGAGTCTTCGTGCCTTCCGCTCCAATCAACAGGGTGCAAAATCAACAATTAGCTTAAACACAGCCTTGTGTTAAAACTCCACATAAACACCGGTAATCTTCCTTTCCCCCTTCCAAATACTCATGAAAACTTTACATTTTTTACTTAGCCTTTCAAAAACTATGTTAGGAAACCTTACACGTTTGTAGAATCCACTTCAAATCCATGTAAAAATACAAATACATCGAATGTTAAGAAAATTAACATGAACTTGAGGGGGAGAAATAATGGATACTTTATTCTTAATGAACAGTCTATGGGTAATGGTTGGGGCAGTACTTGTCATCCTTATGATGGGAGGTTTCATTCTTCTAGAAACAGGATCAACGCGAATGAAAAATGCAGGCCATATTGCAGGAAAAACGATACTTACGTTTGGCATCTCTTCTATCGTATTTTGGGCAGTAGGTTATGGTTTAATATTCGGAGAAGGGAACCCACTCATTGGACTATCAGACTTCTTCTATTCAGGATATGACATAGAAGGCTTAGCACTTTCCGGCCCCGTATTCGTTTTATTCCAATTAGCTTTTGCTGGAATTTCATTAACTATTGCATTTGGCGGCTTTGCAGAACGAGCAAAATTAGGAGCATACCTTGTATTTGCTGTACTTTTCTCCATTATCGTTTATCCGCCAATCGCTCACTGGATTTGGGGCGGCGGCTGGTTAGCAGAACATGGGAAACAAGATTTTGCAGGTTCGACTGTTGTTCACTTAACAGGAGCGATGGCAGCTTTCGCGGCTACTTTAATCCTAAAACCTCGTATTGGAAAATACAATAAAGATGGTTCAGCAAATAATCTTGCAGGACACAACCAAGTATTTACAGCCTTAAGCGTATTACTCTTATGGGTTGGGTGGTTTGGATTTAACGCAGGAAGTACTGTTTCTGTTGACGGCGCATTCTTTGGTTTCGTAGCACTAAATACAAACTTAGCTGCTGGTGCCGGCGTCATCGCAGCAATGATTATCTCTTGGATTGTAATGGGTAAAGCAGATGTTCCAATGATGTTAAATGGTGCCTTAGCAGGTTTAGTAGCAATCACAGCCTCCTGTGCATTTGTTGATACATGGGCTGCAGTTCTAATTGGTTTTATTGCAGGTTTCCTAGTATTTTATAGCATTCGATTCTTTGAAAGCAAAGGAATTGACGATCCAATCGCAGCATTGTCTGTACACGGTGCAGCAGGGATTTGGGGAACATTATCAACAGGTTTTTTTGCAACACCAGAATTAGCAACAGTCGGAGAGCCAGGGTTGTTTTACGGAGGCGGCTTACACCAACTTGGAGTTCAGGCATTAGGAGTTGTAAGCAGTGGTGCTTTTGCTTTCATCGTCTCCTTTATCCTATTAACCATTATGAAGGCCGTTATGAATGGCTTGCGCGTTACAGAAGAAGAAGAAATTATCGGTCTTGACATGAGTGAGCATGGAAGCTATGGTTACCCTGAAATGGTAAAGACAGAAAAAGCCATAATTAGTTCTGATTCAAAGCTAAATGCCTAATAAAAAGCCTCCATCCCCTTTCATGGGGGATGGAATTATATTTTTTGAAAAGGAGGCAGCTTAATGGATGACCGGCTACTTAGAGATTAGAAGGTTCCGTGATGACCAAATCATTTGGGTTTCTCGCAATCATTTACAGTTAAATCTGCTTCATGATGAAATCATCCATCGCGTCATTTCTGTTTCAGTTAAACAAACGGAAAGAAAATACGGCTCCCTTCCCTGCCCCTTCACCTTTTTTATGATGGGCAGTGCTGGACGGTTTGAGCAATCCGTATGGAGCGATCAGGATCACGGCATTATTTATCAACACCAAGGGAAAGCAATAAACGATTATTTTTTGGCATTAGGGAAAGAAATCTCACAAGGTCTCAAGCTTGCTGGATATGAGTATTGTGATGGCGATGTTATGGCAAGTAATCCTTTATGGTGTAAATCACTTTCTGAATGGAGGCAGCAATTAGTAAATTGGTCCAACAATTCCAACTGGGAATGTATCCGCCATTTATTGATCTTTATTGATGGACGTTCCCTTTACGGTGACGCAAGCCTTCTAGAAAACTTAAAAATAGAAGTATATCAGACTATCCATAAAGAGAACCTTTTTAAAAAAGTGCTTAATAATACGCTATACCTAAAAAAAGGAATTGGTGTACTAGGTCAAATACTTGTGGAAACACACGGACCACATACAGGATCCTTAAATATAAAAGAAAAAGCGCTCTTTCCATATGTAAACGCAGTTCGTTTATTGGCTATTAAAGGGAATATCCTTGAAACCTCTACACTTTTAAGGCTGGAAAAGCTGTCACAAGTTGAACTCCCTTCTATTATGAGAGAATTATATAAACAACAGTTCTTAAAATTACTAAACTTTCGTCTATCACTATCAAAACGAGACAATTATGAAAATAGCCACTATCTGCCCATCTCCACTCTCTCAAAAACGCAAAGAGAAGAAGTAAAAGAAATACTGAAAAATGGAGCGTCACTGTACCGTTATGTAAGGAAATTAATAGAAAAGGAGGATTACTAATGGGAATGAATGATATGATTCAATTTTTCAGACAGATGTCTGGCAGACTTGGTTCCAATATTTATGCCGGTGTGCAAGGGCAAACCAATATGCAGAATATTTCTTTCATCCGACAGCTGCAAAAAGAAATGAAAGAAAACAACTGCCTCGACACACCACTAAAGGAATTACAGGTTGTTGTATTTGATTTAGAAACTACTGGTTTCTATCCTGAAAAAGGAGATCGAGTCATCTCAATCGGCGCGATCAAAATGACCGGCCACCAACTATTGAAAACAGAAACTTTTTATTCCCTGGTACATTCTCCACAAACTATTTCAGACGAAATATCCACCTTAACCAATATTACCAATGAGGAATTACAGTCTGCACCTTTTGTATCCGAAGTGTTATTGGAATTTTACAAATTCGTTAAGAATCATACACTTGTGGCCCACCACGCCAAGCATGAACAGTCTTTTATGCAAAAACTAACATGGGATTTATTAAAAACTAGATTCGAACACAGAATTATTGATACCTCCTTCTTACTGCGCTTATCCAATCCTCTGATTAAATCCATTCCACTAGAAGAGGCTTGCGAGCAATGTGGAATCGAAGTAATCAATCGGCACCATGCCCTAGAGGATGCGAAACTGACAGCACATATTTGGAGTCATTATTTACTGCTTGCCCAGTCCATGGGTTATAAAAATCTTCGTGAAGTATATGAATATCTTGCGAAAATTAGATAGAAGCAAAAGTGAAAAACAAATATAGTAATAAACTAATGTTCGTTCGTTTCGTATGGTTTGAGCATAGTTACCCAAGCTGTTTTTTAAGTTGACAATAGTAGAATCCCCGTATGAAATTGCCTCATTTCACTCTTCTTTTTCAACCTCAAAAAAAATTTTTTTAATATTTTTATTTCCCTCCAACCTTAATCTGACAAGAATGAAAACGCTAACAATATTTTTGATTTATTTGAATTGTCAGATTTTTGTGTTGACCAAGATTTAGATTGGGTGTAAGATTACTGAAAATATATTTTGTATTAAATATTCTAACAAATGAACATACCTTCAAATCATCCTCACAATTAGGAGATAAGGCATGGGAATTTTTTTACAACAGGTTTTAATTATCTAAAGCGTTGTATGACTAAAAGGAGTGGTTAGGTTGGGAAGTCAATGGATATTCCTTGGCGGAGAGTTCGTCAAGAAAGAGGATGCTGTAGTTTCAGTTTTTGACCATGGATTTTTATATGGAGATGGAGTATTTGAAGGCATTCGTGTTTATAGCGGAAACGTCTTTAGACTCGATGCCCACCTAAAAAGACTGTTCGAATCAGCACAATCCATTATGTTGAAAATTCCTTATACACAGGAAGAAATGACACAATTAATTGTGGATACGATCAGAAAAAATGAATTAGACAGCGCCTATATTCGTGTTGTTGTTTCACGAGGTAAAGGAAATCTCGGACTGGACCCTTCCTCCTGCCCAATGCCAAACGTCATTATTATAGCTGAACAATTAGCTTTATATCCGAAAGAATTTTATGAGCGGGGAATCAAAATTGCTTCAGTAGCGAGCAGACGAAATCGTCCGGATGTACTAAGTCCACAAGTAAAATCACTTAACTATTTAAATAATATTCTTGTTAAATTAGAAGCCAATCAGGCTGGCGTACAAGAAGCTTTAATGCTCAATGATCAAGGATATGTAACAGAAGGTTCCGCTGACAATATCTTCATTGTAAAAAATGGAGTTATTTATACCCCTCCTGTTTACTTGGGGGCATTAGAAGGTATTACCCGCAACGCTATTATTGATGTTGCAAAAGCGAAAGGTTATGAGGTTAGAGAATCTCCATTCACCCGGCACGATGTTTATGTCGCTGATGAAGTGTTCCTAACCGGTACCGCTGTTGAAGTCATTGCTGTTATTTCAGTCGATGGCCGAGAAATTAGCGGCGGTAAACCAGGAAACGTTACAAACGACCTTTTAGAAGAATTTAGAAAAATCGTAACAACAGACGGAGTGGCTTGTTACCCTGAATCAGCAAACCACGCCATTGTCAGTTAGGAGATAAAAAATGCGAAGCGATATGATTAAAAAGGGGATTGACCGTGCTCCCCACCGCAGCCTATTATACGCAACTGGGGTAACTGTTAGGGACTTAGATAAACCATTTATCGGTGTCTGTAACTCATTTATTGAAATTATCCCTGGACATAAACATCTTAATCGTTTCGGTGAGATTGTGAAAGAAGCGATTCGTGAAGCTGGCGGAATACCTTTTGAATTTAACACGATCGGTGTTGATGATGGAATTGCAATGGGCCATATTGGAATGCGTTACTCGCTTCCAAGCCGTGAAATTATCGCTGATAGTGCAGAAACTGTCATTAATGCCCATTGGTTCGACGGCGTCTTCTATATTCCGAACTGCGACAAAATCACACCTGGAATGTTAATGGCAGCAGCTAGAACCAATGTCCCTTCTGTTTTTGTATCAGGAGGTCCCATGGAAGCAGGAGTTTCTCCAACCACTGGAAAGAATCTTTCTCTTACTTCCGTATTTGAGGGCGTTGGTGCATACCATAGTGGTTCAATGACTGAGCAACAATTACTGGAGATTGAAACCAATGCTTGTCCTACCTGCGGCTCATGCTCAGGAATGTTCACAGCAAACTCGATGAATTGTCTAATGGAAGTATTAGGGATGACAGTTCCAGGTAACGGAACGATTGTCGCAACTTCAGAAGAAAGACATGAACTGATTCGCCAAGCCGCAAGACATCTTGTTGAATTAGTAAAAAATGATATTCGTCCACGCGACATTATCACAAGAGAAGCGATTGACAACGCATTTGCTTTAGATATGGCTATGGGGGGATCAACGAACACTGTTCTACATACCCTTGCCATCGCTCATGAAGCAGGTATTGATTATGATTTACGAGATATTAACAAAATTGCTGAAAAAGTCCCATATTTGGCCAAAATTATGCCTGCGTCTGATTATTCTATGGAAGATATTCATCATGCTGGCGGAGTTAGTGCAATTATTAATGAGCTTTATAAAGTTGAAGGAGCACTCCATAAGGACTGCTTAACCATTACTGGAAAAACCCTTCAAGAAAATGTGAAGGATGCAGCAATAACGAATGAGAATGTCATCCGGACCAAAGACAATCCATATAGTCCTGTTGGTGGACTATCCATCCTATATGGAAATATTGCTCCAGATGGCAGTGTAATCAAAGTCGGTGCAGTTGACCCATCAATTCAAACCTTCCTTGGTGAAGCAATCGTTTTTGAATCTCAGGAAGAAGCACAAGAAAATATAAATAATGGTACTGTTCAGGCAGGACACGTTGTCGTTATACGATACGAAGGTCCAAAAGGCGGTCCAGGAATGCCAGAAATGCTTGCCCCTACGTCCGCTATTATGGGTCGTGGATTAGGTAAAGAAGTTGCACTTATCACGGATGGCCGCTTCTCAGGTGCCAGTCGCGGAATTTCAATTGGACACATATCACCTGAGGCCGCTGAAGGCGGACCTATTGCTCTAATTGAAAATGGTGACAAAATCCTCATCGATCTGCCTGCTCGTTCCATTGAATTGCTTGTGGATGACGAAGTTTTAGCAGAACGAAGACGCTTATGGCAAAAGCCAGAGCCAAAAATCAAAACCGGCTACCTAGCCAAATATGCAAAGTTGGTAACATCCGCCAATACTGGCGGGATAATGAAAATATAAATAAGAATTATCAGTTGCTGTCGCTTTAACCTACTCAGGGTTTAGGCTCCCTATTAATCGCCGAGGTTAAAGACATTTCAGTTGATTTGAAAAATTTATAGAAAAAATCGATGACGGGAATAAAGGAATAAGAAAATGTATTTTCAGAGAGCTGGGGTTGCTGGAAGCCCAGTAATACACCTTATTCCGACATCATCCCTGAGTATTGAGCTGAACAGTCCTACCTTATTAGGCTCAATCAGGTGTTCTTATAGGGCACCTGTTACCAAAAGAAGCGGTTATGATTCTTTTACCGCTTCAAAAGGCAGTATTCGTGAGGATGCTGTAAAACCGGGTGGTACCGAGAAATGGAAGGCCATTTCTCCCCGAAATATTCTGCTGTTATCTTTGTAACCTGCAGTTTATTCGGAGAGAAAATGGCCTTTTTTATTATACAGGTACGATATCTATACCGGTTCACTTTTTAAAGATTTGAACATTCACAAGGAGGGAATACGAGGTGAAAGTAGAAGCAAAGCCGGATTTCCAAACAAGTACGGCACCTAAAACTGGTGCAGACCTGCTCATTGACTTATTAATTAATGAAGGTGTTGATACGCTTTTTGGGTATCCGGGTGGTGCCGTTCTGCCAATATATGACGCGATTTATCGTGCGAGAGGCACCATTAAGCACGTCCTCTTCCGTCACGAGCAAGGAAGCATTCATGCTGCTGAGGGTTATGCACGTATAACAGGAAAACCCGGGGTTGTAATAGCGACTTCTGGTCCTGGTGCCACCAACCTAGTGACTGGAATTACCGACGCAATGATGGATTCCTTACCTCTAGTGATTTTCACTGGTCAGGTAGCAAGAGGTGTGATTGGAACCGACGCATTTCAGGAAGCCGATGTCATGGCGATTACCACACCTATCACAAAACATAATTATCAGGTGCAAAACATTGGCGACTTACCACGGATTGTAAAAGAAGCCTTTCATATTGCATCAACAGGCCGTCCAGGTCCGGTGTTAATCGATATTCCAAAGGATATCTCGGCAGGAGAATTATTAGAGATACCTGAAGAAGGAACGATCCACCTGCCTGGTTACCAGCCAACGACGAAGCCAAATCCGCTGCAAATCAAAAAACTTGCTGACGCGATTGCAAAGTCAAAAAAGCCGGTTATTCTCGCCGGTGCTGGTATTCTTCACGGAAAAGCTTCTACAGAGTTAACAGCTTTTGCTGAAAAGCACAAGATTCCAGTCGTAACCACTCTTCTTGGTCTTGGAACTTTCCCAGCAAACAATCCTCTCTCTCTAGGGATGGGTGGTATGCATGGAACATATGCAGCTAACATGGCAATGTATGAATCTGATTTACTAATCAATATCGGCGCTCGCTTTGATGATCGTCTAACAGGCAATTTAAAGCACTTCGCTCCAACTGCGAAAGTGGCACATATTGATATCGATCCTGCTGAGATTGGCAAAAATGTTCCAACAAATATTCCAATTGTTTCTGATTCAAAGGAAGCTTTGACTGAATTAATCAATCAGACAGCAGCAACACCCGAAAATGAAGAATGGTTAGAAACACTAAATAAGTATAAAGAAGAATTCCCATTATGGTATAAACACAGTCCAAATGGAATGTCTCCACAATGGCTGATTGAAGCTATTCATAAAGTAACCAATGGGGAAGCTGTTGTTACGACGGACGTTGGCCAGCACCAAATGTGGGCTGCTCAGTATTACAACTTTGAAAAACCGCATCGCTGGGTTACATCCGGTGGACTTGGAACGATGGGCTTTGGCTTCCCTGCAGCAATTGGAGCACAAATGGCTTCTCCAGGAAGCACTGTAGTAGCCATTGTTGGTGACGCTGGTTTCCAAATGACCTTGCAAGAGTTATCTGTAATCTATGAACAGAACCTGCCTGTAAAGATCATCATTGTCAATAACGGTGCCCTAGGTATGGTTCGACAATGGCAGGAATTATTACATGGTAACCGCATTTCAGAGTCCATCCTTCATTCGCAGCCTGATTTTGTGAAGCTGGCAGAAAGCTATCATATCAGAGGGTTAAAGATTGAAAGCCAAGAAGAATTAATCACCAAGCTTCCTGAAGTGTTTGCTTATGACGGTCCTGTTTTAATGGACTGCCGAGTGCTCCAGCAGGAAAAAGTATTCCCAATGATTGCTCCTGGCAAAGGTATACATGAAATGATTGGGGTGAAACCATCATGAAACGGATTATATCCTTAACCGTTCAGGACCGAAGTGGTGTTTTAAATCGAGTCACGGGTCTTTTGCAAAGACGGCAATTTAATATTTCAAGCATCTCAGTCGGGCCAACTGAAACCGAAGGCATTTCAAAAATGACCTTGGTGGTTGAAGTCGAAGATGAGCAGCGCCTTGAACAAGTTACCAAACAACTAAACAAGCAAATTGATGTGTTAAAAGTTTCAGATATTACAGATAAGGCGATTGTCGCACGTGAACTGGCTTTAATTAAAGTAGCAGGCAGCTCACAGCTCCGCAGTGAAATTAACGGGATCATTGACCCTTTCCGTGCCTTGATCATTGACGTTAGTAAAGATAGCTTAACGATACAGATTACAGGCCGGCCAGACAAAATTGACGCGTTGATTGACTTACTTCGCCCATATGGAATTAAAGAGATTGCTAGAACAGGACTAACCGCTTTCTTACGCGGACATCAACCACAGGTTAACGAGTTAACTACCTACTCTCAAATAAAATAAACATTTTCGAAGGGATGATTATAATGGCAAAAGTATTATATAACGGAGATATTCAAGAGGCAGTATTACAAGGAAAGAAGATCGCAGTAATCGGTTATGGATCACAAGGTCATGCACATGCATTAAACCTTAAAGAAAGCGGATTTGACGTTGTTGTTGGTTTAAGAGAAGGAAAATCATGGGATAAAGCGGTTGAAGATGGTGTTGAAGTAACATCTGTTGCAGAAGCAACTCGTCAAGCAGATGTTGTAATGGTTTTACTTCCAGATGAAATGCAGCCTAAAGTATACGAAGAAAGCATCAAACCAAACCTTGAAGCTGGGAATGCACTAGTATTTGCCCATGGTTTCAACGTTCATTTCACACAAATCGTACCTCCAGCTGATGTTGACGTATTCCTAGTTGCACCTAAAGGACCAGGACATTTAGTTCGACGCACTTATACAGAAGGCGCTGGTGTTCCAGCACTATACGCAGTTTACCAAGACTACACTGGCCAAGCGCGTGACTTAGCTCTAGCTTATGCTAAAGGTGTCGGTTCTGCTCGTGCAGGTGTATTGGAAACTTCTTTCCAAGAAGAAACAGAAACCGATTTATTCGGAGAACAGGCAGTTCTTTGCGGCGGTACTACTGCCTTAATCAAAGCTGGTTTCGAAACTCTAGTAGAAGCTGGTTATCAACCTGAAGTTGCATACTTTGAGTGTTTACACGAATTAAAATTAATCGTTGACCTTCTATATGAAGGAGGATTAGAAAACATGCGTTATTCTATCTCTGACACAGCTCAATGGGGAGATTTCGTTTCTGGACCACGTGTTGTTAACGAAGATACAAAAGCCCGCATGAAAGATGTGTTAACAGATATCCAAACTGGTGCATTTGCGAAGGGCTGGATCTTGGAGAACCAAGCAAACCGTCCACAATTTAACGCAATCAACCGCAGCGAAAACAATCACCAAATTGAGGTTGTCGGCCGTGAGCTTCGTGAATTAATGCCATTTATTAAAAAACCTGTAAACCAAAAGAAAGAAGCTGTGGTAAATGGTTCACGTTAACATCTTTGATACGACACTGCGTGATGGTGAACAATCTCCTGGTGTAAATTTAAACCAGCTTGAAAAACTGGAAATCGCTAGACAACTAGAAAAGTTTGGCGTTGATATTATGGAGGCCGGGTTTCCGGCTTCCTCCCAAGGGGATTTCGAGGCAGTAAGAGCAATTGCCCGGAGTATTAAAAACAGTTCTGTGACTGGCCTGGCAAGAGCAACCAAATCGGACATTGACATTGCGTGGGACGCGTTAAAGGATGCTGCAGAACCAAGGTTGCATGTTTTCCTTGCTACCTCCCCTATTCATATGAAATATAAATTGTTCAAAACACCTGAGGAAGTCATTCAAACCTCTGTCGATATGGTGGCATATGCAAAACAAAGATTCCCTCATATCGAATGGTCTGCTGAAGACGCATCTCGTTCAGATCTTGATTTTCTTGTCAAAATCATTACGAAGGTTATCGACGCAGGAGCAACTGTCATTAACCTCCCTGATACGGTAGGGTATGCCACTCCAGCAGAATATGGTTACATGTTCCGTTATATTCGAGAAAACGTTCCAAATATCCATAAGGCCTCATTATCCTGTCATTGCCATGATGATTTAGGAATGGCTGTTGCCAATACACTAGCAGCCATTGAAAATGGAGTTACCCAGGTCGAGGGAACAATTAACGGTATTGGAGAGCGTGCCGGGAACGCCTCACTAGAGGAAGTCGCAGTAGCACTAAATATTAGAAAAGATAAATACCCTTATACCACGAATCTTGTTTTAAAAGAAATCAAGCGCACAAGCGACCTTGTCAGCCGCTTTACAGGAATGATTGTTCCCGGTAATAAGGCTGTAGTAGGAAAAAATGCTTTTGCTCATGAGTCTGGTATTCATCAGGATGGTGTATTAAAAAATACCTTAACCTATGAGATTATCACTCCTGAGATGGTTGGTATTCAATCAAATGATTTAGTTCTTGGTAAGCATTCAGGACGTCATGCATTTAAGGATAAAATTGAAAATATGGGCTTCACCTTATCAGCTGAAAAGCTTCAAGAAGCATTTACAGCTTTTAAACAGCTCACCGATCGTAAAAAAGAAGTTACCGATGAAGATTTGTTCACCATTTTAACAGACATCCAAACAGCCGTCGCGGATATTAAAAAATATGAGCTAGTGGCTTTCCAGGTTCATTATGGTTCAGCCAACCTCCCTACTGCTACAGTTGCACTGAACACGCCAGAAGGTGTTCGAGTAGAAACGGCACGTACAGGTTCAGGAAGTGTTGAAGCTCTAATGAATACCTTAGAAGCTCTAATTAAAGAAGAAATTCATCTTACTGATTATAAATTAAATTCCGTTGGTCAAGGGCGTGACGCATTAGCTGAAGTACATGTTAAAATGACGGTTGATGGTACACAAGTAAGTGGCCGCGGATCAGCTCAGGACGTATTAGAAGCTTCTGCTAAAGCGTTCTTAAATACTGTAAACCGTGTATTATTCAACACAAAAGCTGTTGCTCAAGCTCAAGCTGAACTAGCTCAAGCATAAAAACCTTTCCTAAGGCGATATAAAAAATGACGAGGAGGTTGCTTCGAATGAAAAAACGTATTGTATTACTACCTGGTGATGGGATTGGCAAGGAAGTTATTAATTCTGCACAAGATGTATTGAACGCTATTGCTGAAGAATTTAACCACAGTTTTACCTTCGAAACCCATGAAATCGGAGGGGCAGCCATTGACCTTTACGGAACTCCCCTGCCGGAAACAACAGTCGACGCCTGTAAGCAGGCGGATGCAGTATTATTAGGTGCGGTTGGCGGCCCAAAATGGGATAACAACCCCTCCCATTTACGCCCTGAAAGAGGATTACTCGGTATTCGTAAGGCACTAGATTTATATGCAAATTTAAGACCGATCAAAGGCTTTAAAAATTTGCTTCATGCTTCTCCATTAAAAGAAGAGGTTGTGGCAGGCAGTGACTTATTGATTGTCCGTGAACTAACAGGCGGTATTTACTTTGGTACTCCAAGTGAACGCCGTGACAACGGTCAAACTGTCGTTGATACACTTGCTTATACTCGTAAAGAGATTGAAAGAATCGTAGACAAAGCCTTTCAAGCAGCACAAGGACGGAGTGGACACCTTACTTCTGTTGATAAAGCAAACGTATTGGAATCCAGTAAAATGTGGCGCGAAATTGTAGAAGAGAAAAAAGCTCAGTATCCAGACGTGGTTGTTGAGCATGTATTGGTTGACGCCGCTGCAATGAAATTGATTACAAATCCTACTAAGTTTGATGTCATTGTGACAGAGAACATGTTTGGTGACATTCTTAGTGATGAAGCCTCTGTTTTAACAGGATCACTTGGAATGCTAGCTTCCGCGTCCTTGAGCGAAGATGGTGTTGGTTTATATGAACCAGTTCATGGCTCAGCACCAGACATTGCCGGCAAAGGGATTGCCAATCCATCTGCAATGATTTTATCAGCTGCATTAATGCTGCGTTACTCTTTCCAACTAAATGATGAGGCAACATTAATTGAAGATGCTGTTCAGTCCGTGTTGGACAGTGGATTCCACACAGCCGACCTTCATATTCCTGGAGGAAGACAAGTGGGCACAGAGGAAATGACTCGTCTAATTGTTGATTATATTAAGTCCCAAAACGCATCAAAATGTATCATGAGCTGTTACGTATAATTGGTTGCAGCTGGGCTCATCAGTCCAGCTGCTTCTCCCTATCTAGGAACCTATTTTTGATGAACTATCACTGAAATATGTTCAGAATCGGAGTTATATATGAATTTAAAAAAACGGGGCGACATCCCTCTTTTACAAAATCTATAAACGTGAGGAAGGACACTATGCAAAAACCAAAAAATATAATTCAAAAAGTTTGGGAGCAGCATGTTGTATATCAAGAAGCAGGAAAACCTGATTTACTTTATATCGATTTGCACCTAGTTCATGAAGTAACCTCTCCTCAAGCATTCGAAGGATTACGAATGAACGGCCGAAAAGTGCGCCGCCCAGATTTAACATATGCGACAATGGATCACAACGTTTCCACACGTGATCGAAATGTAATCAAAGATCCTATCTCAAAGAAACAAATTGACACCTTAAAAGAGAACTGCCAGGAATTTGGCGTTGAACTTTCAGATCGTCAACACCCTGATAATGGGATCGTTCATGTAATCGGTCCTGAGCTTGGCCTTACACAGCCAGGAAAAACAATCGTCTGTGGGGATAGTCATACTTCTACACATGGTGCGTTTGGTGCCCTAGCGTTCGGAATTGGGACAAGTGAAGTGGAGCATGTCCTAGCAACACAAACACTTTGGCAAGCACCTCCTAAAACAATGAATGTGAAGGTAAATGGAAAGCTTGGAACAGGCGTAACAGCGAAGGATTTAATCCTAGCGATTATCGGTAAATTTGGGGTTCAATTTGGAACTGGTTATGTAATGGAATATACAGGTGAGGCAATCCGCTCCCTTTCAATGGAAGAACGTATGACTGTTTGTAATATGTCGATTGAGGCTGGTGCACGCGCAGGCTTGATTTCTCCTGATGAAACCACTTTTGAATACCTTAAAGGACGCAGGCATGTTCCTAAGGGTGAAGCATTCGAGAAAGCTGTAGCAAATTGGCGTGCGCTTGCCACTGATGAAGGTGCACAATACGACGCGGTGGTTGAAATTGAGGCTTCTGAAGTTGAACCGCAGGTTACATGGGGAACAAACCCGGGCATGTGTATCCCAATTACAGCTTCGGTTCCAAATCCGGATAATGAAGAAAAAGCGAATAAAAAAGATGAAATTTCTCGTGCCCTTCAATATATGGGACTTGAAGCAGGTCAGCCGATATCAAATGTCGAGATTGATCATGTCTTTATTGGATCTTGTACCAATTCACGGTTAAGTGATTTACGAAAAGCGGCGGATGTCGTTCGCGGTCACAAGGTTAATCCTAAGGTAAAAGCAATTGTAGTACCAGGATCTTTTAGCGTAAAATTGGCTGCTGAAAAAGAAGGCATCGACCAAATTTTCAAAGAAGCAGGCTTTGAATGGCGTGAAGCTGGCTGCAGTATGTGCTTGGCAATGAATGATGACATTGTTCCTCCAGGCGGACGCTGTGCCTCTACTTCCAACCGTAATTTTGAAGGCCGTCAAGGGAACGGATCTCGTACCCACCTTGTAAGTCCTGAAATGGCTGCTGCTGCTGCGGTTGCAGGTCACTTCGTCGATGTCCGCAAGTTCACTGCTCAGGAGGTATTATAATGGAACCATTACGCATTCATACAGGAATCGTTTGCCCATTAAATCGAAGTAATGTTGATACAGACCAGATTATTCCGAAGCAATTCCTAAAGAGGATTGAGCGAAGCGGCTTTGGACAATTTTTATTTTATCACTGGCGCTTTGATGATGATGGTAAACTGCGAAAGGATTTTTCAATGAATCATCCTAAGTATCAGGGAGCTTCTATTCTAGTAACAGGCGAAAACTTTGGCTGTGGATCTTCTCGTGAACATGCACCATGGGCGATTCAGGACTATGGCTTTAAAGTGGTTATTGCCCAAAGCTATGCAGATATTTTTAAAAATAACTGTGTGAAAAATGGTATCCTCACCATTCAGGCAAGTGAAGAACAGGTTCAAAGTATTATGCGTAATGCTGAGAATGAGGAGTACTCCCTTACTGTGAATCTAGAAGATCAAGTGGTTACCGATAATCAAGGGTTGGAGTTTACTTTTGATATTGCACCATATCCGAAAGAAATGCTGCTTAACGGCTGGGATGAAATTGGTGTAACTTTGAACTATGAAGATAAAATTTCACAATATGAACTTGCCAAATAAATAAATAAATAAAATGAGCTTGGACATCCAAGCTCATTTTCATTGTCTTGGAGCCAATAAGATCACCAAAACACCAATTAAACATATTCCTCCGCCAATCCAGTCATATAAATCTGGAGTCTTTTTATCGATGCCCCACCCCCACAAAAGCGAAAGTACAATGAATACTCCTCCGTAAGCGGCATAAACTCGTCCGAATGATGGAAAGGCCTGAAAGGTAGCTATCACGCCGTACAAAGCCAACACCACTCCTCCAATTAGTCCCAAGTAGGATGGCTTCCCTTCCCTCAGCCATTGCCAGATAAGATAACCCCCTCCTATCTCAGCTAAACCTGCAAGGATAAATAACATTGTTGCTTGTAACACTGTGTCCACGTCCTTTTGTTAAGTAGAAGCCTATATAAAAAAATCCATATGGTTCCCTAATACCTTGAAATTAGCCAACGGGGAATCAGACGCTCTGGTTCCCTTAATAAATAGATATCCGCCGTAAAACGGAAATCAGACGATTTATCTGAGTCCATTATAACTAAGGAACTGGTTAAATTCCTTCTTAAATAGTTCAGATTCCTCTAGAAATGGGTAATGATTGCTATGATTAAAAACAACTAGTTTTGAATACGGTATTAATTCATTCATTTCTAACGAGTATGTAAGTGGGCATTGTACATCATATTTTCCACACATAATTAAGGTTGGGGATGAAATGAGCTTTAATTTTTTCGTAACATCAAAAATTTGAATTTCGCGGTTAAAAAAATTCAACCGTGCTGCCGATATTTTCTTCCTAATATTTAAATTGAAGAGTTCATTAAATTTGTCTGGATCATTTAATGATAATTTTGTACGTTCACTGGAAAGCTCATGGCTCTTTTCTGATGATAAATGTACCTGTTTCAATAATTCCATCAGTTCTTGCATCCGTTTATATTTTGGATGATTTTTATTATAAATACAATCTGGAGAAAATGTAGTAAATTCTCTTGCAGCAGCTCCGACTATCACATTAAACTTCAAGCTGCTGGAAAAGTAAATTCCATAAACGATTCCTAACATTCCTCCAGTAGAGTGGCCTGCAAAACCCCATTTATCAAAACCTAATTCTTCACGAATCGCTTCTAAGTCAAATATGGTTTCCAGCATGCTAAGATGGTACGGTTCTACTGCCTTAGCTGAATTTCCTGCTTCACGTAAGTTAACTAAGTAAACTTGGTGTGTCTTCGTAAAGGATTCAGCAAAATAATCACCAGTCTCATTAAATTCGGAATAGTGGTGAGTTACACAAATAGGTTCTCCCTCACCTTTACTAAATACTTCAAACGTTCCACGAGAGGTTTCTACTAACCTCTGATTCCAACAGTTCATGTATAATACTCCTTATTTTCTTCAACCTATTTTAAAGTGATTTTTTATATCATCATTTTTCGTAACAATTAAAATTTTATCATGATAAACGGCAAATTTATTGAAGAAATTTGGTTTTCCTACCTCTTCAAAATACCTATTCCATTTAAACATTTTCAAAAAAATTTTCAGCGTGGGATTATAATTTGATTTCTCCACACCAAGCTTTTGTAAAACAAATCTCTTAATAATTCTATACGTTCTTATTGCGTAATTTGTATCTAAAAAGATGATTAGTTCCGCATTTTGAAAACTATTTTTCACCCAGTCTTCATTATGAACACCCTCCACAATCCAACCTTCAGAATGTATGATTGTATTCAAAAATACCTCTCTGTCATCCTCCGTTCTTCTTATATCACCAGATTTATGCCTTTTCCAAACAACATTATCCAATTCATAATAGGGAATTTGTAACTTTACTGACAGCTCTTTTGCTAAGGTTGTTTTGCCACTTCCAACCGAGCCGATTATATGTATTTTTCTAGGAACTCCTTTTTTCAAATAAATCCCTACTTTTTAATTTAATCTAAGTTCAACATTATTCTATTTATGAATCAATATCTCCTCCTACTTTTATAAGAAAATAAAGAATGAAAAAATGATTAGGGTTTGATAATAAGTATCAAAAAGGAGGGATTACGATGGATGGAAAA
Source organism: Neobacillus sp. NPDC093182 (assembly GCF_044754045.1). Taxonomy (NCBI): domain Bacteria; kingdom Bacillati; phylum Bacillota; class Bacilli; order Caryophanales; family Bacillaceae; genus Neobacillus; species Neobacillus sp. NPDC093182. The sequence goes on from NZ_JBIVOI010000002.1 coordinate 276,894, forward strand.
TATAATACAAGCGACGACGCAAATGTGGAAATGAAGAAGGCTCTTAGCAAAACAACACCTAGAAAGAATCCAAATATGAGTGAAGCCGAGTTTAAGATGAAATACCAAGGTAAGAAAGAAATCTAATATAGCAGGGGCAGATATTTCCTGCCCCTTGCATGTGCCCAGCTATTAACTCAAGAACTCCGGCATTAATACTTTAAGGTTTTATTGCGTCAATGATGAGAGATGGAAATAATAGTTTGTCGTTGTTCCTTGGGTCAAACTTTTTTGAACGAAAAATAACTCCATCTTCTGGATTCCAATCATTGAAATGAAAATTACCTTCGTCATCACAATATTCAAGTAAATTAACCCTATATCCTGCATCTTCAAACATTTTCGATAATGTATGATAGTTATGTACAATCTTATGACTTGCAGCAGGATGATCTTTTGGCCCAGGTCCGCCGATTTTCACTATATTTTGATATTCCTCATCGGGAAAATACCCATCTGGAACCGCGCAGCGAATATAACCAGAAGGCTTAAGGTATTTAAAACATAGCATTGCAGCAGCTATTCCTTCTTCATAGGTTAAGTGCTCCCAAACGTGTTCAGCTAGAATGGCTAATATGGAGTTATGAGCAAACCTTTTATCCCAATTGGTCTCATCAAGTAAATTTAGCTCCTCTTCCTGAGTTTGTACCCATCCGGGATTGTTATTGTACTCCCCTGCTCCAATAACCACTTTGATTTCCTTTTCAATTACCACCAGTTTCCCCCCAAATGACATATTAAGTTTCTATCCAGAATCTTTTTATTATATTTCCATCTTCCTCAATAAAGTCGGAATCTGGTATCCCTCCATTATTAATGATCGTTTTATAGGAACCGGTATTATCTTCATCACATACAACCAGAGCTTTTTTAATTCCTAACTCATTGGCTTTTTCGAGCGACAATGACAGCAATTTAGTCGCAAATCCTTTCCTTCTCTCTGAAGGACGGATACCGTAACCAATGTGTCCGCCACGATTGAAAAGATCTTGTGTTAATTGATGCCTTATATTAACCACCCCAAGTATCCTTTTGTCTTGGTTTATTAACCAAAATGTTGAATCAGGCACCCAGCCTTCTGGAAGATTACTACCTTCCTCATTATCTTTTAAAAATTGGATCATCGCCTCAAAGTCTGATGGGTCTTTTTTAATCACCCAAGGTACCATATCTTCTTTGCTTACTACCCATTCTTTATAGTATGACAGGTATTCATCCCTCAACGCCACGGTTGGTTTAATCAAGGATAGTTGATGGCCCGATTCCATTAACACTCTTTCGAATGTTACGGTTTCGTTCTCTATCTTCAAAAGGAACACTTCCGGATTACGTAAACCCTTCCATTCTTCAAAACCGAAATGACAATTATAATGATTTAAAAGTAAAAACAGTAAATTTCCATGTGTAACAATGAGTGTATTTTGGGGTTCACTGTTCATAACCTCCTCCATTACACTTAGTATTCGATCCTTTGCTTCATTACTAGACTCTCCACCTTCGAATTTCAATTCGAAATCATCAAATGTTGCTCTTAGTTTTTCAAGCCAATCGGTCAGGTTTTGGGAACTAAGAATACGTTCTGTTAATAGATCGTTTTTCTCAATCTCAAGGTTTCTGCTTTTTGCAAGTGGTTCTGCCGTTTGAACAGCACGCTTATAAGGACTAGAGATAATGCGGTCTATAGGCATATCTCTAAAGAATTTTGATAAACGGTTAGCTTGTTGAAAGCCATTGTCTGTTAGTGACGCTTCCGCAGGCTGCCCTTCAGCCTCACAATGCCTGATAAGATAAATCTTCTTCATCACTTTCACTCCTATTCGTCAATGGTCTTTCTGAATCCGTAAAATGGACGATAGCCCTGATCTTCATAAAAAGTATGAGAGGTACTAGTAGCAAGTAGTTCCATTCTCGTTCTTGGATATTTAGTATGAATGTATCGAAGTAACTCCCTTCCGATACCTTTACCACGATACTTTTTGTCAATTAATAATTCACAAATATAAAGAGTAATTACCGTGTCGGTAAAACCTCTAATATATCCGACTATTCCATCGACTTCTGCCTCCGCTACCAACGATACATTTGAATGCTTCCATGCCACTTTTGTATCTTCGTTCTTTTCTACTAAATTATTCCAGCCCTCTTGCTGGTTTAACTCTTGAATTCTATTAAAATCTTTTTCTTGGTACTGTCGAATACGAATGTGCTCCATTGGCTACAACTCTCCATTATATGATACAAAATGATTATCTTTTAAAATCGGAACCGTTTGATAAACATTTAACCTGCTGCAATGTTCTACATCCGCTGCAAATCCTCGTTCACGCAATTCTCGACTGCTTCCACTATCCCAAATCAGTGCGTCTAATTTTGGCTCCGCCTGCAGGAATGCACCCATACATACTTCTGCTTCTGGTGATTTCTCACCTTCCAAATAAGATAAAATAGCGCCGGCGCCTAAATAATCCTCCATAGCAGGACGAAGAGTCTCTTCCTCTTCTCTCCCATTACTCCATTGCTCACCACAAGGTATTACTGTAATGTTTGCTTTAGTTTTTAATCTTAATTGTTTAGCTGCGGAAGCCACTGCAGCGGCATTTAATAGAGATCCAATAAAAAGTGCTTGTGACTTTGAGGCAATCCAAGTGCAAAAAGCTCCATTTAGTGAGGAAAGTACATACCTCTTATTTGAATGTTCTTCATTAAAGGAAACAGGGGATAATGTTGCTTTCCCCGCCTTTGCTGCCTCCGCTCTGCCCAAAATATATTCAGCATTTACTTCTTTCGCGTATTGTTTCCCGTTACCATACGGGGGATAAGGATAAATCACTGCACCCAAATGTAATGCAGATACGACAGTGGATGAAAAACTTAAGATATCGACTATAATAATAATATCACCGCGTTCTGCTGCTTCTCTAGCGCCACGTCTGCCCCATTCCATTCGACATACATAGGGAGATTGACTGAACAATACAACCGCCACCTTTATATAATTTTTGTAATAGATTTGAAAGGAAGGATATTATGCTAAAAAAACTCACTTTAAAATCAAATACCCGTGATCAAATGATGGAAATCACCCAACAGGTTCAGGACTTCATTACTGAAAATAACGTGCGAGAAGGATCTGCTATCGTATATTGCCCACACACAACAGCAGGCATTACTATTAATGAGAATGCTGACCCAGATGTGAAACGAGACATGATTCGGCGCTTTGACGAGGTTTATCCATGGCACCATGAACTTGATCGGCATATGGAAGGCAATACTGCAGCCCATATGAAAGCAAGTACAGTCGGGGCTTCACAATATGTTATTATTGCAAACGGACAATTGCTGTTAGGTACGTGGCAGGGAGTCTATTTCTGCGAGTTTGATGGACCGCGCACACGAACTTTTTATGTAAAAATCCTCTAACCTTAAAATTATTTAGCCGAAATAGTTAATTCTTTATTAGGTAGTTCTTTTCCTTCTAATGTTATCAAGATTGCAGGAAGTTTTGGTTTAAATCTACTGGATAAAGGAAATATAAAAGGAGCATTTGGAATCCGAACAAGTTCAGTTTTTAAAAAGGAAAGGGATTTACGAGAATGATTATACTGGAACGGAAACAAAGCTTTCTTATGGTAACTCAGAATGACCACGCACAAATTGCAGGTGTAATCGCTCAGAATTGCAAAAAGGATTATTTTTTTGATGAAAACCGTACTCAAGAAGTACTGCTGGCAATTAAAGAACATGACCGAGGCTGGATTGAAATGGATTCGTCCCCGGTATGGAATGATAAAACGGAGAAACCGTACTCTTTTATTGATTATCCACTATCCCTCAAAATTACTTTTTATAAAAAGGGGTTAGACGAAGTAGAAAAACTAAGCAAGTATGCAGGACTTTTATGCAGCTTGCACTACTCATCGTTCATTCAAGATTCAAGCGAGCCTGCTGTCAGGGAATTTTGGAAAGAAGAAAAGCAAAGACAGGAACAGCTTTCAAAGGAATTGCAATTAACGGGAGATAAGCATAAACAAGAAACCCTAATGTACCACTTAGATTTACTAAAATTTTGTGATTATCTCTCCCTGTTTATCGGTCTAAATGAACCTGGCGATAATAAAGGGATTCACCCATTTTTTCGCAATGGGTTTCCACAGTTATTTCCGTTTGTTACGGACAAGCCAATTGTTGCTCATTGGGAAAACCAAGAAACGGTTTCGCTTTCCTTCTCCCCTTTAAAGGGGGAATTAGAAGTAAATATGCCTTATAAGGCTGTAATGAAAGAGCAAATTGTAGAGCATGGTATATTACAAGCACACAAGGATACCCCTGTTTCTATGAGAAGGGTTACCTTTTTACAGGAAGGCTAATCTGTTAATCCCGCTAAAAACAAAAGGTGCTTTACCCCATATTGGAGTAAAGCTTTTTGTTATAAATTATCTAAGATATTCTGATTTTGAGGTTCTTCGTTAAAGGTCAAAACCTCTTCAACTGGTTGGTAGGACTCGCCATAAAAGTGTTGATCTTTATAGGTATGAATCTTATTATATGTCTTTCTCATGGCTTCATATATTAGTTCTTCAGACTCTTTATTTGGAGCCCAATAAAGAATTTCCATTTTATTAATCTCATTTGTTGCCAACGACCTTCGCTCATATCCGATTGAATTAGCGTGCTCAAAACCTTCCCGTTTATAAAAATGTAGTCTTTTTCCTGTATCACTGTCTTGATAGTTTACGGGTTCAACTTCAAGAATAATAGGCTTTCCTTTTTGTTTCATTTTTTCGATCAACTTATGTCCAAGTCCCTGCCCGCGCGCATCTTTTGAAACAAAAAGGTAATCAATAAATACAAAATCATCTAACTCAGCATACATCAACACATGATTTGGACCCTCATCCTTATGATAGATGTCAGAACGCTCTTTTAATAAAGTTTCCATATGCTCTCTAGACTTCATTTCTTCAATCGGAAAATATTGATTTAGCTTCTCATACCAATGCATTACATTACTCCTCTGTTTTAAGTCTAATGAGGAAAGTATGTGTAAAATTTCCCCAATATATGTAATCACCATATTTTTGACTTTAAGCTCAGTATGATACAAACAGTTTTATTAACTGGAGGTATAGAAATTGAAAACTAAAAAAGAGAAAATGATAGCTGGTGATCTTTATGATCCAGCTGATATTGAATTGTTGCAAGGACGTTTAAATGCCCGTGGCCTCACCAGATTATACAATCAAACAATTGAAACCGATGACGAAAAAAGGACGGCTCTTTTAAAAGAATTATTCGGTTCAACTGGAAAGAATATATACATAGAACCAACTATCCGCTGCGATTATGGTTACAACATTCATGTAGGCGAGAATTTCTATGCGAATTTTGATTGTGTCTTTTTGGATGTATGTGAGATTCGTATTGGAGATAATTGTTTTATTGCTCCTGGAGTACACATTTACACTGCGACACATCCCCTTGACCCCAATGAAAGAATATCGGGTAAAGAGTATGGAAAACCAGTTACCATTGGTCATAACGTATGGATTGGCGGAAGAGCTGTTATTAATCCAGGTGTCAACATTGGAAATAATGTCGTAATTGCTTCAGGCGCAGTTGTGACAAAAGATGTACCTGATAATGTTGTGGCAGGTGGAAATCCAGCAAAAATCATAAAATCAATCCAAGGATAACGGCAGGTACCTACTGGAATATAATTTGATTCGGACTACCGGCGATGATTTCTTGCTTCGCCTGTCCAAATAGACCCTTGATTCTGACAACGCAGCGGCTTTTCTTGCTTCACCTGTCCAAATAGACCCTTGATTCTGACAACGCACCAGGTTTTCTTGCTTCGCCTGTCCGAATAGACCCTTGATTCTGACAACGCATCGGCTTTTCTTGCTTCGCCTGTCCAAATAGACCCTTGATTCTGACAACGCAGCGGCTTTTCTTGCTTCACCTGTCCAAATAGACCCTTGATTCTGACAACG